>SVGL01000019.1 GCA_015056325.1 Clostridiales bacterium | reverse complement strand
CTTCTTGATCCAGTCATGGGCGAACATGATGGCGTCCAGCATGACCTTCTCGGACACTTCCTTGGCGCCGGCTTCAACCATCAGCACAGCGTCGCGGGTGCCGGACACGGTCAGGTGCATCTGGGAAGCAGCCATCTGCTCCTCGGTGGGGCAGCAGACGAACTCGCCGTCGATCAGGCCCACCACGACAGAGCCGGTGGGGCCGCCCCACGGAATATCGGACACAGCCAGCGCGATGGAAGAACCGATCATGGCGGGGATCTCCGGGGGATTCTGCTTGTCAACGCTCAGGATGGTGGCAACCACCTGCACGTCGTTGCGCATGCCCTTGGGGAACAGGGGACGCAGGGGACGGTCGATCAGGCGGCAGGTCAGGGTCGCCTTCTCGGTGGGACGGCCCTCGCGCTTGATGAAGCCGCCGGGGATCTTGCCGGCAGCGTACTGCTTCTCCTCGACGTCAACAGCCAGGGGGAAGAAGTCCACGCCGGGACGGGCCACGGGAGACATGGTGGCGTTGACCATCACGACGGTGTCATCCAGGGACACCCACACGGAGCCGGCAGCCTGCTCGCAGTACTTGCCGAATTCCAGGCTGAGCTTGTGGCCAGCCAGGTCCATTGTATACTTCTTGGCTTCCATTTTCTCTTCTCCTTCTTCTACACACAGGCAGAGCGCCACGCCCTGCCCTATTCAGCCGGGAGATGCTATCGTTTGAAAACCCCTAAGGATTTTCATGGGATAACATCCCCTGGCTTGCTTACATGGGGATTGTCCGTTGCATAGCAGAACCGCTGCAAGGGCTTTAAACCCCAACAGCGGTTCCAGCTATACAAACCGCCAGTCGATCGCTGCCCCACCATTCCGTCATTCAAGCGTCAGACAAGTTCCAGTCGCGGAAGACGACTCAACCGTCATCCAAGATTGGCGGAAATGGCCGCGGGGCCTGCCCCGCATTACTTACGCAGGTTCAGCTTGGCGATCAGAGCACGGTAGCGCTCGATGTCGGTCTTCTTGAGGTACTCCAGCAGACCACGGCGCTGACCAACCATCAGCAGCAGGCCGCGGTTGGAGTGATGGTCGTTGCGGTTCTTCTTCAGGTGCTCGTTCAGGTGATTGATGCGAGCAGTCAGCAGAGCAACCTGCACCTCGGGGGAGCCGGTGTCGCCCTCGTGCTGGGCAAAGGCGGCGATGATCTCGGACTTGGTCATTTCGGCCAGATTCATGGGGATTCCTCCATTTTCTTGCCGTCATCATGGACGGCTTTATTTGCGGGCAATCGCCTTCCTACGAAGTGCGCCGTCGGAGTGATCGGACGCCTGCGCGGGAGGTTCACAGACCCACACGCTATTGTAGCAGATTTCCTGCCGTTTGTAAATGGGGTTTCACGCATTATTTTCGCCGGGAAGGGGGAATTTATGCGAAATTAGCGAGGCAAGTGCAACCACTCATAGCACCTGCGCTTCTGCAGTCTTTTCCGGCTGACGGAACATGCGGATCGTCCCAGCCAGCACGCCGATGGACACGATCAGGCCAAGGATGATCTCCCCCAGCATATATGCATCCCGATCCAGTGCCTTATTGACGATCAAAATGATACGGCCCAGCACGTCCAGCCCCATCAGCACATACACAGGCACTTTCAGATTGAATGCAGTCAGCACAGGCACGATCAGCAGCCCCGCACCTATCGTCAGGAAAAGAATAAACATGGCACCGCCAATCAACTCATTCTCTGCGTAAGCACCGACCCCAAGGCCATAAATCAACGACGTCGCGCCAAGGCAGTTGAACACGCCTGTATCCGTGGCGTACATCCACATAAACACACCGAATACGGTCAGCATCGTATATCCCAGCGCCCAGCAGAACCGCTGCCATCTTGTCATGGCGAATCGCCTCCTTTTTCTCCATGATACCCCCTCCCCGCCGCGCCGTCAACCCTCCGCCGAAGAATTTACAATTCGCCATCCCTTGCCAACCCGCTGCAAATCAGGTACAATATCCTCATCACACCAATTGGAGCTGATCCCATGTCCCTCCTGCCCGCCCACTGGACTTCCCTGCTGCAAACCCGCGCCCTGGGCCGCGCCGTCAATCACTACGAGCACACGCTGACCTCCACCAACCTCGTCCTCAAGGACATGGCACGCCAAGGCGCGCCCCATGGCAGCCTGTGCCTGTGTGAGTGCCAGACCGCCGGACGCGGCCGCATGGACCGCACCTGGTCCTCCCCCGAGGGACAGGGCGTGTGGCTGAGCGTACTGCTTAGGCCCAATATGCCCGTCGAAAGCGCCCCGCTGATCACCTTCTGCTGCGCGCTGGCGATGACGAAAGCCGTCCGCCAAGTGACCTCGCTGGACGCGAAGGTCAAGTGGCCCAACGACCTGGTGCTGCAGGGCAAGAAGCTCTGCGGCATCCTGCTTGAGATGGGCTTTGAGGCGCAGGGGTACTACGTCGTGGCTGGCACAGGGCTGAACGTCCGCCGGGGCGCTTATCCCCCGGAGCTGGCCGCGCGTGCCACCTCCATTGAGGAATGCGCGGACATTCCTGACCGGGGCGCCATCGTCGCGGCGTACCTGGCCGCGCTGGAGGATGCACTGACTGCCGTGGAGCAGCATGGCTTCTCAGGCATCGCTCAGGACTTCCGCCGGGAGTGCATCACCCTGGGCAGCCAGGTGCATGTGCTGGGAGCTGATAACAGCTTTACCGGCACCGCAGAGGACATTGACGAAACCGGCGCACTGCTGGTACGCACAGAGAGCGAGCTCCGCCGGGTGCTGGCGGGCGACGTGAGCGTGAGAGGAGTGATGGGCTATGTCTGATATTCGCGGAATTGGGCTGGATTTGTGCGAAATCGCGCGAATGCAGCGCTGGCTGGAGGACGACTACCCCCTGCGGCGGCTGTTCACCGAGGAGGAGCAAGCCTACATCCGCAGCAAGGGCGTGACTGCCGCCCAGACCATGGCCGGGCTTTTCGCCGCGAAGGAAGCCATTTTGAAGGCCCTGGGCACGGGACTTACCCTCCCCATGACGGACATCAGCATTACCCACACCGATCTGGGACAGCCCGTTGTCACCCTGACGGGCAAGGCCGCAGAAAAAGGCGGTCATTTCCTGCTGTCCATCACCCACGAGGCCGGTATGGCCGCCGCCATGGCTGTCTGGCAGGCCTGAACCCCACGGAAAGGATACAGAACACCATGAAAAAGCTTAACACGTTTCTTCTGCTGGTCTGCACGCTTTGCCTTCTTTTCGGGGCGGCACAGGCTGACACGGCCGTGACCTTCCCAGATATGCACTATGGGGATGAGGCTTTCCAGATGCATCTCAACAATGAGGTGAACAAGCTGATCTTTCAGGGGGAAGAATACCTGCTGGAGGATGACCGTTTCAGCTTCAAGGAAGCCCTGATGGTCTACGGCGGCAAGACCCGCGCTGTGTACGAAATGACGCTTCCCTCCGGGCAGTTCTCTGTCACGCCGGACGGCAATGCACTGCTGATCGGCACCGTCGTGATCGACATTCCCCACAAGGCAACCCTCTGGGTAGGCTCCGGTAACCGCCGCAGCGGAGAATACACCCTCTCTGCGCCGATCACATTGACGGATGTTTACCAGGAACCCATCTATCTGCCCCGTGACGCACAGGGCGCACCGGTGCTGATCGATCAGGTATACTTGTACAGCTACGAGGTCAACGGGGAGGTTCGCCGCTACGCCGCCACACTCTACATCGATTATGAGGGGTATCCTGCCGCCCATGCCGGCGATGCACCTGTCTACGTCATCACCGATACAGCACCCCTCGATGAGCTGCCCACGCAATCTGAGACGCCTGTTGTTCCTATCTACCCCGTGCTGGCCGTTGCCGTGATGACGGCTGCATTGGTGATGATCCTGCTGCGCCGCCGGAAGCCCGCTGAACCGGCAAGGCTCCCTGAAGCTTCCGCCAACGCGCCCTTCACCGACAAAGCCGCGGAAATGCTGCGGCAGATTCAGGATGAGGCCGATCAGATGAGCGATCAGGCCGTGCACGCCAAGGCAGATGCCCTGATCACGATATGCCGCCGCATTATCAAAGCCGCCCAGGAAGTCCCAGCCCGGGAGCAGCAATGCCGTCGGTTGCTGAATTACTACCTGCCCACCGCGCTGCACCTGGTAAGCGCCTTCCGAAAGATCAGCCTCAGCGGCGTATCCACGGAAAGGGTTGACGAGGTTCGCACCTCCACACTTAAGGGCCTGGACATGATCCTTGATGCCTGCCAGAAGCTGCTGGATCATCTCTACAAGGGCGAGATGCTCAGCGCCACGCTGGACGTGGAAATCCTGGAGAAGATGCTCAAGCAGGACGGCCTGATTGAAAATGAGCTGGACATTTCAAAGGTCATCCCGCTGGAGGACGCCAAACAGTAAACACCTCAAAGGGCTGCTGCACTGTCTGTAGACACATGCGGCAGCCCCCTTTTTGTTACTGTGCCTGATACATGCCGCTCTTGGCCATGTACTGGTAGATCATCTCGCCATGCTTCTGCTCTGCGCCCTGAATCTGGTGCAGCTGCTGGCGCACCTGCGGATCGCGGAACTCAAAGATGCTGGTGTTGTAGGCCCCGCTGACCTCCTTCTCGGTGCACAAGGCGTCCTGGCAGAGGTATTTGTCTTCTTCCTTGGCGGCGGGATCGTCGGCAAATTTGTTGACGCCGCGGTGCTGCGCGCCCACCAGATCCCAGGCCTTGGGCGGCTGTTCGCCCAGCCAGTTGCAGACCGTGGTCAGATGCTGCTGCTCGGTCTGGCGGATGTCCTCAAAGAGTTGCTTGAGCTCCGGGTCGTGGGCCCGCTTGGCATACTCGGCGTACTTGTCCACGCAAAGCTGTTCCTGGTCCTTCAGGTCTTTCAGGAGGGACGTTTCTTTTTGCGTCCAGTTCATGTTCATCACCTCGGCATGCAGTTTGTCCCAACCTGGATTTTTCATGCACGGATGTTTCAACTTTCTCAGAACACGGTATGATGAACCCAACGACACCTGAAGGAGCGATGCACATGAAGCGCTATTTTATCCTCGGCGGGGGAATTGCCGCCCTGTCCGCCGCAAAGGCCATCCGCGAAACCGATAAGAGCGGGCTGATTGTTATGCTTTCCGGCGAGAGCGCCTTCCCCTACTACCGCCCCGCGCTGACCAAGCAGCTGCTGGGAAGTGTTTCTGCAGCGGATATTGCCATCGAGACGGCCGCCTGGTACGACGCGCCGGGCCGGGATATCGTGACGCTGAACGGCCGCACCGTTTCCGCCATCAACGTGGAGAAGAAGACCATCAGCCTGAAGGATGGCAACGTCTTCACTTATGACAAGCTGGTGTATGCCCTGGGCGCACGGTGCTTCATCCCGGCTTTTGAGGGCAGCGACAGGCCCAATGTCATCGCTGTGCGCGAAATGACGGATGCCATCCGCGTCCGGGAGCTGGCCAAATCCTCCAGGAACGCCGTGGTCATCGGCGGCGGCGTGCTCGGGCTGGAGGCCGCCTGGAGCCTGCATCAGGGCGGACTCACCGTATCCGTGGTGGAATTCGACGCCCGGGTCATGGCCCGCCAGGTGGATGCCGACACCTCCGAACAAATCGCCCGCGCGATGAAGGATCATGGCGTGAAGCTCTACACCTGCGCCAGCGCCGTCAGGCTGGATGACACCGGCCTCCACCTGAAGGACGGGCGCAGCCTCCCGGCGGATCTGGTGATTGTCTCTGCCGGCATCCGTGCCAATGCAGAGATCGCAGCCGCAGCGGGCATCCGGGTGGATCGCAAGATCATCGTGGACGAGCACATGCAGACCTCCGCTCCGGATGTGTACGCAGCGGGCGACTGCGCAGCCTGCGGCATCTCGTATGGCCTTTGGCCCGAGGCGGAGGCAATGGGGCGCGTGGCCGGCGTCAATGCTGCCGGCGGCGATGCAGCATACCGCGCCCAGACGCCCCCGGTACACTTTGCCGGCTTTGGGCTGGATATCAACGCATAAGGAAAACCTCCTGCACAAGCAGGAGGCTTTTTCTTGTTTTGGGGGCTGATTACTCAGCAGCAGGAGCTTCCTCGGTGGTCTCGGCGGGAGCTTCCTCAGCGGGAGCTTCCTCGGTCACGACGGGGCCTTCGGCGATGATGGCTTCCAGCTCAGCGATGACTTCCGCCAGGATGGCGCCGTCCAGGGCTTCGGTGGCTTCGTCATAGATGACGATGGCACACTTGCCATTCTCAGCAACGATCTGCTTGACGGCCTGGTTCCAAGGCGCAACGCCGTTGATGAAGTCAGCCAGGTTGGTGCGGGCGAAAGCGCCGGTGGCGGTCACTTCGGTGACTTCCTGGGCACCCAGGATCTGGATGGAGATCTCCTCGATGTCCTCATGGCCGGTGTAGATCAGCAGCACGTTGCCGCTGCCGTCGGTACCGTCAGCAGACAGGCCCATCAGGGTGTAGTAGTTCATGATCTTGTCGGTGTGGGTATTCAGGATTTCCCAGTTGTCGGCGATATTGGCCATCTGCTCGGCAGTGGGGGCGGCAACCTCGAACTCACCGTTCAGGTGCTTGTCATAAGCGACCTTCAGGCCGATGGCGGCAACAACGATGACCGCCAGGATGACCAGCAGCAGCTTGGGATTGATCTTTTTCTTCTGGAAATTGTACTTCGTGTTGCTCTTGCGAGCCTTGTGGACCTTAGCCATTGGGAAAACACTCCTTTTTTCTGTGCGCGGAATCAATAAAACGCACGTATCAGTTGGACAATATCATATCACCATGAACTTTATGTGTCAAGAATCAGGGCTGCACTTATAATGTTTCCCGTATTCAGCCGACGATGATGCGACTCGCATCCAGGTCAATGCCTTGCGCCTTGGCGATGGCCTTTCCACTCTTGACCTGCACGTCAATGAGAGTCAGGCCCGCAGCCAGGTCGATGTTCATGGACTCGCCGTCATCATCGTAGAGGGTGCAGGCCGTGCCATGCTCCAGCCAGCCCAGCAGGGCCAGCCTGGTTTCGTCCACCTGGGCGACACACTCGGCCCCCTTCGCCAGCGGGATCACCTGCCCCTTCTTAATGAACAGCGGAAACTCGTTCATCTCGAGGTCGATCCAGTGATCACCCTTTGTCATGGGGATGCAGTCATAGTCCTCCGCAGAGCGGAAGCGGACCATCAGCATGTCCTCGGGCAGATACATATAACGGCCGCGGGCGTTCTGCTCGTAGACGGGCGCGATCATGCAGGAGCCCGCCAGCATCAGCTGATCCTCCACACGGCAGGCGCGCTTGTCAGCAGGATAGTCGAAGGCCAGCGGGCGGAAGAGCATGTCGTCCTTAATCGCGGCCTTGACCAGCTCGGAGTACAGGAAAGGAATGAGCGCATAGCGGACGGTCAGGGTGTCACGCATCTGCTCCCAGTTGCGGAAACGGTAGATCTCCTGGTCGCGGGTGCCAAGCGCTGCATGATTGCGCATCAGGGGCGTGAAAACGCCGAGCTGCAGCCAGCGCTGGAGCAGATCCTCGGTGGTGTTCTGGCCGAAGCCGCCCAGGTCCGCACCCGTGTAGAGGAAGCCGCACATGTTCATCCCGGCCAGCTCGCGCAGGTTCAGCGCGATGTGGCTCCACCAGGAGAAGTTGTCGCCCTGCCAAACGCCGCCGTCCCGGTGGGCGCCGATGAAGGACGCACGGCTGAATAGCAGATGGCGCTTGTCCGGGTTGAAGGACTTCATGCCTTGAGCGCCGGCTTTGGTCATCATGGCGCCGTAGAGGTTATGCACCTTGTCATGACGGATGCGCTGGCCGTCCACATCGTGGTAGAAACGCTGGTAATCCGCCATGGAGTTGGACATGCCGGTGAAGGCGTCCTTCAGGGCGAAGTAATCATACACGCCGATGTTCTTATTGCGCAGCTTGTCGGCCTTGGCGTAGGCGTCCGCCAGCCCCTCCTCGGAGTAGAAGATGGCGGGCTCGTTCATGTCGTTCCAGAAGGCCTCCACGCCGGCCTCCAGCATGCCGTGGTACTTGTCGCCGAACCACTGGCGCACGTCGTTGCGCATGAAATCCGGGAAGACGGCCTTGCCGGGCCACACCGCGCCCACGAAGGTGGAGCCATCCTTCTTCTTGACGAAGTAGTCCTTCTCCACCCCCTCATCATAGGTTGGATCGCCGGGGCAGAGCTTCACGCCTGCGTCGATGATGGGCACCACGCGCAGGTTGTCGGCCTTGAAATCGGCGATCATGGCCTTCAAATCGGGGAACTTCTTCGTGTCCCAGGTGAAGTCCTTGAAGTCCTCCATATAGTCGATGTCCATGGACAGCATGTCCAGCGGGATGTGGCGCTCGCGGTGGTTCCTGGCCACCTCGCGCAGATCCTCCTCGGTCACATAGCCCCAGCGGCTCTGGATGTAACCCAGGCCCCACTTGGGCGGCAGGTAGCTGCGGCCAATCATGTGGCGGAACTCCTTTACCGCGCCGATGAGGCTGTCCGCCTCAATGTAATAGGCGGAGAAATTGCCGTTTTCAGAGGTGATGACAGCCTCGTCGCCGCGGGTGTAGCCCAGGTCGAAGGTGACCGCACCGGGATCATCCACATACAGGCCGAAAATGCCGGACTTGCCAGAAAACAGCACAAAATTGTGGGCCGCATAGAGGCTGGCCTTGTCCTCGGTGTGGGAGAAATCGTCGGAGCACCAGGCGCGGTAACGGTGGCCGCGCTTGTTGATGCCGCGGACGCTCTCACCCAGGCCGAAGATCTGGTCGTCCTCGTCCAGATACACGCGGAAGGACACTTCGTCGCCGTTTTTCTCCACGGTGAAGCGGGGCATCGCGTCTGTGCAGACGGGCTGGGGAACAGCGATGGCGTGGGTAAAGATTGGGGTGCCAAAATCATATCTGCGGATCATGAGGACTTCGTCCCCTTTCTTATCAAATACTCTTTCACCCATCAGGCTTGATTGTAACATTTCGGCGCAAAGCAGGAGAATCCTGCCGGTAACGTTTTCAAAAGATAGATATTTTGTCCTTTTTCCCGGTTTTCTCTCGGGAATTGACATCCAGCGCGCTCCTGGTATACAATGAAGGCAAGTACTTTGGAAGGAGCCCTTCCCATGCGCATATCGACCATCCTCCGGGACGACAAGGTCCGTCTGTCCTGCGAGGTCTTCCCGCCCAAGAAGTTTGACGGCATCGCCCAGGCCCAGGAGGTCACGCGGGAGATTGCCGCTCTGAAGCCCGCTTACATGTCCGTCACCTACGGGGCGGCAGGCTCCACACCGGGACATACCCTGGCCGTCGCCCAGACCGTGCAGGATGCCGGCGTTACCCCCCTGTGCCACCTGACCTGCGTGCAGTCCACGAAGGAACACGTAACCCAGGTGCTTTCCGACATGAAGGCCGCCGGCATGGAAAACGTCCTGGCCCTCAGGGGCGATCTGCCCGCAGCGGGCGAACCCTGCCGGGACTTCGCCTATGCCTCGGAGCTGGTGGAATTCATCCACACCCAGGGGGATTTCTGCGTGGGCGCAGCCTGCTATCCGGAGGGCCATCCCGAATGCGCAAGCCGCATGCAGGACATCGAAAACCTGAAGCGCAAGGTGGATGCCGGCGTGGACTTCCTCACCACGCAGATGTTCTTCGACAACGGCATCCTGTACAACTTCCTGTACCGCTGCCTGAGAGCGGGCATCGACGTGCCGGTTTGCGCGGGCATCATGCCCATCTGCGACCCCCGGCAGGTCAAGCGCGCCGTGCAGCTGAGCGGCTCCATCATGCCGCCGCGCTTTGCCGCCATCGCTGACCGCTTCGCCCATGACCCGGAGGCCATGGCCCAGGCCGGTATCGCCTACGCCACCGAGCAGATCATCGACCTGGTGGCCAACGGCGTCACCAACATCCACCTCTACACCATGAACAAGCCCTGGATCGCGCGGAAGATCGTGGAAAACCTGTCTTCCATCATCCACATGGGCTGAGGAATTGATTATGGAGATTCTGCGAATCAAGGTTTATCTGACCGGCAGCATCGTCACAAAAGGATCCGCGGACACCGCCGTCATGCTGCCCTTCACCGGGGAATGCGATTGCCCGCTGTTCAAGGGCAATATCCTCCCCGGCGGCGTGGATACCCAACGGATCTATCCCGACGGCACCGGCACGCTGTCCGCCCGCTACACCCTGGAGGGCGTTGACGATCAGGGCAAGCCCTGCCATCTGTTCATCGACAACGCCGCCGTCATGGATGGGGACGTCGAGATGGTCACCTATCCCGTCATCCGCACGGACAGCGAGAGCCTGCGCTGGCTGGAGTCCGCTGACCTGCGCGGCGCCATCGAGCACTTTCCCGATCACATCGAGATCGTCATCAGCTCCGAGGATCGCCCCGGGGTGAAGCACATCGCCCTTCGCAGGGCCGGTTTGACCCTGCGCGGCGTACTGGAGAAGCACGTGCAAGGCCCCGCGCCGCTGGTGCTGATGCTCCACGGCTTTGGCGGGCGGATGGACGCATTCCCTGGCGGCTGGTTCCAGGAGTGGAGCGACGCGCTGACTTCCGCCGGCTTTGCCACACTGCGCTTTGACTTTAACGGCCACGGCAACAGCCAGGGTGCCTTCCGGGACATGACCGTCTTCAGCGAAATCGAGGACGCTGCCGCCTTCCTCCAGTACGCAATGCAGCTGCCGGATGTGACGGGCATCTCCCTCCTGGGGCACTCCCAGGGCGGCGTGGTGGCGGGTATGCTGGCAGGCTATTACCACGACAAGATTGAAAAACTGGTCATGCTGGCTCCCGCGGCCTCCCTCAAGACCGATGCCATTCAGGGGCAGTGCATGGGCACCGTGTACGACCCGCAGCGCATTCCCGACACTGTCAGGGTGGGAGCAACCCGCCTGGGCGGGCTGTACTTCCGCATGGCGCAGAAGCTTCCAATTTACGAGGTGACGGGGCAATTTCGAGGGGATACGCTGGCCGTCATCGCCGGTGCGGACGGCGTGGTCTTCGGGGATAACATCCGCCGCTACGGCGAAGTGATGCCCCACTGCCGTGTGGTGGAGAAGGCTACCCTCGACCACGGCCTGGGCGGCGCAGAGCACGCGGAAACGGTGAAAGAAGTCGTCGATTTCCTGCACAAATGACCAACTCAACCGATGTTCCCTTCAACTCAACCAGCCGTTGTGTTATCATTAGGGCATCGAAAGGAGGTTTCCACCATGACTGACCTCAAGAGCCTCAGCCTGGGCCGCCGCATTCAGACACTGCGCAAGGAACAAGGCCTCACCCAGGACGCCCTGGCCGAGCGCATGGGCGTGACGCCCCAGGCCGTCTCCAAATGGGAGAATGACCTGAGCTGCCCCGATATCATGTCTCTGCCCATGCTGGCCCGGGAGCTGCACATCACCGTTGATACCCTGCTGACGGGCGAATACATCGAATCCGCCCCCGCCACACCTGTCAAACCCGCGGAGGAGCTGATCGTCCGTATAGCCATCCAGCCGGAGAACGACGCACGTGTGTGTCTGAATCTTCCATTCCCAGTGTTCCGCCTGGGCGTTTTACACGATCTGTTCTCCTTCACCTTCAGCGCCAAGGAAGGCGAATTGGACGCAGAAGAACTTGCCCAGCAGCTTGCACAGGTGGATTTCCGCGCCATCGTCCTCCTGATTGAGCAAGGCGCGCGGGGTACATTGGTGAACGCGGGCGACATGCTCGCCATTTGGGTGGAGTAAGGAGGGCTGATGATGAAGATCCGCATTTACATACCGGAGGAAGACAAAGAAAAGACCATCACCATCCCCACGGGCTTTCTGTTCAGCCGGTTGGGCATGTATATCGCATCGAGGATGATGTCCTCCCAAGCTCGCAAGGACTATGACAAAAAGGTCGCAGCCCTGTGGCGAAGCGGCGATCTGGACGACATGATTTCTCTTGAGGATGTACAGGCTGCCGAAAAGCTCCCTCCACCCATCACCGCCGAGCAAGCCAAAGAAATGCTGACCGCTCTGCGGGATTCCCGCTATCTCATGGGCGGACTGCCGCTGGCCTCCATCGATACCGCAGAGGGCGTGAAGGTTCGCATCGATCTGTAACAGAAAAAGCTCCCCAAAGGGAGCTTTTTCTGTTACAGCACTTCGCCGTTCTCAATCGCGGTGATCATATCCACCCGGCGCTGATGGCGGCCGCCCTCGAACTCGGCAGTCAGCCAGTGCCTGGCGATCATCTTGGCCAGGTCAACGCCCACCACGCGGGCGCCCATGGTCAGGATCTGGGAATTGTTGTGGCGCTTGCTCAGCTCAGCAGAATACACATCGGAGCAGGTGCACACGCGGATGCCCTTGACCTTGCTGGCAGCGATACCGATGCCGATGCCCGTGCCGCAGATGAGGATGCCCCGGTCGCACTCGCCGTCCGCCACAGCCTTGGCCGCACGGTAGCCGTAGATGGGGTAGTCACAGGAGACGGGCTCGTTGGTGCCGAAGTCCTTCCATTCAAGGCCCATCTCGTCCAGCATCTTCATGATTTCCTTCTTCATTTCAATTCCGGTGTGGTCGCTCGCCAGTGCGATCATGCGCATATCCTCCTCATAACCGGCGGTGCCGGATGTTTCTCTCCTGAATATATACGCGAAAAGTCCGTCGATTCCTTCTTTTTTCCGGTAGAAAACCCTTGACGGGCGTGGTATAATGTATTTGTAGGATTATACCCATTTTTGACGATTGCTATTCCGGAGGCAAGAATGCCCAATCAAGTTTGTTCCCTGTGCCGCATCGCGCTGGACAAGGTCAATGTCGTGCGCGGCGGACAGACCCTTTTGCAGGATGTGTCGATGCACATCCACTGCGGCCAGCTGACCGTGCTCATCGGCCAGAACGGCGCCGGCAAGACGACCCTTATCCGCGCCCTGCTGGGAGAGCTGCCCCACGGCGGCGCCATCCGCCATGTGGATGACCATGGCCGCGCCGTGCCCCGGTTGCGCACCGGCTATGTGCCCCAGCACCTGGACTTTGACAAGGAAATGCCCGTTACCGTGGAGGATTTCATGGCCGCGGCCTTCACCAAGCGCCCGGTATGGACGGGCATCAGCCGCCGTACCCGCGAGAAGGTGCGCGCCGCCCTTCGTGACGTGAACGGCGAAGAGCTGCTGAAGCGCCCCCTGGGCCGCTGCTCCGGCGGCGAATTGCAGCGCGTGCTGCTGGCCCTGGCCATCTCCCCCGCCCCCGACCTGCTGGTGCTGGATGAGCCCGTCTCCGGCGTGGATCAGAACGGCTTGCGCATGTTCCTTGACACCGTCAACCGCCTCAAGGAGCAGCACCACATGGCAATTCTCCTGGTCAGTCACGACCTGAACCTGGTGCGCCAGTACGCCGACCACGTCGTGCTGCTGGATAAGTCCGTGCTGGTGCAGGGGCCGCCGGATTATGTCTACGCCTCCCCCGAGTTCCAGAAGGCATTCGCGGTGGGCGCACGCAACCTGACCTCCGCCCGCCATCACGGCGTGGAGCGCTGGACGCCCCGCACCACCTTCGACAATCAGGAAGGAGGCGAGGCATGATGGACTTCATTTACAGCATTATTGATACCCTCCTGCCCATCGAGGCCCTGAGCTTCACCTTCATGAAGAACGCCTTCCTGGCGATTCTGCTGCTCACGCCCCTGCTGGGCTTGCTGGGTACAATGGCGGTCAATCAGCAGATGGCCTTCTTCTCCGACGCCCTGGGCCACAGCGCGCTGACCGGCATCGGTCTTGGCATCGTGCTGGGCGTCTCCAGCGACTTGCTGGCGATGCTCGTTTTCGGCGTCATCTGGGCACTGCTGATCAGCCGCATCAAGCAGACCGGCGCGGCTTCCACCGATACGGTCATCAGCGTGTTCTCCTCCACGTCCATTGCGGCGGGATTGCTGATCCTCTCCCGCGGCGGCGGATTTGCCAAATATTCGACCCTGCTGGTGGGCGACGTGCTGGCCGTTACCCCCGCTGACCTCGCCTATCTGCTGATCGCGCTGATCGCCGGCACGTCCCTTTGGGCAGCGATGTACAACCACCTGCTGCTGGGCTCCATCAATACCTCCCTGGCCCGCACCCGCAGCGTACATACCCGCGTGGTGGAGTGCCTCTTCGTCGTACTGGTGGCCGTGGCGGTCATGCTGGCCATCAAGTGGGTGGGCGTGATGCTCATCAATGCGCTGCTGATCCTCCCTGCCGCCGCCGGACGTAACCTGGCCCGTTCCAGCCGCAGCCACGCGGTGTGGAGTGTCAGCCTTGCCCTGTTCAGCGGCGTGGCAGGCCTGCTCAGCGCTTACGCCTGGGATACCTCTGCCGGCGCGGCCATCGTGCTGTATGCGGCAGCTTGCTATTTCGTGTCCCTGGCGCTGCGCCGGTTTATCAAATAAGCCCCACATTCTCAATTCAGAATTCCGCATTCCGAATTCTGAATTAACAAGGAGGTTCCTTATGGATCGCATCCTTATCCTCATGTCCGCTGCGGATTTCCTGGACGCGCAGACTGCACTTTATTCCGCCAAGGAGAACGCCGCCGCCCCGGCAACGCTGTCCTTCGGCGTGACGCTGGAAAACGAGCCGGACGAAGAATCTCACGCCCTGATGGCCGCCCTGGGCAACATCCAGTTCCTCTGCCCGGAGGAGAATGCCTGGCGCTCCATGCCGGAGCTGTGGCAGGGCGAGAGCCATGTGCTGATGGCCCATCCCGCCATGCGCTTCACCAAGGGCTGGGACAAGGCGCTCCTGCATGAGCTGCGCCGCTGCCCCAATGCCGAGAAGGCCCTGAACGTCCTTACCGGCTGCCTGCCCGTGCGCGAGGATCCGCTGGACGCCGTGTGCCCCGTGGGCGCTGACGCCTTCACAGTGGATGGCGAGCTCACCTTCCGTCACGGCACGCCGCTGAAGTACACCACAGGCCTGGAGCGGGGCCCTTTCCTGCACCCTGACTTTGCCTTTGCCCCGGCAGGGTTCTTCCGGCAGATGGCTGAGGAGAGCGTCGATCCCCTCTTCCTGCGGGCCTTCGAGGGCGGCTGGCAGTTCTACACGCTGCCCAAGCCGGTCATCCGCCTGGTGTGGGATGTTCCCGTCCCCCCCTGCCGCGTTGCCCCGGAACACCCGCTGTGTGAAGATTTCGCCCAAGTGTTTGGCGTGGACTTCCGCACCGGCAGCCTCAGTGCCCAGAGCCGCCGCGGCATGGTGAACGAGGAGCTGAACTTCCGCATGAAGGTACCTGTCGCCGTCAAGGTGCAGGAACGCTTCCGCCTGTGGCAGCAGGGTCGCCAGCAGGCCGCCGGAAAAGCGCCTCAGCCCCTGTGCGTCACCCTGTGCACGGGTGACATGCCCAAGGAGACCCGCCGCTGGCTGGAGCGCCTGGCCGGACTGAAACACCTGCCCTTGCTTGCCTATGCCGACCCCATGCAGCTGCGCAAGATCACTGACTTCCTGCCCAATGTGCTGGAATTCAAGCCCCGGTACATGATGGACCTGCCGGTGGACGCACCCCAGCTGCTGCAGAAGCTCTCCAAGGCTGCCATTCTGGCCAAGGCCCGCGACCGGGAGCTGACCCACAGCCACTACATCTGGCTGGATGCGGACTGCGTGCAGGTACCGCTGTACACCGGCTCCGTGTTCCGCTTCAAGCAGGTCTGCACGGACAAAATCATGATCGCCATGGTGAACGGCGAGCCGGATCCGACGATGTTCGTCGTTCCGGAAAAGCTGATCCTGACCCTGGCGCGGGAGATGGAAGCCCGCTGCCTGACCTTCCTGAACCAGCGGGGCGATCTGCCCACCGAAATCGAGCTGTGGCAGCTGATGATCCGCGAGCACCCGGACTGGTTCCAGCTGGTGGTGCTGCCCGTACAGCGGCAGCTCTTCACCCGCCTGACCACCGATATTGAGTAAGGAGGCCCTCTTATGTTTATCGCAGATACCCACTCTGACACCCTGTTCAACCTGGCCCGCGGCATGAAGATCGACGAGGTGGACATCACCCCTGCACGCCTGCATGAGGGCGGTGTGACCTTGCAGACCTTCGCCCTGTGGTCCGGCCCCAAGGGCCCCGGCGGCGACTATGCCGGCATTGCAGAGAAGGAATATGCCGCCCGCCAGCAGTTCATCGACGCCGGCATCCCCCAGGTGGATGATCCCTCCGAGGCCGTGGACGGCAAGCCCCACTTCCTGCTGAGCCTGGAGGGCTGCGAGGTTTTCCAGGACGGCATCGAGAAGGTAGCCTTCTGGCGGGAGCGCGGCATCCGCATGGGCGCGCCGGTCTGGAACAACGAAAACGCCCTGGCCACCCCCGCCAAGAAGAACGCCACCGACGGCCTGACCGACTACGGCGTAAAGGTCATCAATGAGATGCAGCGCTGCGGCATGGCGGTGGACGTCAGCCACCTGAACGAGCGCGGCTTCTACGACCTGTTCATGAAGGGCAGCCGTCCGCCCATGGCCAGTCACTCCTGCTGCCGTGCCCTGTGCGACCACTTCCGCAACCTCACCGATGACCAGATCCGCCTGATGATCCAGTACGGCGGCTTCATCGGTGTGAACTTCTACCCCGCCTTCCTCTCCGAGAGCAAGGAGGCCGACACCGTTACCCTCGCCCAGCACATCGACCACATCTGCCAGCTGGGCGGCGCGGAAATCGTGGGCTTCGGCTCCGACTTCGACGGCATCGAGCGCTACCCTGACGACCTGCGCCATCCCGGTCAGATGGAGAACCTGCTGAACGCCCTGCGCAACTTCGGCTACAGCGAGGACGCCATCGAAAAGATCGCCGGCCAGAATCTGCTGGACTACTTCGCCCGCATCAAATAAGCGATATGATCCATCCTCCCGGGGCATGATAGCTCCGGGAGTTTTTTTGTCCACAATCTCCGGGAGGTGTCGGAGGGCCCGCAGGCCCTCTGACTGTAATCGCATCGCGGGGCTTTGCCGCGCGGGCGGGGCGAATTTTGCGTTGAGGCTAGCGATGCCCAGCAGCGCAGCTCATTGCTTGCAATGTGCAAGCGCAGCCAGCGCCGAGCCTGTCTCGGTGATAGCTGAAAGCAAAATTCATTCCTTACGCGGAGGAGCGGCCGGGAGAGCCTTTGGCTCGACCAGCGACGGAGTGCAATACTCAAAATAGTGGCGTCAGCCGCTATTCTGATGCCGCTCCCGGGGCATGATAGCTCCGGGAGTTTTTTGTGCCGGAGGAAAAAGTATGATCCGCGTCAGCCATCTTTGCCGCAGCTACACGATGAACGGCCAGTCCGTCGATGCCCTGTCAGACGTGAGCTTTCACATCGCACCGGGTGAATACGCCGCCATTGTTGGGCCCAGCGGATCAGGCAAGTCCACGCTGATGCACCTGCTTGGTTGCCTTGATCGTCCCACTGCCGGCGCCTATATCCTGGACGGCCAGGATGTCTCCCATCTGTCCGAGCAGGAGCTTTCCAGGGTGCGTGGAGAGAAGATCGGCTTCGTGTTCCAGGGGTGTCAGCTCATTCCCCGGCTGACGGCGCTGGAAAACACAGCGCTGCCCATGATGCTCCGCGGCGTCCCGGAGAAGGAACGGCTCGCCCGGGCCGAAGTTCTCCTGCATCGTGTCGGCCTGGGGGAAAGGCTGCACCACCGGCCAGCTCAGCTATCCGGCGGCCAGCAGCAGCGGGTCGCCATTGCCCGGGCGCTGAGCCTCCATCCGCCCCTTCTCCTGGCAGACGAACCCACCGGCGCCCTGGATCCCCAGTCCACAAGGGACATCCTTGCTCTGCTGGATCAGTTGAACCAGGAAGGCCACACACTGCTGCTCATCACCCATGATATGCAGGTTGCCCAACGTGCCCAGCGGCGTCTTTGCATTGAAAACGGCCGCCTTGCACAGGATTTTTTTGCTAAAAAGGATAAATTCCCCTTACAGGTGTAACGAATCGGTTTCATCAGTGCTTGATTTTTTTCACAATTCATCGTACAATAGAAGCAACTCCCCCGTCATTCAGAAAGACGGGCGGTTCAACATATGAGGTGATAACGTGGGTAAGCGCATTCTGCTGGTAGACGACGAACCCCTGATGCTCAAGGGCCTAAAATATACGCTGGAACAGGAAGGCTACGAAACCGACCTTGCCATGGATGGCGAAGAGGCGATGGCCAAATTCCAAACGCAAAATTTTGACCTGGTGCTGCTGGATGTGATGCTGCCCAAGCTGGACGGCCTGAGCGTGTGCCAGCGCATCCGCGAGCAGTCCAACGTGCCGATCATCATGCTCACTGCCAAGGGCGAGGATATGGACAAGATCCTTGGTCTGGAATATGGCGCGGACGACTACATGACCAAGCCCTTCAACATCCTGGAGGTGCGCGCCCGCATCCGCACGGTACTGCGCCGCGCCGGGGCCGTGACGCCCATGGAGGAGAAGAAGATCCTGCGGGTGCGCGACCTGGAGGTCAACCTCCTCAAGCGCACGGTGAAGCTGGGCGGCGAGGATGTGCGGCTGACGGCCAAGGAATTCGACCTGCTGCATCTGTTTATCACCCACCGCGGCCGTCCCTTCTCCCGCCAGGAAATGCTGGAGAACGTGTGGAAGTATGACTACACCGGCGACGCCCGCACCGTGGACGTGCACATCCGCCGCCTGCGTGAGAAGATCGAGCGCAACACCAATCAGCCTGAGTTCATTCTGACAAAGTGGAAGGTGGGTTACTATTTCACCGATCAGGACTAAGCGGCTGCAGCTGAACAGCATCCGCTGGAAAATACTTTTGACATTCCTCATCATTCTGGGGACGTCTTTTGCGGCGATGGCCGCCCTGCTGACGGGGCTGGTGTCGTCCACTTTGTATGCACAGCGCACCCGTCAGGCCAGCCTCTATGCAGAGAAGCTGGCTGCGTCGGCTGCGCCTTTTTTTGCCTCCGCCGATTTGGAAACTCTGGCGGATACCCTGGATGCCGCCGCCGCTGACGCAGAGGGACGCATCCTCCTGATTGATCAGAGCGGCAAAATTCAGCTGGACACCCTGGCCCTCCTGGAGGGGACCCGCAGCCAAACCCCGGAGGTAATGACCGTCCTTTCCGGCGCCGAAACCCAGGCCTACGGCATCCACCGATTGGAAACCACGGACGACTATGCCGCCCTTTGTGCCGCCGCCGTGGTGCATGATGGCGAGATCATCGGCGCAGTGCTGATCTCTACGCCAGTCATCGAACTGCACCAGGCCATCCAGCACGTCGAGCGCCAGCTCATGACCGTGTTCATCGTGGTGGCTGCTGCTGCGCTGATCGCAGCGCTGATTTTCGCGTTTACCCTGACAGCGCCCATCAAGTCCCTGACCTCCACCATCCGCCGGATGGGCAAGGGGGATCTGAGCGCCCGTGCTGACGTCCGCGCCACGGGAGAGCTCAAAGATCTGGCTGACAGCTACAACGCCATGGCAGAACAGATTGAGCATTTCGACCAGAGCCGCAGCCAGTTTGTTCAGAATGCATCCCACGAGCTGAAAACGCCCCTGGCTACCATGAAAATCCTGCTGGAAAACCTGATCTACCAGCCCGATATGCCTCCGGAGCTCCGGGCAGAGTTCATGCAGGACATGAACCACGAGATCGACCGACTCTCCGGCATCATTACCGATCTGCTGACCCTGACCCAGATGGACAGCCACGCAGCCAGCCTTAAACTGGAAAAAATCAGCCTGACTGAATTGTGCGAGGATACCGTCCATGCCCTTCGCCCCGCTGCCGAGAAGGCCCGCCTCACCCTGCAGGCAGAGCTGGATGAGAACGTGCTTCTCACCGGCGATGAATCCAAACTCAGCCAGGTCGTGTACAACCTGATCGACAACGCTGTCAAGTACACCCCCGAAGGCGGCACAGTGGAGGTTTGCCTCCGCGCAGACAACCGGGAGGCAGTCCTGACCGTCCGCGACACAGGCATCGGCATCCCTGCAGAGGATGTTGCCCACATCTTCGACCGATTCTACCGGGTGGATAAGGCACGCTCCCGTGCCACCGGCGGCACCGGTCTGGGACTTTCCATCGTGCGGCAGATGGTGCAGCTCCACGGGGGCGAAATCACCGTGGATTCCGCCGCCGACAAGGGTTCCACCTTCACTGTGACACTGCCTATCCGAAAGGGGGACGCCTGATGCGCAAGCTTCTGCCCCTGCTGCTCCTGACTTTCTTGTTGACCGGCTGCAGCCGTGCCCCCCTCACCTCCGTTGTGCAGACTGCCCCCGCCGATATCCCCGCCCCCATCATCGATGGTCTGCCGGAAAATGAGGATCAGGCTACCCTCTGGTTCCGCTATGGCGAAGAACCCTTCCTGGCTGCCGAAAGCCGCGCCATCACCCACTCCCGCACAGAGGGACACGCCCTGGCCATCCTCCGCGCGCTGGTGGCCGGTCCCAGCACTGCATCTGCCGGTCTGAACAGCCTCTTCCCCACAGGGACGCAGGTGATCTCCGCCACACAGGCCGGCCCGGTGATGTTCGTCACCCTCTCCCGCCATATCATGAACAGCTATCCCGATGAGCCTGCTGCCTGGCGCACCCAGACCGCCTGGGCCATCGAAGTTCCCCTGCGCCGCCAGCTGGCCATGCAGTCCATTGCTGCCACCATCACGGAAAACTTCGCGGTTGACAGGGTGGTCATCCTGGTGGAACAGACCGGCAATGCCACCGACAGCCTCCGCCTGCGCCAGGATTACTATACCCTGGATGGCAACATGGATCTGGCTGATCCCCTCATCCGTGACGAAAGCCTGCTTCTCACACCGGCGCGCACGGCGGAAGTCATCCTCCAGTGCTGGCAGGAGCGGGATTTTGCCCGACTGTATCGCTATATCGCCCGCACCGATCCGGCCACCAACGCCATCCGCCCCGACGAGACAGCCTTCCTGGAAGCTATGGCAGCGCAGCCCCATCTGCTGCACGTCCGTGTCAAAGGCGGCAGCGTGTCCTTCGGGGGGCAGACCGCCACCTATACCGTCAGCGGCGCATGGATGACCGACGGCAGGGAGACGCCCTTTGAGGGCATGGTGCTGCGTCTGACCCGGGAGAAGGGGCTTTGGCGCGTAGGCCTCTCCCAGCTGACAGGAAGGGAGGCACTGCCATGAAAACCATAAAATGCCTTGCCTGCCTTTTGCTCTGCACAGCCATGCTGAGCAGCTGCACTACCCCAGCACCCCTTGCTCCCAACGTCACGCTGCCCCCAGCCCCTGCCGCCCCGGAAGCTCCCATCGGTGACGCCGGCCTCCAGCAGGAGGTCATTGCGGCGCTGCATCTGCCCTCCCAGGACGGACAGACCCTGCTCACCTTCTACGAGCCCCTGCTGCTCACCCGGGATCAGCATCCCGCTCAGGCCATCCTGCAGGCCCTGCTGACCCATCCGGGGAACAGCCGCGTACGTCCCATTGCAGGGATGGCGGAGATCTCCCTCTACGGCGCAAACCCGGTGGAGATCTCTGGCAGCCTGTGCACCGTCAACCTCTCCGCCAGCGCACTGTCGCTGTCCAGCCAGGAGCTGTACACCGCAGCGCTTGCCATCGCAGCCACCCTGTGCGAGCTGGATGACGTCGATTATGTGAATCTTCTCATCGCCGGACGGCCTGTGGCCATGGATGTGGGCGGCAACCTGCCCCTGGGCCTGCTGACCGCCCCGCCCGCCCAGGAGCTGCCTGTGCTCTGGGATCAAATGGCCGCCCGCCGCACCCCCGTGGGCGATCTGCCAGCCCAAACGCCTCTGACTGCCGCCGCCGCGCTGTATTTCCCGCTGGCGGACGGCAAGGGCATCGTCGCAGAAGCCCGGCGCATCGCCTTCCCCGGACAGCACCCCCAGCAGCAGGTGATTGCCCTGCTCAGCGCGCTTTCCTCCGGTGCGGACGCCCTGACCGGCGCGGCGGATATGCCCGACCTGAACGCCATGCTTCTCTTCAAGCCGGAAGTCACAGACCTGGAAAGCGGCGGACGGCGTGTCACCCTTCATTTTACCGCCGACGTGAAGGAGCGTATTACCGCAGCCGGCTGTGACCCGGCGTGCATGTTTGCCGCCATCACCACCACGCTGACCAGCTTTGTACCCTCGCTGCATCAGGTGTGCATCCTCATGGGCGATGGCGCGCTGACCAGCTTGTACAGCCCCACATTGGGTTCGCAGCTTTTCCCCGGCGCACTGATGACCCGCGCCTCCTTCCCCCAGACGCTGATGGGCCAGACCACGGTATACATCCCTGACAGCACTCAGCTGACCGCCAGCACACTGTCCCTGCCCTACCGCAGCGTGACCAATCCCCGCGCCGTGCTGCTGGCCATGGCATCCCCCGCCGTGGGCGCATTGCCTGCAGGTCTTGCCGACGCAGATATCCTTGGCCTGTCCGTCCACGGAGATACCCTGCTGGTAAACTTTTCCGCCAGGTATTCGGACATAATCCGCCAATCCGGCATGGATCAGCGTCTGATGGCCTACGCGATGGTCAATACCCTGTGTGAGATGCTGGAGGTTCGGCGGGTTCGCTTCTTCTTCGCAGGCGAACAGCTCCCTGACCTGGACAGCAGCGTCGCCTGGGACGGCGAGTTTCTCTATCACCCCGCCCTGATTTCCCATTAACCTGGAGGTTCCCCATGAAACTGAACTCCTACCAGCTGGCCCGCTGGTGCGATGCGGCCCTGCAAGGCCACCGCAAGTGGCTGTATCCGGCGGCAAATCTGCTGATTCTGCTGCTGTCGTGGCTGCTGGGGTTGACCTGGCTGAGCCTGCCTGCGCTGCTGCTCATAAACGCAGTGCTGCTCCTGTATCTGCTGCATCGGCACCACGCCTTCGGGGCAGTCTATCAGCGCACGCCCCGCCCCAAGGACGCCCTGTGCGAGACCGTCACCATTGACGCATCCCTCATCGGCCAAGGTACCCGACTGCGCGCTGCCGCTCAGCCCGTGGACGTGGCTGATTCCCTCAGCATGCGCCTGGGCTCCGGCGCGCTGCTGCTGGGCGCGGCCATGACCCTCACCGCAGATACCCTGCCACCGGCAGACCGTGCCGCCATCCTCAGCGCAGTGCAGGCCCTGAACATCAAACCGGATCGGCTGCGCAGCCACAACCCGGTGCTTGCCCGGGAAAAGCAGGGGGACGTCACCGTCATCACCGTGCGGGACGGCATGAACGAGCGCCGCTATTACCTGGGTGCTCCCATGGCTGTTGCAAATCTGTGCCCTGCGATCTGGGAAGGCAGCACCCGTCCCCTGACTGATCATGACAAAATCCGCATTGCCGATACCGAGGGCTACATCACCCAGGCAAACTGCCGCGTGATGGCCTGGGGCACAGCGCTGAACTACGAGCAGCCCATCTTTCTGGGCATGGCCGGCGTGGGCGAAGAGCTTCACCTTTCCGCCCTGCAGGAGGTTTCCGAGCTGCGCGCGATGGGCCTGACCGTCATGCTGGATGCCGACGCCCAGGCTGATACCGACCTGGCGAGCCTCCGCATGCTGCTGGAGCTGCCCGATCACCACGCCCGCCCCGACATCCGGCTGACCCCCGACGCCATCACCGGCGAAAGCGCCCTGGGCGTCACCCGCGTGCCCGGCGAATCTCTGGTGGAACCCATTTCCCAGCTGCGCCAGCGCTTCCGCACCATTGAGGAGACGCTGCGGCACTTCGCCCTCTTCCTGGGGACTGCCCTGGGGGTGGCAGTGCTTGCCGGCAGCACCTGGGTGCCGCTGTTCATCGCGGGACTGATGCTCTTCGGGGCCATCGCCATCGGCGTGGATCTGACCGCCCCCAAGCTTCGGCTGCCCACCGCCATCATCCTGATGGTAATCGCGCTGCTGACGCGGCTCTTCCTGCTGTCGCAGCCCGGCGTCCTGGCCTTCATGGCCAGCGGGTTGATCTCCGTGGCCGGCGCCTGCAGTGCAGCGATGCGCCTTTGCGGCAAGGGATTCACCCTCAAAGGAGCAGCCAGCCGCCTACCCCGTATGATGCTGGCTGTCTCCGCTGTGATGCTGCTGGTGCTGATCGTCATCGGCGCACTGCAGGGACTCGCCGCCCTGCTGCCCCTGGCCTTCTCGCTGCTGGTGGGCGCCGCGGTGTTCCTGCTCATCGCGCTGGAAAACAAGATCCTCCGGTAAAAAATTCACCGATTTTATGCACATGTTCACAATTCGTTCAAACCCAGGACAAATGCATCTGTTATCCTGTGCTTGTCAGCCGGATTAAGGCCGGTTCATCCCATGATTCATATACAGGAGGTTATCGTATGAGCAACCGTATGCGTCGCTTTATTGGCTGCGTCGCCCTGGCGCTGAGCTGCATCATGATCGGCTCCGCCATCAGCCTCACCGCCCCTGCCGCCCTGGCGGAGGGAAATGTCACCACCGTCATCCACACCTCCCCCTTCACCGCTGCCATTGCCCAGGTGCGTGACAGCGTGGTGGGTGTGAGCAACTATCAGGAGGTCACCTACTCCAACTACAGCAATGGCTTTGGCGGATTCTACTTCGGCTTCGGCTTCGACTATGGTGACCGCGGCCGCGAGCAGGAGCCCGAAACCCGCGAGCAGCTGGCCTCCACCGGCTCCGGCGTGGTGATCGGCGAAGGCTTCGTGCTGACCAACTACCATGTGGTGGAAGAGGCGGACCGCCTGGAGGTCACCGTGACCGACGATGCCGGCGAAACCACCGCATATGCCGCCAGCCTCATCGCCTGGGACGAAACCATGGACGCGGCCATCCTCTATGCCCCTGACTGCAAGCTCCCCCACGTCACCCTGGGCGACAGCGACAAGCTACTGGTGGGCGACTGGGCCATCTGCATCGGCAATCCCCTGGGGTTTGCCAAGACCACAACCGTGGGCATCATCAGCGCACTCAACCGCGGCATTGAGTCCGAGACCTACGACAAGTACGGCCGCAAGGAGACCATCACCAACGCCATGATCCAGGTGGACGCTGCCATCAACTCCGGCAACTCCGGCGGCGGCATGTTCTCCGTCACCGGTGAGCTGATGGGCATCCCCACCCTCAAGTACACCGGCAGCTACTACTCCGGCGCTTCCGTAGAGGGCATCGGCATGTGCATCCCGATCAATGCGGTGAAGCCCATGATCGAGGACGTGCTCTCCGGCAAGGTGGAGCTGGTCAAGCCCGAAAAGGAAAAGTCCGAGGCTGCCCCGGCTGATGACCTGACCGGCAAGCCCCGCCTGGGCGTCTCCATCGCCAACGTGAATGCCTCCAGCCGCGCCGCCCGCCTGGGCCAGATCCCCGACGGCGTGTTCATCACCGAGGTGGAGAAGGGCGGTCCTGCCGACAAGGCCGGCCTCATCGCGGGCGACATCGTGGTGGAAGTGAACGACACCATCATCACCGACACCGCGGAGCTGATCGCCCTGGTGGGCAAGTACAAGGTCGGCGACACCCTCCAGGTGAAGGTTTACCGCGCCGAGGGCCTGCTGGAGCGCAGCGCCAACGAGGACGCCCCCGACGGTGAGTACATCGACGTGGAGGTCACCCTGGAGATCATCGAAGCCGACGCCATGGCGGAGGAAGAGGATCCCGGCATGCTCTTTGAGCAGCAGAAGTAATCCACATGATCGCATGGGCAGATGCTCATGCGATTTTTTATTTGCCCGTGAGGAAATGCTTGACCAGGAACTCTAATAAGTGTAACGTTACAGCACATGATGCACGCGAAAGGAGAAGCCCTCATGGACAAGGAAAGCTTCGTCCGGCTGATAGACGAGCGGGCGGATTCCCTCTACCGGGTGGCCTGGACCATCCTGGGGAACAATGCCGATGTAGCCGATGCTCTGCAGGAGACTGCCCTGCGCGCCTGGCAGCACCGGGGCGCTCTGCGCAATCAGGCCTACTTTGGCACCTGGGCGACACGCATCTGCATCAATGTCTGCCGGGGGATGCTGCGCAAGCGGCGGTCCGTCCTGTCCCTGGAGGATGCGCCGGAAGCATCCGCTCCCCCACCGGATGTTGCGCTATCTCTGGCATTGCGCGCGCTGCCGGAAGATCTGCGTCTGCCGCTGATGCTCCAGTACTCCGAGGGCATGTCCTATCATGAAATCTCGCGGGTGCTGCATCTGCCGGAAACCACCGTGCGGGGCCGCATCGCCCGCGCAAAAAAACAACTGAGAAAGGAGCTGGAGGTATGAAGAATCAGGATTTCACCCTGCGCGCTGCCTACCCGGCCATGCCGGATGACTGCCGCGCCGCGCTGATGGACGCCGCCCGCTCCGTGAAGGAGGAGGAACCCATGAAGCGCAAATTCCCTGTGGCCATTCTGGTGGCCGCGATTCTGACCCTGATGACCACCGTTGCCATTGCGGAGGGTTGGAATGTGCTGGCCTTCCTGGGCATCCAGCCGGACAGCGACGCGCAGACGCTGATGCAGCCGGTGTCCGCCAACGCAAAGACCGGCAATGTGACCCTGCGTATCGACAGCGCCATCACGGATGGCGAGTACCTGGCCTTTGACTACGCCGTAAGCAATACCAAGCCGGAAACGCCGGTATATCTGGTGGTAGAAGACTTCACCGCCAACGGTGAGACCATCTTTACCGATGGCACCGATGACTTCGATTACCAATGGCTTCCAGGCTGGTGCAACGACGGCACCATGATGGACGGCGAATGGGTTAATCTGCCCTCCCTCACCGGCAATACCCTCCATGTGGAGATGATTGTGAGCGTGTATACCCCGGACAAGCCGGTGTACCTGATGGACGAATTCGATGCTGACGCCATCCGGCAGAAGTGGAACGAGGGCTATTATGTCATCGCCGGAGGCGACGGATTCATCATCAACGACCCGGAGGAAGGGCTGGTGCAGGGCTTCGGCCCGGTGAACCAGGTGACCGGCGTGGGCCTTTCCCGCAGTGAAATGAAGGTTGGCTTCGACCTCGACCTGAAGGCCGCCCGTGCCTCCGTCCGTACGCCGGAGCTCCCCGCTCCCGTCATCAAGGACGGCACGACCCTCGCCGTGCAGAGCATCAGCATCTCACCCTTGCAGACCCACATTGTCGCGACCTTCACCCCGGAAAATGCCAACTATGAGGACATCGTCCGCTGGTCAGACAGCATGAATTTTGCCTTCTACGACGAAGACGGCAACGAACTTGACCATTACGGCATGTGCCTGATGCCCATGTACGAGATCACCGTGGAGGAGTCCCCTGACGGCACCTGGTTCCGCCAGTTTGACTGCTGCCTGATCGAGGTTGCGCAGTCCCTGCCCGACACGGTCATCCTCGTCTACGAAACGGAGGACGGCTTCCGCATTAAGCTGCCCGTCACCCTCAAATGACACAAAACGCCCTGGCTGGACTTACACATCCAGTCAGGGCACATTTTATTCAGTTGCTTCCATCAGTGCAGGAGCCGCAGCAGGCAGTGCAGCCACTTCCTCCGGCGTGGCGAGGTTGTCAACCCGCTTGGCGATGATTCTGTCTGCCTCCACCACCAGGCGCACGCTGTCGCCCAGGGCAATACGGCCTGCAAGGAGCTCCTCGGAGAGGCCGTCCTCCACCGTGCGCTGGATCAGGCGGCGCAACGGACGCGCACCGTACTTCGGGTCGTAGCCCTCGCGGGCCAGCTTGGTGACCACCTCGGGCTCCCAGGCCAACGCGATGGCCCGGTCGTGGAGGCGGTCCGCGACCTGATTCAGCATCAGCGCGGCGATGGACTCGATGTTCGCCTCCGTCAGCGGGTGGAACACAATCAGTTCGTCCACACGGTTAATGAATTCCGGACGGAAGACGTCCTTCACCGCTTTCATCACGCTGTCCTTCATGGACTCGTAGTTGGTGGCGTCCACGCGCTCCTTCGCGCCGAAGCCCAGCTGGCGGCCGTGGCTGATGGCGTGAGCGCCGGCGTTGGAGGTCATGACGATGATGGTGTTTTTGAAGGACACCACCCGGCCCGTGGAGTCGGTCAGACGGCCGTCCTCCAGAATCTGCAGCAGGATGTTGAACACATCGCCGTGGGCCTTTTCCACCTCGTCCAGCAGCACGACGGCGTAGGGCTTGCGGCGGACGGCTTCGGTCAGCTGACCGCCCTCCTCGTAGCCCACATAGCCGGGGGGCGAGCCCACCAGGCGGCTGACGGTATGCTTCTCCATGAATTCGGACATATCCACGCGGATGACGGCGTTTTCGTCCCCAAACATGGCTTCGCCCAATGCCCGGCACAGCTCAGTCTTGCCCACGCCCGTCGGACCCAGGAAGATGAAGCTGCCGATGGGGCGCTTGGGGTCCTGCAGGCCCGCGCGGGCACGGCGGATGGCACGGCTGACAGCGCCGATGGCCTCCTCCTGGCCGATGACCCGCTGGTGCAGCACGCTCTCCAGCTGGAGCAGGCGGTCGATTTCCTTCTGGGTCATCTTGGTGACAGGGATGCCCGTCCAGGTGGAAACGACAGCCGCGATATCGTCCTCGGTAACGGTCTCGCCGTCGGTTCCCTGGGAAGCGTTCCAGGCCTCGCGCTTCTTGTCGATCTCCAGGCGCAGGCAGCGCTCGCGGTCGCGGAGGTTGGCGGCAGCCTCGTAATCCTGATGCTCGATGGCGGCCTTCTTGTCCTTCTCGATGGCCTCGAGCTCCTTCTCCTGCATGCGCAGATCCGGCGGCGCGGTGTAGGCCGCGATGCGCACGCGAGAGCAGGCCTCGTCCATCAGGTCGATGGCCTTGTCGGGCAGATGGCGGTCAGCAATGTAGCGATCCGCCAGGGTGACAGCGGCACTCAGCGCCTCGTCGGTGATGCGGACGTGATGGTGCTCCTCGTACTTTTCCCGCAGGCCGTGGAGGATATCGAGCGCCTCCTCGGCGGTGGGCTCGCCCACACGCACGGGCTGAAAACGGCGCTCCAGGGCCGCATCCTTCTCGATGTGCTTGCGGTATTCATCCAGCGTCGTCGCGCCGATGCACTGCAGCTCGCCGCGGGCCAGGGCGGGCTTCATGATGTTCGCCGCGTCCAGGGATCCCTCAGCAGAGCCCGCACCGACGATGGTATGCATCTCGTCGATGAACAGCAGCACGTCGCCGCTCTTGCGGATCTCGGCCAGGGTGTTCTTCAGGCGCTCCTCGAACTCGCCGCGGTACTTGCTGCCCGCGACCATGGAGCCGATATCCAGACTGATGACCCGCTTGTGCAGCAGCATCTCCGGCACGTTGCCGCTGGCGATGCGCTGGGCCAGGCCCTCCATCACGCTGGACTTGCCCACGCCGGGCTCGCCGATGAGGACGGGGTTGTTCTTCGTGCGGCGGATGAGGATCTGCGTCAGCCGCTGGATCTCATTGTCACGACCGATAACGGGATCAAGCTCACCCTTCGCGGCCAGCTCCGTCAGGTCGCGGCCATACTGCTCCAGCATGGAGGGTGCGCGGCGGCCCTTGCCCTCCTGGGGCTGGGCCGGCTGGTTCGGCTGCTGGGGGCGCTGCATGAAGGGGAAGAGCGGCGGCATGCCGGGCTGGGGCGGCAGCTGGGGCTTCTTGGGCTGTTCGTCGGACTGATCGGGCTTCTCCACGTTCACGGCAGGCATATTGGCGCCCCGGGCCGCGCGGATGATGGCCATCAGCTCCTTTTGCGCCTGCTCAAAGGGCACCTCCAGCTGACGCAGCAACTGCGTCGCGCCGTAGGGATGCTCGCCCACGAGCGTCAGCATGAGCATCTCCGCCGTGACGAAGGCCCCGGCAATGGGCGTGAGCTGGGCCGCCCGCTGAAACACCTGGCGCACATGGGGCGTCAGGGCAATCTTCCCCGGCGCGGCGGCAGGGTTCACCCCCTCGGGGATGGACTCCACCTCGTGGGGCATGTTGTCAAGCTGCTGCTGCACATGCTCGGTGGTCACGCGATCGGTCAGGCAGGCAGGGTAGTTGCCCCCGGCCTGGAGCAGCCCCAGCAGCAGGTGCATCGTGCCCACGAAGGGCTGCTTCTGCGCGGCGGCAGCATCCCGGGCGAGCTTGATCGCCAGCTGCGCCCGCTTGGAAAAGGATGCGAAAATCGGCATATATGGATCCTTTCTGTTCTAAGACATCATCATTTTGCCATCCCCAGCATCTCGCGGATGCGGGTGGCGCGGGCTTCCTCCAGGGCTGCGCCGGAGAGAGCTTCCTCCGCCCAGACGCACAGATGGGCCTCCTGAGCGTGGTCCAGCAGCGCGTCCACCAGGGGCAAAGGCAGCTTCAAAAGCCCCATCGCCGCGCCCAGACGCAGGTTCGACCAATGCTGGTAGAACTCGTTCAGGGGCATGAGCCGGGCGTTGGTCATCGCTCCCCAGGCACGGAAAACCATGTCCTCCAGGGGGATGCGCCCCTCGTTCTTTGCCTTGTCGCGCAGGGCGTTTTCCATGTCACAAAGCTGGTTGCCCAGGGCGGTCACGGTGGCAATGAGCTCCTGCTCTGTACGGCCCAGGGTAACCTGGTTGGATACCTGGTAGATGTTGCCCAGCGCTTCGCTGCCTTCGCCATACACGCCGCGGATATTGAGGCCCACCTTCGCCACCAACTGGCCCACGTCGCCCATCTTCTTGGCCTTGGTGAGCATGGGCAGGTGCATCAGGAGCGAGGCGCGCATGCCGGTGCCGGTGTTTGTGGGGCAGGCAGTCAGGTAGCCCAGCTGCTCGTCAAAGGCGAAGTTCACCTGGCGGCTGAGGGCGTCGTCCACCCGGAAGCAGGCGGCTGCAGCGCTGAGCAGATCCATCTCCGGGCGGATGGCCTGGATGCGCAGGTGGTCGTCCTCGCCCATCATGACGGTGACGGCGTCCTGGGGACGAATCAGCGCAGCAGCCGACTGGGCGTTATTCAGCAGATCGCGGCTGATGAGCCGGCTTTCCGCCATGGCCTTGCGAGAGGCGTCAGACATATCCTTCAGCCGGAACAGATCGAAGCCCTTGTCCACCCCGGCAGCCTTCAGAGCGTTCACCGTACGGGACGCGCACACCGCCGCGAACTCCGGGCGACCCGACACATCAAAGGGGATATCCTCGTAGTTGCGGGCCAGCCGCACCCGGGAGGACAGCACAACATCGTTACGCATTGTGCTCACCCCCTTCCGCATTGCTCAGCTGGCGGAGCTGGTCGCGCAATATGGCGGCGGTCTCAAAGTCCTCCATGGCCACGGCCTGCTCCAGCTGCCGGCTCAGGCGGTCGTAGAGCGCACGGCGGCGCTGGGCAGCCTCATCATCAAGGGGTTTGCGGCCCGCATGCTGGACGCGGCCATGGATCTGCTGGAGCATGGGCGTCAGCTGCTCGCGGAAGGCTTGGTAGCAATTCGGACAACCCAGCTTGCCGGACTTGGTGAACTGGCTCAGGCTGGTGCCGCAGCGCTCGCACACGATGGCCGCGGTCTCCTCCGCCTCCTCGGCGGCAGAAGCAGCAGCCTCCTCCACCGAGCCGGAAATGGCGCTCATGATCGCACTGAGCAGGTGCTTGACGTTGCCGGCTGCCAGGTTCATGTTCATCTTGGCCATACAATCCGCGCACAAATGGCGCTGGGTGATCTGCCCGCCCATCATGACGGAGATGGTGTAGCAGGCCTCGTTCACGCCGCACTCCTCACACAGGGAGAAGCCGTTTTCATTCTCAGCCATGAATGCCACCTCCTTCGCGGTTCTGCCTGGCAATGGTCATCAGCATGGTTTTCAGCGTCCGTGCGCGCAGGGCGGCCTTGAGCGCATCGGGGATCGGCACGCTCATCGCCTGGGCGGACACAGCGGAGCGCATGATCTCCCCTTCCGCGAGGCTGACGAGGCCCTGCTCCACCAGCTGGTGAATGAGCCGCACCGCTTCTGCCTCGGTGATGGCCTCGCCAATGCGCTCGTTGGTCAGGTACATCAGGCGCTGGGCGCCGCTTTGCACCACGCGGACAATGCGGATATATCCTCCGCCGCCGCGCCGGGATTCGATAATATACCCATGATCAGGGGAAAAGCGGGTCGCCAGCACATAGTTGATCTGGCTGGGCGCGCAGCCGAAATACTCCGCCAGCTCGTTGCGCTTGAGCTCGACCTCCGGCTCCTCCTGAGTCATGAGGGTTTTGATGAAGCTCTCGATGGAATCACTGAGTCGCATCTTTGCAGCCTCCTTGTCTGACTATCTTTGACTATTTCAAGTATAGCATATTCGCCGGAGGATTGCAAGCGGCAGATCCTACAAAAAGATCCTCACGCCGCAGCTTCCTGCGGGAGGCGGCCGCTTGACAGATTGTGCGTGTATGATATACTGGATTCAGTCTCTTATCTTCAAACCGCGCACAGTCGAAGACTTACAGAAGGTGGTTGCATTGATGCTCGATTATGTCATCACGTGCGGAATCGTTCTTTTCTTATTTTTCACGCTTGCCTTCAAAGCAAGATATACCCCCGTTGGAAACGATGCTTTTTTTGACCGGCAGAGCACCCGAGCCATGCGCGGCTTCTGGAGTGTGGTGATCATTCTGGTCCATATTCCCCAGGCATACCAGAACACCATCCAGGATCTGGCCGGCAGTTTTGCTTATATCGGCGTGACGTTTTTCTTCATGGCCTCCGCTTATGGTCTGTCTGCAAGCCTTGGCAGCAAGCCCGATTCAATCCATACATTCTGGAGAAACCGCTTGCCCAGGCTGATCATCCCCAACTGGACGGCCAATCTCTTCTTTTCCCTCCTGTTCCTTGTGACATACGGAGAAGCCTTTCATCTCCTCAGCCTCCTCCATATCAACAGATGGTTGCTGTGGCTGCTGCTGTGCTACGCCGCCTTCTGGATTGTCCATCGTCCAGAGTGCCAGAAATGCAGTCCTCACCTGATCGTCTGCCTGCTGGTAACAAGTATCAGCCTCGCCGGATATTTCCTGGAGCGGACCGGCATCATACAGGGCTCCACCTGGTGGACAGAGGTCATGGGCTTTGTTTGGGGTACGCTTTTGTATGCCAACTATGGCAAAATCAAAGTGTGCTTCCAGCGTCATTGGTGGCTCAGCACCGTCGTTTCATGCCTGCTCTCCCTGACACTGGGCCTGTTGTACCTGCAGAGCAAAACCATCGTCTTCTGGGGCGACTATGTGCTGAAGATTCTTCTGGGGCTTGCGATCCTGTGCTTCATCCTGAGCCTCAACAGCAGATTCAGGATCGGGAACCGGATCAGCGCGTTCCTGGGCGACATCTCATTTGAGGTTTATCTGATCCATTCGCCCGTATTCAGACTGATTGGCATGATTGCCCCCGGGCTCAGCTCGGGCTGGTTCATTCTGGCAGCCATCAGCCTGACAGTATGCCTGGCAGCCATGATCCACCATATCTGCCAGCTAGCTTTCCAGAAGATGCACGGCAAACAGTCTCGCTGACAGCCGCTCCCCCCTGCTGCATTCGTGGACATTTTTTGTCTCGCCGCACGAAACTGTTTAGCATCTCCCTTGCACAAGCGGGCATTTTCCGCTATAATGATAGCAAATATTGTTGAATGGAGGCGGATGATGATGCGATCCCTGGAGGAATGCCGGCAGCAGCTGGACGAGGTGGATCGGGATATCGTCCGCCTTTTTGAACAGCGCATGATGGTCGCAAGGGATGTGGCCAGGTACAAAATCGCCCACGCTCTTCCCGTGCTGGATCAATCCCGCGAGGAAATGGTGCTGGCGTCCCGCGTGTCCATGCTGAAGGACGGGCACTTCGCAGGCAGCGTCCGCGCGCTGTACGAATGCATCATGGCACTGAGCCGCCAGGAGCAGGAAGGGTTGCTCCTGGAAGAAGGGAAGGACGCGTAATGGATCGGCATATTTTCGTCATCGGCATGCCGGGCTGCGGTAAGTCCAGCCTGAGCAAGAAAGTTGCCTCCAACATGGGGCTGAACTATGTGGACACCGACCAGCGCATCGAGGCGGCCTTTGGCTGCCCCACGGCACAGATTTTCGAGCGTTACGGCGAGGAAGCCTTCCGCAACGCCGAAACCAACACCCTCATTCAGCTGACCCGGGAGCCGGGCAGCCTGGTCTCCACCGGCGGCGGCATGGTGCTGCGCGAAAACAACCGGGAGATCATGCGCAACCACGGCATCATCGTCCTCATTGACCGCCCGCTGGACGAAATCATGGGGGACATCAAGCTCAACCGCCGCCCTCTGCTGGCCCAGAAAGGCCTGCCCGAGGTGGAGCGTCTTTACCACGAGCGCATCGAGACCTACCGCAGCATCGCCGATGCAGTGCTGGATAACGGCCACGGCTACTACGCCGGCGTGAACGGCATGGAGAAGCTCATCCGCACGCTGTTCAACATCCCGGCCAACCCTGATCGCCGCTGACCATTGGGAGGAACCATGAAGAGCATCATCGTGTATTATTCCCGTACCGGCCGCACGGCAAAGGCTGCGCGCTCCTGGGCGCACCGCATCGGCGCCTCCCGCCTGGAGATCATCCCTATGGCCTGGCGCGGCACCCTCAAGGAGGTGCTGAACTATACCGTCTCCACCCTGACCCGCCGCCCGATGGAGATCGACCTGTACAAGGTAGACTTTGAAAAGTACGACCGCATTGTGCTGATGGTACCGGTCATCTGCGGCATGATGAGCGCCCCCATGCGCACCTTCATCCGGCAGGAAGCGGGGAATCTGCACAATGTGGAGTATGTGATCATCCACAAGGGCATCAAGATGCGCCACAAGTCGCTGATTTCCTGGCTGGACAAGACTCTGGAGGAAAAGCATCTGGCTGCCTCCTCCATCTGGGCGGTATGGGGCAAGGATTACCGCCCTGCCCGTATTGACGGCGAAAGCATCCTGAAATAAGCGCATTCCAGGGCGGACAATCCGCCCTTCTCTTGATAGGAGGGATCCTGTTGGACTACCAGTTCGACCTCGTGGGCAAGATCGGCTCCATGGCCCTCATCCGCCGCGAGGACAATGACATTGACTACAATATCTTCTCCCGCCTTGGCGCGGAGCTGAAGCCTGGCATGATCTGGGTTACCTCCGGCGCGGCGGAAATCGGCCGGCTGGACTACATCAAACGCGCGGGCCACGAGCTGACCGGCGCAGCGGACGAGATCAAGGCCGACTACGCTGCCCAGGGCCAGTCCATCCTCATGCAGAACTACCGCCAGTTTATCCCCCACACCGTGGGCGTGCGGCAGCTGCTGGTGGAGCACACCCACTTCAACGACGTCGAAAAGCGTGAGTATATCCGCAAGCTTCTCGTCCGCGCGGCGCAGCAGGGCACCGTGCCCATCGTTAACTACAACGACCCGGTAAGCGACGAGGAAATCCGCAAGATGGAGCTGGCGGTACGGCGCGAGCACGGCGAGGACGTGGTGGAGTGCGTCGATAATGACGAGACCGCCGCAGTCATTGCCGGCCTGGTGAAGGCACGAACCCTGGTGCTGATGACCTCCACCGAGGGCATTTACCGCGACCCGGCAGATTCGACGACCCTCGTGAGGGACGTCATGGCTTCCACCCCGGAGGAACTGACCGCCGCCGTCCGAAAGCTGCAGGAGAGCTGCGTGGGCGCCTCCCGCGCCGGCGCGAACGGCGCCAGGGCCAAGCTGGAGTTCGCCCTCAAGTCCGCGCTGCAGGGCACGACGGTGATCATCGGCCATGCCCGCCACCACCTCAGCGATCTCACCGAGGGCCGCGTGCCCTGTACCAGAATCGGGGGTCTTCGACCCTTTTAATGCGGTTGGGTTGACTGTTTCCTGTTGAGAACCACCGCATGGAAGGAGGGGATATGATGACATTGCAGGATTCCATCCGTTTTTTCACGGAGGAGAGCCATATCATGCCCGGCCTGTCCGTGGCCTGCGGCACGGCGGACAAAGCCATCACGGCCCTGGGCGGCCTGGCTGATGAAGATACCGGCGCGCCCCTTACGGCGGATTCCATCTTCGACCTGGCCAGCCTGACCAAGCTGTTCACGGGGCTGCTCGTTATGCATCTGCGCGAGGTTGGCCGCCTTGACCTGGACAAGCCTGTCACAGCCTATGCGCCCCAGTTTTGCCGCCTGGACAATGTGACGGTGGGTCAGGTGCTGGGCTTCGAGGTCGCGCTGACCACCACCGCCCGTGTGGACACGCAAACAACGCCCGAAGCGGGAAGAACGCTGCTCTTCGATATCCGCCCGGGCGTGGTGACCGGCCGCGCCTATTCCGACATGCACGCAATGGTGCTCAAGCATGTGATCGAGGGCGCCGCCCAGGAGGACTACGCCGCTCTGCTGAACCGCTGCATCCTTGTGCCGCTGGGCATGCGGAATACGCACCTCATTGTTCCAAAGGAGAGACGAAGTCTCTGCGTGAGCTGCAACAACGAGCACCGCATCGAGCGGGGGCAGTATATCCTCCGCAGCGGCATCCTCCCCGGTACCCCCCACGACCCCAAGGCACGGGTGCTGTCCCCGGAGCCCTGCGGTCATGCGGGGCTGTTCTCCACGGCAGGGGACATGGTGAAGCTCTGCCAGGGACTGCTGCGCTATGACGTGATCAGCCGGGACAGCTTGCTCTTCATGAGCCGCAACCGCACCGGACATCTCCGCCCGGACGGCTCCTACCAACAGTACCTGGGTGCCCAGTGCTACGTCAAGCACCCCGTCCAGCGGCACAGCGAGGTACCCGTCTACGAGAGCGACAAGGCCATCAGCCTGTCCGGCTTCACCGGGCATCACCTGTCTGTGGATGTGGAAACCGGCGTGTTTGCGCTGTTCCTGGGCAACCGGGTGCAGAATCGGCTGACGGTGCTGGTGCCGGAGGCAGGCAAATCCATCACCGATTACGGCCTAGCAGCCGACGGAACAGGCCGGATTTTGTGGCCCGACGGGACGTGGATTGATTCGTCCGTGAACTATGTGTATCAGAAAGACGCCCATTTCCACCAAGCAGTGGCGAATGAGATGGGTCTTCAGCCGAATACGACGGCGAGCACCGTGCGTTTGTGATGTCCGCGATGGTCTCTGCCGCTTCCTCGTCCATGGCTCGGGGAGCCGCGCCGGTGCATTCAGTGGCGCTCACCAGGTTGTCTTCATCAAAAATGTCGTGCTTTTCTGTCATTGCTCATTCTCCTTTCAGACATAGCATTGACGGAAAAGCGCGATTTTATGTACGCGAAAAGGCTCTCCAAACGGAGAGCCTTTCGTTTTTCCTGATCAGCTTTAGTTGAACAGATCCTTCACCTTGTCAAAGAAGGACTTGCGCTGCTCGTACTCCCTGCCGGTGGAGTTCTCGTCAAACTGCCGCAGGAGCTCGCGCTGCTTGTCGGTCATACGCTTGGGGATTTCCACCCGCACGCGGAAGATCAGATCACCCTTGTGGTTGCTGCCCAGCTGCTGGATACCTTCTCCGCGAATGCGGAATTCGGTGTCCGTCTGGGTCCCCTCAGGGATCTGGTACTTGACCTTGCCGTCCAGGGTGGGAACTTCTATCTCCGCGCCCAGGGCCGCCTGGGTGAAGGAGATGGGCATATCCAGGCGGATGTTGGTACCCTCACGGCGGAAAAGCTTATGGGGGCGCACCAGGATGCGGATGTTCAGATCACCGGCGGGGCCGCCGTTGATACCGGGTTCACCCTCGCCGCGCTTGGAAAGCACGATGGAATCATCCACACCAGCGGGCACCTTCAGATCCAAGGTGCGCTTGACGCGCATGCGGCCGGAGCCGCCGCAGCCAGGGCACTTGTCCTTGATCACCTTGCCCGCGCCGCCGCAGCCGGGGCAGGTACGCACGGTGGTCATCCAGCCGCCGGACTGGCGGATCTGGCCCGTGCCCTTACACATGCTGCAGGTTTCGGGCTTGGTACCGGGCTTGGCGCCGGTGCCGCTGCAGGTGGTGCAGTTTTCGTTGCGGAAGAACTCCAGGGACTTGGTGCAGCCCTTGGCAGCCTCCTCAAAGGAGATGCGCAGGTCATAGCGGACGTCCGCGCCCTGGCGGGGTGCATTGCGGCGCTGGCCGCCCATGCCGCCCATACCGCCCATGCCGAACATCTGCTCCAGGATATCGCCCATGCCGCCAAAGTCCATCCCGCCAAAGGGATTCCCGCCGCCGCCCATGCCCGCCATGGGATCCTCAAAACCGAACTGGTCGTAGCGGGCGCGCTTGTCCGGGTCGGACAGCACCTCGTTGGCCTCGTTCAGCTCCTTGAAGCGGGCCTCGGCTTCCTTATCGTTGGGGTGCAGGTCGGGATGGCACTCCTTGGCCTTGCGGCGGAAGGCGCGCTTGATATCGTCATCCGTGGCATTCTTGTCAATGCCCAGCACCTCATAGTAATCGCGTTTGTTGGCCACTAATATTTCACCTCTTGCAGGTTGTCGAATCCGGAACTACGCTCCCTCAGTCGCCTTGCGGCGACAGCTCCCTCGAGAGGGAGCCTTTTGGTTGTCTTCCTTGCTGCAGCACTAAACCGGCGCAATGGAAGAGCCCAAGAGCAACCCAGATAAAGGCTCCCTCTCGAGGGAGCTGGCAGCGAGCTTGCTCGCTGACTGAGGGAGTTCCCCGCCGCAGCGGATGCCCCCATAAACCCTGAAAACCCGGGAGCGCCGGTGGATGGCACTCCCGGTGTATTAGCTATTATCAGCCGATCAATGGATGTCGCCGTCGGCGTCGTAGGTGCCGTCAGCGTTGGGCTGGTAGCCCTGAGCGCCCATGTCGGGAGCGGCGCCTTCGGGAGCCTGCTGCTGGTACATCTTGCCGAAGATGGCGTAGACCTTCTGGGTGAAGCCCTCCATGGCAGACTTGATCTCGTCAGCGTTGCCGCCCTCGCGGACCTTCTTGAACGCGTCGATCTCGGTCTGGATGGTAGCCTTGTCCTCCTCGGACAGCTTCTCGCCGTTCTCGCGCAGCTGCTTCTCGATCTCGTAGATCATGCCGTCGGCGTGGTTGAGGGTCTCGACCTCTTCCTTGCGCTTCTTGTCCTGCTCTGCGTACATCTCGGCTTCCTTCACGCGCTGGTTGATCTCTTCCTCGGACAGGTTGGAGGAGGCGGTGATGGTGATGTTCTGCTCGCGGCCGGTGGCCTTGTCCTTAGCGGAGACGTTCACGATGCCGTTGGCGTCGATGGAGAAGGTGACCTCAATCTGGGGCACGCCGCGGGGAGCGGGAGCGATGCCGTCCAGCATGAAGCGGCCCAGGGACTTGTTGTCGTAAGCCATCTGGCGCTCGCCCTGCAGGACGTTGATTTCCACGGTGGTCTGGCCGTCAGCGGCGGTGGAGAACACCTGGGACTTGCTGGTGGGGATGGTGGTGTTGCGGTCGATCAGACGGGTGAAG
>SVGL01000053.1 GCA_015056325.1 Clostridiales bacterium | reverse complement strand
GTAGCGGGTCAGGGCGATACGAGCGGCCTCGATCTGCTGGGAGGTCACCCAGCAGGGCTCCATCGCCTGCAGGCCGAACTCGCCGTAGGCGATGAAGTTACCGCGATGAGCGGCGCCCTTCATGCGGCCACGGAACACCTTGCGGCGCTTAACTCTCTTGGGCATCAGCATGAGTTACTTTACCTCCTTCGCGGCAGGGGCCTTCTTGACCTTGGGCAGGATCTGACCCTTGTAGATCCAGACCTTGATGCCCAGACGGCCATAGGTGGTCTTGGCTTCGGCGAAGCCATAGTCGATGTTGGCGCGCAGCGTCTGCAGCGGGATGGAACCCTCGCGGTACTGCTCGGTACGGGCGATGTCGGCGCCGTTCAGACGGCCGCTGACGCTGGCCTTGATACCCTTCACGCCATTGATCTTCATGGCGCGCTGCAGGGACTGCTTCATCGCGCGGCGGAAGCTGATACGCTTCTCCAGCTGCTGGGCGATGTTCTCAGCCACCAGCTGAGCGTCAGCATCGGGCTGCTTGATCTCCATCACGTTGATGTGAGCGGGACGACCCAGGAAGCTGGTGATGTCGGCCTTCAGGGCCTCGATGCCAGCGCCGCCGCGGCCGATGATCATGCCGGGCTTGGCGGTGAAGATGTTCACCGTGATGGTCTGGGCAGTACGCTCGATATCAATGTGGCTAATGCCAGTGGAGTAGTACTTTTCCTTCAGCATCTTGCGAAGCTTGTGGTCTTCAACCAGGTTGTTCGCAAAATCCTTCTTGCCGGCATACCAGCGGGTGGACCAATCGAAGATCACACCAACGCGGGCGCCGTGGGGATTCACTTTCTGACCCATGGATTAAGCCTCCTTCGCCTTCTTCTGGTCCAGCACCACGCTGATGTGGCTGGTGCGCTTCAGCATGGGAGAGGCGCTGCCACGGCTGCGGGCAACATAGCGCTTCAGCGTGGGGCCGGGATTGGCGTACACTTCAGCGACGTACAGATCCTGACGGTTCATTTCCAGGTTGTTCACCGCGTTGGCGATGGCGCTGTTGAGCACCTTGGCCACAACGGGGCTGGCAGCCTTGGGGGTGTACATCAGGATGGCCAGGGCTTCATCCACATTCTTCCCGCGGATCAGATCGATAACGATCTTCACCTTACGAGGGGAGATGCGAATGTACTTGGCATGGGCCTGGGGGCGCTTGTCAGCGCCGGCACGGCGGGCGGCCGTCTTTTCCTTAGAACGGGTTGCCATAACTTCTCACTCCTCTCGTTATTACTTGCGGTTGCTGGTCTTGTCGCCAGCGTGGCCGCGGTAGGTGCGGGTGGGGGCGAACTCGCCCAGCTTGTGACCCACCATGTCCTCCGTGACATAAACCGGCACGTGCTTGCGGCCGTCATGCACAGCAACAGTGTGGCCCACGAAATCCGGGAAGATGGTGGACGCGCGAGACCAGGTCTTCACAACGTTCTTCTTGCCGGAATTGTTCATTTCAACAATGCGCTTCATCAGCGCGGCCTCTACATAGGGGCCCTTCTTAATGGAACGACTCATTCGATGGCTGCCTCCTTCCTATAGGATGCGCGATTACTTCTTGCTGGCGCGCTTGACGATCATCTTGTTGGAATACTTCTTGTGCTTGCGGGTCTTCAGGCCCAGAGCGGGCTTGCCCCACGGAGTCACAGGAGCAGGCATACCAACGGGGCTCTTGCCCTCGCCGCCGCCATGAGGATGGTCGCAGGGGTTCATGACCACACCGCGGACGGTGGGACGGATGCCCATGTGACGCACACGGCCGGCCTTGCCCAGGCGAACGTTCTCGTGGTCAGTGTTGCCCACGGTGCCGATGGTGGCCTTGGCGTTCAGGGGCAGCTTGCGCATCTCGCCGGAGGGCAGACGCACGGTGGCGTAGCCGTTTTCCTTGGCCATCAGCTGGGCGCTCATGCCAGCGGCACGGACCAGCTGGCCGCCGCGGCCGGGCTTCAGCTCCAGGTTGTGGATCAGGGTACCCACGGGGATGCGGCTCATGGGGAGCGCATTGCCGGGCTTGATGTCAGCGTCATCGGAAGCGATAACGGTGTCGCCCACCTTCAGGCCCAGAGGAGCCAGGATGTAGCGCTTCTCGCCGTCGGCGTAGAACAGCAGGGCGATGAACGCGCTGCGGTTGGGGTCGTACTCGATGGCGGCAACCTTGGCGGGGATGTCCACCTTGTTGCGCTTGAAATCGATGATACGATACTTGACTTTGTTGCCGCCGCCCTGATGGCGAACGGTGATCTTGCCCTGCTTATTACGGCCGGCGTTCTTCTTGAGGTATTCCACCAGGCTCTTTTCGGGAGCCTTCTTGGTGATCTCCTCGTAGGTCAGCACCGACATAAAGCGCCGGGCGGGCGAAGTCGGCTTGTAAAGACGAATAGCCATGTTTCTTGTCCTCCCTGCTTTACTGGGCCATGCCCTCGAAGAACTTAATGGGCTTGGAGTCCTTCTTCAGAGTCACATAGGCCTTCTTGATTTCCGGCGTACGGCCGGCGGTGCGGCCCTGGCGCTTGATCTTGCCCAGGGTGCGAACGATGTTGACCTTCTCAACCTTCACACCGTCATCGGCGAACACGGCTTCGATAGCCTGCTTCACTTCGGTGCGGTTGGCGTCGATGGCCACCTCGAAGATGTAACGCTTGTCAGCGATACCGTCATACGCCTTTTCCGTCAGGACGGGGCGCAGAATGATGTCATGAGGATTCTTCATTAGGCGTACACCTCCTCAACGGATGCAACGGCGGACTTGGTGAGGACCACCTTGCCGGCGTTGAGAATGTCGTAAACATTCAGGGTGTTGACGTAAGTGGTCTTGGCCTCGGCCAGGTTAGCGGTGGCGCGAACCACGCTCTCCTCGCGCTCGGGCAGAACCACCAGGGCCTTGCGGTCGGCCTTCAGGTTCTTCAGGACCTGGGCCATCAGCTTGGTCTTGGCTTCCTTCAGGGCGATCTCATCCACCACGATCAGCTCGCCAGCGTTCAGCTTGGAGGTCATAGCGGACTTGAAGGCCAGGCGGCGAACCTTCTTGGGAACGGCGATGTAGTAATCGCGGGGCTTGGGAGCGAACACCACGCCGCCGTGACGGAACTGGGGAGCACGGTTGCCGTGGTGGCGGGCATTACCGGTGCCCTTCTGGCGATAGATCTTACGGCCGCCGCCGCGAACTTCGCTGCGGGTCTTGGCACTCTGGGTGCCCTGACGCTGAGCGGCCAGGTAGGAACGGACGACCAGGTGCATGGCAGCTTCGTTGATGGGAGCGGCGAAAATCGCATCGCTCAGCTCAATCTCGCCAATGGCCGCGCCTTCCATGTTATAAAGAGCAGTCTTAGGCATAGTTTTCATTTCCTCCTTGCACAGCGTCAGGCCTTGACGGTGTCGCGGATGATCAGCAGGCCGTTGTTGGGGCCGGGCACAGCGCCCTTAACCAGCAGCAGGTTGCGTTCCGCATCCACCGAGACGACTTCCAGGTTCTGAATCGTCACACGATCCACGCCGTAGTGGCCGGCCATGTGCTTGTTCTTGAACACGCGGGAAGGATCAGAGTTGGCGCTCAGGGAGCCCACGCCGCGGTGATACTTGGAGCCGTGCGCCATGGGGCCGGTGTGCTGGTTCCAGCGCTGGATGGCGCCGGTGTAGCCGTGGCCCTTGCTGGTGCCGGTGATGTCGATCTTGTCGCCCTTGGCGAACTGGTCGGCCTTGAGCTCGTCGCCCACCTTGTAGGTGGAGCAGTCGTCAAAGCGGAATTCGCGCAGGGTACGCTTGGCAGCGACGCCAGCCTTCTGGAAGTGGCCCAGCTCAGGCTTGTTCAGCAGCTTCTTGGCGCGAGTCTCAGTCAGCTCGCCGAAGCCCACCTGAACGGCATCGTAGCCATCGGATTCCACGTTCTTGGTCTGCACCACAGTGCAGGGGCCCGCTTCAATCACGGTGACCGGAACGAGACGGCCGTCTTCGGTGAAGACCTGCGTCATGCCGATCTTTTTACCAATGATCGCTTTCTTCATTGTTTCGTTCCTCCTGTGCCTTACAGCTTCATTTCGATTTCGACACCAGCAGGAAGTTCAAGCTTCATCATGGCGTCCACCGTCTTGGGGTTGGGGTTGTTGATGTCGATCAGTCGCTTGTGGGTACGACGCTCGAACTGTTCGCGGCTATCCTTGTACTTGTGGGTAGCACGCAGGATGGTGACGATCTCCTTCTCCGTGGGGAGCGGGATCGGGCCAGAGACACGAGCACCGGTGCGCTTGGCAGTTTCGACGATCCGCTGAGCGGACTGGTCGATCAGGTTGTGCTCGTAGCTCTTGAGCTTGATACGGATTTTTGCAGTGGCCATCGATTTTCCTCCTTGATCGTTCTCGTTGGCGCTCTTGCAGCCCACTGCAGGTGCAGGCTGTCCTGGCGCTTCGAGTCCGTCGCCCGATTATCGGGCTGGTCCATGATAATTACCCGCCTGGCCTGGCGGCAACTTACCACTTCATCCCTAAACAGACAACAGTCACATTATAAACCATGTCATCAGAAATTGCAATACGTTTTTCAGCACTTTTTCAACTTTTTTTCGTGTTTTTTCTGATTGCCCCGTATCGCAAAGCCCCATTTACCCGTCTTTTCCAGCATTCGCCTCTATCCACGTTCTCTGGTGTGTCCATGTTTTTCGCAAATCGCCGCCCTTTCTATACTGCAAATTCTCTTTTTGATTTTCTTCTCCCGCAAAGCCTTACTTATCAACGTTTTGCGTTTTAATTTGTGACCACCCTATCGGGTGTATCTATTGCGCATGTTGTGGTGACGGCCTGTTTTTCGCCCAATTTGCACAAATAAAAAGTATCTGTGCAGACAAATTTTCTACGTCTGCACAGATACTCGCGTTTATTCTTCCATTTCGAGAGCTTCCCACTTCTGGTAAAGCCAGTCAATCTCGTCTTTTTTCTGCTGGTATTCCTTGGCCAGCTGGGCGGCCTTTTCCGCGTCCTGATAGGTGTCCGGGTCGGCCAACTTCGCCTCCAGCTCCGCTGCCTGCTCTTCCGCCTTGGCCACAGCGTCCTCGGCGGCCTTCAGGGCCAGCTTGCGCTCCTTGATGCGCCTCTCCTCCTCACGGGAGCGGCGCTTCTCCTTCTCCTGGGCGGTGCGGGTCATCTGGGGCAGGTCGCCATCGGGGGCCTGGGCACGGTTGATCTTCTCGAAGTAATCATCGTAGTTGCCCAGGTATTCCTTCACACCCTCCGTCTCCAGCACGCACACCTTGGTGGCGAAGCGGTTGATGAAATAGCGGTCATGGCTGATGGCCAATATGGTGCCCGGGAAATCCGCCAGGGCGTCCTCCAGCACCTCGCGGGAGTCCATGTCCAGGTGGTTGGTGGGCTCGTCCAGGAGCAGCAGATTGTCCTTGCGGAGCATCAGCTTGGTTAGGGCCACACGCCCCTTCTCGCCGCCGGAAAGGGTGCTGATAGGCATGAGCACCTCGTCCCCGGTGAACAGGAACAAACCCAATGCGCCGCGTACCTCTGTCTGGTCCAGGCGGCGGAAGTCATCCCACACCTCGTCCAGCACGGTTTTATTCTCGTGCAGGCCAGCCTGGTGCTGGTCATAGTAGCCAATGTCCACGCCGGCCCCCAGGCGGATGGTGCCGTTGTCGGGCTTCTGTTCGCCAATAAGGCACTTGAACAGCGTCGATTTGCCCACGCCGTTATCACCGATAAGGGCAATGCGGTCGCCGGCCCGCAGGTGCATCTTCACATGGTCGAAGAGCACACGGCCATCGAAGCCCTTCTTCAGCTCCTCTACCATGAGCACATCCTCGCCGGTGCGGCGGCGGATGTCAAACTTGAAGCGGATGGCGCTCTCATCCTTGGGCTTTTCCAGGCGCTCGATCTTATCCAGCCGCTTCTCACGGCTTTCCGCCAGGCGGATTGACTTCTCCCGGTTGAACTGCCGGTAGCGGGCGATGATGGCCTCCTGCCGGGCGATCTCCTTCTGCTGGAGCTCATAAGCCTTCATGCGGATCTCGAAGCGCTCGGTGCGCTGCTCCATGTACTGGGTGTAGTTGCCATCGTAGCATTCGGTGGCGCCCAGGAGAAGTTCGCACATCCGGTCGCAGACGTGATCCATGAAATATCGGTCATGGCTGATGAGCAGCACCGCGCCCTTGTAGGAGCGCAGGTAATCTTCCAGCCATGCGATGGACTTCAGGTCCAGGTGGTTGGTGGGCTCGTCCAGGAGGAGCAGGTCAGGCTCGGTAAGCAGCATGCGGCCCAGGCACAGGCGGGTGCGCTCGCCGCCGGAAAGCAGGCTGGCCAACTGCCCCTGCTGATCCTTGCGGAAACCCAGGCCCGCCAATACGCCCTGCACAGTGGAGCGCCAGCCATAGCCGTTGCGGCGCTCAAACTCGCGGGTCAACTGGTCATACTGGCTGCCCAGGCGGCGGAGCATGGTCTCATCGGAGCCCACCTCGGCCATCTGCTGTTCCAGGTCGCGGAGCTGCTGCTCCATCTGCACCACCGGGTCGAAGACGCTTTCCAGCTCTTCCAGCACGGTGCGATTTTCGCCCACCTCGCCCTGCTGGGCCAGGTAGCCCAGCTTGAGGCCCTTCTGCATGGTGATGGTGCCGCCATCGGAGGTTTCAATACCGGCGATGATCTTCATCAGCGTGGATTTGCCGCAGCCATTCACGCCCACCAGGCCCATGCGTTCACCGTCCTGCAGGGTCAGGGACGCATCCCGCAGCACCTCGTTGGTTCCAAAGCTTTTCTGCACGCCCTGCAGCGATAAAAGAATCATGGTTTCACCCCAATGTTATCAAAGAATCTCAGGTAAATACATGGCTGCCGCGCCAAGGACGATCACGCCCAGCATGACGCCCTCCTGCCAGGAAACCCTGCGGTAACGCCCCCGCCAGAGAATCCGGGAGAGCATCCACA
>SVGL01000005.1 GCA_015056325.1 Clostridiales bacterium | reverse complement strand
AGGCCTTGCCGTGCTCGATCCAAAACTTGCGGGTTTCCTCATTCGGGGAGGACAGGGTCAGCGGGTCGGCTCGGGGATGGGAGAAGAAGGTGGGGTTGAAGTCGCAGCCCAGGCCGCGCTCCTTGCAGAAATCCACCCACTTCTGGAAGTGCTTGGGCTCCAGAGCATCGCGGTCCACCCAGCCGCCGTTCTCCTCGTCGAAGATGGCGTAGCAGGCGTGCAGGTTCATTTTCGGCGTGCCGGGGCACATGGACATCGCCATGTCCAGGTCAGCCATCAGCTCATCGGGGGTGCGGGCGCGGCCGGGGTAGTTGCCGGTGGTCTGGATGCCGCCGGTCAGAGGGGCGTTGGGATCGCCGTCAAAGCCGCGAACGTCATCGCCCTGCCAGCAGTGCAGGGATACGGGCGCCTTCGCCAGCTTGTCCATCGCCGCCTCGACGTCGATGCCGAGGGCCTCGTACTTGGCCTTGGCCTGTTCGTAGAGAGTCATGCAGATCATCCTTTCAGTGAAATTCTTAATTCTTAATGCGTAATTCTTAATTGAAAGTGGGGACGCTCCCTCAGTCACCGCGCGAGCGCGGCGACAGCTCCCTCGGGAGGGAGCCTTTTGGCTGCGCGTTCCAGTAACTAAGCCTCCCTCTCGAGGGAGGTGGATTCGCCGTTAGGCGAAGACGGAGGGAGTTTATGCCTTCGGCCGATACTCCCTGATCTCAAAGCTCCCCGGCAGCGCCGCGCGGAACGCCGCCAGATCAGCAAACGCGCCGTCCGCAATCATCTGCGCCGCCAGGTTGCCCAGGGCTGTTCCCTCGGTGGGGCCAGCGTACACGGGAAGACCGGTCACGTCCGCGGTCATCTGATTGAGGACGACATTTGCACTGCCGCCGCCGACAATGTTGATGCTGGTAAAGCGCTTGCCGGTGATCTCGCTCATTTCCTGGATGGACTTGTCGTAGCACACCGCCAGGCCCATCGTCACTGCGCGGAGGACGTCCGCCAGGTCAGCGGGCTCTGGAGCGCCGGCGTCCTTCAGGGCCGCCTTGACCTCCTCCAGCATGCTGTCGGGTGTCAGGAATCGGTTGTCCGCTGCGTCGATATAAGCCGGATAAGTCGATGCACCCGCCATATCCGCCATCTCGGCGAAGGAGTAGGCCTTGTCGATCTCCTTGTGGATGCACTGCAGCATCCACATGCCCATGATGTTCTTGAGGAAGCGGGTCGTGCCGTTGTAGCCGCCCTCGTTGGTGAAACCGGCATTGAGCGCGGCTTCGCTGGTGACGGGGGAAGGAAGCTCCGTACCCAGGAGCGACCAAGTGCCGCTGGAGAGGAACGCCGCGCCGTCGTCCTTGGCGGGGACGGCCATGTAGGCGCTGCCGGTGTCGTGGGTCGCGGGCAGGATGACCGTGGACGCATAGCCCACCTCGGCCTCCACCGCGGGGGACAGAGCGCCCAGCACCGTGCCGGGCTTCACCATGGGCGTACGGAACCACTTGTCCGGAAGGCCCGCTGCCGCGCGGATGGTCTCCGACCAGGTGCCGGATTCCGCGTTGCACAGCGCGCCGGTGGTGCAGTTGGTCCACTCGTGGGCCTTTTTACCGGTGAGGATGTAGCTGAGGTACTCCGGCATCATCAGGAAGTCGGCCACGTTCGTGGCGTATTCAGGATGTTCGCGGATCACCGCCATCATCTGATACACGGTGTTGAAGGGCTGCTTGGCAATGCCGCACAGGCCAAAGTGGAAGGGGAAGGGCATGACCTTCTCCAGTTCGGCGTCCATGCCGTTGGTGCGGTCGTCACGGTAGTGGACGGCCTCGCCCACGCGCTTGCCCGCCTCATCCAGCAGGACAAAGTCCACGCCCCAGGTGTCGATGCCGATATGGGCGGGGGTGTAGCCCTGCTCCTTGGCAGTTTTCAGGCCAGCGACAACGTGCCTTTCCAGGCCCTCAATGTCCCAGCAGAGGTGGCCGTTCTTCATTTCGCCGCCGTTGGGGAAGCGGTATACCTCGCGGGTCTCGATCTTTCCACCTTCCAGCCAGGCCACGATGTGCCGTCCGCTGGATGCACCGATGTCGATTGCAAGATATGTCTTCATGATGTGCACTCCTTGTGCGCTGCAGCGATGTTTCAGCGAGCGTCTTGCTTGTGCTGGATCATTCGATGTCCAGCTGGTACAAAAGCTTGCCGGCTTTGTCTGTCACCAGTCGGACGCCGCACCGCCCGCTGTACACCTCGCAGCCGTCGGCCCAGGCGCGGGCATGCTGACCGTCGGATTCAATGCGATACACATGCTCGCCCCAGCCCTGCTCGTAGGTGTATTTTTCTCCCGAGCCCAGGGAGAACCAGATCTGCCCGCGCAACATCGTCACGCCCCAGATGTGAGCGATGTATTCCAGTGCGGAGAGAAGCGTGGGGCCGTAGGAATCCTGGAATTCCTTATCTGTATCCGGGGGCAGGGGTTCCTTGGTTTCCGGGTCTACGATGCTGGGCGCGCCGGTGAAGGGATCAAACTGCTGCACAAAGATCAGGCCGCCGTCCAGCAGGGCCTGGAAGAGCTTCTTGCCCAGCACGGGCACCAGCTTGTGATACCCGTACCGCTCCAGCGCCAGGATGGCACGCTGGTAGGTCAAGCCTTCGCACTGTCCGGACCAGTTGTTTTCCGCCGCATTGAGGAAGGCCGGATCGTTTGCCGCCACGGAGGGCAGGGGAAAAGGCGTCCAGAATTCCGCCGGATTCAGCAGATGCTCCTTGACGAAACGATCCGCCATGTACTGTGATATGCTGCCCCAGTACATGCAGCGCAGGGTGTTGTGGCACAGCACGTCGATGACGCTGCCGTACTTATCCTTGTCAAAGAGGGCGCCGCGCTTGTCATCCCACAGGTGGGTCCCCAGGACATTGGCCACCTCGTCCGCGAGCTTGCGCCACTTCTTTGCTGCTGCGCTGTCGCCGCGGATGAGGGCGATCTCTGACAGGGTATCCCGGCAGGCGTAGGAGAAGGAGGTGACGTCCATGGAGGCCATGGGCACCACGTCAGAGCCCTCCGGAGGGACTTCCTCGGCGGCGTAGTTGGGCGCGTCGCCGTAGCGGACGGCGTTGTCCTCACCGGTATCGTATTTGCACCAGGATTCAAGGATGCCGTCGCCGTTGGAATCGCGCACTGCCCACAGGTAGGCGTCGAACTTCTCCAGGCATACGGCGAGCTGGTCGAGATAAGCCTGTGAAAACGGGGTCGAAGCCCCCTCGCTGATCCAGTAGTACATGTTCAGCGCCGACCAGGGGAAGCAGAACCCCTGGAACTTGTTGAACTGAGCTTCGACCGTGCCGTCCGGGAAGCCCTGGATGGAGCCTGCCAGGCGGCCATCCTTCCGCTGGTGCCGCATGAAGAGCAAATGGTTGTTCAGCGCAGCGGTCATGTTGCGCTTGGCGTACATTTCGCCGCCCATGGGCTGGGTTTCCAGCCAGATCTTTTCATAGCCGCCGCCTTCCACCAGCACCTGATCGCCGGCGAAGGTGCTGAGGTTGCTGAGACATTTGGCAACGGCTGTGTCGTAGAGGCGCTGGAGCTTCTCATTTTGAATGTGGAATTGAACGTATGTCCTGGGCAGCATGGTATTCAGCCTCCCTGAAGGGCGTTGTTTGCATCTATTCTACCACATGAGCGGGGGCGCTGGATATAAATGATGTACGCATATTGCGAAAATGTTGGCCTTCCTGCGTTGACGCTTTCCGCATAACGTCCGGATGGACGGCAAGCGCGCAAGGGATCCATCCAGACGGTCGCTATATGCGCCGCCTGATTTCTGCCGTGGTCTGGCATGCATGATCTGTCTGTTCTTCTATCACCCATGGTATCATCAACCGGCTGATTGTGTCAATGGGGGACAGCACAAGCTGCGCATGGGGGAAGCTGGTTGGCTGATGCTTGATGATGAAGCGTGTGAAAGCGTGATATCCTCTTCCTCCAGGCGGAAGTGTTGGGGAGCGTCGGCATTCTTGAACAGGAAGCGGGATTCGGCCTCCGTGCTGGTTCGGGTCGTCATTGTCCCCCGGGGCGGCAGCGCTGTGAATCCGCGTCCTGGATGCCCGCGTTGCGCCGACAGTCAGGTTTGTCGGCGTTTACCCATGAGCTGTTTTCCTGACAGCAACAAAGCCGGAGCAATCTTCGTGAATGCTCCGGCTCTTTCGATTCGCTTTTGTCCGATCAGTCAACGGGAAGGCAGGGGCAGCCGTGCTGTTCCTCTCTGCACATGATGGCTGCGATCTGCTCCTTCTGGGCGTCAGTCGCGGCTGGCATGGGGAAGGTTGCGCAGGGATGGTCGATGATCCCCTTCATGTTCAGCGCCTGCTTGATGAAGGGCACGAAGGGCTTGCCGACGCTGTAGATATCCATCAGCTGGTCAATGCGCTGCTGGATCTGCATCGCCTGGACCATGTCCCCGGCGTTGACCGCGCGCACCCAGGAAGCGGTCAGATGCGGATACAGGTTCGACAGGCCTGCAATGCAGCCGTCGCCGCCGCACAGGACATTGTGCAGGAAGTTGTCGTCAAAGCCCGAGTACACCCGGAAATCCGGCCGCACAGCCTTCACCTGCTTGATGATCTCCCGTGTGTGATCCACCCCGGCAATCGTATCCTTGATGCCGATCAGGTGCGGATGCTTCTGCGCCAGGCGGCACACAACCTCCGGCGAAATGCCATAGCCCATCCGGTCGGGGAAATTGTACAGATAGAACTTTCCCTTCAGCGCCTGTGCCAGCGCATCATAATAGGTCTCCACCTCCGCATCGTTGAAGTGGAAATAGTAGGGCGGAATGACCATCACGCTGTCCGCGCCCACCTCATAGGCTTCGTTGGACAGCTCGACGATCTCCTGGAAGATCATGGACGTGGTGCCAACGATCAGCTCCACCCGGCCGGCCACCGCCTGGACGGCGATGCGGATCAGCTTCTTCCTCTCCTCCATGGGGAAGGCGAAGAACTCGCCGATGCTGCCCAGGATCAGGATGCCGTCCACACCGCCTTCAATCAGATGATCGTACAGCCGGCGGCAAGAGACTTCGTCAATGCGGCCATCCGGCAGCAGCGGTGTCACCGCAGGGGTAATGTAGCGTGCCATCAGTAGTCAGCTCCTTCCATCGCAGAGGACGCATTCTCGGTATATCGCTTGAAGAAGCCCTTGCGCGCAGGCCGAGGCACAACGCCCTTCTCCCGGCGCTTGGCGAAGACCTGCTCCACCTCTTCGGGAGAGCACAGTTGGCCGTGAATGCCCACCACATTCAGGGTACGCTTGTCCACGTCGTATTCGATCAGGTCGCCGTCTTCAATAAAGGCTATATCGCCGCCTCGGGCAGCTTCCGGGGAGACATGGCCGATGGCAGCGCCGCGGGTCGCACCGGAGAACCGGCCGTCCGTGACCATGGCCACCGTGCCGTTAAGCCGCTCGTCGCAGACGATGGCTTCGGTGGTGATCAGCATTTCGGGCATGCCGGAGCCGCGGGGGCCTTCATAGCGGATCACAACCACATCGTAGGGCTGAATCTGCCCCTTCACAACAGCGTCATGGGCGGCTTCCTCGCTGTTGAACACCCGGGCAGGGCCCCGGTGATGATGCATGCTCTCCACGCAGGCGCTGTACTTGATCACGGCGCCTTCGCGGGCGATGTTGCCCCTGAGGATCGCCACGCTGCCCTTTTCCTGCACCTTTTCCGGCGGCGGAATCACGTCATCCCGCGTGAGGCCATAGTTGGCCAGGAATCCCACATACCGATCGAAGAAGCCGTCCTTTTCCAGGGCGTCCAGGTTTTCACCCAGCGTCATGCCCGTGACGGTCATGCAGTCCAGGTGCAGATGCTCCTTCAGAAGATACTGCACATAGGGAATGCCGCCGGCAAACCAGAACGACTCCGTCAGATGCTTGCCGCTGGGGAAGATATTGCCCAGATGCGGGATGCGATGGTTGACCTCGTCGAAGAGGTTCATGTCCAGTTCGAATCCGGCAGCACGGGCAATGGCAGGCAGATGCAGCATCGCATTGGTGGAGCCGCCAATGGCGCTGTGGACGATGATTGCATTCTCGAAGGCTTCCTTCGTCAGGATCCTGGAGGGGGTGATGCCCTTTTCCACCAGGTTCATGATGGCATGGCCGCTGGCACGGGCATAGTCGATGATTGTGCGCATGGTTGCGGGCACCAGCGCCGCGCCCGGCAGCGTCAGACCCAGCGCCTCCGCCATGCACTGCATGGTGGAGGCCGTCCCCAGGAAGGTACACGCACCCACGGAGGGGCAGCCCGTCAGCTTGTAATCCCTGAGCTCCTTCTCCGTGCACTCGCCGCGCTTCTGCTTCAGGGACAGCTCCCCGGCCACCAGCGCAGTGGTCTGGTAGGGGCCGGGACGCATCGAGCCGCCGGGCAGGAACAGGGCCGGGATATCCATCCGCGCGATGGCCTTCAGGTGCGCAGGAATCGACTTGTCGCAGGAGGAAGACAGCACCATGCCGTCCCACGGCACTGCAGAAGCATGCACCTCCACCATGTCGCAAATCGCCTCGCGGGAGGCGAGAACGATGTTCATGCCGTCATGACCCTGGGCGCAGCCATCGCAGATGTCCGTCGTGTGGTACTTGCACGGTACGCCGCCCCGCTGCAGCACGCCCACCTTCACATGATCGGACAGCTCGTTCAGATGGACGCTGCCCGGATGGGAATCGCCATACACGTCTTCGATCATGATCTGAGGCAGCTGCGTTTCGTCCAGCGTAAAGCCGGAGCCCATCTGCAGGGCGTCAAACTGAGGCCAGAAATCCCGCTCTCGCTTGCTTTTCATAGGGGATCCTCCTAACAGTACAAGGGTACAATTATGGACTTGTCTCATCGTTAACATAGCTAAGTGGTTTTATTGTATCAAACACACTTTATGCTGTCAATGGTCTATTTCCTTCGGTCATTGAGCGTTCGCGATCCTTAAAACGCTGAATGCATACGCGCCCAAAGTTATATTCCATATTGAAATGAATGATGTCATCTGCATCAATGGCATGCTGGATGGTCCGGAGCCGACGCAGGCGTATGGTCTGCCAGGGACGGCGGTGCGCAAGCAGATGAGAATGCTGGACGAAACTGCGAGGAAGGCATGCGGAATGTATGCCTCCCTCGCAACGCTGTGGAAATCATCCCATGACGGCTCTTTGCCGCATGCAAACAGAAAAGCGGCGCAACAGAATATGCGGCCTGCTGGTCGTTACTTCATCGTCATTTCGTCATGTGTGGGCAGTTCAAAGGGCACGTGGGCCGGGTGATCCAAATACCAGTAGGCGGTGGAGGTGTAATCGTCATAGCGAGGGCCTGTCCAGCCAAGGTTATCCATGACCATACGGAATTGTGAATCAAACCAGATTTCATCCTTCACATGGAAACGATACAGCATGAATCGCTTCTGTGCGTTGTATTGCTCCATGGTACTGCCGAGAATCGCGTAGAGCCCGGTATAGGGCGCGCTGTAGGTTTGGTACTGCTTGATGGCAATGTCGTTGCCAAAGCCGTAGGAGCCGCAGAAATAATCCTCTGTGCCGGTGTAGTTCATGGAGGGGCGGCGTTCACCGTCGATGTACATTTTCGCTTCGCCCTCCACCCAGCAGGTGTTGTGGCCGTTGACACCCACGGCAAGGGTCATGCCCAGAAAACGGCCGCGGCCTTCCACACCGTCCAGCACAACATAGGAGCGTCCCTTTTGTACCGGATGCTCCTGGCGGTAGGCGGCGTGGAAATAGCCGACGTCCTCCGGCAGCGCGCCTTTCCAGCCGGAAATCATATAGAACAGATCGCAGGGATAAGCGCAGCGGTTCTCCATGGTGATGCGGCAGTGGGTCTTGAAGGGCATCTCAAAGTAGCTGTTGAAGCCGCGGCCCGGCGCGACCAGCAGCAAGGCAGAGTTCAGCACGGGATAGCGCCCGTCCGCGTCTGCCATGTTCTCGTCGTATGCGCAGCCGAAAAAGGCGGACAGCGGCGTCTCCACGGAGGCTGCCTCCATACCATCCCAATAGATGCGCAGAATGAAGCCGTGTCCGATGTAACCGGTGAACCACATGTGGGTGATCATTCCTGGACCATCCACATCGCAGAGGGTGACGGTCTCTCCGGGTTTGATGCTGATGCAGGGGCGGAGCTTCTCGCAATCCTTGCCCGGGGTACCGCCATTGCGGGTGCCGGTGGGGTTTTCGGCAGAGAAACCAAAGGTTGTCCGGTTGCGCAGTTGATACATGGGGCCCTCCTTCAGTATACGGGTCTTTATTCGGCAGTAGCAACGAGTCTGGTTGGATATTATATGATAGCAGAAATGGTGTACAAATGTCAATTTCCGTTTGCTGATAAAGATAATCAAATGTGCAAATGCACCATGCATCATGCAAATGCAGAGGAAATGGATGTGTCAAATGAAAGCATTCAGACCGAAATTGATAAAAATGTGGAAATTTCCCATCCGAAATGTGCAAATGCACACAGATGCGTGTTGACAAATTCTGCGACAAAGTATACAATATGGTTAGTTTCAACGATTCGGAGGTGTACCCATGAAACACATCCGCAAAATGGCCGCAGTCCTGATTGTGATTGCGCTGCTGTTTGCCATACTTGTTTGCCTGGGAAACAACGGCGTTCGTGAAGTGGCATGGACCGTTCGCGAGGTTGAAGATCTGCCGCGTACCACAGCGGCAGATGCTTTGCGTGCCGTGGATATCATGGCTGAGGGCAATGGCTGCGAGGTGCTGGCAACCTATGAAGGCCGCGAGCAGGTTGTGCGCCTTGAAACAGACGGCCAGCTCACCCTGAAGATGAATGCGCCGGCGGCGGGCGATTATCGCCTGTTGCTGGGATACCATACGCTGGAAGGCAAGGGCATTGACATGGAGTTCACCCTGGCGGTGAACGGCAGGCCCTATGGCGACGGCAAGACCGTGACCTCCTTGAACCGCGTGTGGGTGGATGAAGGCGCGCTCGAGCGTACCAGCACGGGTAATGATCTGCGTCCTAAGCAGATGGAGCGCTTCGTCTGGACGGAGGCCCTGCTGGCGGACAGCAATGACGCTTCCGGTGAAGCGGTGATCTTCCTGAATGAGGGCGAGCATACCATCACGCTGACCAACTTGCGGGATGCGCTGGTGATCGACTATGTGCTCCTCCTGAGTGGGGAAAAGCTGCCCACCTATCAGGAATACAGCGCTGTCCACGGCGATGTGAAGACGGAGCCGATGCAGGTGCTGCTGCAGGCGGAGAATACGCTGAGCAAGTCTGCCTCTGCCATTTATCCGACCTATGACCGTACCTCCTCCTATACCCAGCCCTACCATCCTACCCAGATGCGGCTGAATACCATCGGCGGCAGCGGCTGGAAGCAGGTCGGCGAATGGGTCGAGTGGGAGCTGGAGGTTCCCGCGGACGGCCTGTACCAGATCGGCCTGCGCTATCATCAGAACCAGGTGAAGGGCTACTATGTGACCCGCCGGGTGATGATCGACGGCCAGGTGCCCTTTGAAGAGCTGGATGCGGTGAAGTTTGCCTACCATGCTGACTGGGATTACATGACCTTCGGCGAGGATGAGAAGAATCCCTATCTGTTCTACCTCACCCAGGGCAAGCACACCCTGCGCATGCAGGTCACCCTGGGCGATATGGCGCCCCTGCTGGAGGAAATGCAGGATACGGTCTATGACCTGAATGAGCTGTACCGCCAGATCATCATGATCACCGGTACGGAGCCGGACTTCTACCGTGACTACTACCTGGAGAAGGTCATCCCCAACCTGACGGAGCGCCTGACCGGCCTGGCGGATACGCTGGACGGCTATCAGGAAGATATGGATGCGCTCCTGGGATCCCACAGCACTGCCGGTCAGACCATTCAGGTGCTGTCCTACCAGATGCGGGAATTCGCCAAGGAGCCCTACACCATCCAGAAGCGTCTGACGACTTTCTCTTCCAATATATCTGCCTTTGCGGAGTGGACGCTGTCCGTCCGAGAGCAGCCGCTGGAGATTGACTATTTTGTCCTCAGCGATGCGTCCAGCAGCTACAAGGCCAAGAATGATAATCTCTTTGATTCCGTCAAGCGTGAGGTAAGCGCCTTCCTGGGCTCCTTCACCCAGGATTACAATGCCTTCGGCGGCGGCGAGGAAAATGCTCGCCAGGAGCCTATCACGGTATGGCTGTCCACGGGTCGTGACCAGGCAACGGTCATCAACCGTCTGATTGAAGAGGGCTTCACGGCGGAGACAGGCATTCCAGTCAATCTGCAGCTGGTGTCGGGTGCGCTGCTGAAGGCGACCATCGCCGGTCAGGGCCCGGACGTCAACCTGTTCACCGGCCGCGGCGAGGTGATGAACCTGGCTTTCCGCGGCGCGCTGGCTGATCTGAGCGGCCTGGAAGGCTATGAGGAAACGGCTGCCGCTCTGCGTGACGGCGCGCAGATTCCCTACGAATTTGAGGACGGTGTGTACGGTCTGGCGGAGGGTCAGGACTTCCTGGTGATGTTCGTGCGCGACGACGTGCTGGAGGACCTGCAGCTGGAGGTTCCCGAAACCTGGACGGAGCTGATGAACATCGCACCCATCCTGCAGAGCAACAACCTGGGCATTGGCCTGCCCTACGCCCAGCTGGACGGCAACACTGTGCTGAGCAACGGCGTGGGTCTGACCAACATCTTCCCCTCCCTGCTGCTGCAGCGTGGCGGAAGCATCTACACCGAGGATTACCGCGCCACGCTCCTGCATGAGCCGGTGGCCAACGCGGCCTTCCGCATGTGGACGGATTTCTACACCCAGTATGATTACGAGCTGTACAAGGATGACTTCACCCGCTTCCGCACGGGCGAGATGCCGGTGATCATCACCTCCTACGGCATGTATACCCGCCTGGAGGGCACGGCGCCTGAAATCGCCGGCAAGTGGAGCATGCATCTGCTGCCCGGTACGGAGCAGGCGGACGGCACGGTGGATCACACCAGCGCGGCCAACGGCTCTGCGGCGGTCATGCTGGCGGACTGTGAAAACCCCGAGGCCTGCTGGCAGTTCCTGCGCTGGTGGGTCAGCGAAGAGACCCAGGCCCTCTACGCACGCGATATCGAGGCGGATCTTGGCGTGCTGGGCCGTCACACCACCGCCAACAAGGAAGCCTTCAGCGTGTCCAACTGGTCCATTCACGATCAGCGCATGCTGGATGAGCAGTGGAAGTGGGTCTATGAGCTGCCGGAGATTCCGGGTGGCTACTATGTGTCCCGCAATCTGGACAATGCATTCCGTGCGGTGGTGCTCTCCAATGAGGATCCCCGCGAGAGCTTGTTCTACTGGACAAGCTCCACCAATGAAGAGATCCTGCGCAAGCGCGAAGAAATGGGTCTGGAGTAAAGGAGGCGCCTGAGAATGATGAAATCGCAAACGGTCAAGCACGGCACAGTGCTCCAGCGGATCAAGCGCCACCGGGAGAGCTATCTGCTGATGCTGCCCTATCTCCTGTTCTTCACCGTGTTCACCCTGGCGCCCGTGGTGGTGGCATTCGTGCTCTCCTTCATGGAGTACAACATGCTCCAGCCGCCCCGCTTCGTGTTCATGGCCAATTACATCCGCATGTTCCTGGAGGACAATGTCTTCCTGACCGCAGTCAGCAACACGCTGAAAATCGCGGTCGTCATCGGCCCGGTGAGCTACATGCTGTGCTTCTTCATCGCCTGGGTCATCAATGACCTCAAGCCCGCAGCCCGCGCATTCCTGACGGCGCTGTTCTACATCCCCACGGTGGTGGGCGGCGCGGCATGGGCGGTGTGGAGGCTGCTGCTCAGCGGCGATCAGTACGGCCTGCTGAACAACATCCTCATGTCCCTGGGCATCATTTACGAGCCCATGGCATGGCTGACGGAGGAGGCCACCATCCTGCCGGTGCTGATCATCGTTCAGCTGTGGATGAGCATGGGCATCAGCTTCCTGTCTTTCATCGCTGGTATGCAGACGGTGGACGTGTCCCTCTACGAGGCGGGCATGATGGACGGCATCAAGAACCGCTTCCAGGAGCTGTGGTACATCACCCTTCCGGCGATGGTGCCCCAGCTGCTCTTCGGCGCGATCATGCAGATCATTTCCGCCTTTACCGTGGCGGATGTCTCCGTACAGCTGGCGGGTCTTCCCTCCACCAACTACGCAGGCGAAACCATCGTCACCCACATCATGGACTACGGCAGCATCCGGTATGAATTCGGCTATGCCTGTGCCATGAGCGTCGTGCTGGTGCTGCTGATGCAGGGCGTGCGCGCGCTGGTGACCAAGATGCTGAGCAAGGTTGGCACATGATGCGCCGGAAAGGAGTCAAGATGAAACAAGTAGCCAAGCGCGGGTTCTTTCACCGCAAGGGGCGCGTGGGCATGAAAAAGCGCCGCTCCAAGACGGGCAGTGTGCTGCTGTTCCTGCTCATCTTCCTGCTGGCGGCCTTCATGGCGTTCCCGCTGTATTATACGGTCATTCAGTCCTTGAAGCCCATTGAGGAAATCTTCCGCTTCCCGCCCACGCTCTACGTGAGCCGTCCGGTAATGGACAACTACGGCGAGATGTTCCGCATCCTGGCGAACATGTGGGTGCCGCTGTCCCGTTACCTGTTCAACACGCTGTTCATCGCCGTGCTGGGTACGGGTCTGCATGTGCTGGTGGCAGGCATGGCTGCCTATCCGCTGGCCAAGCATAACTTCCCTGGCCGGGATCTGATCTTCGGCGTGATCATGCTGGGTCTGCTCTTCGTCAACCAGGTGACCTTCGTGCCCTCCTTCGTCATCATCGCTAAGCTGGGCATCCTCAACACCTATCTGGCGTACCTGCTGCCCACCATCGGCGTGTCCCTGGGTCTGTTCCTGATGCGTCAGTTCATCTCCCAGCTGCCCGACAGCATGCTGGAGGCTGCGAAGATCGACGGCGCCTCTGAGCACCGGGTGTTCTTCAGCATCGTGTTCCCCAGCATCAAGCCGGCGGTCATCACGGTCATCATCTTCCAGTTCATCAACCTGTGGAACGGTCTGCCCTCCGACGTGGTGTACAACGAGGAGCTCAAGTCTCTGACCCAGGCGATGTCCCAGATCACAGCGGCCAATGCCTACGCGCGCTACGGCCCGTCTATGGCGGCGTCGGTGATCATGATGATTCCCCCGATTGTGATTTTTGTGTCCCTGCAGAGCCAGGTTATCGAGACGATGACCAGCGCCGGCATCAAGGGCTAAACCAGAGGAGGCGAGATAAATGCGAAAACTGATAAAGGTCGTCATTCTCTCCCTGCTGCTGGTCAGCTTTGCTGCGGCAGCTCTGGCGGATGTGCCCTATGCATCCTATTCCTACGATGAATGGGATCGCTCCGTGTCTGCGCCCGTGGGCTATACCGTGGAAAAGACAGTCTACGGCGCGATGACCCAAAGCGGCGCCTGGAAGGAAGCCCAGGATCTGATCACCACGGCGGATGGCCGCATCCTGGTGGCAGATACCGGCAACAACCGCATTCTGGAATATGATGCGTCCTTCAATCTGCTGCGGACGATCACGGAGTTTCAGCGGGACGGCCAGCCCCTTCCTGTGACGGGCCCTACCGGTCTGCATGTGGATGCCGCAGGAAAGCTCTATGTGGCCATGTCCAGCGCCGCCCAGGCCGTTATCGCGGATCTGGAGACGCTGGAGACCACGCTGGTGATCGAGAATCTTGAGCATGCGCTGCTGGGCAGTGACTTCAAGTTCGTGCCAGCCAAGATCGGCGCGGACAATGCAGGCCGCATCTACATCCTCAGCACGGGCTGCTTCTCCGGTCTGCTCCAGTTCTCCCCCCAGGGCGAATTCATGGGCTACTATGGCAGCAACAAGGTGGCGGTGACGGCAGAGGTCATCTTCCAGTACTACTGGAAGTCCATCATGACCGATGAGCAGCGCGCCAACATGACCAGTATCCTGCCGGTGGAGTATTCCAACCTCCACTGCGCGCCGGACGGCTTTGTGTATGCCTCCACCGTGGGTACGGAAACCCCTGTCAATCAGATCAAGCGCCTGAATCCGCTGGGCAACAACACCTACTTTGCCCGGGGCGGCAGGGAGGTCAACTTCGGCGATGAAGAGCTGGCCTCGGTGAAGAATGTTTCCACCATGGTGACGCTGCTGCCCACCTTCGTGGACGTGGTCACCACGGAGGACTGCGAGTTCATCTACGCGGTGGACCGTGCCTATGGCCGCATCTTCGAGCGCGACCGCAACGGTAACCTGATCTCCGTCTTCGGCGCTCTGGGCAATCAGGAGGGTACCTTCAAGCAGCCCTCCGCCATCGCGCTGCTGAACGGCGATGTGCTGGTGCTGGACACCGGCAAGAGCAACGTGACTGTGTTTGAACCCAGCGAGTACGCAGCGCTGGTGCACGAGGCTGTACAGCTGTACAACGCCGGTGAATACGCCGCGTCCCGCGATGTATGGCTGGAGGTGCTGCGCCGCAACACCAACGCTACCCAGGCCTATGCCGGCGTGGGCCGTGCGCTGCTGAAGGAAAACCGCTACGATGAGGCGCTGGAGTACTTCAAGCTGGGCGACAGCCGAGAGGAGTATTCCCAGGCATACCGTATCGTCCGCCTGAATATCATCCGCGACAATGCCCCCTGGGTGGTGTGCGTTGTGGTCGGCGCAGTGATCCTCTTCAAGCTCCTGGGCATGCTGCTGCGCAAGCTGGGCTGGAAGAAGGCACTGATCGCCAATGCCGGCGGCAAGCTGCTGGACAAGGTGCATCTGTCCCGCAATACCGTGTTCCCGCGGGTGCTGTTCCATCCCTTTGACGGCTTCAACCAGATCCGCTTCGCAGGCCCTGTGGCCCTGTGGCCGTCGGTGATCATCCTGGTGATGTATGTCATTGCGACCATCTACCAGTTCGTCGGCACCGGCTATCTGTTCAACCAGAACAACATTGCAGATATCAAACTGTGGCTGTTGCTGGCCAAGTCCCTGGGCATTGTGGTGCTGTTCATCGTGGCCCAGTGGTCCATGGCCATCCTGACCAACGGCAGCGGCCGTTTCAAGGATATCATCATCACTGCCTGCTATGCGCTGGCGCCCTACACTGTGGGCCTGCTGGCGGGTACCTGGCTGAGCAATTTCATGATCATGGATGAGATGTATGCCGAGTACATCATCCTGATCGGCCTGGCCTGGAGCGCGATGCTGCTCCTCATCGGTACGATGGTGATCCATGAACTGCCCTTTGCAAAGGCGCTGGGCTTCCTGGCGCTGACGGTGGCGGCCATGGCGGTGATTCTGTTCGTCCTGGTTCTGTTCTACACGCTGCTGATGCAGCTGTGCACATTTGGCTACACGCTCTATGTTGAGATCGTGTTCCGCATGTAAAGGAGGCGCGTTGATGATGAAAAAGTTCCTGATTCTTCTGCTGCTGTGCCTCCTGCCCATCGCGGCCTTTGCGGAGGTGACCCTGGTCGCTGAAAACGACCGCCTGGAGCTGCACTACGACACGGTGGAAAGCCAGATCATCCTCAAGGACAAGCTGACCGGCGAGGAATGGCGCTCCACCCCCGACGATATTGACAGCGATAAGCGCGCTACCGGTGTGAACAAGATCAACCGTCAGAGCGACCTGATCGTGCAGTATCACAATACCTCTTACGTGACCAATCAGGTCAACAGCTATACCGGCGCGATCAAGAAGGGTGATTTCACCTGGGAACTGATCGAGAACGGCGTCGTGATCCGCTACTATTTCCCCAAGCAGGGCTTCGTGATTCCGGTGCAGTATGTGCTGGAGGAGAACTGCCTGGCGGCCTCCATCATCTCCGAAGGGATTGAGGAGGAGGTCTGGGAGGATCCCGATACCGACCCGGAAAAGAAGCAGACCGTCATGAGCGTTTCCCTGCTGCCCTTCATGGGTGCGGCAGGCAGCGATGACGAGGGCTACCTGATCATCCCCGACGGCAGCGGCGCGCTGATCCACTTCAACAACGGCCGCACCGGCGCGGCGATCTACCAGCAGGATGTCTACGGCCGTGATGATACGCTGACCACCCGCAAGGCTGCTACGTCAACCTATGATGTGAACATGCCGCTCTTCGGCATTGTCCGCAATGGCCGCGCCCTGATGGCTGTGGTGGATAACGGCGCTTATCAGGCACAGCTCAATGCGACGGTGAATGGCCAGCTGACCGGTTACAGCAATGCATACTTTGCGGTCCAGTACATCCACATGGAAGCCAACACCATTATGCCGGGCTCTGAGCACAGCACGGACGTGATGCTGCCCACCAACACCTTCCGCGATATGGGCAATTTCACCGTTCGTTACTATCCTCTGGAGGCGGAGAATGCCACCTATGCGGATGTGGCTGCGGCCTACCGCGATCAGCTGGGCCTGAAGCCCCGGGAGCTTGCCAACGCTGCCACCCAGCAGCTGGAAATGATCGCGTCGATCCCTTCCATTGATACCTTCCTGGGCGTGCCCTATGAGAGCGTCCGGGTGCTGACCAGCTACGAGCAGGCAGCACAGACCCTGCGCGACTTTGCTGCCGCCGGCCTGGAGGACCTGAACCTGCGCTACATGGGCTGGTCCAAGCAGAGCATGCGCGGCAAGCTGGTTACCAACCTTGACCTGGATAAACGCCTGGGCGGCGAGAAGGCCTTCGAAGGCCTCCGGCAGGCGGTTCAGGAAACAGGCGCTGAGATGACCCTGGCCGTTGATCTGGTTGACATCTACGAGGACGGCAATGGCTACTGGTCCCTCTTCGCGGCGACGGACAGCGTCAACAGTACCTCCAAGCAGGTGGCGGAGTTCCTCCAGAGCACCGGTTATCAGAATCCTGAGGGTGAGCTCTGGTATTTGCTCAGTCCCGACAAGGTGCCCCAGGCAGCTCGCAAGCTGGCGGACAATTTCTCCGGGCAGGTTGAGGGCGTTTCACTGGATATGCTGGGCAACACGGTGTACTCCAGCTTCGGTAAGACGGGCATTTCCCGCACGGCCGCCGGCGCATACTGGATGGAGGCCTTGAAGGCCCTCTCCGGGAGTATGAAGACCCTGTCTGCCAGGACGGCTTCGGCCTATGCATTCCCCTACATTGAGCAGGTGGACGCGGCTCCCTGTGCTTCCAGCCGCTTTGAGGTGACGGACACGGAGATTCCCTTCTACCAGCTGGTGACCCACGGCTCCATGGCCCTCTACACCGAGCCGGTGAATGAGGAAGGCAATGTCCGCAAGGCGCTGCTGCGGGCCATCGAATATGGCATGTATCCCTCCTGGCGGGTGATTGCCGGTGACACGGCGCTGCTCTCCGGTACGGATTATGCATCCTGGCATGCTGCGTCGCTGGATGCGTGGCGCGAGGAAATCATGAATACCGCGGCCTGGATGGCGCCGCTGGGCGGCTATGCAGGCATGCAGATGACCGGGCATGAGCAGGTGACGGACACCCTTTCCGCCACCACCTATGCAAACGGCGATGTGGTGCTGGTCAACTACGGCGGCGAGGATGCTGAGCATCTGGGCGTCACGGTTCCGGCACAGGGCTACGCGATCAAGGAGGTGAGCAAATGAAGCGCATGGGTTATGAGACAAAGAAAAAGTGGTATGGCTTTTCCTTCGTGCTTCCCTGGCTGATCGGCTGCTCGCTGTTCTTTGTGTCGCCGCTGATTCAGACCTTCCGCTACGCGTTCCAATCCCTGCAGGCGAGCCCCACGGGATTCACAGCTACCCATGTGGGATGGGCCAACTTTGAAAACCTGTTCTTCAAGGATGCTGACTTCCTGCCCGCCCTGGTGACTTCCCTGGGCGAGCTGGTGCAGGTGCCGCTGATTCTGGTGTACAGCCTCTTCTTCGCTGTGCTGATCAAGGATAAGTTCCCTGGCCGCACCTTCATGCGTGCGGTGGCCTTCATGCCCGTCATCATTGGCTCCGGCGTGCTGATGCAGATTCTGAAGGAGGACGTGTTCTCCTCCGGCGTGCGCGGCGGCTCGGCAAATACCTACCTCTTCAATGCAGGCAGCATTGCGGAGGTCATGGCGGCCATGGGCCTGGGTCAGGGCATCACCAACTTCGTCAACGATATCATCAACCGCGTGTTCGACCTGACCTGGCGCTCCGGCGTGCAGATCATGCTGTTCCTGGCGGGCCTGCACAGCGTGCCGGACTACCTCTACGAGGCCTCCTCCCTGGAGGGTGCGGGCTCTTTCGCTCAGTTCTGGAAGGTCACGCTCCCCATGCTGACACCGATGATATTGCTTAACACCATCTACTCGGTGGTGGATATGATGAATGATTACAGCAATGCAATCATCCAGCGAATGTACTCCACCATGTTTGAGTTGGTCAAGTTTGGCTATGCCAGCGCGATGTCCGTGGTGTACTTCCTGGTCATCATGGTGGTGCTGGGCCTGGTGGCGCTGATGATCAGCCGGTTCGTGATCTATCAGGAATGATGGAAAGGAGGATAATGACATGAAGTCTGGTCAAAAGAAGCTGGACGCCAAGGTGCGCATGCAGCGCATCGGCAAGCTGCTGGGCAGAATCGTATTCTATGTGGTCTGCCTTTGTCTGGCGTATCAGCTGCTCTACCCGGTTTTATACATGATCTCTATGTCCATCCGTGAACCCTCGGACATGAACGATCCTTCCATCATCTGGGTGGCAAAGCATTTCACGATGGAGAATTTCGCTGATGCGATCAAGTCCATGAATTACTGGAATGCCTTCCGTGTCAGCCTGACGCTGTGCCTGGTTTGCGGCGTGCTGGATGTGTTCTCCTGCGCGATTGCAGGCTACGGCTTTGCCCGCTTCGACTTCTGGGGCAAGAAAGCGCTGTTCGTCCTGGTGATCTTCACCATGGTCGTGCCGACGCAGACACTGGTGCTGCCGCTGTACATGCGCTGGCGCTATGCGGATTTCGGCGGCGTCGTGGGGCTGTTCAACGAGCAGGGCTTCGTGAACCTGATCGGCACGCTCTGGCCGCTGATTATTCCGGCAGCCCTGGCAATGGGCGTGCGCAGCGGATTGTACATCTTCATCTACCGGCAGTTCTTCATCAATCTGCCTGTGGCGCTGGAGGATGCCGCCTACATTGACGGCGCAGGTCCCTACCGCACCTTCTTCAGCATCATGCTGCCCAACATCAAGAACGCCATCATTACGGTGTTCCTCTTCTCCTTTGTGTGGAACTGGGGCGAGTACTACCTGTCCAAGCAGTTCCTGGGCTCCACGGACCGGTCGATCATGGTGGCGCTGTCCGCCATCCGCCGCGACCTGTCGAGCCTGTCCTCCCTGGCGGGCACCCAGATCGGCTCCAACCCGGAGAAGGTCGCTACCCGCGTCATGGCCGGCTGTCTGCTGACGGCGGCGCCCATGCTGATCATGTTCATCTTCACCCAGCGCTTCCTGGCGGACAGCATTGAGCATATCGGCATCAAGTAAAATCTGTTCCTGGCGGAAGGCCGCCACCGTTCACTGAATTTGAGGCGAAAGCCTTAAAGAATAAAAAAGGAGGAATTACCCATGAAGAAGTTCCTGTCCCTGTTCCTGGCTCTGGTCATGATGACCGCCCTGGTGCCCATGGCGATGGCTGAAGAGTCCATCACCATCATCTGGCACACCACCAAGGAAGCCTACGACAACAGCATGGCTGCCAATCCTGACACCACCTTCGATGCTGTCTGGAGCGTCGTGCCTGCCTTCGAGGCCCAGTACGGCGTGAAGGTTAACGTCAAGGCTGTTGCCTGGGGCGACATGCTGTCCACCGCTGTGAGCATGGTCAACAACGGCGAGTCCGTTGATCTGGTGCAGGCGAACGACCAGTCCTTCCCGGTCTACCCCGCCCGCAACATGCTGCTGCCCGTTGCCGACTATGTGGATGTGAACGATCCCGCCTTCACCCCCAGCGCTACCAATGCCTTCACCTTCGGCGGCACTCCCTACGCTGTGGGCGCTGTGGCGACCCCCGTTGTCATCTACTACAACGTTGACCTGTTCGAGAACAACGGCATCGACCTGCCCCGTGACCTGTACGAGGCTGGCGAGTGGGATTGGGAAGCCTTCCGTGAGGCTGCCATGGCCCTGACCTACGACTCTGACAACAACGGCGAGAACGACGTGTTCGGCTTCGGCTTCTGGGATACCGACTACACCCACTTCCTGGCTTCCAACGGCACTGCTAACCTGATCTACAATGAGGATGGCACCATCTCCACCGGCTACCTGACCGAGGCCGGCATCGAGACCATGACCTTCCTGCAGAACGCCTACACCGTGGACAAGTACATGTACGCTTCCGCTTCCGGTGATGACTTCGTGGCTGGCTTCAACAACGGCAAGCTGGGCATGACCATGGAATACGGCTTCGCTTACATGAACAAGGCCCTGAACGGCGACTTCGACTTCGAGGTTGACTGGGTTCCCATGCCCAAGGGCCCCAAGATGGACGTCAACACCGGCATGTGCGCTCTGACCGGTTGGGGCATCGGCATCACCTCCGCCAACCCCACCGCTGCTGCCAACTTCATCAAGATGTCCTGCGAGATGGAAGCTGCGTTCGCCAACCAGAACAACACCGCCCTGTACGGCGCGGACGCTGTTGCTGAGATGAACGAGCTGGCTGCCCGCAGCGTGTTCGTGCCGATCGGCATCGACAAGTACTGGGACAACAACTACACTGTGTTCACCGGCCTGCGCTCCAACGAGCCCGTCGTGAACTTCCTGACCAATGCTGAGGAGCAGGTCAAGTCCGGCTTCGAAAGCACCATGACCAACTAATTCAACATGACCCGCCAGCCGGCTCGGAGCAATTCGGGCCGGCTGGCATACAAAAAGAATGGAAATTCAGGAGGATGTGCCATGTTCATGAAGAAATGTATGATCGTCTTCTGCACTGCACTGCTGATGATGCTCCAGTGCTGTATCGCGGGCGCATCTGAATTGAAGGAGGATCCGGATATGCTTCTGACCAATGAGCGAACCTGGGATATCCGCAAGGCGCAGTATACGATCTTTGCCAAGCCTCCTGTGGGTTGGGTTGGCGACGTGATGCCCATGGTTGGCGATGAGGAATCCGGCGAGCTTCGCCTGTTCTATCTGCAGGATTGGCGTGACGGCGCCCCTACCTATCATCCCTTCCATTCTTTCACGACCAGTGATTTTGTTCACTATACCTACAATGGCGAGGATATTCCCGTCACGGCGACCAATCACTACGACATGGCGCTGGGCACCGGCTCGGTGACGAAGGTGGGCGATACCTACCACGCCTTCTACACCGGCAACAATCCCCACTTCTTTAATCAGGGCAAGCCTCGCGAGTATATCCGCCACGCAGTAAGCACAGATGGTTTGCAGACCTTCACCAAGATGGAGGCCGAGACCTTCACCATGGATCAGGCGGATGGCTACAACCGCCATGACTTCCGCGACCCCTTCCTGTTCTGGAATGAGGAGGGGCAGGAGTGGTGGCTGCTGATCACGGCTGTCAAGGACAACCGGGGCGTGGTGGCCCGTTACCGTTCCCAGGATCTGACCACCTGGGAGAAGATGGATCCGCTGTGTGACATCCGCGGCGGCATCATGGAGTGCCCTGACCTGTTCAAGTGGGGCGATTACTGGTACCTGGTTTATTCCACCGATTGGACGACCCGCTACCTGCGTGCCGAATCCCTGGATGGCCCCTGGGTGCATCCGCCGATGACTGCCTTTGATAGCCATGGCTTCTATGCCGCCAAGACCGGCGTGCTGAACGGCAAGAGGTATCTGTGCGGATGGATCGGCACCCGCGGCGGTTACTCCGGCGAGTTCAAGGATACCTCCGAGTGGGACTGGGCCGGCAATCTGGCGGTGTTTGAGCTTGTTCAGGATGAGGAGGGCTGGCTGAAGATCAAGCTGCCCGATACCATCCGCGCAGCCTTTGGTGAGGCTGTCCCGATGACCTACAAGATCATCGACGGCACCGCAGAGGTTCAGGGCGATGACATCACCATTACCGGCGACAAGAACGGCGGCGGTGTGACCTTCGGTAACCTCCCGGATGGTCCGGTGCTGATCAGCACGACGGTGGTCATCTCCGGCGATGCACGAGCGGCAGGTTTCTTCTTCGGTGGAGACAGTTTCATGAAGGCGCTGGCGGTGGAGCTGAACATGAAGCATGAGCAGATCCGCTACGACAGCAGCCTGGTTGCCCGCATGCGCTATGTGGCGGAAGCTTCCTATATCAGCCGGGATATCAACACCAAGGAGCGCACTTACCAGCTGGATATTCTGATTGACAACGACATAGCGGTCTTCTTCCTGGATGGCCGTGAGGCGCTGTCCACCCGCATTTACAAGATGCCGCAGATGCCCTGGGGTGTCTATGTGGCGGATGGCGCAGCTGTTTTCCAGAATATCACCATGCACCTGCTCAAGGAATAAGGAACAAAGGACGGGAAAAGGACATGACGATGCTCGAGCGAGCAAATGCTTATATTGCTGCCAATAAGGACACGGTGAATCCTCGTTATCGTCCCCGCTTTCATGCGCTTCAGCCCATCGGCTGGATCAATGATCCCAACGGGTTCCATTTTGACGGCGAATACTATCACCTGTTCTATCAGCACTATCCCTATGCTGCCCACTGGGACAGCATGCACTGGGGCCACTGGCGCAGCAAGGATCTGGTGCACTGGGAGGATCTGCCGGTTGCCATGGCGCCGGACTGTCCCTACGATGCTGCCGGCTGCTTCTCCGGCACGGCCAAGCCGGATGGCAAGGGCGGTGCGCACATCCTCTATACCGGCGTGTCCAAGGATGAGAAAGGTGACATCCAGCAGCAGTGCCTGGCGCATTTTGATGGCGAAAAGGTCGTGAAGAGCGAGCTGAACCCCGTTATGCCCTTTGAGATGCTGCCGGAAGGCCATGTGCGTTACGATTTCCGCGATCCCTGCCTGGTGAAGGCGGCGGATGGCTGGCGCGCTATCATGGCGGCCGGTCATCGCGACGGCGTACGCCTGCTGTGCTGCTCTTCCAAGGATCTGGAGCACTGGACCTACGATGGCGTGTTCATGCCCACGGTCAGCAAGATGCCGGAATGCCCCGACGTCTTTGACCTGGATGGCAAGACGGTGGTCTGGTATTCCTGCGTGGATTACGAGGGAGAGCTGACGGTGAATCCCCGCCCTGTGGTGTACAGCGTGGGTGACATGAAGGACAACATGACCCGGTTCGAGGGCTCACCCCTGATGGTGCTGGACTACGGCACGGATTGCTATGCGACCCAGAGCTGCGAGGGAAAGGAAGGCCAGCGGGTCGCCATCAACTGGATGGCCTCCTGGACGAGCAAGTTCCCCACGGAGAAGCTGGGCCATGGTTGGTCCGGCATGATGACGCTGCCTCGCGTGCTGACCCTGTGCGGTGATCGCTTGGTGCAGCAGCCTGTGCCGGCGCTGGAAGCGGCCCGCAAAAACGAAGTGAGCGTTGAAAAGACGGTGGATGCAACCCATTCCCTGCAGCTGGACGTGTGCGCCAAGCATGCTGAGGTGCAGATGGAGGCGGATGTGTCCGGCGCACAGACGCTGACGCTGGAGCTGATGCGCACCGGCGATGAAGCGGTTCGTCTGGTCTGGGAAAAGGATGTGCTGACCCTCTGCCGCGCTTCCCTGGCGCTGTGCGCGGAGAACGGCATGACGGAGCAGATGTCCATGCCCCTGAAGGCGAAGGATGGCCGTATCGAGCTGCGGGTTTATGTGGACGCCTGTGCGGTGGAGGTCTTTGCGGATGGCGAAACGATGACCGCGCTGGCCTTCGCTGTGGGCGAAGAATACGGCGTGGCCGCCAACGTGATGGGCACGGCAGATGTGAAAATCACCTGCTGGGAAATTGACTGAGGATAGGGAGGAACGATGGTCATGATCGATGTGGTTGCACTGGGTGAACTGCTGGTTGACTTTGTGTGCAAGGAAACGGACGAAATCGGCTATCCGACGCTGGCGGGCAAGCCCGGCGGCGCCCCCGGCAACTATCTGGCGGCAGTGAAGAAGTACGGTGGCTCCTGCGCGATGATCGGCAAGGTCGGTGAGGACGCTTTCGGCCGCCTGCTGTGCGGTACGTTGGAGGACGCCGGCATCGATGTCAGCGGCGTGATTCGCGCCGCCGACTGTTTCACGACGATGGCTTTTGTCACCCTGGATGAAACGGGCAACCGCCATTTCAGCTTTGCCCGCAAGCCGGGCGCGGATATCTGTCTGCGGGCGGATGAGGTGAATGAAGCCCTGATCCGTGACTGCCGGGTGTTCCATTTCGGCACCCTGTCCCTGACGGATGATCCGGCCCGTGAAGCGACCCGTCACGCGATCCGCCTGGCCAAGGAGCAGGGAAAGCTGATCTCCCTGGATCCCAACCTGCGCAAGCCCCTCTGGGCCAGCGAGGCGCAGGCGAAGGAGGCCATCGAGTGGAGCCTGCATCAGGCGGATGTGGTGAAGATCAGCGACGAGGAGATCGACTTCCTGTGGGGCATTTCCCCGGAGGATGGTGCACAGAAGCTGCTGAAGGAATACGGCGTGTCGTTGGTCTACGCGACGCTGGGCCCCAAGGGCTGCCATGCGGCCAACAAGCTGGGCTGCGTTACGGTGGAAACGCCCAAGGGCATCCATGCCATGGATACCACCGGTGCAGGCGATATCTTCGGCGGCAGCGCCATGAGCCAGCTGCTGAAGACCGGTAAGCATCCCCAGGAGCTGAGCGCGGAGGAGTTGAAGGGCATCGTCCGGTTCGCCTGCTGTGCGGCGAGCCTGTCCACGCAGAAGCAGGGCGGCATCTCCAGCGTCCCCGAGGAAGCGGATGTCCGCAGTCTGGTCAATACAATGGAATAATGGCAGAAGCCCCAACCGGGAACCTGCATTCATGGGGCTCATCCGAATGGATGGGCCCTTCTGCGTATAGATCTGCGATAAGGAGCGTTGAATATGAGCAAACGAGAGATTTTCTATACATCCCCCAATGGTGCGGGCGGCGATATCATTCCCTTCTATGACAACGGGGAGTACCGGCTGTTCTTCCTGGGCAAGGGCTGGACCTGCGTCAGCACAAAGGATCATCTCCATTTCCACGATGAGTTCCGTACGGGGATCCACGGCGGCACCGGCTCGGTGCTGAAGGTGGACGGTATGTACCACATGTTCTACTGCAAGTTCACCTTCCATCCCTACATGCGCCAGTATGTGTGCCACGCCACCAGCGAGGATATGGTCAACTGGGTGGAGCATCCGGAGGAGACCTTCCAGCCGGATGACGTGATCTACGAGATGAGCGACTGGCGCGATCCTCATGTGATATGGAACGAGGAGGAGCAGTGCTGGTGGATGCTGCTGGCGGCTCAGGCAAAGGGCAAGACGATGCGCAAGGGCTGCGTGGGCCTGTGCACGTCCAAAGATTTGAAGCACTGGGAGATTCAGCAGCCGCTGTATGCCCCCAAGACCAACCAGAGCGCCAGCGAATGCCCGGACATCTTCCAATGGGGGGACTGGTGGTATCTGACCTATTCCGTGTATACGGACCGCTTTGTGACGCTCTACCGCAAGGCGCGTTCTCCCCGAGGCCCCTGGATCACCCCGGATGTGGATACCTTTGATACCCGCTGCTTCTATGCCGCCAAGCACGCTACCGACGGCACGGAGCACCTGATGTACGGCTGGAATCCCACGCGCGAAAAGAACCTGTGGAACTTCAACCCCCAGAAGTATCCCGGACAGGATTACAACACCTGGGACTGGGGCGGCACGATGATTGCCCACAAGCTGATCCAGCAGGAAAACGGCGATCTGACCGTTACCGTGCCCGAGGCGGTGGATCAGGCCTTCACACAGCCCATTGAGCTGGAAATGGAGCCCCTGAACGGCGATTGGCAGATGGAGAAGGAGGCAGCATCGGTGCAGTCGATGGACGGCTATGCCTGCCTGCTGATGAACCGGGTGCCGGAATGCTGCAAACTGGAAATGCTGGTTCGCTTTGACGAAGCGCCCCGGGAGTTCGGCGTCGCGCTGCAGGTGGATCAGGACTTTGCCATGGGCTACTACCTGAACTTTGAGCCCAAGCGGGGCAGGGTACAGTACAAGACGGGCCTGCGGATGTATGAGGACGGCGGCAAGATGTTCCCCTACGAGGTGGAGCAGGAGCGTCCTATCAAGTGGGAGGCCGGACGCGACTACAAGGTGCGCATCTTTGTGCAGGGCTCGATTCTGCTGCTCTATGTGGATGACCAGATCGCCCTGGGCACCCGCATGCTGGACCGGGCTGGCCGCCAGTTCGGGCTGTTTGTGTCCGACGGCAGCGCATCCTTCCGGCAGATCCGTCTGTGGGAATGACGGGGGGAATCAACATGGCACAGATTCATTGCAATTTCTATTCCTACTCCCTCGGTTACCCGGTGGACATCGAGGTGACGGTTCCGTCCTTCACGTCCTGCAATCTGCATCTGCCTCACACCCACGCCCTGTCGGGAAAGTTTCCTGTGCTGTACCTGCTGCACGGGCATGGCAATGATTATCAGGCATGGCTGCGATACACCAGCGCCGAACGTTATGCGGAGGAATATCGTATGGCGGTGGTGACCTTCTCCTGCCACAACAAGGCCTATCAGAATGCGCCTCTGGGGGAGAATTTCTACGATTTCCTCAATGAGGAACTGCCTGAGTTTGTGGAGAACTATTTCCCCATTTCCGGCAAGGCGGAGGAGCGCTACATTGCGGGGTTGTCAATGGGTGGCTACGGCGCGCTGCTGCACGGGTTGACCAATCCTGGCAAGTACAGCGCCATCGGTGCGTTTTCCCCCGGCATCCCTGCGGAAAATGCGGATCCCGACCTGAACCGGATTGCTCGCGCAAACCTGTATGATGTGACCCGGAAGGCACTTGCTTCAGGGGAGAAACTGCCGGATCTGTTCATGTGTATCGGCGATGGGGATTTCCTGTATGAGCGGGTCACCAGCTATCGCAAAGCCTTCCTGGACCAGTGGACGGCGTCCCGCTGCCGGTATGATGACATTCCCGGCTATGAGCATGAGTTTTCCTTCTGGGATAAGGAGCTGGAGGCATTCCTGGAGTGGATCCGCCGGGAGGACGTATACAGCCAGATGGGCAGGAACAAGGTCTGACAATAAAACCGCTGCCTATGCATCAGCGGCACAGGCAGCGGTACGTTTGAAATTGTTCAGAAAATCTCAATGCGGGAATCAAGCTTGATGGTCCGTCTGGCGGCTTCGGGATTTTGCATGCGGTCAAACAGCAGCATGCACAGGGAGGATGCAATCTGTTTGCGGCTGACGTTCACAGTTACGAGCATTCTGCCGTTTGTAACGAGGTCATGGGTCGTCTCGAAAACGATCAGGCCAGCCCGATCCGGCAGCGTAATGTGCTCATCACGCACGGCATTCATCAGCTGAATGGCGATCATGGCATTCGCGCAGACAAATACCTCCGGCACGTCCAGTGCGCGCAGTGCCTGGCGGTAGGAATTCGGCTGATGCATCAATTCGTCAGGGGTGAGGATAGAGTGCTTTTCATGCCCGCTCAGACCGTGGTCAGCCAGCGCAAGGCGGAAGTAATCATAACGGTTGCGGAAGCCGATACAGTGATTGGGATCGCCCACAAAGCCAAAGCGGGTATAGCCCTTCTGGTAGAGCGCGTCGATGGCCGAATAGAGCCCTCGTTCCCCCTGCAGGACAATGTCGAAGGGCGTTCCGATATCATCCGTATCGATCGCACAGTCAAAAAAAACGCAGGGCTTTCCACATTCCACGATCCTACGGACATAGTCGTGATCCAGCAGCTCCAGGCCGATCACGCCGTCGGCAGACTGAATCTGCGAGGGAATAATGCCATCTCGGATTTCCTCAGGGGACATGTACTGCATGGTGATGATTGCGCCCTTTGCACGGGCAAGATGCTGCAGCTGCAGGATCAACGGCCCGAAGAAGGAGCTGATCAACTGATGATCCTTGCAGATCAGGAGGATGGTAGAGGCGTCCGTGGGCTGTACGCGTGCCACATGGGAGCCCATCATCTTATAATTCATGCGCACAGCCTGGTCCAATACGCGCTGGCGGGTCTCATTGGTGATCCCGGCGCTTCCGTTCAGGGCCTTGGATACCGTGTTGCGGGATAAGCCCAAAGCATTGGCGATATCGGCAATGCTGACTCTGCTGGACATTGTGAAAGCAACCGCCTTTCTTCTCATGGGAAGGGAAAAACGTCTCTGGGAAAAGCATGTAAAAGCAAATCAAGTATACCATTTGCAGCGGTTAATTGTCAAATGTAATGTAAAGGCGATATCGTTGTTTACATTTGCCCCATGCACATTGCATAAGGAAGGCCACGGAGGCGATATAGTGGAACAGAAGAAAATCAAACAGAGGTTTGATGAGATGTATGAAAGGTTTGTTTCATACATCGAATACCGGGGTGTTGAGATTCCGGACAGAGGCATTCTGGCCGGGCCGGTTTGCCCTGTCAGGCCGATGATAGAGGCAGGTCAGTTCCGCAGAGGGGATATGGGGTGGGACAATGCCCATTTCCCGCTGGATTATCGGCTGCTGATGCAGGAGGGGATTCCCGGGATTATTGCGCGTGCCAGCGTGCCCCGCGATGATCTGCCGGTAGCGCAGCAGATGTACCGGGAACTGATCGTGCAATATTGGAGCAGGATCCGGGATTACATCCGCCAGCATGGGGAGGCAGCGCAGGCGCGTGCAGCCGATCAGCCCTGGGATGCCGCACGGCTGAACCGGATCGCTGAAAACTGCCTGGCATTGACCCGCCAGGCCCCGGAAACCTTTGAACAAGGGCTGCAGCTGTTCTGGTTCATCTGGCGGCTGCGGAGCTCCTTTACATCCTGCATCGGCCGTATGGATGTGCATCTGCGGGCGCTGTATGAGCGGGATGTGCCGCAGCGGATCAGCCGGGAGGATGCGCTTGCTCTGCTGTGCGAGCTGTGGGAGAAGCTGAATGAGGTGTATGCAGGCGACACGCTGATGAACCTGATGGTCGGCGGCGTGGACGCAGATGGGCAGGATGTGTCCAGCGATCTGTCTGTTTTAATCCTGGAGGCCACAATGCGGGTCGCCAAGCCGGAGCCTCATATCAATGTCCGCATTCATGCAGGCAGCCGGGCGGATTTTCTGGATGCTGCGGCGCGACTGGTCGCGATGGGGCAGGGGCAGGGCGTGCTGTATTATGACGAGAACATCATTCCCAGCCTTGTCCGCAGAGGCATACCGCTGGAATATGCCCGGCAATATGCCAATGACGGCTGCACGGAGATTACCTTCGACGGTCTCAGCGGCATCTGGTTCTATCAGATGGAATCGGTCAAGAGCCTTGAGCTGGCGCTGTTCCGCGGGCAGGAGAATCCCAGCACGCCGTTTGCGCCGTTTACGAAATGGGCGCATTTCCAGAAGCCGGGCGTATACCGTACGCGGCTGACCCTGGGCCATGACAGCGGCGATTTTGCACAGATGACCAGCTTTGACGAGGTGTATGCAGCATTTCTGGATCAGTATGGCTATCAGATCGACCGCTATATGGACGTGCTGGCTGCCCAGGTGCTGGAGAATGCAGATGAAGACCTGCACCATACATCCCCCATTGTCGCGGGCTTGAATGAGAATGCCCTCGATGTCGGCGTGGATCCCATGCGGGGCGGCTGGGCGGTGCCGAATTATCAGCTGCTGTCGGGCTCCATCCCCACGCTGGCAGACGCGCTCTATGCCATTCAGGAGGGCGTTTTTGCCCGCGGACTTTGCACGATGGCAGAGCTGATTCATGCGCTCAGCGTGGATTTCGAGGGCCATGAGGATCTTCGCCTTGCACTGAAAAGGCTGCCGAAGTTCGGCAATGACATCGATGGCGTGGATCGCTTGGCGGCAGATTTGGCGGCCTTCTTCTGCCAACGTGTAGAGAACTATCCCACCCCCCTGGGCATCAAGCCTCTTCCGGGAATCTACAACATTGATTTCAACACCTTTGCGGGCTCCATCGGCGCCACGCCGGACGGCCGAAAGGGTGGCGAGCTGATCTGCGAGCACTACTCGCCCACGCCGGGCAATGCGAAAAACGGCCCTACCGCTGTGATTCAGTCTGCAGCAAAGGCGGATCTGCAGCGCGGATGTGCCTCCTCGCCCCTGTATCTGGTGCTGCCCCGGGGGCTCGGCGCGGTGGATGCCCGAATGATCGGCCAAATGATAAAAAGCTGCGGCGAAGCGGGCCTGCCGGTGGTCAGCATCTCCATTTATGACAGAAGCGTGCTGGAGGATGCGATGCTTCACCCGGAGAAGCATGAGGATCTTGTTGTGCGGGTGTGGGGTTTCAATGCCCGCTTCATTGATCTGGATGAAGGGCTGAAGCACCATGTGATGAGCCGCATCCTGTAAGGAGGTTTACAGCATGGGCCTTGTGATGGATGTCCAGAGGTTCTCGCTGCACGATGGGCCCGGAATTCGTACAACTGCTTTTTTGATGGGTTGCAATCTGCGCTGTCGGTGGTGTCATAATCCGGAGTCCTGGCTCATGACCCCACGGATGATGTTTTACGGAAATCGCTGCAGGCAATGCGGAAAATGCGTGCCGCTGTGCCCAAAGGGGGCGCATCATTTTGATGCGGAGGGACATCGGGTAGACCTGTCGTTTTGCATGGGCTGCGACAAGCAGGCGTTGTGTGAAGCGTGCTGTCCCGGGGAAGCCATGGTAGTATGTGGACGCGAATACACCCCGGAGGAGCTTGTTAGCCTCCTGGCAAGGGATCGCCTCTTCTATGGCGAGAATGGCGGCGTGACTTTTTCTGGCGGTGAAGCGATGCTGCAGGCAGAATTCCTGCGGAGTTGTTTGGCCCTTTGCAAGGGGCAGGGATTGCATACCTGCGTGGATACGGCTGCCAATGTGCCGCAGGAAAGCATTCTGCGGGTCGCGGAATACTGCGATCTCTTCCTGATTGACCTCAAGGCGATGGATGAAGCGCGCCATCAGCGCTTATGCGGAACGGGCAACCATCAGATTCTGGAGAACATCCGACTGTTGGGAGAAATGCGGAAACCCATCTGGATACGAGTTCCGCTGGTTCAAGGTGAAAACGCGCTGTCAGAGGAACTGCATGCAATGGCGGACTTTCTGATGGAAATCCCCTCCGTCCAGCAAGTGGACTTGTTCCCTGTTATGAATCACGCGCAGGACAAGTACCGGGCCTTGAACCTCCAGGGAGGGTCGTTTAATCTCGGTATAGATGGAAGCAAACTAGTTCAAGCAGCGATGACCACCCTTCAGGAACGCTGTGGCGGCAGGCTTCACGTGTGCAGCCTTTTGTGAGTTCCGCGTGTCAATGAAGGCCGGGAAGGTATTGAAGCTTTTATGCCCTCAGTACGAACCGCCCAAACAAACCAATCCCCCGGAACCTCGTATGAACCGAACCAGTAAAAACGGACAATAGACAGAATCCCCCTGATGTAGGTATAATAACTACATTGGGGGGATTCGTTAGCAAAAAGCTCCAGGGATAATCCCTGGAGCCGAATCAGTTCTCAAGCCCAAACACAATGCTTGAACTCAGCAGACCTTACACAAGGGTGCGACGCTCGCGCTCAGCGTCCGCTTCATCCTTTCCGCTCTCGTACCACACGGGGTTCGGGAAGCGCAGGAAGCAATCGTCGCCGGCATGGAACATGTTGCGATGCGGGGTCTGTACGCGAATGACCTGATCGCCGATTGCCACAAAGTACTCGGTGAAGTCCGTCAGGAAGGCACGCTTGATGACCTTGGCGCGGAAACCTTCTTCGTGGTTCATGTCAATGGTGTTGGGGCGGGTCGCCAGCACCATGGTGGAAGCGCTGCTTGCAGGAGCATCTACGCCCAGAGGCTGACTGTGGTCGCCCTTGGGATAGACGCGGCCGCCCACAATATCCACATCAGTAAAGTTGGACTGGCCCAGGAAGCTGTGCACAAAGCGGCTGGTGGGCTTGTTGTAAAGCTCCGTCGGGGTGCCGATCTGCACAACCTTGCCCATGTCCATCACCAGCATGCGGTCAGACAGCGCCATCGCCTCAGACTGGTCATGAGTCACAAAGATGATGGTGAAGTTGAATTCCTTCTGCAGCTTCTTGATCTCAAAGCGCATGCTTTCACGCAGCTTGGGATCCAGGTTGGACAGGGGCTCGTCCAGCAGCATGACCTTGGGATTGGTCACAATGGCACGGGCCAGGGCGATACGCTGCTGCTGACCGCCGGACAGATCAGAGGGGAAAACCTTCTCCATGCCATCCAGGCTACAATGCTTCAGCGCCTTGGCGACCCGCTCCTGAATCTCTGCGCGGGGGCGTTTCTGCACCTTGAGGGGGAAGGCTACGTTATCGAAGATGTTCATGTGGGGCCACACGGCGAAAGCCTGGAACACCATGCCCAGTCCGCGATCCTCTGGAGGAACATAGAGGTTCTTGGAGCGGATGGACACAGGCTTGCCGCCCAGATAGATCTCGCCTTCAGACAGATCCTCAAAGCCGGCGATCATGCGCAGCGTAGTGGTCTTGCCGCAGCCGGAAGGGCCAAGGAAGGAGAAGCATTCGCCTTCCTTCACATTGAGGTTGAAATCGCCAACAGCTGTAACAGTGCCCAGCGTTTTGGTGGTAAACCGTTTTGTGACATGATTCAATACGATCTGATCCATTGTTACACGCCCTTCCTATCCTTTGTGATGGATTTGACGACGCCGTTGCAGATCATGATGATGGCAATGGCGACCACGGAAAGTGCTGCAGCCTGCGTCATGTAGCCATTGACACGAAGCTGCTGGATCTGCACGCCCAGGGTACGGCTGTTGGGGCCATACAGCAGGACGGAGGTGGTCAGCTCACGCATGGCAGGCAGGAAGACGAGGAAGAAGCTGGACACCATGGCCGGCTTGATCAGCGGCAGGGTGATATCCATCAGGGACTGCATGTGGGTCGCACCGCAGGAACGGCTGGCTTCCTCCAGCGACAGATGCACCTGCTGCAGCGATGCGGAGCAGGATTTGAGCGTGTAGCTCAGATAGCGGGCAATGTATGCCACCATGATGATCCAGATGGTGTTGTACAGCGTAATGCCGAACACAGCGCCGCTCCAGGCCAGGATACAGCCAATGGCCATGACCGTGCCGGGCAGGGAGTAGGGCAGCACCGCCAGGGTTTCCAGCGCGCCGCTGCCGCGGGGCTTGACCTTGTAGATCACGTAGGACAGCATGACGCCCAGGAACAGGCACACAAAGCCGGAACCGAAGCCCAGGAACAAGCTGTTCTTGATCGAGTCGGTAACCGCCTTGTTGCCGATGAGAATCTTCTGGTAGTTGACAAAGGAGAAATTCTTGAGCTCGAAGGGCAGGCCGTACGCGCGCAGGAAGCTGACCAGCAGAATGATCACCAGGGGAGTCAGCACGACCAGCACCAGGAAGATGATGGAGAACACCAGCAGCGGATATTTCGCTGCACGGAGCTTGATCATCGCTGGGCGCATGGACTTACCCTTGATGATGTCATAACGACCAGCCTTGAGGAGTTTGCGCTGCACAAACAGGGCAATAGACACCACAATCACCAGCACGACGGACAGGGCGGTCGCTTCACGGATGCCCTGGAAATCGCCGCCGGCACGGTTCACGCGCTCAACGATCATTGTCGGCAGGGTGAAGATGTTCTTGGAGTAGCCCAACATGGAAGGAATGCCGTAGTTGGACAGGGAGGTGATCAGCACCAGCAGCGTACCGGAGGAGATGGCAGGGATGGTCAGCGGCAGAGTGATCTTGCGGATAACGTACCACTGCTTGGCGCCGGCAATGCGGGCGGATTCCTCCAGGGTGGGGTCCATGCGCTCCAGCGCAGAAACCACCTGCATGTACACGAAGGGGAAGTAATAGATGACCTCGATGACGATGATGCCTGCAACGGTATTGATGTTAAAGGGCGCATCGCGGAGGTTAAAGATATTCATCAACAAACGGTTGATGTAGCCGCCGCGGCCGGAGAACATCATGTCCCACGCCATGGCTGCCAGGAAGGGCGGAATCATGAAGGGGATGGAGAACAGCCATCGCATCAGGCCCTTCATGGGAATGTCGCTGCGGCCCAGAAGCCAGGCAAAGAACACACCCACGATGGTTGCAAGCAGCGTTGCAAAAATGGCGATGATGACCGTGTTCTTCATGGCGGTCAGATTTTCTTCGCGCAGGATGACACGGGCGAACATCTCCAGATCCAGCTTGGTACCGTCCCAGAAGGTGTTGTAGATGATCATGACCACGGGCAGAATGACCACCGTCGTCATGATGAGGAAGCAAAGCGTGGTCATGATCTGATCCAGACCAAACTTCTTGCCATCCATGCGGGCCAGGTCACGGTTTGTACGATTGAAACTCATTTTCATACAGACACCTCGCCCTCTTCTGCTTCGTAGTACTTCTCGTTCAGGAACCGCAGACCAACCGTCTCGCCCTCAAGATATTCACGGCCATCCAGCGAATCCAGGGTGGAACGCTGCACGCGCAGCTCCACATCGTTGACCTTCACGAAGAAGTTGTACATGCTGCCCAGGAACACCGCCTGGGTGATCTCACCCTTGACAGGGCTGGCGTCATCAAAGACGATATCCATCGGGCGGATACCCATCACATTCTGCTTGCCAGAGAGATAGCCGGCAGGCGTCTTGTCTGCAAAGCAGAGGGCACCCTCTGCCTTCCAGAGATAGTACTTTCCAGCCTTCTCCACCACGGGGATGAAGTTGCTCACGCCGATGAAGCTGAACACAAAGCGGTTGGCGGGATGTTCGATGATCTCTTCATCTGTGCCGATCTGGCTGATTTTGCCGTTGGGCTCCATGATGACCACACGGTCACAAAGCTGCAGGGCAGCTTCCTGATCGTGGGTGATGTAGATGATGGTGGTATGCAGACGCTGCTGCAGCATGCGAATCTCATCCAGCATGCCCTCGCGCAGCTTAGCGTCCAGGTTGGTGATGGGCTCGTCCATGATGATCAGCTCGTTGGAGCAGGTCAGTGCACGGGCGATGGCGACACGCTGCTGCTGGCCGCCGGACAGCTGGGAAGGCATGTACTTCTCGTAGCCCTTCATCTGCACCTGTTCCAACGCATGGGCGACCATTTCCTTCGCCTGCTCCTTGGGGACTCGGCGCTTCTTCAGGGGGTACATCACGTTGTCCCACACGGACAGATGGGGCCACACGGCATAATCCTGGAACACGATGCCCAGATGGCGGGACTCCGGCGAGCGATTGACACGCTTCTGCTTGCTGTACACCAGATCACCATTGATGTAGATCTCACCTTGCACGGGATTCAGGAAGCCGCCCAGTGCACGAACCAGCGAGGTTTTGCCGCAGCCGGAGGGCCCAACAATGCCCAGAATTTCTCCCTTGTGAATCTCCAGGGAGAAATCTTCCACAACGGTGTGAGCTCCGTAGCGGATAGTAATGTTATCATACTTAACCAAGTGCGGAATCTCCTCTCTGTGGATCTTATGCAGCACGCGAAGCGCCGCATCTTTTGAGGAAAGGCCGGCAGCCAAGTTGACATAACCTGTCTGCCGGCCCGTATTATGACTGTTGACGTTCAGCTGCGAATAGCTTACTTCTTGAAGATAGCGTCGAACTTATCCAGCAGCTCGGTGGAGGTGTTGGACAGATCCACAAAGTCGATGGGCATGCAGTTGGCAGCGATGTAAGCGGAATCCAGCATGCCTTCGGGCAGCTCAACGCCGCTGGCAACGGGGGTGGTGTAGAACTGGGTCAGGATCTTCTGGCCGCCGGCGGGATCCAGAATGAAGTCATACAGCAGCTGAGCCAGCTCAGTGTTGGGGCAACCAACGGGGATGCAGATGGGAGCCGCCATGGCGATCATGTCGGTGGTGTTCTTGAAATCAACGGGAGAACCGGTGGCGATCAGGTTGCGGGTGGTGTAGTCCAGACCGAAAGCCAGCTTGTAGGAGCCGGATGCAACCTTGTTGTTCACGGCGCCGGAGGAGGACTCGAGCTCAGCGCGCAGTTCCTTCAGCTTCTCGAAGTACTCCCAGCCGTACTTCTCGTTGTTCACGAAAGCATACACCAGGGCGCGGGTGGAAGCGGAGCCGGTGGGATCGGACAGCAGGATCTGGTTATAGAAGTTATCGGTCAGGATCTCGTCATAGTTCGCGGGGATCTCGGAGGGATCGCAGGCGATGGTGGAGTAGGTGAAGCCGAAGACCAGCATACGGGCGCCGGTGAAGTAGCCGTCGGGATCCTTGAACTGGGGATCGATGGCAGCGTCGTGCTTGGACACGTAGTGCTGCAGCTGGCCCTGGTTCTTCATGGAGATGGTGGTGGAGAAGTCAGCGGGCCAGAACACGTCGCAGGCAACGGCGTTGGCCTGGATTTCGGTGGCCAGCTTGGTCACGCACTTGCCGGAGGTGGCAGCGTAGTAGTCCAGGGTCACATTGGGATACTTGGCTTCGAAAGCTTCCTTGATGGCCAGAACGATGTCTTCACCGGCGGAGGAGTACATCATGACATTGCCGGAGTAGCTTGCAGGGTCCTTTTCCTCTGCAAACGCAGAGACGGACAGCAGCATCATGCATGCCAAAACGAGAGCAAGGATCTTCTTCATGTGGGAACCCTCTTTCTTATTAAATTCGGAGTCATCTCTCCCGGACTCCGTTGTTGACTTCAGTATAAAATCAAGCCTTCGCATTGTAAAGTGCAAAAATCGAACCTTTTCGACAATATACAAATTTCAAAGTATTTTTTCGAACATGTTTGAAATGTTCAAAAAGTGTGGTATTATGTCCATGCGGAAACGAATACATTGGAGGAAGCGGCATGAAATACCCAGAACACAGATCTGCTTATCGCAATCTATATATTCTCTTGCTTGGTATTTCGGTTGTGGTCATCGGCGTGTTTCTGTCGATGTACTTTGGTTTTCAGTCTGCTTTATGGCAGTCCATAAACACCCTGAGCAGCGATTTTGTCAAGCAGGTCAACAGCACCGCCTCCATGGCTGAGGGCGTGCTGCAGAATCTGTCCGCGCAGATCTACAATATCCATAGCGTGAAGAAGCTGCGCACCTATAGTGAGCTTAGCAACTCAGATATGATCGACGGCTTGCGCGCTTTGAATGATTTCACCGCCTCCAGCTCTGTGATTGACTCCATCTATGTGTACAACGGCAAGCAGGATTATGTCTACAGCACCCTTTCCTCCGGTGCGGTAAGCGACCCTGCACCCGTTTTCCGCGATCAGGACGCCCTGCAACTGATGCTGAACAAGACATCTTCACAGCGGCTTCAGCCCATTCCACGTTACTCCGTCTCCTCTTCCTCCAGCGCCAACCGAGCGATGTTCTCCATCCTCTATTTTGACCTCACCGGCAACGGCGGAACCGCCGACAATGTGATGATGCTCAACATCAGCAGCCGTTGGTTTGCCGAACTCTACCTGGGCACCGAACCGGATGAGCCCGCCCTGATGATGGATGCCCAGGGAAATGTGATCGCAACCACTGAGGCTTGTCAAATAGAAGATGCCCGCCTACTGGATGAGCTGCGGACGCAACTGGCTCAAGGCAAAAACACCGCCAATTTCGTTTGGACGGATGAGTATGGAACAAAGCAGCTGTGCCTTTTCACGCGCATGAAGAACCGGGACTGGTATTACGCCCGGCTGCTCCCCTACGATAAGCATTTAACTGGTTTGACCCGTATGGAAAGCAGCGTTTACCTGACGGTGATCCTGGCTTTTATCGCGCTGATGATCGGTACGGTGCTGGTCGTTGTCAGGGTGTGGATGCCTTTCCACGATATACAGGTCTCCCTTTCCGGCATTAACAATGCCAAGGATGGTAAAAAAACCCCTGTTGAACAGCTCAACGCGCTGATCAGTCAATCAGCAGACTCCAACCGCATCAACGACGCACTTCGCCGGATGCTGCGGGATTCCGTTTTGTCCGGACTCCTCCTGGGCCAAGAAAAAACCAGCGGAAGCATCGCCGCGGAATACGACATGTCTCTGCGTGATGGCGAAGCGCTTATTCCCATTTTTGTCAGCACAAACCGCCTTGAGCATTTGATGGATTTCGTTCGCCCTTATTTCCCTGCCAGCGAGGCAGTTTCGGTTCCTGATGATCATACCGTTCTGCTGGTGCAGCCGGCTGACCATCAGGCTGTGATGAATTTGTGCTCCCAGATGGTCGGCACCTATCCGCGCTGGTCTATCGTCATTGGTGAGCCGGTATCCACCTGGGGCGAGCTTTCCGGCAGCTACAACCAGCTTGTTGAAGCCTATCAGCTGCGTCTGCTGTATGATGAGAAGCCCGTACGCTGCATTTCCGAGCTGCCTGCCCTGGAGGATTCTTCTGTGATGGCGGAACAACAGTGTGAGCGCATCATCGAGGCACTGCGCCTGGGCAATGATGATGATGTAAAGGACGCCTACCGGACCTTCATTGATCTGTTGAACGGAAAAACGTACCAGAGCGTCGAGTTTTCATTGACGCATCTGGCACGTTCTGTGCTAAAACTGTATTATGAATTGTTCCCTGAGACAACACCGCCCTACAAGGAGGCACGTAAGGAGTTCGTTCTGCGCCTCCAACAGGCGGAGAAACTGGCGGATGTGGATCGTTACTTCTTTGAGCTGTTCAATCCCATTACAGAGAAAACCCGTCAGGAGCGGCGTGCGCGCCAGGGGCAGCTTCCGGAAGCGATCATGCGGATGATCCAGGAGCAATTCCGGGATCCTGCGCTGAGCCTGCAGATGTTGGCTGACCATTTCTCCATGTCGTCGGCTTATCTGGGGCGTGTATTCCGACAGACGCACGGGATGTCCGTTTCTGAATGTATCAACGGTCTGCGAATCGAGGAGGCTAAGCGCCTGCTGCGGGAGACGGACGTCAAAATCAAGGACTTCGGCCCGCTGATCGGCGTGGAGAACATCCAGTATTTCTTCGTGCAGTTCAAGGCGGCCACCGGCATGACGCCCAAGCAATACCGCCTGAGCCAGGGCCATGAGGAAGCTTAAGCCTCCGTATACACTGCCCCTACGCCTGCGACCATGCTGTCGTAGGCTTTTTTGACTTTGTCGAAATTGCCGTCACGGTCCAGTGCCAGGCCGCGGCCAACGCCGCTGACAACCTTGCCTGCGCCGATTTGCGCCAGTTCAGCATCCAGTTCTTCCAGAAGCTGGGGCGCGCTGCCGGGCTCCGTGCTGCGGCCATCAAAGATGATATGCAGGAAGATATCCTTCAATCCCTTCGCTTCGGCCATGCGGGTCAGGGAGAGGGGGTAATCAATCGAGCCGTGGGAAGACGCACGGGTCAGGTAGGACAGCAGATGCAGGGCCTTTTTGTTTGCGATGCAGCGCTCCACCTGTTGGACAAACACGGGATTCTGTGCAAAGGTTCCCTCCGCCATGGCGCTTTCCAGACGCATATCATCCTGGGGGACAATACGGCCGGCGCCAAGGTTCATGTGACCAGCCTCGGAGTTGCCCGCCTTGCCGCTGCACAGGCCCACCGCTGCGCCGGAGGCGTCCAGCCGGGCGTAAGGCGTGGTACGCAGCAGCTGATCCCAGTAGGGCGTTTCTCCCAGGTGGATCGCATCATTCTCGTCGCCGGTGCCGAAGCCCCAGCCATCCAGGATCACCAGCAGCACTTGACGATCCTCGCCATAGTTATGGTCAGGCGTCAGGGAGGAACCTGTCATGATCGCAGGCTGAGCAATGCCCATTGCTTGCAGGACGGTAGGCGCAACATCGCCCAACACGCCGCTGCGGGGCTGGATCGCATCCGCCTTGGCGTCCAGCACCAGGAAGGGCACCTGATTCTTTGTGTGGGCCACATGGGGCTGACCATTCTTTCCATAGAGCGTCTCTATATTGCCGTGGTCAGCGGTGATCATCACCACATACCCTTTCTGCAGCGCATCCTTCGTCAGGATCTCCAGCTCGGCGCTGACAGCAGCAGCAGCGGCCTTTTTCGCCTCGCTGTTGGCGGTATGGCCCACCACGTCGCCGTTGGCAAAGTTAACGACAGCGAAGTCAACCTGGCCCAGTTTGGCAGTGGTTTTTTCCACGACCTCATGCAGGCTCAGTGCAGGAACGGTGTCGAAAGGTACGCCCTTGGGAGAGGGCACGCGGATGTCCTCCTCTCCCTGGAAAGCCTCATTGCGGCCGCCGTTGAAGAAGAACGTCACATGGGCGTATTTCTCCGACTCGGCACAGTGCAGCTGGGTCTTTCCGCTTTCGCTGATCACCTGTGCCAGAGGCAGCTCTACCTTGGCAGGGGCGAAGGCCACCGGGAGATGCTTGAACTTATCGTGATAGAGCGTCAGGATGGAGAAATCCACATTGGGCAGATACTTGCGGTCGACCTTGTCAAAGGCAGGATCGACAAACATATCCGTCAGCTCGATCTCACGCTCACCACGGCGACAGCAGAAGATGACCGAGTCGCCATCCTGCACATTGCCGATGGGGTTTCCTTCGCCGTCGGTCAGCACCATGGGGTTGAGGTAGTAATCCGTTTCGCCCTTTGCATAGGCCGCCCTGACTGCCTCCGCAAGCGCCGCGCCGCCATATTTCTTTTCCATCATATTCAAACACTCCTTTCGTGTATCTGCTTCACTTACACCGACAGGTTTCGTACTGTTTCGATCCAGGCTGCTTCCTCCGCAGTCATCCGCCGGTCTTTACGCTTAACAACGCACAGCGTCCGTGTCATATGCATACCTTGTACCGGACGGCACACCAACCGCTGCGCCAGCTCCTCCATGCGCACCGATCTGCGGGAAACAATACCAACACCCAGACCGTTGATCACGCCCTGCTTGACGGCCTGTGCCGTACCGAGATCCAGCAGCGCATGCGGAGTGAATCCCAGGCTTTCAAACTGTTCCATCACATAGCGGCGTGTGGCCGATAACCCCTGCGGCACCAGAAAGGGAATCTCCCGCAGGTTTTCGGTGCTGATCTCCTCCTGCATGGCCAGCGGATGTTCCGGCGGCAGGATCAGACACATCGCGTCTTCTGCCACGGGGAGGTGCTCCAGCTCCTCCATATTGAGCAGCTCCTCTGTCTGTGGCGCCAACGCAAAGGCAATTTCATCCCGATGCAGCAGTTGCAGGAGGTTTGACCAGAAATCAATGGTTACCATGACTTGTCTGTCCGGATGGGCTTCCTTGTAGGCAGCCAGCGCCTCCGGTACCAAGTAAGTACCGATGAAATTTGTCGCACCAAAATTAATGCAGTGATTCTCCTGCATCCGGAGGTGATAGAGCGCCTGCTGAAGTTGCTGATAATCATCCAGAAAGCGGCTGGCAAATGCATGGATGCGCCTGCCTGCCTCCGTGAGCAGTAGCCGCTTGCCCTCCCGCTGAAATATCTTCACGCCGAATTCGCTTTCCAGCGCAGCAATATGCTTGGTGACAGCCGGCTGGGAGCAATACAGGATCCGCGCCGCCTCCGACATGCTGCCAGTCTCAACCACAGCACACAGGCTTTTGATTTTTTCGCTGTCCACAGGGCAAATACCTCCTTTCCTCACATTCCACCTTGTCATATCAGTATAACACAATGGAATGTGAAAAACAACATATTGTGTGATATAATTAGTTCATCCATTTCTTTTATTACTGTTTGGAATATTAAAAGGTGGGATCCATATGCCTTCCATGCCTGTATTGCATTTTGAACAGGGAACCGTTATATCCCTGGGCGGCAGCGGTGAAAACGGCCGCAACTGTTTTCTGTACCGTTCGCCGCGCGGAACGCTTCTTCTGGACTGCGGTGTCAAGCGCGAACTGAACAATCCTGCAGGGATTTATCCTGCCCTGGATGCTGATATCGTTTCGGAGATCGACGGCGTGCTGCTCACCCATTGCCACGAGGATCATTCCGCAGCGCTTCCTTTGCTGTATGCGCTGGGCTATACAGGATGCGTTTACGCTTCCCCAGAGACCATTGCAGCGACCCCGAAGATGATCCGCAAGTGGATGGCTTACTGCCGCGCACATGATGTGCCCGTTCCTTTTGACGAGAGCCATGTCCAGGCGATCCGCTTTACCCCTCTGCTGCACGGCATGAATCAGGCGGCGGACTTCCAGGTGCTGGCCGGCCGCAGCGGCCATACTGCCGGCAGCTTCTGGTACGCCATTGGCTGGGAAAACCAAGTGGCCTGGCCGCTGTTCTATTCCGGCGACATGTGCCTTTGCTCTGCCACGCTGGCAGTGGATATGCCTCCGCGCTGCCAGGCGGCGGTGCTCAACTGCGCCTATGCATCCTCCGCGTTAAATCAGGCTGAACAATATGCGGAACTCCACCAGATCGCCCGTGATACCCTTGCGCGGGGCGGACATCTGCTCCTGCCCGTGCCCGCTCAAGGCCGCGGCTGCGATATGCTGCTGGATCTGGCTCGTCGCCTGCCTGATGCACCCATCTATGCAGAAGAAAGCATTCTGCACAGCTGCAAAGCGCTGATGCTGCAGAACGATTGGATTCGTACTGACATTGCCGATGAGGCTTGCCTGGCAGGGGTACGACCTGTCTCCACACCCGCACAGAGGAACGAGGTTTGTCAGGCGCCCTGTGGCATATATTTTACCACCGACGGTATGCTGACCACATCAGAAGGTCAGGAATACCTTGCACACTTCCTGCACGACGCAGCCAATGCAGTGGTGATTTCCGGGCACGCAGCTGCCGGCACCCCTGCTGCTCAACTGCTGGATCCTGATTGGCGTGAGAAGCACAATGCAGTTATCCAGTCTTATCGAAGCGTGATCAAGGTCCATCTGGACGATGCAGATGCGCTGCATATGTGCCGTCGGCTTGGTACTGCCCAGGTCATGCTTTTCCATGCGCCACACGAAAAATGCACTACCCTTTACCAGCAGATTGAACATGGATTTTCCGTTCAGAATGGAGAATAAAATATGGATTATTTTGTCACTGCATTTGACGGTATTCGCACGCTGACGCCATTGGCAGTCATGATACGCGCGGTAGTAGCAGTTATTGTGGGCGGTATTATCGGACTGGAACGTGGCATGAAGAATCGCCCTGCCGGCCTGCGTACCCACATGCTGGTCTGCCTGGGAGCATGTGCGATCATGATGACCAATCAGTATGTCTATCAATGCTTCCACACCGGAGATCCTGTTCGCCTTGGCGCTCAGGTCATCAGTGGTATTGGCTTCCTGGGTGCAGGAACCATCATCGTTACCCGGCATAACCAGATCAAAGGCCTAACCACAGCAGCAGGCTTGTGGGCCAGCGCTTGTATCGGCCTGAGTATCGGTTTGGGCCTGTATGAGATTGCCTTCATCGGAGCGCTGATGGTATTCCTGGTACTTACAACGCTGCACGAAATGGACTACCGTATGCGCCGCAACACGCGCGTGGTGGAGGTCTATGTGGAGTTAAACAAAAAGACCGCCCTTGGGGATTTTTTGCGCAACATCCGGGCTTTGGGCATCGAACCCAGCGGCATTCAGTTGGAACATGATGAGATGACCGGCAATACTCTCGCTTTTGTGGTCACCCTAAAAGGCAGTAAGCCTCACAGTCACAATAACACGCTTGCAGCCGTGAGGGGAATGAAAGGGGTCACTTACGTAGAAGAATTGTAAGGTTGCTCTTCCATAATTGGGGTTATCCTGCGATTATAACCGCCAAATGCATGCTGAGCATATCTGAGCATCAGCAGCTATGGAGGAGGCAGTATCTGAAAAATGTATCCGTTAAGCAGACAGACGAGTGATAACGCTGTACATACTGCATGTACCTCATACATATCAGCGCCTGCTCCCAAAACAAACCAATCCCCCAGAATCGCGAAGATTCCGGGGGATTTTCATGTACGCCCGACTGGATTCGAACCAGCGACCTTCAGCAATAGGATGATCAAGTGCTTGGTGTGGGGGAGTCTGGGCCTTACTCAATGATCGTATAGGAGAACATCTCGTAATGCAGCCTAGTGCCTACGTCAACCTCGGCGGGAAGCAACGCCATTGCAATGAAAAGCGCTTCGTCTGCCGGGGCATTATCGGCACAAAGATAGGCGTACTCGCCTTCAATTCTCACTACTGTGTAGTCCTTCGGTTCCATATGCAGCATCTTCACCTTTCATGAAGGATTTTCTTCATGATATCATAACTGACGTGGAATGGCAAGGTCTGCGAGCTTTTCTGCACGCCTTCTATGCCGGGAAGACCACAGCTCAGGCAGACAGAGCGTAAAGTACCGGATCTTCTGCGTGGCGGAAAGCGGCTGGTATGTACGCCCACCATGTACCTCATACACATTCCCTGCATCCTCCAAAAAAACAATTCCCCGGAACCTCGCAAGATTCCGGGGGATTTCCACGTACGCCCGACTGGATTCGAACCAGCGACCTTCAGAGTCGGAGCTCATCAAGAGAACGTATGTACGCATCATGAGCAACGTGTTCAAAAGATAATAGTCACATATGGAGATTTGTGGGATATTGTTGGTTGAACATTAATTCCACACCATATTGTTGAGTAGAACAAATTCGAGTTGTTTGCTTTCGCGAATCGAATCGAACCTGTTTTTTCCAAAGATGGCTATCAGGTTTCGGATATAGGAACCAATTGCGCTATGGTTATGACAGTATATTTTTATCGTAGTTGCTAATTGAAACATATCCACGATAATGTCTTTGTCTGTGATATCTAGAGAATGTCCAATGATTTCGAGTTCACGACTGGGATTGTATTTTGCGTTGGTTTGCATTCCCGTTTTGAACTTGATGTAATCAACATCAGTTTGTAAATAGACCCTCTGATATAGTGTATTGCCGAGCTTTGAACTAAGAGCAAGTAAAGCATAAAAACGCTAGTGAGAAAATTGTAAAATCTTGAAAAGCGATGTGCCATATGGTATTAATTTCTGGTTACTATTGCATCAGCATTAGCAAAGCGACACTGTACTTCATTGTAGTAGCGGCTTCTGAGATAATACAGCCCCGTCTCTTCATCGTAAACATAGCCACGATACCGGAAGGGCTGCACAGCGCCCAAGGTGTTAGCCATGCCGCCAGTCTTGTTGATGGGATGGCCCCAAGCATCATACACATAGTTGACAACGGCAGTGCCATCACTGTCTAGAATTGCAACGATATCGCCTTGCAGGTTGTGCACATAGGCATACTTGGTGCCATTGAACTCAACGATGGCAGGCTTATTGCTGGCATCGTAGAAGAAGTGCAGACAAGAGAAAAGGCCACTCGGCGTGTGACTGGATGGCCAGCAGAAGAATAAGGGTTAAAGATACTTGTCTTGCCACCATACTATGTTCGTCAAATTATGAATGACATACTTTCCAAACGACCCATCCTTCTTTTGAAACAAGACGACAGTGAATAGTTATCGGTATATTGGATAGGTGTATACGGGTCTGACTAAGTGGATCGTCAAAATCTATACTAACATTTACTTTTGCTACTGCAATTTGTTGGCTCATTTCAAACTTGGCAATCTGATAGACAAAAGATTTTTCTAGAGGATCTTTACACTGCCTGATTTGAATGACTTGCTCTAAAGAGAGAGGATATATCAAATCATGCTTTACTTGCTCATCAACCCGAAAAGTCCAGTCCAATGATTTTATCCGTCCGGTATGTGATTGTTCTAGCAGCTGGATTATTCCCTTTGTAAACTGTTTGGATGTTCTTATTTTTGCGATGTAATGAGCAATAGCATAGAGTATGAGGATAAAAAAAGCAAACAAGACAGAATTCAATACAATAACCCCTTTCAAGCAATTGGGATAACGTAATTCTCAGGATGTTGTTGAAGGTAATAGTCGGTCAATGTTGGCATGCTCTGAAACATGTTCTCGAAAATGACCACTGTCATGTTCAGATAATGATCAAGTAATCCATCAATAGTGTCTTGCGTTAATTCATCTTCGGAAGAAGACGGTTCCCCCAACACATTTACATTAAATGCATTTTGCAGAGCGAGACCGAACTGCACAGCTCCAGCAATAGATATTGTTGCAAGCATTTTTCCCTCTAGTGGATAGCCTAACTCAGTCCCAGCTTTCATATACATACTTGCAATAGCAGTTCCTATGCCTGAGCAAATCCATTGAATGAAATGATGTTTTGTATAATCTGCGGCATTTCGAAGGGGATTTACAGTTCCTGCAGTAGCAGAAAGGATTTGTGCGGCACTGAGCTGTGTATTATACTGTTCTATTTCCTGTGCTGCGTTTACAGTATCGCAAAACAGATTCCAGATATCTTCGAAAATATTGCGTCCATTGTGATCTGAATGCATCACGGCGTTGTTCGCGCAGTACGCTTGTTGGTTGGAAAGAAGAAGGTCTGTTGTCAAGATAGAATCGACATTGAGGAACCTGCAGGAATTAGAATCAAAATACCTACTTCTGAGGTAATACAGCCCGGTCTCTTCGTCGTACACATATCCACGTTAGCGGAAAGGCTGCACCGTGCCCAGCGTGCTGGCCATGCTACCAGTCTTACTAATCGGCTTACCCCACGCATCGTACTTATACTGTACCACAGCGGTGCCGTTGCTGTCAAGAATGGCCACAAAGTCGCCCTGCAGGTTCTTCACATAGCTGTACGGGGTCCCGTTGAAAGCGACAACCGCAGGCTAGTTCTGCGCATCATAGAAGAAGTGCAGGTTGTCATTGCCCGTGGTCATGTGCACGACGTTCTTACCATGTAGCGCGTAGTTGGTCTTAATAGCAAGCAAAAGAAGTGGCCACCCGGCAATGCCGGATGGCCAAATGTATGAATAATCGAATTGTGTAAAGTCAACTTCTTCGGGGATTATTAATCAAATATTCATAACTATTTGCAAATAAACTCGTTAGAACTAAAATAATTTCTTTTTAGCAAAGCTTGTCAAGCATAAAAGCAATAGACAAGACCAAAATACAATCCATGTATTAATAATACTGAACTGAATACCATGCTTGGAAAAAAACTCATGCAGTTTCCCTGCCCCTATGAATTCTCCGGAAATACCAACTATGTACATCTCCTTATTTCATCCAGAAAGGCTTATGAAGTAATTATAGCAGATATGCGATTCACGCGCAACGGCTATGTATGCTGTACCTTTCGTTCCACGAACCATCTTCCCAGCACGCTGCTGCCGTAATCGGGGTTATGCTCAAAGAACAGGAAGGTGGTTTTTCCACCAAGGCGGACTGTGTACCGATCACCTTGACCGCCAGCTTTTGCAGCTGGTGCAGAACGTATATCCAGTACCTTATCAACTTCAAAATACTGGCCGTCTTCCCACAAGATGCCCCTGGGGCGCATGATGCCTTCATTATTAAACTCTACATCAACCTGAACATAGGTTTTGAGAGTGCGGTTCTGATTGCTCATAACTATCCCTCCAGATGAACAAAGAACAAATGTTCTTATTTATATTAGCACAGGAAGTCCAAAGCTGTAAAGCACTTTTTCCAAGAAAACCGTGAGAATTTCTGGATGTTCGCTTTACAGCAATCGTCGATGTGTGTTATTCTTATGCATGAGAACAAATGTTCTTTGTGGAGGTATCATTTATGGCAGAGATCATTTTGCATAGCGACCTCAATTGCTTTTATGCTTCTGTTGAGATGAATGAAAATCCCTCTTTGCGGGGTAAGGCCATCGCAGTGTGCGGAAGTACTGAAGACCGACATGGAATTGTATTGACCGCATCATATCCGGCAAAACGCATGGGCGTAAAGACTGGTGCAGCCAACTGGCAGGCGAAACAAGCCTGTCCAGGGCTGATTTGTGTGCCACCACATTATGAGCTGTACCTCAAGTATTCCAAACTGGTACCCAAGGTGATACTGGTCACTCTGAAATCGAAATGATCACCAAGGTATATGCTCACATTCTGGACGAGGATCGCAAACTCAATGCACAGAAATTCGACTCTGAATTCTACTCTAATCCTGATCTGCGCAAGGTTTCAGTGCCTTCTGCGCAGCCGGTCAGTGCGGAGCATCTGCTGGCGCAACTGAAGGAGTCTCCGGACTTACTGAACTCCTTAGCAAAGCTGCTTGCAGGAAGCATAACATCCTGATTAGCAACTTTTGAAATTCCATTAGCAAATGGAGAAAAAGTGCGGAAACGCTTCGAATCCGCTTAGCAGGGAGATTGCTAATGAAAGGTTGAAAATAAATCATTGCGAAGCGTTGTTCGGAACCGCAAAAGCATGATACTCAGACAACAAAAAGTGCCGCAATTGCTTGAATTGCGGCACTTTCAGTACGCCCGACTGGATTCGAACCAGCGACCTTTGGAGTCGGAGTCCAACACTCTATCCAACTGAGCTACGGGCGCTAATGGCTTGCGGTATTCCCACCGCTGGGACTGCGAACGCCGTGAGAGTCGGAGTCTGACACTCTATCCAACTGAGCTACGGGCGCGCAGCCTAATTATGATAGCACAATCAGGCGGAGTTGTCAAGGTTTTCCGCGGGGGAAGTCCTGACGAAATGCGGCGGGGTTTGCGGTGGTTTGAAAAGGTCCCTGCACGGGGCAGAGGGGCTTACAGGTGGTAGTACATGGTGATGCGGGTGTTGCGCTCGTTCAGGGCGGCGTAGTAGGCATTGAGGGCGGAAAGCTGGGCAATCTGCACCGTGTAGCCCTTGATCTGCCGCAGCTCGGAGGCGATGACCTGCGTGTTTTCGTTGATGGACTTCACTTGTTGGTAGAGCATATACTGGTTCTGCTTGATCTGCTCCAGGTTCTCGATGACGGTGTTCAGCTGGCTGATGACGGTGTCCTTTCGGAGCTCGTCTTCGTACATATTGTAGGCGCCGTGGGGGCCGATGAGTTCAGTGCAGCGACCGGTGATGAAGTACTCGTAGATGCTGGTGAGTGCGGGGAGGTTGCAGTACTTGCGGTAAATGATATTCTTATCGTACAACCTTTCCAGGAGGCTGTTTGTCTCATCTATGTGTGGCTGTGCGGCAGTGCGAAGAGCGAGTATGGATTCGTCGCACTGACGAATTGCAGCATCATATGTCTCTTGGCGCTGTTGATTTTGTTGCTGGATGCTTGCCAGATTGTCTTGATAGGTTGCGTATTTTTGTACACGCTGGTTTATCTTCTTTCTGGTTCGGATAATCGAGAGCAAACCGGGAAACAGCAGCGTAGTACATACGAGGATCGCAAGGATAAAGGGGCCATATGCAATTTTGCTGAAAGCTTGAAGAAAAAAGAATGAAAACAAGGAGACCTGCATCAAGAAAGAGGTGTCCACGGCGGTAAGAGGGAAAATCATCAACCTTGTATTCGGGTGCATACGGTAGGTCATCCAATTCAAGCGTGGGCTTGCGCTGCTGAATCTCGGCGCAGCATTGATCAAGAACCAGTTTCTGCGTTGCCAAATCGGTCTCGAGATCGATGGCAGCCTTCGTGTATTCTAGCAGATCATTCTGAGGCGTCATACTCACGGATTGTACCTCCTGCATTGATCGAATGTACATCGGCTGGCTTGTTGTAATTATCCTCCCAGCGCTTCCAGCAGCACGGCCAGGTTCTGGCGCATTGCGTCCTCGTAGTGGGCGAGGGGCGCGTCTGCCGGGCCGGTGACGATGGGGTCCAGGGTGAAAAGGGGCGCGCCGGTCTCGCGGGAGATGGTCGTGGCGGCCATGTCCTCGTACTGGGGCTCCACGAAGAGCGGCGGGGCGCCCAGGGCCTGGACGGTTTTGCACAGTTCAGCGAGCTGACGGGGGGAGAGGGCGTCGTCAGGATCGCGGGTGATGACAGCAGCCACATGCAGCCCGTAGGCGTTGGCGAAGTAGGGGAATGCCTCGTGGAAGGTGATGATGTCCTTGCGTGGGAGGTCTCCCAGGGCGGCGGTGAGCTCCGCGTCCAGAGCGGCGAGGCGGGCGACATAGGCGTCGCGGTTGGCGGCGATGGCGGCTTCGTGCTGGGGCAGGGCGGCGATCAGCCCATCTGCCAGGTTGGCGATCATCAGGGCGGCGTTTTCCGCGTCCAGCCAGATGTGGGCGTTGAAGGCGTGTTCATGATCGTGGTCGTCGTGATCATCATGTCTGTGGTCGGAGCAGTCCTCCAGCAGGGTGACGCCCTGGGAGGCGTCCACCACCGGCAGGGAGGGGAAGGCCTCAAACACACCTTCCAGGTAGCCCTCCATGCCGGCGCCGTTGATCAGGAACACATCTGCCCGGGCGAGGGTCTTCATGTCGCCGGTTTGCAGCTGATAATCGTGCAGGCAGCCGGAGGTGGGCTCGGCCAGGGAGGCAATTTCGATGCCGTCGATACCGTCGAGCAGGTTGCGGGCGAAGAGGTGGATGGGGTAGAAAGACGTGACCACGGTCTCCGCCGAGGCCAGTGCGGACGTCATCATAAGCGTCGCGAGAATGAGGGAAATGAGCTTCTTCATGGGATTCCTTTCCATAATAGTATAGGGGATTTGGGGAAAAACCCTCAGTCGCCTGATCGGCGACAGCTCCCCGATGAAGGGGAGTCTTCTGATGTCACTTCAGCCAGGCGGCATACCTGTCTGCCGGGTGATTTTCCTTGACGATGCGGATGAGCATCTCCCGCTCCATGGCGGGGAGCACCGCGCCGTAGCGCTGCAAAAGCACCCGCATGGCGCACAGCAGCCCCGATTCCAGTGCGAAGGGCCGCAGGAAGGTCAGCGGCAGCTGATCGCCGGGGAGGTCGTCCAGCAGCAGCCCCAGGGCTTCATCCGCCAGGGTGTCGATATCCTTGAGGCGCAACCGGAGGCGCACGCCGCTTTCCAGCGTCAGCACCATCCCCTGGCCCAGGGCAGCGTACAGGTCGCCGAAGATGACCTCCCGCACCTTGAGGTACATGTCGTTCAGCGTCATGCAGGAGGGCGCATAGCGGCTCAGGCAGTCGGCAGCGTCTCCGCACAGGGGCGTGGCGGCAAGGAACTGCGTGCCCAGCATCGGTTCCAGGGCGGCAAATACGTCCTCGGGGCGGATGGTGATGGCCATGGGGAGCACCTCCTGCGGATGTGTGGCAGCGACAGATCGCAGCGTTCATATGTTCGACGCGGGCAGGGGAGAATCCTGCAAGATGTTTTTTTTCGAGGTTTTTTCAGAAAATCCCCCAAAGGATTTTGCATAATATGCACGTTTGTTCATTTTTATTCATTGGATGCGGCACGGATTGTGTCGAACGGATGTCCCGACACAAGATATCCGGGGCAAGTTATCAACAGGCGCGGTGCCCATGCAGCATTCTGCCTTTTGGCGAAATGCTTGAAATTTCGCGGTGTCTGTGCTATGATAGCAGGGAACAAAAAGTTATCCACAGCCTGTTACAGCCCACCGCCATCCGGCAGTGGGCTTGCATAAACGGTGGGGCGGCGGATTTTTGTCTGCATACCGCCCTTTATTGAAGTCCGCCTGTGCGGGCACCACACTTGAGAAGCAAGAGGCGCAGAAGCGAATGGAAATGAAAGAGCTATGGGAACGGGCATGTGCCCTGATGGAATCCGAAATGAACCGGATCGTGTATACGACCTGGATCGCCAATAATCTGACCGTGATTGCCCTGGAGGAGGATACCCTCATCCTGCGCATCACGATGGAGAACATGCAGCGCCAGCTGATGAACATGCATCACGGCCGCATCACCGACGCGGTCAGCCGTGCTGCCGGCCGCGCAATGAAGGTGGAAATCCTCACCAGCGCCGAGCTGCAGGAGCGCACCGCCCCCAAGGCTGAGGCGGAAAAGGCCGAGGACGAGATCACTGGCATCGCCCTCAACCCCAAGTATACCTTCGATACCTTCGTGGTGGGCAGCGGCAACCGCTTCGCCCATGCGGCGTCCCTGGCCGTTGCCGAGGCGCCTGCGCAGGCCTACAACCCCCTGTTTATTTATGGCGGCGTCGGCCTGGGCAAGACCCACCTGATGCACGCCATCGGCCACTTCATCCTGGAGGTTGATCCCACCAAGCGCATCCTCTACATTCCCGGCGAGCAGTTCACCACCGAGCTGATCACTGCCATCCAGCAGAACCGCAACATTCAGTTCCGCAACCGCTTCCGCAATGTGGACGTGCTGATGGTGGACGATATCCAGTTCATCGCGGGCAAGGAGTCCACCCAGGAGGAGTTCTTCCACACCTTCAACGCCCTGCACACCGCAGGCAAGCAGATCATCCTCACCTCCGACCGCCCCCCGCAGGAGATCGCCCGTCTGGAGGACCGCCTGAAGAGCCGCTTCGCCTGGGGTCTGCTGGCAGACATCAAGAAGCCGGACTTCGAGACCCGTATCGCCATCCTGCAGGCCAAGGCGGAATCCGAGCACATCAAGGTGGATCCCGCCATCCTGGAGACCATCGCCAGTCATATCGACTCCAACATCCGTGAGCTGGAGGGCAGCCTGACCCGTCTGGTGGCCTACGCCAATCTGACCAAGAAGCCCCTCTCCGTGGCGCTGTGCAACGAGGCCCTGCGCGACCTCTTCTCCACCCAGACCCGCAAGGAGATCACTGCCCAGGCTATCATGCAGACCGTGGCGGATTACTACTCCATCACGGTGAACGACCTGATCAGCCATTCCCGCCGCCGGGAGATCACCGTGCCCCGTCAAATTGCCATGTACCTGACCCGCGAGATGACCAACCTGAGCCTGCCGCAGATCGGCCAGGTGTTTGGCAACCGCGACCACACCACCGTACTCCACGGCTGCGATAAGGTGGCTGCCGGCGTGAAGGACGCCGCCTCCGGCATGCAGAGCGTGGTAGGGGATATCAAGAATATGATTGCTGAGACGAAGTAAAGCAAAAAGGCTGCTCCCACAGGAGCAGCCCTCAGACCATCAAAAAAGCCCACAACCGCAAAGGATCCTGCCGGCAGGCAGGATTTTTTGCTTGCTGCGTTGACGGCGGCTGCAAATTTCGGTCATTTACGTCTGTGTAAACTCCCTCATTTGCAGCCTTGTCGCCTTGCCTTGCGGCCATTTTTGAAGGCCTGCAAACCATCGACTTTGTCGATGCTTTGAGGGCTGCTCCCACAGGAGCAGCCCTTTTTGTATGGCATTACTGGATCTCGTACATGAACTTGCTGTCGTAGATGAAGTGGGTGGCGTCGATGAACCGGAACTGAGAATCATAGCGGGCGGTGTAGTCAACGATCAGATTGCCGTGCCAGTCAACCAGGCCCCACAGGCCGTCCGCATTCTTCACGGCGATGTAGCGGCCCAGCGAAGCGCCGTTGCCGTTTGTGTAGACCTCAGTCACGCCTTCGAGGGCGGTGATCACGCCATCTGCGGCGATCAGGGAGTAAACGCCGTTGTCTTCCTTGACCATGGTGCAGCCCAGGACGTCCACATCGTCTTCATCGTAGGTCAGCGCAACGGTGACAGCGCCGTTCTCGTCCACATAGCCGACCATGCCGTCCTTTTCCACGGCGAAGTAGCCGCAGAAATTGTAGTGCTCGTAATCAGCGGAGAGGAAGCTGTTGTACTCACAGGGAACGACCTGCTTGCCGGTTTCCATATCGTACAGGCCGAAAATGCCGTAGGTGCCGTTCTGGGTGAACTTGATGTAGCGGTCAGCGCGCAGATCGTAGAACTCAACATCCTTTGCGCAGGGGATGAGGACATTGCCCTGCAGATCGATCATGCCCCAGCCCTGGGCGGGCTCGGAGTAGACCAGGAGGCGATTGCCGTTGTATACCTCGGAGCTGACCTTGCTGTAGCCGGTGGCAATCTGTTCGCCGGTGATACGGGAGAAGATACCGCGGGTCAGGCCCTTGCTGGCGGAGTAGTATTCACCGTCGACGGAGGTCTTGAAGGTGGATTCCACGGGAGTGAACTTGCTGTCATAGAGCTGCACGTTGCTTTCGCGGTCCAGAACCAGCAGGTGATCGCCGTAAGCGACAGCCCTGAGGTACTGATCGCGGGTCAGGGCGCCGACCTTGCCGTTGGCGGCGTGATAGATATCCACGCGGTCGATCAGATATTCCTGGCCGCCGCTATAGTAGTCGCCATCATCGCTGGCGGTCTCCGTCAGCATGACGCCGGCATACCAGGTCTGGGAGAACATGATGATGTCGCCGTAGAGCTCCTCGGTCAGGACGTCGCCCTCGGGGCTGATCAGCCTGGAATCGTGGATGCCGGAATTGCGGACGGCGGAAATGACATAACCGGGCATGCAGTTGATGTCACTCAGGGAGTCATGCTCCAGGTTGACGGTGACCTCGCCTGCCAGGGTGGCGATACCATACCCCTGATCCTGCATGTAGACCTTGACGCGCGTCGTGTCGCTGTACAGCGGGTTGATTTGGTCGGCCTCCCACAGCAGGACGGCGGTTTCCGCCAGCGCGCCGCAGGACAGCAGCAAAGCCAGCAGGAGAGCGATCATGGCAACAAGCTTCTTCATGTGTGTATTCCTTTCCGATGCGCCGGTATGCTTACATGGCGCTTTTTTCATCATTATATGACGCGTCTTTAACTTTGTCAATATCATGGGATGCCTGTAAAAACCGATATGGCGGAGTGCCGTTCCGGCAGGAAATATGCTGCGCCGGGTCGAAATAGAACAGCAGCAAATCCCGCTTTGATATGATAAGGAGGATATTCACCATGAGTGTGACCAACAAGGCGAAGAATCTGACGGTGGCCTACATCGGCGGCGGCAGCCGAGGCTGGGCCTGGGGCTTTATGAAGGATCTGGCCATGGACGAGCAGCTGTGCGGCAGCGTCCGCCTGTACGATATCGACCATGATGCTGCCCGGAGGAACGAGATGATCGGCAACAAGATCAGCGCCCACCCCGACGCCAAGTCCCCCTGGAAGTACCAGGTGGCCGACTCTCTCAAGGAGGCCCTCACCGGCGCGGATTTTGTGGTGATCTCCATCCTGCCCGGCACCTTTGACGAGATGGCCTCCGACGTCCATCTGCCGGAGCGCCTGGGCATCTACCAGCCCGTGGGCGATACCGTGGGCCCCGGCGGCTTCATGCGTGCGATGCGCACCATCCCCATGTTTGTGGAGATTGGCGAGGCCATCCGCGACTATGCCCCCGACGCCTGGGTCATCAACTACACCAACCCCATGACGCTGTGCATCCGCACGCTGTACGAGGTATTCCCCCAGGTGAAGGCCTTCGGCTGCTGCCACGAGGTCTTCGGCACCCAGCACCTGCTGTGCAAGATGATCGCGGATGAACTGGGAATCGAGGGCGTACAGCGCCATGAGATCTACACAACCGTCACCGGCATCAACCACTTTACCTGGCTGACCCGCGCCTCCTACAAGGACGTGGACCTCATGCCTCTGTATGCCGGGTTTGCGAAAAAGTACGCCGACGGCTACGACAAGGGCGGCGACAAGAATTGGATGAATTCCTCCTTCGCCAGCGCGGATATGATCAAGTTCGACCTGTTCAACCGCTACGGCGCCATTGCCGCGGCGGGCGACCGTCACCTGGCGGAGTTCATGGCCCCCATCTACACCCGCGACCCGGAGACTGTCACCTCCTGGAAGTTCGGCCTGACCACCGTGGATTGGCGCAAGGGAGACCTCCAGCGCCGCATGCAGCGCTCTGACGACCTCATCTCCGGCAAGGAGGAGATCGACCTGAAGGGCTCCGGCGAGGAAGGCCATCTGCTCATCAAGGCGATTCTCGGCTTGGGGGATCTCGTGAGCAACGTGAACGTCCCCAACCGGGGCCAGATCCCCAACCTTCCCATCGGTGCGGTGGTGGAGACCAACGCCCTCTTCGGACTCAATCGCATCGAGCCCGTCTACGCCGGCCCCGTGCCCCAGAACATCCTGCCCCTGATCGCCCGCCACGTCTACAACCAGGAGAACACCCTGCGCGCCGCCCTGACCTGTGACCGCGAGCTGGCCTTCACCACCTTTATGAACGACCCCATGATGGCTGCTGTCACCCTGGAGGATGGCAAGGCGCTGTTCAACGACATGCTGGAGAACCAGAAAAAGTATCTGCCTGCCAAGTGGTTTGAATAAGCAGTATCAGCCCGCGTCCCTCGGGGAGGCGGGCCTTTTCAGTACTTGAAAAAGACAGAGATGACACTTGCAATTTTTTCCTGAGCATTGTATACTGGCCATGCGAAACCGGTTTAGGTTTTACGAAAGTTTCGTCTTGATGCGAAAAACAGATGAAAGGGGGACTTGCCCATGGCAGTGACGATCAAGGATGTGGCCGCGAAGTGCGGTCTGTCCATCTCCACGGTCAGCAAGGCCTTCAATAACTATGCGGATATCAGCGCCGAGACCCGTGAGGCCGTGCAGCGCGCCGCCAAGGAGATCGGCTACTATCCCAATGCCATCGCCCGTACGCTGAAGACCAACCGTTCCTACAATCTGGGCGTGCTGTTCCAGGAGGAGAGCGGCACGGGACTGACCCATGCCTTCTTTGCCCAGGTGCTGCAGGCATTCAAGGAGGAGGCGGAGAAGCATGGCTATGATATCACCTTCATCAACCACAACATCGGCTGGAACGGCATGACCTACCTGGAGCACTGCCGCTACCGCAATGTGGACGGCGTGTGTGTGGCCTGCGCCGACTTCTACAGCCGCGAGGTGATGGAGCTGGTGGCCAGCAGCATCCCTGTGGTGACCATCGACCATGCCTTTGCCAACCGTTCCTGCGTGCTGTCGGAGAATGTGGAGGGCATGAAGAGCCTGGTGGAGTATGCCGCGTCCCTGGGGCATACCCGCATCGCCTATGTTCACGGCGAAAAGGCCAGCGTCACGGAGAACCGCATCACCGGTTACTACCGCGGCCTGGCGGCCCACGGCATTGACGCCAACCCGGATTACCTGGTGGAGTCCGTCTACGACAGTCCCGAGGCCGGCGCTGAAGCCGTGAGGAAGCTCATGGCCCTGCCTTTGCCGCCCACCTGCATCCTTCTGCCGGATGACCATGCCGCCCTGGGCGCGCTGGACGCCGCCAAGGAAATGGGCCTGCGCGTGCCGGAGGACGTGTCCATTGCCGGGTACGACGAGACCCGCATCGCCGCGCTCACCCGTCCCCGCCTGACCACTGTGGCCCAGGATAGCGACCGCATGGGCCGCCAGGCAGCACGCTTCCTGATCGAACGGATCGAGAATCCCCGCACCGCCGGCAGCGAGACGGCCATGGTGCCCACGACGCTGGTGAAGGGCGAGTCGGTGGGGAAGGTGAAGACGTAAAGATACAACAACGCTCCCCTGTGTATGCGGGGGAGCGTTTTGTGTGTAGGCAATGCGCACTCCCTGGGAATAGGCATCTGTGTGACTACCGCGTTCTCCCTCAGGCTTCGCGCACGCGCGAATCCAGCTCCCTCCCGGAGGGAGCCTCGGTGTGTACAGCGTCTTGTACGTTCATCAGTCATCTGTTTCGTATTGCAGCAGGGAAGCCCGCTGACTGAGGGAGAATGTGTGACAAGCATGCTGTGTCCTGCCGATTTTCCATCAATGTCTGTCTTTCACGCCACATTTCCGCCGTGAGTTCCCGGCAATATTCGGTTTTTTTTCTGCAAGGTGTTGCAACAAATCGCGTAAAGGTGTATAATGTCCGAAGAATACTCCCAAAGGAGGTCGACCCCCTATGTTTAAGTACACTTGCGACGGCAATACCGCCGTCAGCCATGTCGCTTATGCATTCAGCGATGTGGCCGCCATCTACCCCATCACTCCTTCCTCCCCCATGGCGGAAGTTGCTGATGAGTGGTCCGCTCAGAAGCGTGAGAACCTGTTCGGTCAGACCGTCAAGATTGCCGAAATGCAGTCTGAGGCCGGTGCTGCCGGCGCTGTCCACGGCTCCCTGGCCGCCGGCGCCCTGACCACCACCTTCACCGCTTCCCAGGGCCTGCTGCTGATGATCCCCAACATGTACAAGATCGCTGGTGAGCTGACGCCCTCCGTGTTCCACGTGAGCGCCCGCGCCCTGGCTTACCACGCTCTGTCCATCTTCGGCGATCACTCCGACGTTATGGCCTGCCGTCAGACCGGCTTCGCCATGCTGGCGTCCAACTCCGTCCAGGAAGCCTGCGACATGGCTCTGGTTGCCCACGTGGCTACCCTGAAGAGCTCTGTGCCCTTCCTGCACTTCTTCGACGGCTTCCGTACCTCTCACGAGATTCAGAAGATCGACGCTCCCGATTACGAGGAGATCGCGAAGATCATGCCCTGGGACAAGGTTGCCGAGTTCCGCGCCCGCGGCCTGAACCCCGAGCATCCCCACCAGGCTGGCACCGCCCAGAACCCCGACATCTACTTCCAGGGCCGTGAGGCTGGCAACAAGTACTACCTGGCCGTGCCCGAGATCGTGGAAGAGACCATGAAGCAGGTCGAGGAACTGACCGGCCGCAAGTACAACCTGTTCGACTACGTCGGCGCTCCCGACGCTGAGAAGGTCATCATTGCCATGGGCTCCGGCTGTGACGTGGCTCACGAGGCTGTCAACAAGCTGGTCGCCATGGGCGAGAAGGTCGGCCTGATCAAGGTCCACCTCTACCGTCCCTTCTCCGTGAAGCACTTCCTGGGCGCCATCCCCGCGACCTGCAAGAAGATCGCTGTGCTGGACCGCACCAAGGAATCCGGCTCCCTGGGCGAGCCCCTGTACCTGGACGTCTGCGCCGCTCTGCTCGAGGCCGGCCGCAGCGACATCAAGGTGGTCGGCGGCCGCTACGGCCTGGGCTCCAAGGAGTTCACCCCCACCCACGTCAAGGCTGTGTTCGCCAACCTGGACGGCGAGTGCAAGAACCACTTCACCGTTGGCATCAACGATGACGTGACCGGCACCTCCCTGCCCGTGGGCGAGCTGTTCAACGCCGCTCCCGAAGGCTCCATCTCCTGCAAGTTCTATGGTCTGGGCTCCGACGGCACCGTTGGCGCCAACAAGAACTCCATCAAGATCATCGGCGACCACACCGATCTGTACGCTCAGGCTTACTTCTCCTACGATTCCAAGAAGTCCGGCGGTCTGACCGTTTCTCACCTGCGTTTCGGCACGACCCCCATCCAGAGCCCCTACCTGATCGATGCGGCCGACTTCATCGCCTGCCACAATCCCGCCTATGTCACCCAGTATGACATGGTGTCCTCCCTGAAGGACAACGGCGTGTTCCTGCTGAACTGCCAGTGGGGCGCTGATGAGCTGGATGCTCACCTGCCCGCTGAGATGAAGCAGCTGCTGGCCAAGAAGAACGCCAAGATGTACATCATCAACGCCATCGAGCTGGCTGCCAAGGTCGGCATGGGCAACCGCATCAACACCATCATGCAGGCTGCCTTCTTTAAGCTCGCGGACGTCATCCCCTACGAGCAGGCTGACGAGTACATGAAGGCCTATGCCAAGAAGACCTACGGCAAGAAGGGCGACGCCATCGTTCAGAAGAACTGGGACGCCATCGACATCGCCATCTCCGGCCTGGTGAAGGTTGACGTGCCCGCTGAGTGGGCCAACGCCACCGAGGGCGCTGTGGCTGCCAAGGTTGAAGGCACCACCAAGTACTTCGACGAGTTCGTCAAGCCCGTCCTGTCCCAGGAAGGCGACAAGCTGCCCGTCTCCGCGCTGGATCCCCGCGGCATCGTGCCCACCGGCACCACCAAGTTCGAGAAGCGCGGCATCGGCGTGAAGGTTCCCATGTGGATCCCCGAGAACTGCATCCAGTGCGGCAACTGCGCCCTGGTCTGCCCCCATGCCTGCATCCGTCCCATCTACACTGAGGATGGCGTCGAGCTGCCCGAGGGCTATGTGACCAAGAAGGCCACCGGCAAGGAATTCGCCGGCATGCAGTACCGTATGCAGGTCAGCCCCCTGGACTGCACCGGCTGCGGCAACTGTGTTGAGGTCTGCCCCGCCAAGGTGAAGGCCCTGTCCATGGAGCCCCTGGCTACCCAGATGGCCGAGCAGGACAACTGGACCTTCGCTATGGCTCAGCCCGAAGTGAACGACAAGGTCGTCAACAAGGCCACCGTCAAGAACTCCCAGGCCCTCAAGCCCCTGTTCGAGTTCTCCGGCGCCTGCGCTGGCTGCGGCGAGACTCCCTATGTCAAGCTCGTTACCCAGCTGTTCGGCGATCGCATGATCGTTGCCAACGCTACCGGCTGTTCTTCCATCTACGGCGGTTCCGCCCCCACCTGCCCCTACACCACCAACAACGCTGGTCACGGCCCCGCCTGGGCGAACTCCCTGTTCGAGGACAACGCTGAGTTCGGCTTCGGCATGAACCTGGCTGTGCAGCAGCGCCGCGCCAAGCTGGCTGACCTGATCAAGGCGCTGGCTGAGAAGTGCCCCGATTGGGCCGAGTACCAGGAGGCTGCCGCTGAGTGGCTGGCCAACAAGGACAACGCCGAGGGCTCCAAGGCTGCTGCGAAGAAGATCATCGCCTGCGTCGAGGGCTGCAAGAACTGCGGCTGCGAGTGCGACGGTCTGTGCGAGGAAATCTACGGCATGAAGGACATGCTGGTCAAGAAGTCCGTGTGGATCTTCGGCGGCGACGGCTGGGCTTACGACATCGGCTACGGCGGCGTTGACCACGTGCTGGCTCAGAATCAGGACGTCAACATCCTGGTGCTGGATACCGAGGTGTACTCCAACACCGGCGGTCAGGCCTCCAAGTCCACCCCCACCGGCTCCGTGGCGAAGTTCGCTGCCGCCGGCAAGCGCACCAAGAAGAAGGATCTGGGCATGATGGCCATGAGCTACGGCTACGTTTACGTTGCCACCGTCGCCATGGGCGCCAATCCCCAGCAGCTGCTCAAGGCCATGACCGAGGCTGAGGCCTACAATGGTCCCTCCCTGATCATCGCCTACGCTCCCTGCATCAACCACGGCATCAACATGGGCAAGGCCCAGGCTGAGCAGAAGAAGGCTGTGGAGTGCGGCTACTGGCCCCTGTACCGCTTCAACCCCGACAACGAGCAGCCCATGACCATCGACTCCAAGGAGCCCACCGGCGATTACCAGGAGTTCATCAAGGGCGAGGTTCGTTACACCACCCTGGCCAAGATGTTCCCCGAAGCCGCCGAGAAGCTCTTCGCGCAGGCTGAGGAGGACGCCAAGTACCGTCTGGCTTCCTACAAGAAGCTGGCCGGCCAGGAGTAATCCTGATTAACGGTTAACATCGGCCCCCTGTCGAAAGACGGGGGGCTTTTTGTGCTGCATATGGGCAATACGATGCCCGTCGGGCGGAGCGAAAAGTGGTCGGAACGTCACCAATTCTGCCACAGAGGCAGCTTCCGCCTTGACATTCTGGAAAAAAAGCGATATGATAAACACAAGAGGATCGTTTGCAGGGGCGGAGTGTCCCTTTTTGAGAAACCAGTTTTGTCAATCCGCCCTGAAAGGCGATCCATATTGTTAAGGAGGACCATACCATGCAGAAAAAGTTGACGCCTGTACTTGCCATCCTGCTGGTCGTCGCCATCGTTGTGGCGGGTGTCTTCGGTTCCCAGAAGGGCGATCTGAACGACAAGGTCGCCGCGCTGGAAGCTGAGCTGAAGGCCAGCAAGGGCAGCGTCGAAACCCTGACCGGCGAGCTGGCTGCCGCCAAGGCTGAGCTGGACGCCGCTGCCGCCAATGGCGCTGCGCTGGAGACCAACGTCGCTGACCTGACCGCTCAAGCGGAGGTCGCTGCGGCTGACCTGGCTGCTGCCCAGGCCGCTGCCGACGCTGCCAATGCCGAACTGGCTGCCGCCAAGGCTGATCTGGAGGCTGCGGCTGCCGAGAAGGCTGCGCTGGAAGCCAATGTTGCGGATCTGACTGCCCAAGCCGAGGCTGCCGCTGCTGAGCTGGCTGCGGCTAAGGCCGAGCTGGAAACCGCCAATGCCGAGCTGGCTGCTGCGCAGGCTGCGCTGGAAACTGCCAATGCCGAGCTGGAAGCTGTCAAGGCTGAGCTGGCTGCTGCCCAGGCGGGCCTGGACGCCGCTGCCGCCAAGGACGTGGAGCAGGAGGCTGCCGCTGCCGAGCTGACTGCCAGGGGCGAGGCCTCTGCGGCTGAGCTGGCTGATGTCCATGCGGCGCTGGAGAGCGCCAACCAGGGCCTGGCCACCGCGAAGCTGGACCTGGAAGCCTCTGTTGCGAAGGTGGCTGAGCTGGAGGCGAGCGTCTCCGCGCTGAGCGCTGAGGAAGCCAATACCGAGGCCGACCTGGCGGCTACCAAGGCTGCCCTGGAAGCGGCTAATGCCGAGCTGGCGACTGCCAAGGCCGCCCTGGAGTCCGCCAACGCTGAGCTGGCCTCCGCCAAGGCTGCCCTGGAAGCCGGCCATGCTGAGCTGGAAGCTGTCAAGGCCGAGCTGGCTGCTGCCCAGGCTGATCTTGCTGCTGCCCAGGCTGAAATCGAGACCCTGAAGGCCGAGCTGGAAGCCGCCAAGGCTGCTGCCGTGCCTGCCGAGGTTCCCGCTGAGGAGCCCGCTCCCGTGGAAGAGCCCGTTGCTGAGGCGCCCGCCTATGACGGCCCCACCTCCCAGGCCTTCCTGATGTTTGCTGACGGCGCCTGGGTCAACCAGGTCTGGAACGCCGGCGAGACCCCTGCTGGCATGACCGTCACCGAAGCCACCATCACCGGCGAGGGCGATTACACCGTCGGCCTGGCCTTCGAAACCCCCGCTGAGGGCGTTGCCTTCACCGCGCTGGGCATCGCTGATGGCGAACTGAACTTCCCCGGCTGGAAGATCAAGATCAATGAGATCCGCGTCAATGGCCAGGCCATCGAAGTGGGCAAGGGCTACACCTCCACCGACGAGGGCATCGTCACCCGCATGAATATCTTCAACGAGTGGGTGGGCGAGATCCCCGCCGACGCCCGTTCCTTTGACGGCGAGACTGCTGACGCCAGCTGGATCATCGTCAACAAGGAAGACTTCGCCTCCGTGGAATCCTTCGAGGTGGATTTCTCCTTCATCAAGTACGGCATCGATACTGCCTACATCATGTACGCTGACGCCAACTGGGCCCAGCAGTACTGGCTGGACGGCAATGAGTATCCCGTGGCTGCCACCAACGCCGTCATCAAGGGCGCCGGCGACTATACCGTCGGTCTGGACTTCACCAATACCGAAGCTGGCAAGGCTTCCGGCGTTGCCTTTGCGGCGCTGGGCATCAAACACGGTGAGAAGCTCTTCCCCGGCATGATGATCAAGCTGAACGAAGTGCGCATCAACGGCGAGGCCGTCGACGTCGTCAAGGGCTACACCTCCTCCGATGACCAGATCGAGACCCGCATGAACCTGATGAACGAGTGGGTCACCGAGCTGCCCAAGGACGCCCGTTCCTGGGATGCCTCCCTGGATGGCGCTTCCCCCATCGTCATCGCCAAGGAGAAGCTGGCTGAGGTCAAGACCATCGAGATCGACTTCTCCCTGATTCCCGTGACCGACACTGCCTTCATCATGTTCGCTTCTTCCGATTGGGCCGTTTCCGCCTGGAATCCCGGCGAGTATGCCGAGACCAACGCTGTGAAGATCGAGGGCCCCGGCACCTACACCCTGAAAATGGAATACGATGAGCCTCTGGCGGGCTACGCCTTCCTGGCGGCCGGCATCGCCACCGGCGAGCAGACCTTCCCCGGCCACTTCATGGACATCACCGAGATCAAGATCAACGGCGAAGCCATCGAGATCGGCAAGGACTTCACCACCACCGACGAAGGCATCACCACCCGCGCCAACATCTGGAACGAGTGGGTGACCGAGCTGCCCGCCCAGGCCCGTATTGCTGATGGCAACCTGGAAGGCACCACCGCCATGATCGCCCCCGCTGAAGTGCTGTCCAACGTGTCCTCCATCGAGATCACCTTCGACTTCATCTACGGTGAGCCCCCGGCCGCTGAGGTCGCTCCTCTGACCGAGGAAGAGCTCGCTGCCATGCTGAACGCCGAGTACCACGCCTATGTGGCCCTGCAGTCCGAGAACTACATCTTCCGCAATGACTTTGAAGACGCCACCTACGGCCGCGACGGCGAGCAGGCTGACTTCTTCACCCACCTGACCGGCTGGGATGCTGAGAACAACGCCATCGACTACGGCGGCGTCTTCGAGGATGCCACCATCACCGGCAATGGCACCTACACCGTGACCATGACCACCGGCGAGATGGGCTTCGGCACTGACAGCTTCTTCCGCTACTTCCGCGTTGCCACCGATATTCCCGCGCGCCTGGTGAAGGAAGGTCATGTGACCATCACCGACGCCAAGGTCAAGATCGGCGAGGGCAAGACCCAGGAAGGCCTGATCATCCACACCGAGGGTGACTGGTTGAAGATCGTCGTTACCGACGAGTACAACAAGCTGGACGCTGGCTTCGGCTACACCCTGCCCGGCGCCAACACTCCCGTCGTCTTCACCTTCACTGTGAACGGCCTGGCCAAGTAATCGAGCTACATATTCCCGGGGCATCCGCCGCTTGTCGGCGGATGCCCCTCGGGGTGTGCTGATGAGGCGCACGGGGCGTGAAAAACTGATGCTCCGCCGCTTCATCAGCGCACCCGTATCTTGACAAAAGGGGAGTTGGATATGCAGAACGAAGCATTGGCCCAGGGCGCAGTGATCCAGCCGGGCAAGGGAGCCAACTGGCTCCTGCGGCTGACCCGTACGGTGATCACCATCTTTGGCCTGATGGTGTTTTTTCCGTCCCTCAATCCCGGACGCATCTCTGAACTGATCAACATCAATGCGTCGCTGTTCACCACGGCCACCAGCTATGCCACCATCACCAACACCATGGCCTATCCGCTGCGCCGCGGCATGGTGGAGCCCTGGAATTTCTACATCCTCATGGCCGGTGCGGCGGTTGTGCTGCTGGGCATCCTGGCGTGTGCGGCCGGCGCCTGCATGAGCCTGGGCAACAACCGCATGAAGCACCGCGGATTGTGGCTGCCGGTGATCGGTGCGCTGGTGGTGCTGGCGGGCCTTGGCGCCATTTACTATGCCTACACCCTGCTGGAGACGGCGGCTGCGGCCAACGCCCAGGCCATGAAGCGCCTGCTGCCCATGCTGCCCGGTGGACTGTTCATCTTCGGCGCGGGCGCTGCGCTGATACTGGTTTTGTCCCTGGCAACCCGCTTGGCCCTGCCCCGCCGGCGCGAGGAGAAGATGGAGATGGAAGAGAAGTTCCGCCTCCTGCTGATGTTTCTGCCCGTGCTGCTGCTGACCTTTATCTTCTGCTACCTGCCCATCTATGGGTGGCGCTTCGCCTTCTTTGATTACAAAATCGGCGACACGCTTTCGGCGGAGAATTTCACGGGCTTGAAGTGGTTCACCTACCTGTTTGAGAACGCTGCTACTCGCTCCGACCTGGTGCGCGTGCTGCGCAACACGCTGATCATGTCCGGCCTGGGCATTGCTACCAGCTGGCTGCCCATCGCCTTTGCGGTGATGCTGGCGGAGATCCGCTCTTCCAAGTTCCAGCGCGTAGTGCAGACGCTCACGACCATCCCCAACTTCATTTCCTGGGTGCTGGTGTACGCCATCGCCTTCGCCATCTTCTCCACCGATGGCTTCATCAACTCCTTCCTGCGCAATGTCCTGGGGGTGACCGGCGCCAACACGGACTACCTGGCCAGCGCTGACTGGACCTGGGTCAAGATGCTCCTCTGGGGCACCTGGAAGGGCCTGGGCTGGAGCGCCATTGTCTACATCGCGGGCATTGCCGGCATCGACCAGCAGCTCTACGAGGCCGCCAAGGTGGACGGCGCCAACCGCTTCCACTGCATCTGGCACATCACCATTCCCGGCCTGATCCCCACCTACATGGTCATGCTGCTCATGTCCATTGCAGGCATGCTCTCCAACGGCATGGAGCAGTACCTGGTGTTTGAAAACGCCATCAATAAGGACGTCATCGAGGTGCTGGACCTGTATGTGTACAACATCGGCATCAAGTCCGGCCTGATCCCGCTGTCCACAGTGGTGGGCATCTTCAAGTCCCTCATCGGCGTGACGCTGCTCTTCGGCGCGAATGGCATCTCCAAGCTTGTCCGCGGCGAAAGCATCATTTAAGGAGGGCAATGCGATGAGCAAGAAAGTACGCAACCACATTGCCCGCACCCCGGGTGATATCGTTTTTGAAACGGCCCTGTACATCTTCTTCGGCCTGTTCACGCTCCTGTGTGTGTTCCCATTCTACTACCTGTTCATCAACACCATCTCTGCCAACGATGCGGTGGTGTCGGGCAAGGTGAACTTCTTACCCGTCAGCGTTCATCTGCAGAATTACATCGCCCTGAAGGACGTGGCTGATCTGGGCTCCTCCATCCTGGTGACCATCGCCCGCACCATCATCGGTACCGCGCTGATGGTCATGGTGTCCGCATGGGCCGGTTACCTGGTCACCAAGCAGAAGATGTACAAGCGCTCGCTGATGTACCGCCTGCTGGTCATCACCATGTACTTCAACGCGGGCCTGATCCCCTGGTACATGAACATGCTGATGCTGGGCCTGACCGAGAGCTTCTGGGCCTATATCATTCCTGGCGTGATCGCGCCCTACAACATCATTCTGGTGAAGACCTACATTGAGTCCATCCCGGCCTCCCTGGAGGAGAGTGCGGTCATTGACGGCGCCAGCACCCCGCAGGTATTCCTGAGGATCATCCTGCCTCTGTCTGTGCCGATCCTGGCCACCATTGCCATCTTTGGCGCTGTGGGCAACTGGAATTCCTTCCAGGATTCCCTCCTGCTGATGAACAAGCAGACCCACCTTTACACCCTGCAGCACCGCCTGTATGTGTACCTGAACTCCTCCTCCAACCTGGGCGCGCTGGTATCCGGCTCCGGCGGCTTGTCCACTCAGGCGGCCCAGAACATGCTCAACACCCGCGTCATCAAGTACACCGTTTCCATGGTATCCATCATCCCGATCCTTCTGGTTTACCCCTTCATGCAGCGTTATTTCGTCAAGGGCATCATGCTCGGTGCTGTCAAAGGGTGACTTCGTCACATTTCGCGCGATCGAGTTGCGCGCCTGCGGTTCGGCTGTGCCCGCGTGCGGCTTGCGGCAGCGTGACGCTGCACCCAACTCGCGATTGAGCTGCGCACCTTCGGTTCGACTGTACCCGAGTGAAAGTTGGCGCGTAACCTGGAGTTGACCTGCCGCGCCCTCATGGCGCGGGCTGCCGGGGTGTACGTAAGGGCGCCCGCGCAAGTAACTATGCCGCCTGTCTGAAAAGAAAAATGCCCCCAAAGGCTCTCCCTCTCGAGGGAGCTGTCGCCGAAAGGCGACTGAGGGAGTCCCCGTCATCGTTTTCCGTTCCCATTGGTCGTTGACCTCAAAATACAATCCCGAAAGGAGACCTGTCCCCATGAAGAAGCTCGTTTCCCTTATGCTGGCGCTGGCGATGCTGCTGGGCTGCCTGTCCGCCCTGGCGGAGGAGATCCCCTACTACACCGTCACCAGTGACATCTATGACATCTTCCCCCTGGAGGATGACACCATCACCCTGGAAGTCTACAGCCAGCTGGCCAACTACAATGGCCTGCAGACCGGCTGGAGTGCTGCCCTCCTGAAGGATCTGTTCAACGTGGAGGTCGTCATCATCCCCGATATGGACGGCACCTACGAGACCCGCATGGCCAACGGCAACCTGGGCGACCTGGTCATCTGGGGCGACAATGGCGCTGATTATCAGCAGGCTGTCGAAAAGGGCATGCTCCTCAACTGGGACGACCTCTATGACGATGAGCACTCCTATGTCGAGCTGTACGCCCCCTATGTGGCTGCCAACTATGGCGATGCCCTGGCCACCAACCGCAGCATCTCAGGCGACGGCAACTGCTACGGATATGGCTTCAACGTGGCGCTGGAGCGCGGCAGCCATCAGTCCTTCATGTACTCCTGGGATCTGCGCTGGGATCTGTACAAGCAGCTGGGCTATCCGGAGATCAAGAACCTGGATGACCTGATCGAGGTCTTCAAGCAGATGAAGGCAATCGCCCCCACGGACGAACTGGGCAACGAAGCCTACGCCGCTTCCCTCTGGCCTGACTGGGACGGCAACATGGTTATGTACGTCAAGGCCCTGGCTACCGCCTACTACGGCTATGACGAGCTCGGCTTTGGCCTGTACAACCCCAATAACGGCGAGTACTACGACTGCCTGGGCATGTTCGATTCTGCCACCGGCGCGGCCCTGGCTCAGCCCACCAATGACACCCCCTACATCGAGATGCTCAGGTTCTTCAACAAGCTCTACCGCGAAGGCCTGCTGGATCCCAACTCCATGACCCAGACCTATGACGAGATGGGTACCAAGGTCAAGAACGGCGGCGTGTACTGGGGTATCTTCAACTACGCTTCCTCCATGGCCTACAACACCCAGGATCACCTGGAGGCTGGCAAGATGATGTACTCCCGCCTGCCTGACGAGGCCAACCCCATCGTGTACGGCATGTCCACCCTGGGCGGCAACCGCGTCTGGTCCGTCGGCGCATACACCGCGTATCCTGAGCTCTGCCTGGCCATCATGGATTACCTCTCCACCCCCGAAGGCTCCATGACCATGTGGTACGGTCCCCGCGGCCTCACCTGGGATTACAACGAGCAGGGCGGCATGTACTTCACCGAGCTGGGTAAAAAGACCAGCACCGATTCCAAGTACGACATGAACGGCATCGTGTGGACTTCCCCCTACACCGGCAAGCAGTACACCCTGTCCGGCACCTACAACGATGGTTCCCTGCAGATCAACAACACCACCCTGTCCAAGGACATGGTGAACCCCGATGGCAAGCTGGGCGAGGCCTTCAACAAGGACTACTGGGTTTCCGAACAGGCCGCTGCGACCTACGAGATCCAGGAAGACTGGCGGAACTGGGCTGCTGCCAACGTGACCTCCGACACTCCCATCTCCCTGTCTGACCAGTACTTCGAGGCCCTCCACCGCTACACCATCATGCCCGATGTGCCCTATTCCGAGACCCCCAAGTCCGATGAGTTGAAGGTCAAGTGGGATCAGTGCGCCAAGGCCATCACCACCAACAGCTGGCGCGCCATCTTCGCCAAGGCGGACGGCGAGTTCAACATGCACCTGATGAACATGCGCAACCAGTGCAAGGCCTACGGCTTTGCCGAGTGTGACGCCTGGGTCCGCGGCGAGGCCGCCAAGAAGTGGCAGCTGACCCAGGAGCAGCTGGCTGTGGGCAACTGAGTCACCACCTTCCCCAAATAAAATGGCGCCGCTTCCTCATCGGAAGCGGCGCTTTCATTATGCCTGTTATGCGATTTCATCCGCCGTGCGCACGGTGATGTGGCAGTCGCCCTTCCACTGGTACTCGTCGGTGATGATCTCCCCGATGGAATCCGCCGTGATGGAGCCGGAAACCGGGTTCTTCACGCTGTCGATGTGGCCGCTGACGGTCGCGGTGACCTCGCTGTTCTCGAAAGACAGGTCGCAGCCCTCCATCGTGCAGTCCTCCAGGATCAGACCCTTGCAGTAGCACAGGGGCTGGGTGCCGCTGATCTTGCAGCGCACCAGGCGGAGGTTCTGGGAGTACCAAGCCAGGTATTCGCCCTTGACCACGCTGTCGTACACGGTGATGTTTTCTGCGTGCCAGAAGGCATCCTTGGTGTCCAGGATACAGTTGCGGAAGACCAGGTTCTTGGTGTACTGGAAGGAGTACTTGCCCTTCAAGCGGAAGCCGTCGAACTCCGCGTCGGTGGTGTGGAGGAAGGGGTACTCGCTGGTGAGGGCGAAATCGCGGATGCGCAGGCGCTCACACATCCAGCCGAACTCAGTGGAGGTGCCATTGCCGCCGTCGATGACCATATCCCGGCACTCGCGCAGGGCCTTGATGCCGCCGAAATCGCAGTTCTTCAGCGTCATGTGGTCGTCATACCACAGGGCGGCGCGGCAGGTGTCGGTCATGCGGCAGTCGGTCATGGAGCCGCCGGACACATGCCACAGGGGATAACGCAGCTTCAGGTCGCAGTCCATCAGGTGAACGTCGCGGCACTCCTTCAGCGCGGATTCGCCGTCGGCGGGGCCTTCAAATTTACAGCGGACGACCTCGGCGCCATTCAGACCATACAGCGCGCGTTCTTCGTCCAGCGTGAGAGCTTCGTAGCGTTCCATGGGATTCTCCTTGGCAAATATTTTCACAGTATATATCATACCATCAATTCCCACGGGATGCAAGGGGAACGCTGGGAAATAACGTGCGTTTTCACCAGCTCTGGCGGCCTGGCCGCATCTCCAGCTCCTGGTTCTTGACGGACACCCGCATCCCCGGGGCCACGGAGGCCGTGATGAAGGCGTTGCCGCCGATGACCGCGTCGTGCCCGATGATGGTGTCTCCGCCCAGCACCGACGCGCCGGAGTAGATCGTCACCCGGTCCTGGATGGTGGGGTGGCGGCGCTTGCCCCGCAGGCTCTGGCCGCCGCGGGTGGAGAGGGCGCCCAGGGTCACACCCTGGTAGAGCTTCACATGCTCGCCGATGACCGTGGTCTCGCCGATGACGATGCCCGTGCCGTGGTCGATGAAGAAATACCGCCCGATGGTCGCGCCGGGGTGGATGTCGATGCCGGTGCGGCTGTGGGCATGCTCGGTCATGATGCGGGGGATGAGGGGTACCTCCAGCTCAAAGAGCAGATGGGCCACGCGGCTTACCATGATGGCGAAGATGCCCGGGTAGGCGATGATGATCTCGTCCGGGGAGGTGGCGGCAGGGTCGCCGTCAAAGAAGGCTTCCAGGTCGGTTTGCAAGAGGGCGCGTACCTCCGGCAGACGGGAAAGGAACTGCACCGTCAGCTCCTGGGCCTGAGCGTCCAGCAAACGGGCACGGTCTGCGTCCACCGAGGCGCCCAGGCGCAGCGCGATGGCGATCTGCTCCCCCAGGCGGAAGGCGATGTCCTCCATCAGCACGGCCAGGCTGTGGCGGATGTCATAGCTCCGGTGCTCCAAATCGCGGAAGTAGCCAGGGAAGAGCAGCCGCTTCATCCTGCCGATCAGGTCGGTGATGACCTCCCTGTCCGGCTGGGAGTAGGGCTCGATGCGGTCGATGGCGCGGCCTTGCCGGTAGTCGGCCATCAGCGCGTCGGTCAGCGCGCCGATGGAAGATGCGATGGTACGGGTGTCGGACATGCGTAGACCTCCTTGAGGCTGAATACACAAGAGATACCGTCCGTCTGCCTTGCCAATTCCCATAAATGATGGTATACTGGTGGGCAGAATGAACCGGACTTTCGTCCGCGTGAAAGGAATGTATCATAGATGCGTCAGCAGCTTGTTGAATTGCGCGCCGCGATGAAAAAGCACGGCGTGGATTATTGCCTCGTCCCCTCCAACGATTTCCATGGCTCGGAGTACCTCTCCAGCCATTTCAAGGCCCGCAAGTGGGTCAGCGGCTTCACCGGCAGCGCCGGTACACTGCTGGTGAGCAAGGACTGGGCCGGATTGTGGACCGACGGCCGCTATTTCCTGCAGGCGGCGGATCAGCTGGAGGGCACCGGCATTGACCTCCAGAAGATGGGCGAGCCCGGCGTCCCCACGCTGAATGCCTATCTGGAGCAGCATCTGCAAAAGGGGCAGGTGCTGGCCTTCGACGGCCGCGTGGTGTCCACCCGTCAGGCAGAGGGCCTGGGCAAGCTGGCGGAGAAGTGCGGCGCGTCCATCGCCTGCGAGGACGACCTGGTGGGCGAGATCTGGACGGATCGGCCGGCCCTATCCGCCGAGCCCGCCTTCGAGCTGGCGGCCGACGTGGTGGGCAAATCCCGCGCGGAAAAGCTGATGGACCTGCGCGCGGCCCTGGCCAAGGAGGGCGCGGACGCGGTGGTGATTGCGTCCCTCATGGACGTGTGCTGGCTGATGAACCTGCGCGGCGCGGACGTCGCCTGCACCCCCGTGATGCTGAGCTTTGCGGCGGTCACGGCGGATGAAGCGGTGCTCTTTGTCAACCCCGCAGTGCTGAGCGATGAAATCAAGCGCAACCTGGCCAATGACGGCGTGACCATCCGCGCTTATGAGGATGTGTATGCCTTCGTGCGCGGCCTGCATGCGGGCAGCAAGGTCATGATGAACCTGAACGTGGTCAACAGCAAGCTGAACGCCTGCGTGCCTGCGGGTGTGGAGGTCATCGACAAGGTGAGTCCCACCAACCTCCCCAAGGCCTGCAAGAACGAGAAGGAAGTCGATAACTTCCGCATCGCCCACATCAAGGACGGCGCGGCGGTGACGAAGTTCATGCGCTGGGTGAAGACCAACGTCGGCAAGATCGACATGGATGAGATCAGCGTCGCGGAGAAGCTCGCTGCCTTCCGCCAGGAGCAGCCCGGCTACATCGGCCCGAGCTTCGAGCCTATTATGGGATATGGCCCCCACGGCGCGATTGTGCATTATTCCGCGACGGAGGAGTCCTGCGCGAAGCTGGAGGCGAAGTCCTTCCTGCTGAGTGACACCGGCGCTCACTTCATCGAGGGCAGCACGGACATCACCCGCACCTTCGCCCTGGGCGAGCTGACGGACGACGAGAAGAAGTTCTACACCCTGGTGCTCAAGGGCAACCTGCAGCTGGGCAACGCCCAGTGGAAGGCCGGCTGCACCGGCGCAAACCTGGATTACCTGGCCCGCGAGCCCCTGTGGCGCCTGGAGGCAGACTACAACCACGGCACCGGCCACGGCGTGGGCTATATCCTGAGCGTGCACGAGGGCCCGCAGTCCATCCACTGGGGCCGCGGGAGCGCAACACCTCTGGAAGTCGGTATGATCACCTCCAACGAGCCGGGCTTCTACCTGGAGGGCGCCTTCGGCGTGCGCCTGGAGAACCTGACCGCCGTCAAGGAGGTCGCCACCAACGGCTACGGCCGCTTCCTGCGCTTTGAGACGCTGACCATGGTGCCCTTCGACCTGGACGCCATCATCCCCGAGCTCCTGGGCGAGGAGTGCCGCGGCATCCTGAATGCCTACCACCTGAAGGTGCGCCAGACGCTGGCTCCCTACATGACCGCTGAGGAGAATGCCTGGTTGGCGGAGGCAACCCGCGCGATTTAAGGAGGATCGGAAATGCGCTTGCTTGATTGGCTGCTGCCAGATTTATCAGACATCATCTCAGATGTGTTGGAGTCTGTTCTCCCCAAATGTGGCCCGAAGTATGAAGATGACCTGATTGCCACGTTGACAAAAGCGCATCTGGGTAAGCTGCCCAAGGGCAAGTATGCCGAGCAATTCATATCTGCCAAGGCATTCAGCCGTGATGAACTGCGCATTCCGCTGGACGTGGAAACCCTGCGCCGCATGGATGATTGCGTGAAGGTGCACAAGCATGATGTGCAGCTGCGCACAGTCAGCAGCAGGTTGAGGGTGTCCGGCAAGGGGCAAATTTCGATTTCGCTGTCGCTGCAATTTGCGGGCGAAACGGCGGATGGAGAGAAGGTCAATGTGAGCATCGGCCATGCGCTGCTGATGGCATATATCGAGCGTGACAAAGTTCGCGGTATGGCGCTGCGGACGCTGAAAGAAGTCAAATAAACAAAAGGAGACACGTCTATGAAGCACCTCCACATGGGCCCTGCCAACTGTTCCCTTGACCTGGGCGACGGCAGCGAGCGCGCCGAGTATGTCAATCAGGACTACATCCTCCATAAGCTGGGACGGCCCCATCGCGGCGTCAACCTGATGTACACCTACTACCCCCACGACAAGGAGTGGCCTGCCCGCATCTCCGAGGCGTGGAAGGACAAGAACGTCTCCTTTGCCTGGGATTACCCCTATGATGATTACTTCCCCTATGGCGTGAGCGGCCAGCCCTTCCAGCAGATGGAGGACATCCGTCGCCACGGCCAGGATGTCATCCTGACCCTGACGCTGGACTGCGGCCTTTCCGACGATGAGCTGCGTGAGCTGGCCCGTCAGTTCCGCCCCTATGGCCGGATGATCATCCGCATCAACCACGAGTGCTGCGGCACCTGGTTCCAGCACAACAAGCGCTACACCTATGCTGAGGTCGGCGCGTTCTTCGTGAAGTTCGCCCGTATTATCCGCGAGGAAGCCCCCAATGTGCGCATCATCTTCTGCGGCGGCTGGGGCAAGGAAGACGGCCACATGGAGCAGGAGGAGGCCTTCAAGTTCTGCTACGACGTGGCGGATTTCTGGAGCTGCGATACCTACCTGGCGCTGCACTACGGCTGGCCCTACAACGTGGCTGAGATTGGCGGCGATGGCTGGAAGTGCGACAGCGTGCAGAAGCTGGTGGATCAGTTCACCCGCACCTACAAGCGTGCCTGCGAGCTGGCCCCCGTGCCGCGGCCCATGGTCACCGCCGAGTTCAACACCGACGGCGACGTCACCGGCCCCCGCCTGCAGGGCGAAAGCGTGGTGCGCTTTGCCCACTACTGGCGCGACAACAAGGTGGATTGGTTCAAGGGCATCAGCCTGTACCAGTTCCGTGACCGCGGCCGCCTGGGCCTGGAGATCGAGGATCCCAACAACAGCGCCGTGGGCATCGAGCAGCCGATGCTCAAGCAGTACCGCGACGAGGTGCTGTTCGATCCCTGGTTCATGCCCAAGTTTGACGAGGGCGAGGAAGCTGCATTCCCGGCGAAGCTGCGCTGGGGCGGCTCCGAGGATGCGGATGGTCTGGCGATTCCGATCGAATTCGAAGGTAACCCGGAGTTTTGCGAGATGACTGTGGAGCAGCCCATCGGCCTGATGGTGGAGCTGAATGGCCGCTGGTTCTACAAAGCCCCGGCTACCCGGACCATCGACATGATGAGCGCCTTCTTCGACAAGCCGCTGGACGGCCCGGCTACGCTGACAATGAAGGTCTTCGCGCCCCCGGCGGACGGCCTGAACGTCAACGATGGCAGCGTGGACTGGAACATCAACTACCGCGCCACCCTGGAGGAAGCGCCCAAGATGCGCATTCGGTATCAGCCGGTGGGCGTGGTTGGCTGAGGCTGTTTCATCCGCCGGGAATTCTGGTATAAAGCAATCAAGCATGGAGCCGAAGGTTTCCAAAGGGCGATCGGAAAGCCCTTTGGCCGCCTCCGCAGAGGCGGAATCCCTGCGTTCCGAGAAATGTAAGCATAAGGAGATTCACATAAAGATGAAGCTGATTTCCTGGAACGTCAACGGCCTGCGGGCCATCCTCGGCAAGAACTTCATGGAAGCCTTCACGGCCTTTGATGCGGATGTCGTCTGCCTACAGGAGACCAAGCTGCAGGCAGGTCAGCACGACCTTGAATTGCCCGGCTACCACCAGTACTGGAACTACGCCGAGAAGAAGGGCTACTCCGGCACGGCGATCTTCACCCGGGTGGAGCCGCTGAGCGTGCGCTACGGCATCGGCGTGGAGGAGCATGACCACGAGGGCCGCGTCATCACGCTGGAATTCGCGGATTTCTACCTGGTGTGCGTGTATGTGCCCAACGCCCAGCGCGAGCTGACCCGGCTTGACTACCGCATGACCTGGGAGGATGCGTTCCTTTCCTACATCAAGGGCCTGGAGCAGCACAAGCCGGTGGTCTACTGCGGCGATCTCAACGTCGCCCATAAGCCCATCGACCTCAAAAATCCCAAGTCCAACACCCGCAACGCCGGCTTCACTAAGGAGGAGCGCGATAAGCTCACCGCGGTGATCGAGGCGGGCTACATCGATACCTTCCGCCATTTCCACCCAGATGCCGTGGACGCCTACACCTGGTGGAGCTACATGTTCAAGGCCCGCGAGAAGAACGTGGGCTGGCGCATCGACTACTTCATTGCCTCCGAAAAGCTCAAGGACAGGCTGGTCAGCGCCTGCATCCACCCGGATGTGATGGGCTCCGATCACTGCCCGGTGGAGCTGGTGATGGCATAAGCACATATCCCAAAGGGTCGTCCGGGTGCACCGGGCGGCTCTTTTTTGCTGAATTGTAAAAAGTGGAGAAAAGACGGATAAAACCGATCCAAGGGCTTGAAAAAACAGCGAAAAAGTGATATTGTAAAGTGAAAAAGTATGGCGAAATCCGCCCTGCTTTTCGTGTGCAGAAGAGATGAGGAGCATGGTAAAATGCGAGTGAAAAAGGCGTTGATTTGGCTGCTGGCGCTGCTGATGCTGTGTAGCATTCCTGCCATGGCAGAGGAGCACGGCCTGCGTGGTTACATCAAGGGCCAGGGCTGGAACTTTGTGCATCTGGGTCAGTACCCCTATGAGAAGGACGGCACCGTCCGCCCGGTGCTGTGGCGCGTGCTGGATGTTCAGGATGATGTGGCGCTGCTGATTACCGAATATGTCATTGACACCCAGCAGGTCATCTTCGAGACGGATCAGAAGAAGATCGACAACTATGACTACCGGCTGATTTCCTGCTATGAGGAGAGCGACCTGCACCCCTGGCTGAACACCGTGTGCATCGAGACGCTCTTCGGCAGTGAACCGCTGCGCAGCCACCTTGTGCCCGATGAGACTCGCGGCGAGCTGTTCATCCTGAACATGGATGAGTTCCGTACCCCGGCGTATGGCTTCTCGGCCAATACCTGGGGCGACCAGCCCTCCCGTCAGGCTTCCGGCACCCCCTACGCGATCAAGCAGCGCGGCTTGTATGTGGCGGAAAACGGTAAGGTTTCCTATTGGGCTGCGGATATCAAGCACGAGGAAGCCTATCGTCTGGCCTTGGTGGGCTATAACGGCCACCTGAGCTGGGGCGGCTATACCCGTCAGAATGTGGGCCTGCGCCTGTCCATCCGGCTGGACCTGAGCGACCTGGCGGTTGCCAGCGGCAAGGGTACCCGCGAGAATCCTTTCATCCTGGCATACACCGGTGATCCGACGCCTACCCCGGCACCCACGGCGACGCCTGTCCCGACGCCCACCCCTGCGGAACCCACTGCCGTGCCCGCTGAGGCTGCGGTTGTCCCTGCGGAACCCACTGCTGTGCCCGCCGAAGCTACGGCTGCCCCTGCGGATGCGGCGGCTGTTCCGGCGCCTGCAAATGAGCCCTCCGATGACGGCGAGGTGCTCCTGTCCTTTGTGGGTGACTGCTCCATTGGCGACTCTGAACAGTATGCCACCTATGCCTCTTCCTACCATGCCTGCATTGACCAGAACGGCTATGCCTGGCCCTTCTCCCTGGTGCAGGAACACCTGGCGGCGGATGATCTGACGATTGCCAACCTGGAGGTTGTCTTCACCGAGCGTTATTCCCACTCTGACAAGCTCTACAACATGGTGGGCGATCCTGACCACGTCAATGTCCTGACCGAGGGCAGCGTGGAGATCGTCAATACCGTCAACAACCACTGCATGGACTTCCACCGCGACGGTTACCAGGACACCCTGGACACCCTCGGCGCCGCCGGCGTGGAGCACTTCGGCACCATCTATCCCTGGCAGGAAAACGGCTATGACGATCTGCTGGTCAAGGAGATCGACGGCATCCGTTTCGGCTTTATGGGCTTCAGCTACCCCAGCGATTCTGACCAGAAGCGCATTGCCAACCGCGTGAAGATCCTCAAGGAGGAGAACGACTGCGACATCGTGATTGTCAGCCTCCATTGGGGCCGAGAGACCCATCCTTCGCCCCAGTCCGGCCAGGTGATCTTTGCCAAGGAGGCCATCAAGGCTGGCGCGGACGTCATCTGGGGCCATCATCCCCATGTGATTCAGCCCATCATCTTCTACATGGGCAAGCCCATTATGTTCTCCACCGGCAACTTCACCTTTGGTACCATGTCCCAGGTGGATCCGGCTACGGGCATCTTCCAGCTGGCGTATGAACGGGTGAACGGCGAAGTGCAGCTCAAGAGATTGCAGGTGATCCCCTGCCAGACCCAGCCCAGCCCGGACTTCCGCCCCTTCGTCCTCACCGAGGAGGCCGCCCGCAAGGACGTGTTCAAGAAGCTGGTGTACAAGAAGGGCTACGCCAAGTGCGACAATCCCCCGGAATCCTTCCTGGAGACCGGCATCGTCAACTTCGAAAACGGCGTGATCGTGCCCTGAACCAAGTAAAGGAGCCTGATTATGAAGCATATCATCCGCATTGCGGCGATTCTGCTGATGCTTTGCTGCCTGCTGGTGCTTGTTCCCACCAGCGTTGCATCGGCGGAGATTATCCAGTACGATCTCAAGGACAAGAAGGGCGTGGCGCTCCAGACGGATGGCTACGACCTGGAAAACATGACCTACGAGGATCCCTCCATCATTGTGAAGATCACCACCGGCAGGTTTGAAGAGACAAACTACATGGTGGCCTATGTCAAGGTGGCAAATGCGACCCAGGTGCGCTCCACCATGTCCGGCAACTACTCCACCGATGATACCATCGGCGGCATTGCTATGGCCAAGGCGACCAATGCGGCCCTGGCTATCAACGGCGACTTCTTCTCCTCCCGCCGCAATGTGGGCTACACCGCCCGCATGGGCCGCGAGTACAAGAATAAGTGCAACGGCACCTACGACGTCATGGTGCTGGATGACATGGGCAACATGCACATCATCCTGGCGCCCCAGAAGCAGGACATGATCGACTTCAAGGCCGCGCTGGAGGCGGAAGGCCGCTCGATTATCAACGGCTATACTTTCGGTCCCGGCCTGGTGGTGAACGGCGAGAAGCAGACCGGCTTTGTGAATATGGACAACGCTGCTGACCGTGCAGCTCAGCGTATGTGCCTGGCGCAGCTGGGCCCGCTGGAGTACCTGTGCATTTCCTCCGAGGGCCCGGAAGATCCCGGTTCCACCGGCCTGACCCTGGAGCAGTTCGCTGAGCTGGTCGCCTCCTTTGAGGGCGTCACCAATGCCTACAACCTGGACGGCGGCTCCTCCTCCACCATGGTCTTCAACCGCGACAAGGTCAATTCCCCCAACAACCCCAAGCGCCGGCCCCTGAAGGACATCATCTACTTCGCCAGCGCTTATCAGCCCGATTAAGGAGTATCCCATGTACGACCTGCAGTATGTTCTCTTTGAGCTTTTTGGCCTGCCGGTGACAGCATACGCGCTGTGCATGGCAGCGGCGCTGGCCATCGGCCTTGGGCTGCTTGCCTGGCAGCAGAAAAAGCATGGCTTGAACGGTGATACGGCGGAGATCTTCGCGCTGCTGGCGCTGCCCCTGGGCCTGCTGGGCGCCCGCGTGTTCTATTGCCTGGCCCGCCTGGACTTTTACATTGAAATGGGCCTGCAGGAGATGTTCCTGCTGTGGCACGGCGGATACGCCCTGTGGGGCGCTGTGGGCGGTGCGGTGATTGCGGCCATCCTGACGGCGAAGATCACCAAGCAGTCTTGCGTGAAGCTGCTGGATGCGCTCGCTGCCCCTGCGGCGCTGATGATCGCCCTGGGCCGCCTGGCCGAGCTGACCAACGGCGAAGGCAAGGGCCTGGAGGTGGTCAGCCCCATCTTCCAGCGCTTCCCCTTTGCGCTGTACAACGCGGATTACGAGATGTGGTTCTGGGCCATCTGCGTGTTTGAGGCGGCGGCTGCGCTGGTGATTTTCGCCCTCCTGCTGGCGAAGAAGCCCGGCCGCGACGGCGTGAAGACCAAGCTTTTTCTGATCCTCTACTGCGCCAGCCAGATTCTGCTGGAGTGCCTGCGCGCAGACAACTTCCTGCACTGGACGCGGGTGTTCATCCGCGTGTCCCAGCTGACGGCGGTGCTGGTGCTGGCGGGGATGATGTTCCGTACGCTCCACCGTTGGCGCAAGACTGACACTGCCGCCCGTCTTCCCAAGCAGCGGGTGATCCTGAACTGGGTGATCTTCCTTGTCTGCGTGGGCGTGAGCATCTGGATGCAGTTCGCGGTGCAGAAGTCCGCCTACATCCCCGCGTGGCTGTGCTATACGGTGATGGCGCTGTGCAGCGTGGGCTTCGGCGTCACCTCGTATCAGCTGATCATGAAGAGCATCAAGGAATAATCGCATATGAAGAGGGCCGTCCTGTGAGGGGCGGCCCTGTTTGTGTGTCTTCACTTCCAGCGGTCATTCAAGTAATCGAAGCGGTCGCTGAGCCAGCGGGTCAGGTAATCCGCTGCCTCCTGCTGGGAACGACAGCTGTTCAGCGCCTCCACCAGCTCGTGATTGCCCTCAGTGATGCGGCTGGGCCAGCGATCGTAGTTGCGGGCGAAATCGGCAGCATAGGCCTCCGTCAGGGTGGAAATGAGCGCCAGCGTCTTCTCCGGCAGCCTCTGGGCCTTGAGCTCCGCCCAGCGGGCTTTCACCATCACCTGGAACCAGGGCTCATCCGCGAACAACTGCAGCCAGGGGTTGCCGGCGTACCGGGCGTAATCTCCCTGGGAAGCTTCATAGTCTGTGCGGATGCCGAAGGCGGAGTCGAAATCCCAGGGCGCCTGGAAGGTGAGCTTGCGGTTGCCGCGCTCGCTCAGGTCCAGGGACATGTAAAAGCTGGACCAGCCCAGATCCGGGTTGCAGACGATCTCGTTGAGAATGTATGTATCCACCAGGGAGGGAAGGTCGATGAAACGCTCCACCGTCTCGCGGACGGAGGTACTCTCCATGGGGACAAGCTCCGTGTGCTTCTCATTGAAGGCGTAGTGCTTGCCTTCGGTCACGGCGGCATGACAGGCGCGGTAGGTCAGGCGGATGCAGCTGCGCAGGAATGCCACCTGGCGGCTGGTTTCAATGCGGCTCTTAATGGTGTAGCCATACTGCTCGCCTGTGATGCCCTGGTGATACACTTCGAAGACCGGGTCGCCGTTGGGGTGGGCGGCTTCCTCGTTGAAGTAGGCGTCATATTCCATCAGGTAGCCGGTGTAGCGGTCAGTGTTACCGGCCTCGTTTTCGGCAATGTCCACACGGCCGGGATTGATCTCCTGTTGTTCTGCCAGCAGGTACAGGCCCCAGTATTCGCCGTTCAGCTCCAGGTGAACGAAGCGGTAGTCGGTACAGTAGTAGCCGTCTGCCCCGAGGATGTTATGGGCCAGGAACAGGGCTGTGGCACTGTTGAGCATGGACAGATCCTTCCACTCCGCCAGCAGCACCCAGCTCTTGTACGGGCGGCTGCCGTTCAGCCCCAGCATGCTTTGTTTCTGGTCGAACTTAATGCGGATGGACTTCTTGGGGTAATCCAGCGTCCAGTTGCCCCGTGCCTTGACCTGGGCTTTTTCGCCAGCGAGGAGCAGCTGCTCCCCGTCGCTGACGGTGATGGCTGCGTCCACATATTCGATGCGCCCCTGCAGCTTGTCTTCGCGGACGTAGGCGGTGGCGAAGTGGCTGTTGTCCCCGGTGGTGATGGAGATGACGGGCAGCTCCGGAGGGAGCTGCGGGTACCAGAGCGCATCTTCCTCTGCTGCGGCAGATGCACCCAGAAGGCAGAGCAAGAGCAGGAGGCTCAGGATTTTCTTCATGGCTCACCTCGCGGTATGATTGTTCTGAAAAACGTCCGCGCAGTGGAATGCACGGACGTGGGATATCATTTGTGCTCTATCATTTTCTTCTGAGCCAGACGAGCATCTCGCCCTCGCCGCGGTTGGCCCAGGTGTAGTAGGGGACGAGGTGAATCTTGGCGGTCTCCTCCTTGGGGGGCTGCCAGATGGTGTACAGGGAGGCGCTGTCCTGGGGCAGGAGGCGCTTGGCAGGGACGTGGAGCTTCACGGTCTCATGGCCGAAGGTGGTCTCGTCGAACTCCCACTCGATGCCCTCGCCATGGTCGCCGATGTAGCGGGTGTCCACGCGCAGGAGGTGCAGGTTGTCACCGTTGTCGGCCTGCTCGGCGCAGAAGGTCACCGGGCCGCGGCGGAATGCCACCTTGTCCACATCCGCGCGGACGGCGGGGTTGGCGGCGAGCATCCGTACCTGCATGGGCAGGTGCAGGGTGATCATGTCGCCCTCGTGCCATTCGCCGGTGATGTAGGCGTAGCCATCGCGGTAGACGGGGGCCTTTTCGCCGCAGGTGATGACCGCGTCCTGTGCCCAGTGGGGGATGCGGAAGGCAAGGGTGCCGTTGACGGTTTCGTCGCAGTGCAGGGTTACATACACATGGCCGTGCCAGGGCATGCGGGCCTTGACCTCCATGGTGAGCTTCTTGCCGGCGAAGTCCTTTTCCACCGAGCCGCCCATGTAGAGGTGGGTGAAGAGGGTGTCCTCATTCTCGGTGTAGGCGTAGGAGGCCACGGAGGCCACGATGCGGGCGATGTTGGGCGGGCAGCAGGCGCAGCCGAACCACTTGCGGCGGGTGGGCTGAACGTGGCGCAGCCGCTCATCCTTGCGGCAGGCGTCGGGCACGACGGCCAGGGGATTGACGTAGAAGAAGCTCTTGCCGTCCAGGGCCATGCCGGAGAGGACGGTATTGTACAGCGCCAGCTCCATCACGTCGCCGTACTTGCTGTCGGGCTTGATCTGCAGCATGCGGCGGGCGAAGAAGGCCAGGCCAATGGCGGCGCAGGTTTCGGAGTAGGCGGTATCGTTGGGCAGGTCGTAATCATAGGTGAAGGCCTCGCCGTGAACGGTAGCGCCGATGCCGCCGGTCACGTAGAGCTGCTTGTACATGATGTTGTCAAAGAGGCGCTCACAGGCGGCGTGGAGCTCATCATCGCCGGTGAGGCGGGCGATATCCGCCATGCCGGAGTACAGGTAGGTTGCGCGCACGGCGTGGCCCACAGCCGCCTCCTGTTCTCGGACGGGCTTGTGCGCCTGGTGATAGGGGGAGCCGACGTTGACGTCGCCCTTCCAGGTGCGGCCTTCCTTTTCGGCGCGGGCCTTGTCTTCCTCAGCGAAGTAGAAGGGGGACACGCCGCGCTGATCCACGAAGAACTTGCTCAGGCGCAGGTACTTCTCCTCGCCGGTGACCTCATACAGGCGGACCAGGGCCATCTCGGCGATCTCATGGCCGGGGTAGCCCTTGCACTTGCCCTCCTCGGGGCCGAAGCGATCCGCAACATAATCCGCAAAGCGGGCGGCGGCGCGCAGGAGCTTATCCTTGCCGGTGGCCTGATAATAGGCGACAGCACCCTCCACCAGGTGGCCCAGGCAGTACAGCTCATGGTGATCCCGCAGGTTGGTCAGGGCGGCGTCCATGCCGTTGATGATATAATAGGTATCCAGATAACCCTCGGGCGTCTGGGCGGCGCAGACGACGTCGATGGCCTCGTCGGCGAGCTTCTCCAGCGCCACATCGGGATGCTGGGTCAGGGAATAGCCCACGGCCTCGATCCACTTGGAGAAGTCCGTATCCTGGAAGACGAAGCCGTAGAACTTGTCCTCCTCGGGATGGGCGGGATCCTCCGGCAGGGCGTTGAAGCCGCGGTAGGTATACTTCGGGGGAACATACTGCACATTGGCACGCTGCTGGGCCATCATCTTGCCGGCGGTGCGGAAGTTGCGCATGCACCAGGAGGGATCGGCGCCGGGCACGCGGTCATTGAGGGCGTCCCACTGGTAGGGGATGACCTCGTTGCGCACCAGCTCCATCTCGCGCTGCCAGAAGGGGTCGGCAACAGTGACTTTCTTCAGGTCGATGGGGGAGGAGAAAACCTGCTTGTTCATAGGGGAAGCCTCTCCTTTTGTCGAAAATACTCTGCTTATAGTATACAGGCAAAAGGCTGGAAATTCAAGGGGTACAGGGCGGAATTGTTACAAATCCCACAGGCCTCTCGCTTGACAGAAGCGCCCCCGATAGGGTATCATGAAAGGGCAAAAATCCCCACCGGAGGACATGATGAAGAAACTGATTCTGATCCTGCTGATGCTGGCGCTGCTGCCTGCCGCCGCATTTGCGGAGATTTACTTTATTGAAGACGAATCCCAGCTGCCCGAGGGCTGGCAGGACAAGGAGCTCTTCCGCCTGACCGCCATCGACACTGACCGCTCCGACGCAATGCTGGTGCAGTGCGGCGGCGAGAACATGATGATCGACGGCGGCTCGGTGCAGTACTACCCCCGGCTGGAGGAGTACTTCGATGAACAGGGTATCACCGAGTTCAAGTACCTCTTCAACACCCATCCGGACAACGATCATCTCCAGGGTCTGACCAAGATGATGAACCACCGCCTCACCGCGGAGGACGGCAAGACGGATATCGGCCCCAAGTACACGATCGGCGGCTTCTACACCGCTGTCAAGAAGGAGTACAAGAACACCAGCTACCATGTGGCTGCCGTCCGCGCCATTAACAAGTACAGCATCCCCTATGTGCAGGTTTATAATGGCGATGTGCTGACCCTGGGCGGTGCGACGATCAACATCTTCCGTTGCGAGGAGAGCTGGGGTGCCAACGCCCGCAGCGCCTGCACCCAGATTGTCTTCGGCGACAGCAAGGTGCTTCTCATGGGCGACTGCGACAGCCGTCCGCAGAATTACTTCCTCAAGAATGTGGATCACAGTCTGCTGGAGTGCGATATTTTGAAGGCTGTCCACCACGGCATCAACGGCTTTGAGGACAAGTTCCTGGAGGTGGCCCAGCCGGAGTTCATCTTCATCCCCAACTACAAATCCCACGCCAGCATCAAGTCCGGCACGAAGCGCAAGTTCGCCCAGTACAACGCCCTCTACTCCGGCGAAGGCAGCGTCATCATGGAGACCGACGGCAACGACTGGTACATCTGGCAGCTGCCCAACTATAAGAAGAGCAAGTAAACAACAGCGGCTCCCCGAATAGATGGGGAGCCGCGTTTATATGCATATTGGCCACAGTAACTCGCCGTCGGCAGAGGAAACCCAACAAGCCGCCTGGGAGGCGTCGGAGGGCCCGCAGGCCCTTCGACTGTAATCGTATCCGGGGGCTTTGCCGCCGGGGCGGGGCGTTTCCGGCTCTGCCGGAAACATACCTTACAGATTTGGACGGCCGGGAGCGCAGCGACCAGTCCAAATCTGCAAAACTCAAAAAGATGGCTTCCGAAGAAGCCATCTTTTTGAAAGCGAAGCGCCTTACGCCCAGGGATTCTCGGTGGGGTAGGGCAGGTTCTTGGGCTGGTTGTAAGCGATGTCCTGCACGCCCAGGTACTTGAAGACCTCGAACAGGGCCTTCGCGCAGTGACCGAAGGCCACAGCACCGTGGTGGGGGTAGCGCTTCTGCACCAGCACATGACGGTAGAAGCGGTCCATCTCCTTGATGGCGAAGATGCCGATGCCGCCGAAGGACTGGGTGGCCACGGGCAGAACCTCGCCCTGAGCGATGTAGGAGCGCAGGTTGCCGTCGGAATCGCACTGCAGGCGGTAGAAGGTGATGTCGCTGGGAGCGATGTCGCCTTCCAGAGTGCCGCGGGAGATGTCGGGCTCGGAGCCTTCGGGCTCAAGCACGCGGTGCTGGATCAGCTGGTACTTGACCGCGCGGTCCTCGCACATCTTGCAGGAGGGAGTGTTGCCGCAGTGGAAGCCCATGAAGGTCTCGGTCAGGCGGTAGTCGAACTTGCCGGCGATGTCCTTGTCGTAGATGTAGCCGGGCACGGAGTTGTTGATGTCCAGCAGGGTGACGGCGTCACCGGTGATGCAGGCGCCGATGTACTCGGACACAGCACCGTAGATGTCCACTTCGCAGGCCACCGGGATGCCGCGGGAAGCCAGACGGGAGTTGACGTAGCAGGGCTCGAAGCCGAACTGAGAGGGGAAGGCGGGCCAGCACTTGTCAGCGAAGACAACGTACTTACGGGCGCCCTTGTGGTTCTCAGCCCAATCCAGCAGGGTCAGCTCAAACTGAGCCATGCGCTCGCACAGGTCGGGGTAGTACTTGCCCTCGCCCATTTCGGCGGCCATGTCGGCGCAGATGGCGGGGATGCGGGGATCGTTCTTGTGCTCGCGGTAGGAGACCAGCAGATCCAGCTCGGAGTTCTCCTCGATCTCGATGCCCAGCTCGTACAGGCCCTTGATGGGGGCGTTGCACGCGAAGAAGTCCTGGGGACGGGGGCCGAAGGTGATGACCTTCAGGTTCTTCACGCCGATGATGGCGCGGGCGATCGGCACGAACTCGGCGATCTTGTCAGCCAGCTCGCAGGCGGTGCCCACGGGGTACTCGGGGATGTAGCCCTTCAGGTGGCGCATGCCCAGGTTGTAGGAGCAGTTCAGCATGCCGCAGTAAGCGTCGCCGCGGCCGTTGATCATGTCACCATCGCCCTCAGCGGCGGCCACGAACATGCAGGGGCCGTCGAAGTACTTGGCGATCAGGGTTTCGGGGGTCTCGGGGCCGAAGTTGCCCAGGAAGACGACCGCCGCGTTGCACTCGTTGGCCTTGAGCTCTTCAACGGCCTTGAGCATGTCCTTCTCGTTCTCAACGGTGGTCTTGATCTCGACGATGTCGAGGTTCTTCTGGCCGCACTTTTCAGCGATGGCGGCGCGGCGCTTCTCGCTCAGGGTGATGGGGAAGCAGTCGCGGGACACGGCCACAAGGCCCAGCTTCACAACAGGAATGTTCTGCATGTTGATTTACCTCCTCTACGATAGTCGGATGTCCGACCTCACAAATGTCCATACTGGGACATTATCTGCAATAAGTATACAACCTTTGATGCATTTCGTCAATGCATATTATGCGGGGGAATCAGCATTTTTTGCTGGGGTCAGTTGAGGAGCCAGTCGTTGGTGTCGGGGTAGATGTAGGGAAGTTCGAGCGTCTTGCAGTATTGTTCGGCATAGGAACCTGGGGTGACGGTGATTGAGATTAAGCGGTCGCAATAATAAAACGCCTGAAATCCGATGTAAGTGATGCTTTGAGGGAGATTGATGGAGGCAAGTGCATCGCAGCAGGCAAAAGCATAATCTTCGATGGAGACGATGCTGTCGGGAAGAATGATGGAGCTTAGGGCAGAACAACTGCCGAAAGCCTCCTCTCTTATATGCGTGACACTGTCGGGAATGGTGACGCTGGTCAGATAAGGGTGGTTGGAGAATGCGGAAACGCCGATAGACTTAATCCCCTGCGGAATACAATAATTCGCTGCAGTTTTGGAACGGGGATAGTAGATGAGTTCCTTAGTAACCTTGTTAAATAGAACACCATCAATGGATGCCAGAACGGGATTGTCGGGTGAAACATGGATCAACTGCTGGTCGAAGGTGTTTTTTTCCACGGTGGTGACACTGGCGGGGAGGCGGATGAGGGTCAGAGAATCACAACAGGTAAATGCATGATCTCCGATGGAAATGACACGATCGGGCAGATCAATGGAGGAAAGGGCGGAGCAGGAAAAAAAGGCCTTGTCTCCGATAGAAAGGAGATTATCAGGAAGCTTCACGCTAAAGAGGGAGAAGCATTCGCTGAACGCCATATATCCGATCGAGGTGATGCTGTCGGGGAGTGTAACGGTGAGCAGGTCAGTATGGTATTCGAACGCGTACTCTCCGATAGAGGTAACGAGGTGTCCATCGAGCTCGGCAGGGACAGTCACATGGTTTGAAGAGAGTTTGACGAGAGAGATTTCTGCTGTTCCATCCTCCAACAGAATGTAATAAAAGTCGCCACATTCGTACCAGGTCGGCTCATCCTCAGCCACCGCACAGCTCAGCATAGCCATCATCAGCAGAACAAACAACAAAGTCAACATTTTCTTCATATATGGAAGCGCTCCCTTCGTGTGCCTTCATGGTAACAGGTTTTTCCTTTTGCTGTAAGTTATTTCCGCATCACCGCCTCAATATCCTTCACCGTCCTCGGAATGGCCGCCGACAGGTTCTCGCAGCCATCCTCGGTCACCAGGCAGTTATCCTCCAGGCGGAAGCCGATGCCCCATTCCTCGTGGTAGATGCCCACGTCCACGCAGAACACCATGCCCGGGGCGACCTTCTCAGGCCGGGCGACCACGTCATGCACATCGTAGCCGATGTGATGCGCGCCGCCGTGCCACATGTACTTGCCCACATTCTCCGCCTTGTCCAGCACGCCTGCGTCCACCAAAAGGGCGGCGTTGTAGCGGCGGATCTCGCCGTCCACCTCCGCCATGGAATAGCCGGGCCTGATGATCTCAAACAGGTGATTCGAGGTCTGCAGGGCGCAGTTGTACAGGAGCTTCTGCTTGTCACTGAACCTGCCGTTGCAGGGGAAGCCGCGGCTTACGTCGGTGATCAGGCTGTCGTGCTGGGCGCCCACATCATTGAGGATCATGTCGCCGTCGTGGGCCTGGCCGGTGTAGCTGTAGTAGTGGATGCAGAAGTTGTTCGCGCCGGCGCTGATGATGGACGGAAAGCCGGGGCCGCAGGGGCTGTGCTGGCTCAGGGCGTAGTCGAACTCCGCCTTGTACTGGTATTCGTACATGCCGGGACGGCTGGCCTTCATCATGGCGAGGATGCCCTCGCCGGTGACCTTCTCGGCCTCGCGGAGGGCGGCGATCTCGCAGGGCTGCTTGATGAGCCGCAGCTGCCGCAGGATGGCGTTGGCGTTCTCCACCTGCAGGTAGGGATATTCCGCCTGCAGACGGCGCAGCAGCTTGTGGGCCGGACGGTCGATGTCCCTGGGGCTCACGCGGAACAGGTCAAGGTACACATGCTGAAGGTCGCTGCTCCCTGCGGAGTAATGTCCGCCGGCGCACAGGGCATGGAGGTCGTCCTCGAAGCGGTCGACGAAGCGCACATCCCGGATGCCGGAGAGGGCTTCCGCCTCGCAGGGCTTGATGCGGCGGCCCGTCCAGCGCTCGGCCATCAGGTCCGGCGGCAGAATGTACACCCGCTCGCTGACCGCGCCGGAAACGTCCTTCACCGCCAGGAGGACAAAGTCATGGCTGTCCAGGCCGGTGAGGTAGTAAAAGTTACGCTCGGTGAAGAAGGGCCAGTACTCATCATTGGTTTTTCTCATCTCCTCGCCGGAAAACATGACGAGGATGGATGCAGGCTTCATCGCGGCATAGAGACGCTCGCGGTTGCCTATGTGAAAGGACTTGTCCATGAATTTCCTCCTTGGTGGAAGGTATGTGTTTGCTGCCATCATTATACCGCGTCTGCTTTGCCTTGACAATCCCACGCTTAAGGACTACAATACATAAATACACACAAAAGGACTGTGGTGAAACATGACGCTTTTTCTGACCTCCAGCCCCTGCGATGACAATGTTCCCGAGGGATGCGAGCTGCCCTGCATCTACTTTGAACGCAACGGGTTTGTGGCGAACTTGCAGCGATATGTCGCCCCCGGCGGACGGTTCCTTGTCATCGCGGCCTGGCCCGATGCACATGTCCGCAACGATGAAATGGCCCAAACCTTTGCCGACTGTTTTGCCTGGCACAGCATGGGCTTTTCTGCCGTGAATGTGCTGGACAGCCGCAATCAGGACCGTGCCCCGGAGCTGGTCGAGCAGAGCGACGTCATCATGCTCGCCGGCGGCCATGTGCCCACGGAGAACGCCTTCTTCAAGGAGATCGGCCTGCGGGATAAGCTGCGTGGCTACAAAGGCGTGATTATGGGCGTCAGCGCCGGCAGCATGAACGCGGCGGACATCGTCTACGTTCAGCCGGAGGAAGCAGGCGAGGCCATTGACCCAACCTTCGTCCGCTGGACCCAGGGCCTGGGCCTGACCGACAAGAACATCCTGCCCCACTACAACATGGTGCGCGACAACATCCTCGACGGTCTGCGCCTCTTTGAGGATGTGACCTACCCGGACAGCCACGGGCATCCGCTGTATGTGCTCATGGATGGCAGCTACATCCTGGAAACGAATGGTACAAGCACCCTCTGCGGCGAGGCGTACCTGCTGCACAATGGCGTGATGGAACGTATCTGCCGTGAGGGCGAAAGCATCACCCTGAACTGAGGTGAATCATATGGAAAAGCAATTCGACTTTGCCTACGGAAACACCACGATTCCCATGACGGTCAAGGCCGGGCGAATCGACGTGATAGAATCCGTCACTCCCGCACCGATTGACGACCTGAACGAGGCCTTCCGCCGCGCGGTGGAGGAGGGCGCGATCGGCTCAGCGCCCCTCAAGGACATCGTGGCCGCGGACGATCAGGTGACCGTCGTCATCAGCGACATCACCCGTGCTTATATGCACCAGGAGCGAATCTGCCCGCTGCTGCTGGACTACCTCCACGATGTATGCGGCGTGCCCTATGAGAACATCGTATACCTGGTGGCTGTGGGCACCCACCGTGCCCAGACGGAGGAGGAATTCGCCCGCATCGCGTCCCCCTATGTGGCACAGCGGGTGCGTATTCTCAACCACGACTGCGACGGCGAACTGACGCGCATCGGCGTGACCTCCCGCGGCACCGAGGTGGACGTGAATCCCCTCGTTGTGGGCCGCAAGGTGATCCTGCTGGGCGGCACGGTACATCATTTCTTTGCTGGCTACGGCGGCGGACGCAAGTCCATCCTGCCCGGCGTGGCGGGCCGCGCGACCATCATGCAGAACCATGCTCACGCCCTCGACCCGATGGCGGCTCAGCCCAATCCCCTGTGCGGGCTGGGCGTGACGCACCTGAATCCCGTCCATGAGGACATGGCCGAGGCCGCTGCGATGGTGGCTCCCGTTTTCGGCATCAACATGATCGCCGACGGGCAGGGGAGGCATCTCGCGCTGCCCAGCGGTCACTGGATGCAGGCCTGGCAGGAGAGCTGCAAGCTGGTGGACAGGTTCAACGGCGTGGATCTGCCCGAAAAGGCGGACGCCGTGGTCGTCTGTGCCGGCGGCTTCCCCAAGGACATCAACCTCTACCAGAGCTGCAAGAGCCTCATCAACGCCTGCCAGGCGGTCAGGCCCGGCGGCAAGCTCATCTTCATCAGCGAATGCCGCGAGGGCGGCGGCCCGGCGGAATTCTTCGGCTGGAGCAGGTACCTGCCCGACGGCACGCTGGACGCAGCGCTGCGTGCTGGCTTCACCGTGGCGGGGTATATCTTCTACGAGTGCGTCGCTATTGCCGATAGCGCGGAGGTGCACGTCCTGTCCGCGCTGAATCCGGATGATCTGACCGCGATGAACATGCATCCCCATTCCGACCCGGCGGAGATCCAGCAGCTGCTGGACTTCGGCGATCAGCACGTGATCGTGATGCCGCGCGGGGCGAATACTGTCCCCATGGCGAAAGCCTGACATATCAAGGAGGAAACGAACATGGCAAACAAGAAGCAGGTCGCCCGTGCGGCGGCAGAAGCCCAGCGCAAGGCACAGCAGGCAAAAGCTGACAAGCGCAATATGATTATCGGCATTGTGGCGGTGCTGCTGGTGGTCGCGGCGGCGCTGGGGTTTATCCTCAGCGGCAATGATACCCCCGCGGGCCAGCCCGGCACGGTGGTCGTCAGCGGCCCCACGGCGGCCAGCGCCATCACCGAGAAAATCACCCACAACGTGGTGATCGAGGTGGAGAACTACGGCACCATCAACGCCGTCCTCTACGGCGAGGCGGCCCCCATCACCGTGGAAAACTTCGTCAAGCTGGCGAACGAGGGCTTCTACGATGGGCTGACCTTCCACCGCATCATCAGCGGCTTCATGATCCAGGGCGGCGACCCGAAGGGCAACGGCACCGGCGGCTCCAGCGAGACCATCAAGGGCGAATTTGCCCAGAACGGCGTGAGCAATCCCATCAGCCACCAGCGCGGCGTGCTGTCCATGGCGCGCTCCAGCATGCCCGACAGCGCCAGCAGCCAGTTCTTCATCATGCATGACGCCGCACCTCACCTCAACGGCGCGTATGCGGCCTTTGGCTGCGTGACCGAGGGCATCGAGGTGGTGGATGCCATTTGCCAGAACACCCCCGTCACCGACGGCAACGGCACCGTACAGAAGGCCAACCAGCCCATTATCACCAGCATCCGCGTCACTGAGAGCGCGGGAGAATAAGGAGGAACACGTATGAAGAAGATCATTGCGCTGCTGCTGTGTCTGCTGCTGCCCTGCGCAGCCCTGGCGGAGGAAGCTGCCGACCTGTGGACTCGCCTGGAGGCCTACCGCGCTGAGCTGAATGCGAGTAGTGCAGCCATGGATGCTGAAATCAATGAGATGAACAGCTACATTGCTTACGTTGCGGCGGTGCTGGCTGCTGCCGAGCAGCAGAAGGACGACATGGTCGCCGCGCAGGATGCGCTGAACGCTAAGCTGGCTGAGGTGGATCAGCTGCTGGCCAGCGAGCCCACGGCAGAGACCATTGCCCAGGTGCAGGCGATGCTGCCCCCGCCCAGCCTGACCGGCAAGCATTATGTGCAGATCGACATTGCGGATTACGGCACCATCATCGCTGAGCTGGACGCGGACGCAGCCCCCATCACTGTGACCAATTTCGTCAAGCTGGTGAACGAGGGCTTCTACGACGGGCTGACCTTCCACCGCATCATCAGCGGCTTCATGATCCAGGGCGGCGACCCGAAGGGCAACGGCACCGGCGGCTCCAGCGAGACCATCAAGGGCGAGTTCAGCCAGAACGGCATCGACAATCCCATCAAGCATGAGCGCGGCGTGCTGTCCATGGCCCGCTCCAGCGCGCCCGACAGCGCCTCCAGCCAGTTCTTCATCATGCACCAGGCTGCGCCTCATCTGGATGGCGCCTACGCTGCCTTCGGCCGTGTGCTGAGCGGCATCGAGGTGGTGGACGCGATCTGCCAGAATACCCCTGTTACCGATGGCAACGGCAGTGTTGCCAAGGCCAATCAGCCCATCATTACCTCCATCAAGATGATCGAAAAGCCCGAGTAACGGCCCGTCACGCGGCGTGAAGTCGCACGCTGGGCTTTGCGGCTGCGGTACAGTTGTGTCCTCGCCGTCCGTCAGGCATGAGCCTGACCTTAATAACCAAGGAGGAAATACTATGGCAACTGCCCTGTGGCTGCGCACCATCAAGCACCAACGGATGGACAAGCAGCATGTGGAACCATGCACCCGTGATAATCCGCAAGAGGCCCTCGAGGAGGCCTGCCGCAAGCTGGATATCGGCCGTCCCATCTGGCTGGACAAGCACGAGCGGGAGTGGGAGGAGTTCGGCCAGACCCGATTCCTGCCCGATGATTTCCTGGAGAGCGTCGATTTCCAAAGGATGGAGATCGAATTTATCGATCCGGACGCGAAAAAGAAGAAGTCAACTGACTACAGAAACTCGTTTTGAGAGATGGGTCGAAGACCCTTCAACGATGATAGAAAAGCATTTTAAGGGAGGAATACCCCATGGACAAGAAGCTCTACGACCTGATTGATTCCTATGCGGACGCCTTTGCCGCTCAGCTGACCCGCTGGATCCAGGTGCCCTCCGTCAAGGACGAGACCGGCGCTACCGTGGCTCCCGGCGCGCCCTTCGGTGCGGAAGTCCGCAGGATGTACGATATGGCTCTCAACGACTGTGAGGCCGAGGGCTTCGTGACCCGCGGCTTTGACGGCTATGCGCTGGACGCCACCCTGCAGGGTGAATCCGACGAGGCCATCGCCGTCCTGGGCCACCTGGATGTCGTGCCCGCCGGTGACGGCTGGGCGGTGGATCCCTTTGCCGCTGTGCGCGAGGGCGACAGGATCTACGGCCGCGGCACCAGCGATGATAAGGGCCCGTCCCTGTGTGCGCTGTACGCCATGAAGGCCATCAAGGAGGCAGGCATCCCGCTGAAGAAGAGCATCCGCCTGATCCTGGGCTGCGACGAGGAGTCCGGCTGGGAGGACATGGCTTACTACGCCGAGCACGTGGGCCTGCCCGAGGTGGGCTTCTCCCCCGATGCGTCCTTCCCGCTGATCAACACCGAGAAGGCCATGCTGCACATGAACTTCACCGCGCCCGTGGCCAAGGACGGCCTGCAGGTGAAGCAGATGTTCACCGGCGAGCGCACCAACGTCATCCCCGGCGAGTCGAAGGCGCTGCTGGAGGGCGGCGAAGAGCTGGCCGCGCAGGTAGCTGCCTACGCCGGGAAGACCGGCCTGCCCTACACCGCTGAAGTGACCGCCGAGGGCGTGTGGGTCACCGCCGAGGGCATCCCCGGCCACAGCGCTTACCCCACCGGCCGCCGCAACGCCATCGGCATGATGCTCAAGCTCTTCAAGGAGCTGGGCGTCAAGGGCGCCTTCGCCACGCTGGCGGATGTGGTCGGCATGGAGAGCCACGGCGAATCCCTGGGCTGCGCCTGTGAGGACGCTGTCTCCGGCCCCCTGACCTGCAACATGGGCATCCTTCATCTTGAAGACGGCGTCATTTTCTGCACCCTGGACATGCGCGTGCCGATCACCGCTGACCTGAACAAGCTGGCTGCCAACGCCAAGGCGGCCCTGCCCGGCTTCACCGTGGTGCATGAATCCCAGAAGGAACCCCACCATGTTCCCGCCGAGAGCGAGCTGGTGTCCAACCTGCTGGCTGCCTACCACGAGGAGACCGGCCTGCCCGCCGAGCCCCAGTCCACCGGCGGCGGCACCTACGCCAAGTGCCTCAAGCAGGGCGTGGCCTTCGGTGCGTCCTTCCCGGATGACGAGGATCTGGCCCACCAGGCGGGCGAGTATAGTGATCTGTCCAAGATGATCACCGCCACCAAGATCTACGCCAACGCCCTGGTGCGCCTGGCTGGCAAATAAGTTGCAATCCTGCGGCTTCTGTGCTACAATGGACGAAAATTCTGGGAGGTACTGAATATGCGCACTTTATTGGGTCTGCTGCTGCTGGTGGTGGGCATTGTGCTGGCTGCAGCGGGTATCTGGGGCCTGACGGGCATGGCGGATGACGGCATCAGCCGCAACATCACCGAGGCGGGCATCGACGCGCTGAACGCTGCGGACGAGAAGCTGGCTGAGCTGACCGGCGATACCACCGTGACCGGCCTGATCAACGAGTGGACGGAGGGCTCTGTGGACCTCACCTCCACCGAGAAGATCCTGGTGATGATCAACGAGAATGCACTGGTGATCACGCTGATGGGCATTATCGGCATCCTCGCGGGCTTCATCCTGCTGAGGAGAAAGTAAAACCTACACCATGGCGCAGTCTGCCGGAAAGCAGGCTGCGCCTTTGACTGTGCGGCGGAAAAATGCCGCTCCTCTTGCCAATTCGAACAATATCGCGTATAATACAATAGATACCGACTGTCACGGGAGTGAAGGCCATGAAGTACGATTACCTGATTGTGGGCGCAGGCCTCTTCGGCTGCGTCTTTGCCAGAGAAATGACTGACGCGGGCAAGAAGTGCCTGGTTATCGACCGCCGCGATCACATCGGCGGCAATGTATACTGCGCGGACATTGAGGGTGTGTGCGTCCACCGCTACGGCGCGCATATCTTCCACACTGCGGACGAGGAGGTCTGGCAGTACGTCCAGCGCTTCGTGACCTTCAACAATTATGTGAACTCTCCCATGGCTCGCATCGGGGACGAAATCTACAACATGCCCTTCAACATGAACACGTTTTCGAAGCTGTGGGGCGTGAAGACGCCTGCCGAGGCCATGGCGAAGATCGCTGAGCAGACCGCCCCCTACAAGGACATTGAGCCTCAGAATCTCGAGGAGCAGGCCCTCAAGCTCGTGGGCCGCGACATCTACGAGAAGCTGGTCAAGGCCTACACCGAGAAGCAGTGGGGCCGTAAGTGCACAGAGCTCCCGGCGTTCATCATCCGCCGCCTGCCCCTGCGCTTCACCTATGACAACAACTACTTCACCCACCCCCATCAGGGCATCCCGGTGGAGGGCTACAATGCCCTGGCGGAGAAGCTCCTTGCCGGCAGCGATGTGAAGTTGGGCGTGGATTACCGCGCCTTTATCGCGGAGAACCCCGACGTGGCGGAAAAGACCGTCTACACCGGCGCCATCGACGAGTTCTTCGATTATCAGCTGGGCCATCTGCAGTACCGCACCGTCCGCTTCGAGGACGAAGTGCTGGATATGGATAACTGGCAGGGCGTGGCCGTGGTCAACTACACCAGTGACACCGAGGCCTTCACCCGCATTATTGAACATAAACACTTCATAGTCGGCCATCACCCGATGCCGGATCGGGCGCTGGCTACGCTCGGCGAATCCAAGGATTCGCTGTCGCTAGTCGGGCAAAAGCCCGACCTCAAATGCCAGGGCCAGAACCCGGACAAGACTGTCATCAGCCGCGAGTACCCCACCGAGTGGACCCCCGGCATGGAGCCCTACTACCCCGTGAACGACGAGCGCAACTCCGCGCTGCTGGCCCAGTATCAGGAGCTGGCCAAGACCCGCCCCGACGTGATCTTCGGCGGCCGCCTGGGCAACTACCGCTACTACGATATGGATCAGGTCATCCGCGCCGCGCTGGATGCGGTGAAGGACTCCCTCAGTCAGTCTTAACGGATGACAGCTCCCTCGTGGAGGGAGCCTTTTGGCCGCAGTATATCCCGTCGGCCTCCGCAGGAGGTCGCCGCCTCTCACTACTATGAAAGTGAAGACAAGGTGGCGCGACGCGAGGACTCTGTGAACGACGCACAAGCCGGACTCGAGTCAACTTAAACGTTCGCAGATCCGAGCCAAAGCTCGTCCAGCCCAAACGCCAATACCGCGCAAGCTGGTAGCCCGGCCGATGAGCAGCCGGACGCATACCCCACGTGCGCTTTCAGCCGCACGCGCGCGCAACTCCAAAGGAACAACGAACCACGATCGCGAAAAGGGAGTCCAGAGGGTCGAAGACCCTTTGGCAGGGTGCAGGGACAGCGTCCCTGCCGTTCCCCACGCACAGGAGGACACACACATGAAGCTGCTTTCCGTTGCCATCCCCAGCTATAATTCGTCCGCGTACATGCGGCATTGCATCGAAACCCTGATGACCGGCGGCGATGAGGTCGAAATCCTCATCGTCAACGACGGCTCCACCAAGGATAATACCGCCGAGATCGCCGACGAGTACGCCGCGAAGTATCCCGGCCAGTGCGTCGCCGTCCACAAGGAGAACGGCGGCCATGGCGACGCCGTCATGCATGGCCTGATGAACGCCACCGGCCTGTATTTCAAGGTGGTCGATTCCGACGACTGGGTGGATGAAGCTGCCCTGAAGAAGGTGCTGGATTTCCTGCGTGCCCACAAGGACGATGGCCTGGACATGCTCGTGGCGAACTACGTCTACGAAAAGGAGGGCGCGGCCCACAAGCACGTCGTGCGCTTCCCCAAGGCGCTGCCGGAAGGCAAGATCCTCACCTGGGACGAGATCGGCCGCTTTGGCTATGGTCAGTACATGCTCATGCACACGCTGATCTACCGCCGCCAGCTGCTGCTGGACTGCGGGCTGACCCTGCCCAAGAAGACCTTCTATGTGGACAACCTCTACGCCTACAAGCCGCTGACCCACGTCAAGACCCTGGCGTACCTGAACGTCGACCTGTACCGCTACTTCATCGGTCGAGACGACCAGAGCGTCAACGAGAAGGTCATGATCAGCCGCATCGACCAGCAGATCCGCGTGAACAAGATGATGATCGCCGTCACGCCCCTGAGCAAGATCGAGAACGTGAAGCAGCGCAAGTACATGCGCAACTTCCTGGAGATTGTGACCTGCGTGTCCTCCATCCTGTGCGTGAAGAGCGGCACGGAGGAGAACCTGGCCAAGAAGGAGCAGCTCTGGGCGGACATCAAGGCCGAGAACCCCGAGCTGTACAAGGTTCTGCGCTACCGTCCGCTGGGCATCTGCCTGCATCTGCCGGGCAAGGTTGGCCGGGCGATTATGATCTGGGGCTACACCGTGGCACAGAAGATTTTCGGGTTTAACTGATGATGAACGAGTCCCCTGCTGAAACGGCAGGGGATTTTGCATGGCGAAAATAAAGAAAGATTTATTGACAAACAATAGATTCCGTGCTATGATTGTGCTGAACAGGAGGTGCGGACATGGAAAGGCTGAACGGGAAAACAAAGGGGATGCTGCGGGATGTGGCGGTCATCATTGGTGGCCTGGCGGGAGCGTTTGCATTCTTTCTGTTTGTGGTTGGCGTGATAGTGGGGCTACCTGTGGTGGAGCTGGTCTTTGTCCTGATCGGGATAGGAATGGGGGCGTCGTGATGAATATGAAAAAACCTCGACACGTGCTGATTCTCCTCGCTGTCATGGGGGTGCTGATATTAGTTGTTTCGCTCCTCCCTCCGTGGCCGGGGATTGCTGCGCCGTTCCTCGGGACCGACGAAGACGATGAATTTCTCCTGACAAGCACATCGCCAGATGGGACATATGCCCTACACGCCTGGCGCATCCTGGAGGGCGCGACGGTGGCAAACTCCATCCGTGTGTACCGGGCGGTTGGACCGCTGACGGTGTGCATCTACAATGGCTATCGCGAGGATAAAGTCAGCATCGACTGGCTGTCTGATACCGTGGTGCAGATCAATGGCGTGGTGCTTGATCTGTCCAAAGGGGAGAATTACGACTGGCGGCGGTAACTATGCCTGCAGGAAGCTGTCTGCGGGCATTTCTTATGCCCCAACTGCAGTATTTTCCTCATTTCGCCCCTTCCATTTCCCTTCAAACTATGTTATACTAACCTTGTATGTGCTTATACAGAAACGACCCATTGACATAAAGGAGTAAACCATGGTTACAGTCAGCAATGTTTCCCTGACCTTCGGCGGTCAGAAGCTTTTCGCGGGCGCGGACCTCAAGTTCATGCCCGGCAACTGCTACGGCGTCATCGGCGCGAACGGCGCGGGCAAGTCTACCTTCCTGCGCATCCTCTCCGGCGAGCTGGAGCCCACCACCGGCTCCGTTACTTACCCCGCCGATCAGCGCATGTCCACCCTGAAGCAGGATCAGTTCAAGTACGACGCCTACACGGTGCTGGACACCGTCATCATGGGCAACCAGCGCCTGTACGACATCATGCAGGAAAAGGACGCCCTGTACGCCAAGCCTGATTTCTCCGACGCGGACGGCGAGCGCGCGGCCGAGCTGGAGGGTGAATTCGCCGAGATGGACGGCTGGAACGCCGAGTCCGACGCGGCGACCCTGCTGACCGGCCTGGGCATCGGCGCAGACATGCACTATGCCATCATGGGCGACCTGAAGGGCGGCGAGAAGGTGAAGGTGCTGCTGGCGCAGGCCCTGTTCGGCAACCCCGACATCCTGCTGCTGGACGAGCCCACCAACAACCTGGACAACAAGTCCGTTGCCTGGCTGGAGGAGTTCCTGATGGACTTCCCCGGCACGCTGATTGTCGTGTCCCATGACCGCTGGTTCCTGAACAATATCTGCACCCATATCGTCGATATTGACTTCAACCAGGTAAAGCTGTATGTGGGTAACTACGACTTCTGGTATGAGTCCTCCAAGATGATGCAGGCCCTGATGAAGGACCAGAAGAAGCGCCGCGACGACAAGATCAAGGAGCTGCGCGACTTCATCCAGCGCTTCAGCGCCAACAAGTCCAAGGCCAAACAGGCGACCTCCCGCCGCAAGCTGCTGGATCAGCTGACCATCGAGCAGATGCCCGCTTCCTCCCGCCGTTACCCCTGGGTGCACTTCAATCCCGACCGCGAGGCTGGCAAGGACATCCTGAATGTGCAGAACATCAGCTACTCCCAGGACGGCGTGCAGCTGCTCAAGGATGTTTCCTTCCTGGTCACCAAGGGCCAGAAGATCGCCATCGTCGGCTCCAACGAGCAGGCGCAGACCGCCCTGTTCAAGATCCTCAACGAGGAGATCCAGCCCGATTCCGGTTCCTTCAAGTACGGCGTGACGATTTCGACCTCCTACTTCCCCAAGGACAACGGCCCCTTCTTCGACGGCTGCCCGCTGAACATGATCGACTGGTTCGCCCAGTACTGCCCTGACATGCTGGAGTCCGACAAGCGTGATCTGCTGGGCCGCATGCTCTTCCGCGGCGACGACGTATACAAGATGGTGAGCGTCCTCTCCGGCGGCGAGAAGGTCCGCTGCATGCTGTCCCGCATGATGCTTTCCGGCGCGAACTTCCTCATGCTGGATCAGCCCACCAACCACCTGGACCTGGAGTCCATCACCGCGGTGAACAACGCGCTGATCAACTTCCCCGGCAACGTGATCTTCACCAGCCAGGACCATCAGTTCGTGACCACCATCGCCGACCGCATCATCGAGATCAAGGATGACGGCACCATTGCCGACTACCTGTGCAGCTACGAGGATTACCTCGAGCGCACCCGCAACGAGCGGTAATCATAAAGGGCTCTCCCATTTGGGAGAGCCCTTTCGTGTACGGTTATTCTGCCTTTTTGTGGATGGATTCCAGCCATGGCAGATGCTCTTCGTTCTGTCGGTTCGCCCAAAGATGGGCAGCCAAAAGAATACTGATTTCCCCCAGCAGAGCAGATCCGGCGGTGACGCCAGCCAGAATCAGCGTTTCGTTGATGCTTTCGGGAACGCCATGCAGCCCGAGCAAGGCAGCCAGGGCCAGGCAGGACAGCAGAGCGGCAGCGCTGTACCGGTATGCAGGCGACCAAAGCTGCCTCCTACCGCATTTTTTGCATTTGCCGCTGACACGCAGCCCGTTGTACCAGTATCGGCCATTCACGCGGGCCTGCAATCGATAGAACTTCCTGCGAGCTTTGTCTGCGGCAATTTCGCCTGAAAGATGGTACTCGTCACCGAGGTTGTCTGTAAAGCTGTTCATGCGGACCGGGTCTGCGGAGCGGACAAAGCCATACTCCCGGTTTGCTTGTCCGCAGCGGGTACAGGTGTAGCTGCAGCGGTATTTCTGTGACGCAAGCAAATAGCGTCCGCGTGTCATGGCGTTCCCCCCTTTTTATGGTGCTTAGTGTAATGGGAAAGTCAGGCAGAGTCAACCCTAACGGTCTGAAAACGTCATTTTATTGTCTGAAATGTCACGGTCCCTTCATTGTCTCCACCTCAAACACCCCATCCCCCAGGAAGCGGATCGTCACCGTGCCGCAGCTGTCCGTGGGGTACAGCGGGATGTCTCCGGCAAGCTGCTGCATGTGCAGCGTTCTGGATTCCAGGCGGTTGCTCTGCAGGATCAGCTGCGGGCTGACTGCGGCGATGAAATCGGCGGTATTGGCGGCCTTGCTGCCATGGTGGGGCGCTTTGAGGATATCCGCCGGGCGGGTGACATAGGGCGCGTAGGATGCGCTCAGGTCGCCGGTGAGGAGCATCGTCACCCCGGCGATCTCCGCCTGCAGCACGAGGCCTACGTCATTGGCGTCGTGCAGGGATGAGACGCGATCCCGCAGGGGCCAGAGCACGGTCAGCTGACCGCTGGGCAGGGGGATCACATCGCCCCGGCTGAGGTAGCGGATCTCGGTGCCGGATTGCTGAAGCTCGTCAATCAGCGGCAGGACTTCCTCGTCGATCAGGGGCGTCTGGGCGGCAAAGGGCAGGTAACAGACCTCCACCGGGATACCCTCGTCCAGCAATGCCCGGATGCCGCCGCCGTGGTCGCTGTGCAGGTGGGTGATGATGAGCAGCTCCACCTTCTGCCTGCGTCGGTGCAGATAGCTGGCGATGGTCTGGCCGTCCTCGCCGGTGTCGATGACAACGGTGACGTGCCTGTCCTGGAGGAGGGCGGCGTCCGCATTGCCGACGCTGAACTGGAGATAGGTGGTCTCCGTCTGGGGCAGGGGAACAAGCAGCAGCTAAATGAGCAGCAAGCCCGTCAGCAGCAGCTTCCTGCGGTGGCGCTCCAGCCGCCTGGGCAGGAGGAAGGACATGGCTGCCAGGAGCAGCGCCCAGCCTGCGAAGGTCAGCATATCCGGCTGGCGCGTCCACAGGGCGGACAGGTTGTTGGAGGCCAGCAGGCGTACCAGGGCAAGGAGGTGCTGCGTTGCCCAGGCGGACAGAGCGCCCAGCGCTTCCCGAAGTCCGGGGACGGGCAGCGCCAGCAGCGTCAGCCAGTACAAACAGATCAGGACGGTGAAGAGGGGAATCAGCGCCGTGTTGAACAAAGCGGACAGCAGCGGCAGCTTCCCGAACCAGTACAGCTGCGGCAGGAGCACGCCGATCTGTGCCGATAATGCCGCACAGAAGCCTTGCCACAGCCGCCGGACAGCGGGCGATGCAAAGGTATGCAGCCTCGTCAGCCGGGGTGCGACCAACACAAGGCCCAGCATGGCGCCGTAAGTCAGCTGAAAGGAGGGCGCCGTCAGCTGCGTGGGGTTAAAGAGCAGCTGCAGCAGGGCTGTGGCGCTCAGCAGATGCAGCGGAAGCCGTTGGCGGTGGCGCAGCAGGACGAACTCCCGCCACAGGAAGAGCAATGCCGCCCGGAACACTGGTGCGCTGCCTCCGGTGAGGATGCAGTAGGCCAGAAAAACCGCTGCTTCTATGAGAATCCGCAGCCCCTGCCGGACGGGAAAGGGGCGCAGCAAGGACAGAAGCATCATGCCCAGCACGCCGACATGGAAGCCGGAGATGCTCAGAATGTGGGCAATGCCAATCTCCTGGAAGGCGGCGCGCTCATCCTCGGGGATGAAATCCCTGGTGCCCAGCAGCATCGCGGAGGCCCACGCGCCGGATGCTTCCCCCATGACATTCATCAGCTGCATGGCCAGGTCGTGCCGCAGCGCAGCCAGACGGCCCGGCAGGGTGACGCCTTCCACAGGGGTGAGGCGGTATGCGTCGTACAGCCCCAGCGTGACGCCCCGCTGCAGCAGGTACTCCTGGAAGTTGAAACCGCCAGGAGTCTCCAGGCCCCGGGGATGATAAAGCTCGGCAGCCATGGTCAGCTGTGCGCCGGGGACAAGCCATTCCGGCGGAGCTTCCCCTTCGTCCACATAGAAGGTCCAGTAGGCGTCCCGTTCCCGTTGACCATTCAGGGTCACGTCGGTCAGCACGGTCTGCACCTGACCGTCCTCCCGCAGATGGACTTCCCCGGCTACCGTGGCATGTACGGTGCAGACGCCTTCCGCTGGCAGCGCGGGGTGATATGCCTGCCAGCCCAGCAGCGTGCCTACAGAAAGCATCACCATAGCCAGCGCCCAATTCCTATGCTGACGGGCAGAGAGGAGCGCCGCCGCTGCGCCCAGGGAGAGGATCACCAGCGCCGGCCACCACGCATCGAGCACCCTGCCCAATAAAATGCCGCACGCAAAAAAAGGCACGAACAGCGGCAGCATCCAGGCGATGTGCGCTGGCGTGCCCCTGTACATGCGTTCCATGGCGGTTCCTTCTTTCGTCGCTTTTTGTCATTATGCGTCATAGGTGCGCGGTTGTCAATGGACAATATGGTGATGAGAGGGGCGCTTTACTTTTTCTGCCTGGTATGCTACAATCGAAAAAACACCCTTTTCAGGGAGGAAAAGCACATGAAAAGCTACCAGTTCGGCGTGGATTATTATCCCGAGCACTGGCCGAAGGAACGCTGGGTCACCGATGCAAAAATGATGCGCGACATGGGCATCCAGATCGTGCGCATGGCGGAGTTTTCCTGGCAGAAGTTTGAGCCCCGCGAGGGCGAGTTCCACTTTGAGGACCTGGACGAGGCCATCGGCATCCTCGCCAAGGAGGGCATCGACGTCATTCTCGGCACGCCCACGGCCGCCCCGCCCAAGTGGATCATCGACCTCAATCCGGAGATCCAGCCCACCGACTGGCACGGGCATCAAAGGTTCTTCGGCAGCAGGCATCACGACTGCCAGTCCAACCCGGCGTACCGGGCGCATATCCGCCGCTTCGTCACCGCTTTTGCCGATCATTATGCGAAGAACCCCGCTGTCGTGGGCTGGCAGGTGGACAACGAGCTGGGCAACAGCCACGGCGATCTGTGCTACTGCGACCATTGCCGCGACCGCTTCCAGGGGTGGCTGAAGGACAAGTACGGCGCCATCGACGAGCTCAACCGGGCCTGGGGCACTGCCTTCTGGAGCCAGGGCTATGATGATTTCAGCAGCATCCCCGCGCCGAAGATCACCGCAGCGTGGGGCGTGAATCCCTCCCATGAGCTGGACTGGAAGCGCTTCACCTCTGACCTGGTGTGCGAGTTCCACCAGGAGCAGGCGGACATCCTGCGCGCCGCCGCCCCGGAGAAGTGGATCACCCACAACCTGATGGGCTTCTCCTCCAAGCCCAGCTATTATGACCTGGGCGAGCAGCTGGATTTTGCCTCCCATGATCAGTATCCCGGCGGCCATTTCCACGCCCGTCACGATGAGTATCGCGCCGACTTCCACGCTGCGGAGCTGGACTTCATCCGCGCGATTAAGCAGAAGCCCTTCTGGGTGATGGAGCAGCAGAGCGGCATCACCGGCTGGGATGTGCTGGGCCGTGCGCCCAAGCCCGGGCAGATCCCCCTGTGGGCCATGCAGAGCGTCGCCCACGGTGCGGACACCATCGTCTTCTTCCGCTGGCGCTCCTGCGCGATGGGCACCGAGCAGTACTGGCACGGTATCCTGCCCCACAACGGCATCCCGGGCCGCTACCACGCGGAGATCAGCGCGATGATGAAGCAGTACACGCCCCTGCTGAAGGAGATCGCCGGCGGCGTGCCCAACGCTGAGGTGGCCATCCTCCGCTCCTACGATCAGGAGCGGGCCATCGGCATCCAGCCCCATCACCCGAATCACCGCTACATCCAGCACCTGATGACGTACTACAAGGCGCTGCACCGCGCGAATATCCCGGTGGATTTTGTGGGCGAAATGCACGACTGGTCGAAGTACAAGGTGCTGATCGCGCCGCTGCAGTTCCTGATGACGGAAGAGCATCTGGACAAGCTGCGCACCTATGTGGAGCGCGGCGGACGCCTCGTCGTCACCTGGCGCTCCGGCATCAAGGATGAGAGCAACCTCTGCCACACCGACGGCCCCGTGCCCGTGCGCTTCAACGCCCTGACCGGCGTGACCGTGGACGAATACGACTGCCTGCGGGACTGCCAGGGTACCGTCCGCTGGGATGGTATGGATTACAAGTGCAGCCAGTGGTGCGACGTGCTGAGCGCCTCTACTGCTGAGCCCGTGGCCGAATACGCCCACGAGTTCTACGCCGGAACGCCCGCCATCACCCGCAACCAGTACGGCCGGGGCCTGACCTGGTACGTCGGCACCACCATGGGCGATGGCCTGGCGGACAAGTTCATCGCGGAAATCTGCCGGGAGGCTGCCATCGCTCCCCTGATGGCGACGCCCCATGGCGTGGAGGCCGTCCACCGCGTGAAGGACGACAGGACCTACCTGTTCCTCCTCAACCACAACGAAAGTGTGCAGACGGTGGATGTGTCTGCTGAGTTCACTCCCTGGGACGGCGAGCCCTGGACAGGTGAGATCGGCCCGCTGGGCGTGCGCGTGTTTGTGAAGGGGTAATGGAATAAGAAAAGGGAAGCCCTGGCGGGGCTTCCCTTTTGTGTATATAGGCTGCATCAAAGGCTTCCCCTTGAGGGGAAGGCATTGGCTCGCGTTTACAGCAGCGTGATCCCGGCCTCACGGCTCTTGCGCAGGGTATCCGCATCCCAGATGGAGGACTGCACCTCGCCGATGTGGGCCTTGCCCAGCAGCAGCATGCACAGGCGGCTCTGGCCGATGCCGCCGCCGATGGTCAGGGGCAGCTCGCCCTCCAGCAGCATGCGGTGATACGTCAACTCCCGGCGATCGTCGCAGCCGGAGAGGGTCAGCTGCTGGTCGAGGGTCTCGGAGTCCACGCGGATGCCCATTGAGGACAGCTCGATGGCGCAGTTCAGCGTGTCGCACCAGTAGAGCAGATCGCCGTTCAGCGTCCAGTCGTCGTAGTCGGGGGCGCGGCCGTCGTGGCGCTCGCCGTTGGAGAGCTTGTGGCCGATCTGCATCAGGAAGGTCACGGGATGCTCCTTCACGAAGAGGTTCTCGCGCTCCTTGGGCGTCTTGTCGGGGTAGAGCTGCAAAAGTGCCTCGGAGGTGATGAAGGTCACGTGGTCATCCAGCTGGGTGTTCAGCTTGGGGTAGCGGCCGTTGACGATCAGCGACGCGTCATAAATGCAGCGCACGATGTCGCGGACAGTGTCCTTCAAGGTGCGTAGGTTGCGCATGTCGCGGGTGATGACCTTCTCCCAGTCCCACTGGTCGACGTAGATGGAGTGGAGGTTGTCCAGCTCCTCGTCGCGGCGGATGGCATTCATGTCGGTGTAGATGCCCTTGCCCGGCCAGATGTCATAGCGATACAGGGCCATGCGCTTCCACTTGGCCAGGGAGTGCACCACCACCGCGTCCTTCCCGGCGGCGGGGATGTCGAAGGAAACAGGGCGCTCCACGCCGTTCAGGTCGTCGTTCAGGCCGCTGGAGGGCTCGACGAACAAAGGCGCAGACACGCGCTTCAAATTCAGCGCCTGGGCCAGGTGATCCTGGAAGGTGCGTTTGATCAGGCTGATGGCGGCCTGGGTTTCGTATAGAGAAAGCTTTGGCTGATAGCCGGCGGGGATGTGGGTCTTGTTCAGGGTCTTCGACCCCCTTCTCAATAAATTCTTCTCTATCATAGCACAGGAACGGGCGGAAGGGAAGTTTTCTGTTTGTATTTTTGAAAAGGGAAGCGCTTGCATCGGACCATGCTGTGTGATATGATTTTTGTCAGCGGATTTCCACTCAACCGATGGTTGATTCCACCTCCCTCAACCGTTGGTGTGTGGATTCCTGTTCTCCGGTCCGCTATGCTGAAAGCGAAAGGAGGTCCTCCGATGGATCAGATGAAAATCGGTAGATTCATTGCCGAGCGCAGAAAGAGGGTTAGCCTGACCCAGCTGCAGCTGGCAGAGAAACTGGGCATAACTGACAGGGCAGTATCCAAGTGGGAGACCGGCAAGGCGATGCCGGATGCTTCCATTATGCTGGAACTGTGCGGCGTACTGGAAATCAGCGTGAATGATTTGTTGTGTGGGGAGGTTGTTGGAATGGAGGATTACAGCAAGAAGCTGGAAAACAATCTGCTTGATATGATCCGACAGAAGGAACAGGCGGACAAGCGATTGCTGTTTCTGGAAATCATTGTCGGGATCTCGGCGACGGTCATTATGTTCGCATTGGTGCTTCTTGCGACCTTTGTGCAGATGGCGAGCTGGCTGCGGGTTGCTTTGTTGGCGCTTGGGTTTGCGCTGTTTTTTGCCGGCTGCTTCTATGCGCTGCGGATTGAGCAGGTGGCAGGTTACTTTGCATGCAAAGAATGCGGGCACAGATATGTGCCGACTTACAAGGCGGTTAACATGGCGCCGCAAATGTTCGGAATCCGGTATATGAAATGTCCGGAATGTGGCAAGAAGTCCTGGCAGAAGAAAGTTCTGAGCAAGGAATAAGGTAACGCATCATCATACGTGAAAACCCTCTGCATGTTATATGCAGAGGGTTGCTTGTTTACTTCAGCCAATCCATCGGCAGTTCCACGAACTCCTCCTGGGCATTCATCCAGTAGGAGGGGATCAGCGGCTCCACCGCGGGTTCGCCGTCGAAGCGGTCCTCGGGGACGAGCAGCGTGTGGGGCTTTTTTTGAAGGATGTGCTGCACCCATTCATCCGCAGAATCAATGGGCCTCTCCAGCCCCACGCCGTAGAGCACGCTGCCCTCGTGGGACTTGTGGTTGTCCGAGCCTGCGATGGTGTAGATGCCCCGCGCCTTGCAGTATTGGGCGGCGTAGGCGTCCTGGGCGGGGGTGTTGCCGGCGTTGGCCACCTCGATGCCGTCGGCGAACAGGTCACACACACGGATGGCATTCAGGTATCCGCGCATGCGGAAGGGGTGGGCCTGGATCATGCAGCCGCCGGCGGCGCGGATGTTTTCGTAGGTCTCCTTGCGCGTCCAGCGCTCGATCTCCGGGTGATCCAGCAGGTACTGCTTGTCCACGCCGTAGATGAGGTATTCATCCCCCTGGAAGTTCTGCTCGATGCCGAAGAACACGTCCAGACCGATGCGTTGCCCTTCGTTCCAGGCGTCTTCAAAGCCGGAGCAGTAGTGGTCGATGCGGTCCTTCCACTTGCCCGTGCGGGGCGCGGCGGTGTTTCCGCCAAAGAAGTGGTCGGTGATAAAAATGCCCTGGTAGCCCCGCTCCTTGTAGAAGCGGACGTGCTCCGCGCCGGTGGAGGCGCCGCAGGCGCTGCCCTGGCAGGTGTGCATATGGGTTTCGTAGCGGTACATGGGATGACCTCCCGTTGTCATGTGTGCTTTCAGTATAACCTTTTTGTGAGCAAATGGCAAGACAAAGAATAAATGTGACATAAATATTACAAAATGATGTTGACAAAGTGTAATAGTTGTGTTAAAATTGCGTCAAGTGAAACGTTCACACAGGAGGACGACGGGATGAAGATCAAGACTGCTGCGCTGGTTCTGGCTTTGCTGCTGCTGTATGGCGGCGTGTGCGCCCTGACCCGGATCGCTTGGGAGAATGGCTGCACCTGGTGCGTTTCGGCGGATACGCCCGTGTACATCCCCGGCACGGCGGACGAGATTGCCGTCACGCTGCCCGCCGGTACCAGCTGCCGGCTGGACGCCAGCGTTGGCGATACCTGGCAGTCCATCGAATACATGATTGGCGGACGCACCTGCACCGGCATGGTGCTGGCGGATTCCCTCAGCCGCAAAACGCCCTGAACCGACGCAAAACGTCCCCGGGCTTGACAATTCAGCTTCCCCCTGCTATCATCATGCTATGAAGATATGATGGTTTCAGGGGGATTTTTATGGCAGGATGGATCATCTCCGGGGCGATTGTGCTGCTGGCGGCGCTGTATCTGGTCAGGCAGCGGCTGACGGCCCGTCAGCGGCGGGAGGCCACGATCATGGAGCGCATGCGTTCCTCCCAGATGTATGGCCGGCTCTATCCGGTGCTGGTCAAGTGCAGCCAATGCTGCGTGGAAAGGATCATCATCCGGCCCGAGGAAGTGCGCATCATCCTCTACAAGCCCATGAACCGGGAGTATCGCTTCGACTTCGAGGCCCATGGCCTGGATCCGGTGGATCGTCCGGCGGCGCTCAAGGCCCTCAGCCAGGCCATCGCCCTGGATGTGCCCGTGCTGGCTGACCCGGCGAAGTACTATTACTCCACTCACTCCTCCGCCCGCGACGGCGGCGGCAGCTACCACTGGTATGAATACGCCGTGCAGATCGATTACAAGGATCAGATGCTCCGCGCCTGGTACGACAAGCCGGAGCCGGAAGAAGGTATTATTCGATAAGGCAGGAGTTTCCTGCTGTTTGTCGAATTATGTAGATGAACCCCAAACGTTACAAGGAGGTACAAATTCATGCAGATCCTTTCCGTTTTTGATGAAGCGTTCCGTCCCTATGGCCGCGTGGTCGAGGGTTACCCCGTGGAGGGCATCCTGAAGGCCCTGGCCGAGACCCCCTGCACTGACGCTGTGGTCTACGAGCCCCGCATCGAAGCTCTGCACCAGGCGGAGAACGCCGAGGAAATCGGCACTGCGCTCTTTGGCGGCATGCCCTTCCAGTTCGGCTTCTGCAACGGCGTGAACACCAAGCTCAACTGCCTGGAGTGGCACCGTGATTCCGAGTTCAACCTGGGCACCGAGGACTTCATCCTGCTGATCGCCAAGCAGGAGGAGATCGTCGACGGCAAGCTGGACACCGCCAAGGTCAAGGCCTTCAAGGCTCCCGCCGGCGTGCTGGTGGAGTGCTATGCCACCACGCTGCACTACGCTCCCTGCTCCGCCAAGCTGGGCCAGGGCTTCCGCGTGCTGATTGGCCTGCCGCTGAACACCAACACCGATTACCGTCCCGGCGGTGGCGCCAACGTGATGGACAAGATGCTGTGGGCCCGCAACAAGTGGCTGATCGCCCATCCCGAGACCAGCGAGGCTGCTCAGGGCGCCTGGGTCGGCCTGGAAGGCGAGAACATCGACATTTCCGCTGACATCTGATGAATCTCCAAAGAGAGGCTTTCGGGCCTCTCTTTTTGTGTGTGAAGCGGCCTCAAGGGGAAGCCTTTACGGACGTTCTCCCTATTGCATTTTTTTGCAAATGGCGTTATAATGTAATTTGCAATATTAGAATTATCATCAGGAGGACTATAGATATGAAGGTTATTCTGCTGCAGGACGTCAAGGGCGTCGGCAAGAAGGACACCATTGTGAACGCTGCGGACGGTTATGCCCGCAACTTCCTCTTCCCCCAGAAGCTGGCTGTGGAGGCGACTCCCGGCGCGATGAAGGGCATCGAGAAGATGCGCAAGGCCGAGGCGGACCGCGAGGCGGAGCGCCGTGCCAACGCGACCGAGGTTGCCGGCAAGCTGCGCGGGCAGAAGATCAACATGCAGGTGAAGTGCGGCGCCCAGGGCCGTCTGTATGGCTCCATCACCTCTGCAGAGGTGGCGGCTGAGCTGGAGAAGCAGCACGGCGTGAAGATCGACAAGCGCGACATCAAGTGCGACAATATCCGCACGGTGGGCGATGTGGAGATCGAAGTCCGCGTGTATAAGGATATCAATGCCAAGATGACCGTGCACGTGGAGCCTATCCCGGCGAAGTAAGGGAACTCCCTCAGTCTCCGCCTTATCGGCCTACGTCAGGGGCAAGCCCTGCCGTGGGCTTCGCGCCATCAACTCAAGCGTTGGCAGCGCTCGTCGGGCAGGCCCGACCTGTGACGGAGCCAGCTCCCTCGAGAGGGAGCCTTAGGAGCGCACATGATAAGCCTCCCTCTTGAGGGAGGTGTCGCCGAATGGCGACGGAGGGAGTTTGTAGGGGCGAGCATTGCTCGCCCGCCAATCCCGCGTGAAAGGAAGTGAACCCGAAGATGTCCGAGTACCAAGGCGTGACGCCGCCCAACAGCGTCGAGGCGGAGCAAAGCGTCCTTGGCGCGATGCTGCAGGACAGCAATGCCGTGCTGCAGGCCGCAGAATCCCTCCTGCCGGAGGATTTCTACCAGCCCCAGCACAAGGAGATCTTCGATGCGATGATCGCCCTCCACCGGGATCAGAAGCCGATTGACTTCATCACCCTGGATGCGGAGCTGAGCCGTCGCGGCACCCTTGAGGGCGCGGGCGGCAGCCAGTACCTGCTGCGTCTGGTGCAGTATGTGCCCACGGCAGCCAACGTCAAGGCCTATATCAGCATCGTGGCGGAAAAATCCACGCTGCGCAAGCTTATCAAGGCCTCCCAGGAGATCGCGCAGGAGTGCTATTCCCAGCAGAATCCCCTGCAGGAGACCCTCGGCCATGCGGAAAAGGCCATCTTTGATATCGTGATGAACCGCGCGTCCGGCGAGGCTCTCAAGCCCATTAAGGACGTGCTGTACAATACCTATGCCAGCATCGAGGAGCTGGCCAAATTGAAGGGCCGCGTTTCCGGCGTGCCGTCGGGCTTCTCAGCGCTGGACCAGCTGCTGACCGGCTTCCACGGCGGCGAGCTGATCATCCTGGGCGCGCGTCCCTCCATGGGCAAGACCTCGCTGGCGATGAACATGGCGGGCTATGCGGCGCTGTACGGCGGGAAGTCCGTGGCGGTGTTCTCGCTGGAAATGCCCCGTGAGCAGATCGCATTGCGTCTGCTTTGCTCCGACGCCAAGGTCAACATGCAGCGCGTCCGCCTGGGCACGCTGACCGGCGACGACTGGATGCGTCTGGCGCGCTCCATCGGGCCGATGTCCAACAGCCGCATCTTTATTGACGACACTGCGGGCATCACCCCCACCCAGCTGCGCTCCCGCTGCCGCCGCCTGATGATGGACGAGGGCCTTGACCTCATCGTGGTGGACTACCTGGGTCTGATGCACTCCGACGGCAAGGTGGAAAGCCGCCAGCTGGAGGTCTCCGAGATCAGCCGCCAGCTCAAGGCCATCGCGCTGGAGCTGAAGGTGCCGCTGATTGCCTGCGCCCAGCTGTCCCGTGCCAACGCCAACCGTGAAAACAAGCGTCCCGCGCTGACCGACCTGCGTGACTCCGGCTCCATCGAGCAGGACGCCGACGTGGTCATGTTCATCCACCGCGAAGGGTATTACGACCCCGACTGCGAGGAGAAGAACGTGGGCGAGATTATCGTGCAGAAGCAAAGAAACGGCCCCCTGGGCACCATCAAGGTCGCTTGGCTGAGCGAGTACACGACCTACGCCAACCTCGCGCCCGAGGCCGGCGGCGGAAACGCGGACGCTCCATTCTAACCTGACGGTTTCGCAAAAATTCTGCGGGAATTTTTGCGAGGATTTGCACTCGCGCACTGGTCGGTTCGTAAACGAACCTCCCGGCCGTTTGCTCGTGTAAGGAATGTTTTCAGCAGAGCTGAAACGCCCCGCCCCACCGGATGAAGCTGAGTCGAAGACTCCCCGGCGGAGACGATTTCAGTCTGCCGACGGCAAGCTAGTGTGAACAGAATTTTACGATAGCTGGAAGGAATCAAACATGGACTTTACTATCAGCATGCTGGAAACCGGCATGCGTTATGAGGGCTTCCTGCTGGTGCGCAGCGCTGACCAGCGCGAGGGCAAGACCGGCGGCAAGTACCTGGATATGAACCTGACCGACAAGACCGGCGAGGTCAACTGCAAGCTGTGGGACGGTACCGTTCCTCCGCCGCCCCAGGGCAGCGTAGTGAAGGTGCGCGGCCTGGTGCAGGAGTACAACGGCCGCAAGCAGCTGCGCATTGAGAAGATGCGCCTGGCGGTGGATTCCGACGGGGTTGACCTGTCCCTGCTGGTGCCCTGCGCGCCGGAAGCCCCCGACGCATACCGCGCCCGCATTGAGTACACCATCGAGTGCTTCCAGTCCGAGGATCTGAAGAAGGTTGTGCGCGAGATGCTCCGTCTGGCGGGCGACAACCTGGAGTGGTTCCCGGCAGCACAGCGGCTCCATCATGCGGAGCGCACGGGCCTGCTGCACCACACCTGCTCCATGCTCAACACCGCCGAGCATATCATCCAGGCCTATCCCTTCCTCCACGGCGATCTGCTGCGGGCGGGCGTGATTCTTCACGACCTCTCCAAGATTACCGAGATGAAGAGCGACGAGCTGGGCAATGTGACCGACTACACCCGCGAGGGGCTGCTGATCGGCCACCTGGTGATGGGTGTGGCCAAGCTCCATGAGGCGGCGAAGAACGTGGGCGTGACTGGCGAAATCGTGGTGCTGCTGGAGCACATGATCATCAGCCATCACGGCATCCCGGAGTACGGCAGCCCCAAGCCCCCCATGTTCCCCGAGGCCGAGGTGCTCAACTGGATCGACACCCTGGACGCCCGCATGAACGAGATGGAGGGCATCATGGCCCGCGTTCCTGCCGGCGCCTTCTCCGAGAAGATCTGGAGCCTCGACAGGCGGCTGTATCATCCCCATTATGGGGATGACGCGGAATAACGCTGCGCGTTTCGTAAAAATGCTGATGGCATTTTTTACGAGGGTTTGCACTCGCTCACTGGTCGGCCCGCTGATGCGTGCCTCCCGGTCGTTCACTCGCGTAAGGTAAGTTTTTTGCTTGCGGCCATCACCGCAGAGGCGGCGCTGGCTACACTTGCTCATTGCAAGCAATGAGCTGCGTTAGCTGGGCAGGCCCAGCCTTGTCGCAAAAAACGGCCCCGCCCCGCCGGGAAACCCGGCGGAGACGATTTCAGTCTGCCGACGGCGAGTAACAGTGGCTGTGTCGAGTGCAGGAAAGTTGGTATGATGCGGAAGGAATTCCGCTTCAGGATCGTTATATAGGTGAATCCAATATTTGGAGGTAAGAACCATGAAGAAACGGTTGATGCTTGCTCTGATGCTGATCCTGTGCGCAGTGCTGCTGGCCAGCTGCGGCGAAACCAAGCGCTATGACGTGCTGAGCACCAACGACGGCGGCAATCAGCAGAATCCCGCCCTGACGGAAGCTGATACCTATGATCCCCGTGTGGAGGAAGATAGCTGGACAGCGCCCGTGCTGCCCACCCAGGCCCCTGTGACGCCCACGCCCGCGCCCACCGTGCGCAGCGAGTATGCCGGCGCCACCCCTGTGGTGATTGATCCTATCGACAAGCCTACGCCCACCGCTGTGCCGGCACTGGGCACCATCACCTATACCGCCTATGACGCCATCAAGGTGGGCCTGAGTTTCGAGGGCCCTGCCGGCTGGCTGAAGGATGATACTGCGGCGGATACCTTCATCATCCAGAACCCCAATGCCCGCATTGACTACCCCGCCACGCTGACCCTGCGTTCCGAGACGGTCTCCCGTGACTACACCTCCTCTGACCTGAAGAGCGTGATCAACAGCATGCTCAGCGCCATCGGCAATGCAGGCTTTGAGGATTACGAGCCCTCCCAGACTGCCAACCGTGATCTGCTGGGCAAGTCCGGCGTTTACGCCAACTACTCCGGCACCCTGGAGGATAGCCGTGAGGTCTCTGGCCGTGTGCATGCCGTGTGCGTGGATCGCGTGCTCTACACCATCCACCTCACCGCCCCCAAGGCACAGTGGAACGACTATAAGGACAAGGTCTACGATCACCTGCGTGATACCCTGACCATCATCAAGTAAGTCAAGAAACAATCGCCAGCCCGGGCCGCAGTATGCTCCCGGGCGGCTTTTTATGGAGGGAAATCATGGTGAAGCGCGAGGAAATGGCCGCTGCGAACTTCCTGTCCGGCACGAACTGCGCCCAGGCGGTGCTGATGGCCTATGCGGATCTGCTGGGTCTGACCGAGGATCAGGCTGCGATGGTCGCCGTGGGGCATGGCGGCGGCATGGGCCGGCTGAGGCTGCATTGCGGCGCTTTCTCTGCGGCGGTGATGCTGGCCGGCGCCATCGAAGGCCCTGACGGTGCGGAGAAGGAGCACCGCCCGCTCACCTATGCCCGGGTACAGGAGATTCACCGCCGCTTTGTGGAGGTTAACGGGACCATCTCCTGCGCGGAGCTGCTGGGCAAGGCCGGGGTTCCGGAAAACCCCACCCCTGAGGAGCGTACCCCGGAATACTATCGAAAGCGCCCCTGCGAGCGGGTCATCCGCAGCGCCTGCAGGATCATCGACGCCATGCTGGCAGAGCGCGATGAGTGACATTTCAGCCCCCAAAACGCGGTTTTCGATCAATATCCGTTGATTTTCCCAGCAAAATGTGGCATGATGAACACGTCACGAAGGGAGTGTACATCATGACGAAAAAGAAGATGTGGTGGATTACCGGTTTGTATACCTTTTGCGCGCTGATCTGGACGACGAATTTCTTCCTGCATTGGCATCAGGACGGGATGGTCAATTTCAGCACGGGGCTGTTCGGGCTGTCGGCGGTGCTCTTCGCCGTGGCAGCGGTGGGCAGCGCGATACAGCTGATCCGCGCGTACAAGGCAGACAAGGAGGAGAAGTAAATGGAGCAGAGACAGTTTGTGTGCGTCAAATGCGGCTGCCGCAATTATGAGGCCGATCAGTTCCAGGCCACCGGCGGCAATTTTGCCAAGCTCTTTGACATTCAGAACAAGAAGTTCATCACCGTCACCTGCTGCGACTGCGGCTACACCGAGCTGTACAAGCAGCCCGAGAACACCGGCATGAACGTGCTGGACTTCCTGCTGGGGAACGGCTAAAGCAAAACAAAACCGCGGAGGGATACGCTCCCTCCGCGTTTTCGTATTCAGATGAAGATAGGCTCATGCCCCAGCGCAGGCACGACTTTCTCCCAGAATACCCGCTGGTCAAAGAGCACCGTCGCCGTGTTGTCGCAGGGGTGGAAGGCGATGCGGCCTTCGCGCTGCACATCCTTGTCAAAGGCAAGACGGATGCGCTGCTCCTCGTCAAACCACAACCCCAGGGGCGACAGGCTGCCGCTCTGGAGGTGAAGCATGTCTGTGAGGCACTCCGGCGGCGCAAAGGACAACCGCGACGAGCCCAGCCTCTTCGACACATCCCCTGTGCGGAAGGCTTTATCAGGCGTGGTGACGTACAGGTAGAAGGCGGTCTTGGGCGTGTTGCACAGCAGCAGGTTTTTGCAGAAGGTGACGTCCGGCGCGGCGTAGGGCAGGGCGAGGCAGTCCGCCATGGTGTGGGCGGGGGCGTGCTCGTGGTATTCGTGGGGGATGCCGAGCTTGCGGATGCGGGACATGATGGTTTCTTTGGTGGACATGAGGAACCTCCAAACGTCGTGACTTCATAGCCCGCGCCATGATGGCACGGAACTGCAGCATCAATATTGCGTGAATAGACACGCGAGCGCAACGAAAAAGGTATAGTCAACTCAATCGCGGGAATGGGTCAAAGGGCGAGTGCCCCTTGCGGATGCGAGCCATGATGGTTTCTTTGCTGGACATGGGGACTCCTTAATCCAGCGCGGCAATAAGCTCGCGCCAGTGGTGGATGTGGAGATGCTCGCCGGTGATGGTCAGTCCGGCGTTTTTGCGGGCGAAGCCGTTGGGGATGGTGGCGTCCTCGTACCAAACGGGGAAGATGCCGGCAACTTGTGCGCCGAAGACGTCCGCGTCGATCTGGTCGCCGCAGAACCAGACGTCCTCCGGAGCAAGTGCTGCCCTGGACAGGGCGGCGCGGAAGATCAGCGGATTGGGCTTGCGCAAGCCGTAGTCGCTGGAGGAAATGACAAACTCGAAGGCATGCCCCGGCAGCAGGCGCTGCAGTCGGTCAGCGAGGGCCTCGCCGCTCCAGCCGAGGTTGCTGATCACGCCTGTGCGGATGCCCTGCGCCCGCAGCTCCGCCAGCATGTCCTGCACGCCGGGCATTGGCTGGCCGGGACAGGTTTCCGTCCACAGGAGCTTTTCCAGCTCGTTCAGCGGAAGGTCAAAGGTCAATCCCAGCAGGTCGTATTTCAGCCGGAGATACTGGTGCTCATGCAGCTCCCAGCCGCTGTGGCGGCAATCCCGGGCGGACAGGAACAGCTCCGTGCCAAGGCGGCTGGCCTCCTCTGGCGTGAGGCCCCGGGGGTTCTCCTTCACATGGCGGAACACGGCCTTCTCGCCGTGCAGGAAATCCGCATCTGGCTCCCAGGCCAAGGTGTGCGCGTAGTCAAACAGGATCATCTTCGGCTTACGCATGGTGGATCCTCCCTATTGTTCTGCAAAAAAGAATGCAATTGGGCAAAATTCTTGTGGAAAAGATGGGGTACACATGGTATAATAAATCCAACAGCTCCGAAAATCAAGTGAGGAGGCACAATGAGATGAAGAGAAGAATTGGTATCCTGACCAGCGGCGGCGATTGCCCCGGCCTGAATGCGGCCATCCGCGGCGTCACCCGTGCGGCTTATGAAATGTTTGACGCGGAAATCATCGGCATCCATGACGGCTACCGCGGTTTGATCGAAGGCGATTATCAGGAGATGAAGCGCAGCGATTTCTCAGGCATCCTGACCCTGGGCGGCACCATCCTGGGTACCGCCCGCACGCCCTTCCGCGACATGCGCAAGATCGGCGAGGACAAGGTGGACAAGGTCGCCGCGATGAAGAAGACCTACAAGGACCTGAAGCTGGACTGCCTGGTCACCCTGGGCGGCAACGGCACCCACAAGACCGCCAACCTGCTCAGTCAGGAGGGCCTGAACGTTATCGGCCTGCCCAAGACCATTGACAATGACATCTACGGCACCGACTTCACCTTCGGCTTCCACACCGCGCTGGACATCGCTACCGACGTCATCGACCGCATCCACACCACTGCTGCCAGCCACGGCCGCTGCATGGTCATAGAGATCATGGGCAACAAGGCGGGCTGGCTGACGCTGTACTCCGGCGTGGCCGGCGGCGCGGACGCCATCCTCATCCCCGAAATTCCCTATGATATCAAGAAGGTAGCCAAGGTCGTGGAGGCCCGCGCCAAGTCCAACAAGGGCTTCACCATCCTTGCTGTGGCCGAGGGCGCCATGGACAAGGAAGAGGCCAAGATGAAGAAGAAGGAGCGCGAGGCCAAGCGCGCTGCCGAGCACTTCTCCGCCAGCGCCTATGTGGCCCAGCAGCTGCGCGAGCTGGTGGGCGTGGAGGCCCGCAACGTGGTGCCCGGTCACATCCAGCGCGGCGGCAGCCCCAATGCCTATGACCGCGTGCTGTCCACCCAGTTTGGCGTGCATGCGGCTGAGCTCATCCGCGACGGCGTGTTCGGCGTGACCGTGGCCCTTAAGGGCAATGAGATCACCCACAACAAGCTGGAGGACATCGCCGGCGTGCCCAAGCTGGTGCCCCAGGATGACCAGATGGTCAAGACCGCAAAGAACATGGGTATTATCTTCGGTGACTGATACTGATATTCACAGGCCCTGGCTTCTCTATGCCGGGGCTTGTTTTGCAAAGGGGAAAACATGATGACTTACACCGAAATGTTCCAAACCCTCCAGCCCGGTTTTTTTGAGAAGCCCTACATCCGCAGCCTGCCCGAGGCACATATTTTTGACGAGCAGATCATCGACCTGCATGAATGGCAGGCAGGTGCTCCTGTGCCCTGCCCGGCGCACATCACCTTCGGCTTCTATAAGGGGGATGTGGAGACGCTGCGAGCCGCTGTCCGCGAGGTGGATGAGGACTGGCCCCAGTGGTTTGGCAAGGTTGATCGCGTCTTCTGTGCCTTTGACGGCGAGAAGGTGGCCAGCTTCTGCATCCTGGATGCCTTCGGCGAGGCAGACGGCCTGAAGGTCGGCGCACCAGGCTGCGTGGGCACCGTGCCCGCCTACCGCAGGCAGGGAATTGGCCTGCGCATGGTGCAGCTGGCTACAGCCATCCTGAAGGACGAGGGCTACGATCTGAGCTGGATCCACTACACCCATGTGGGCCACTGGTATGCCAGGCTCGGCTACAAGACCGTAGTCAGGTGGAACTGCAAGGGCGTCGTGGAATAATTGAAAAAGGGCCCTGCCGGTGCATTGCATCAGCAGGGCTTTTCGTGTGCGGTTATGTCTGCCCTGCGCGGAGCTTTTCGCCTTCCCGGGCGAAGTGGGCGCGGAGCCCTTCCCGGTTAAACTGGCGCAGATCCACCAGGTCAACGCCCATTTCGTCGCAGCGGGCCCGGATGTTGTCAAGCTTCTCATTGGCCTTGGGCAGGCAGAGCAGCACGGTGCGGGTCTGGGTGGAGCCCAGGCGGTCGCCCAGCACGTTCAGCTCCGCCACGGCCTTGAGGTCCGGCGCGCAGGTCTTGCAGGAGACGATCATCAACCCCAGGCCGGCGGTGGCGGTCACGTCCAGCTCGTTGATGAGCTTGTCGTTTTCCCATTTCACCACGCAGGAGAGCTGCACATCGTCGAATTTGCCGGAGGAGTTCAGCGCGTCCCAGGCGGAGATCTCGAGCCACACGCCGAAATCGCACAGGCAGTCCCGGACGACTGAGCTGGCGAAAGTGACCAGGATCCCCTCGTCGGTTTGTTCGGTCTGAGTCAACGCTCCGGCGCGCAGCAGAGCATTCAGGAGCTTGCCCTTGCTCAGGGAGACGCCGTGCTCCAGGCAGCTGTCCTTGGGGAGCAGGATGGTGAGGATGCTGCTGTCCGTGCCGGAGGCTGCGCGCTGGAAGCAGGTGGTATGCTGCGTCCACTGGCGGGGATGCTTCTTCTGCAGTCCCAGCAGATGGTGGGCCAGGTTTACCAGGGGCGGCTTGAGGTCGGCAGGGGTGAGGCGGCCATAGCGATCCAGGCTGGCGTCGCAAAGCAGCAGCCGCTGTGCTACGGTGAAGGAACCATTGCCGGCTTCCACCGTTTCGCCCGAGGGCAGCGCGATGTACTTGCCGTCCGGCCGGCGGGTATAGAGCTGGCAGGGGGTGCTGGCGTAGCTCAGTCCGGCGGAGAAGAGCAGCACGTCATCGCCGCCGCTGAGCTCAATGGCATATTCCCCCAGAGCGTCCTGATGCTCCTGCACCCAGGACATCATGTGGCGGATATCCAGCCGCTTGAGCTTTGCCATGCGGACGCTGCAGCGCAGACCGATCCGGTTGAACATCTGTGCCAGGTGCTTGCGTTCAGCGTCTGCATCCTTCAGGTCATAATAGAAGAATACAATGCTGCGGGGCTGCAGGTGCCACGCACCGGCCACATTCTGGATCGGCTCGCGCTCGTCATACAATTCCAGGAGGGTATCGATGCGGTGTGTTGACATGGGGCATCCACCTTTCATCGTTGGTTTTTCAAACATGCTGAAAACAGTATAACACGCTTTTTCTCCACATGCAAGAAGACTCTGCCGGCAGCATGTGCACCGGCAGAGCCTTTTTTCATCGGGAGTGGAGATGGTTTTGCATCAGGCACGAGTTGCCGAAATGAAGCCGCGCAACTCAATCGCCAGTTGGATCCAGGGCCTGGTTACTGGCCGGCCATGCCACGCTCGGCCTGCTCGATCAGGCGCTTGACCATGTATCCGCCGATATAGCCGGCCTGACGGGAGGGCATGTCACCGTTGTAGCCCTTCTTCAGGTTGATGCCCAGCTCACCGGCGATCTCGTACTTCATGTTGTCCAGGGCCTGACGGGCCTCGGGCACCACGACGCGGCTCTGGTTGCTGTTGCTGGAAGAGCCGCTGCCCTGCTGGAACTGGTTCTGCTGCTGCTGCATGGGGGTCTGGTTGGCGTTGTTATACATGGGCGTTATCCTCCTTATTCGGATTTGAAGAGTGGGCGGCAGTTTGCCGCCCTTAGGTTGCACGCGGATTCATCCCAGACGAAGTGAGTGAACCCAATCGCGGCCCTGGTTACTGGCCGGCCATGCTCTTCTCGGCCTTTTCGATCAGGCGCTTGACCATGTAGCCGCCGACGTAGCCGTTCTCCCGGGCGGACAGGTTGCCCTTGTAGGCCTGCTGATAGTCCACGCCCAGCTCACGGGCGATCTCGTACTTCATGTTGTCGAGGGCGCCACGGGCTTCCGGAACCATCTGACGGTTGGAGCTGTTGTTGCTCATGCGATTCACCTCCTCCTGTTGTTCTCGGGGTTATTGTGTGCAGCAGGGGAGAAGATACGCTGGTAATGAGTGCGCATGCTTGCAGAAAAAGGGTTGAAGACCCCTGGTAATGAGTGCGCGTGTATGTAGAAAAGGGGTTGAAGACCCTTCCACCTCATCCGTCAGCCGCAAGCGGCTGCCACCTTCCCCTCAAGGGGAAGCTCCCGCCGCAGCGGGTGATGAGGTGGAAACATCAATCAAAGGTCATATCCACGAAAAAAGAAGCGCCACACCGTCAGCGCTTGTCCCATGGGCGGCTCGCCTTGCATCCTCGCCCCACACGGCGTCTCCGCGTACGCTGCCGGACGGTGTGGCGCCGGGCCTGCGCGGAGAATCAGCCACCGGGGGGGAAGGGGAGTGCTGCCTTCGCAAAAATACTGCGCCCGCGAACGGACGCAGCCCAGGGACAGTCTACGGGGCAGGGTGGATGTTTATGCGTTGAGGCCATTGATCTTTTTGATGATGGCCTCCAGGTCACTCTCCAGGGCGGCCATGTCGGACATGGTGTCCAGCCGATCCCCAAGGGATTCGATGGCGTCCCGCACGACTTCATCTGCCGTGACGGCCACAGTGGAGATGCCGCCGATTACGCTGTCAATGCGTTCTTTGATGATCTTGCGCAGCCGGTCATCCAGACCAGCCTTGTACTGATCGTCAAATTCGATGCCTACGGCAGCCTTGTTGCCGGCGATGACGACCTCGGCGTCATCCACTTCACTCAGGCGCTCCAGCTCTTCTTCGATCTGCTCGATCACACGCTTGGCCTTGTCCATGCTGGTGACGCCAGTGGATTCAGGGATCATGGTGGAGCCGGGCAGCATGCTGTCGGTGCCGTTCGCGCCGTCCGTCATACCATCCGTCGTACCATCCATCATGTCATCCATCATGTTGTCAGTGACGCTGGGCAGCACGGTGGTGACGCTGGGGGACGTGTTGGGCCAGGCGCTGGCTGTGGGCTCGCTGGTGGCCATGGACATGTCATCCTTGGTGGAGCAGCTGCCCATCAGCAGGGTCAGCATCAGCGCGGAAAGCGTCAAAAGGGTCTTTTTCATGGTGTTTCACCTCCTCGCGGGCTATTGTGCGCCGATGACGCAAGCTTCACGCATGAAAAATTTACAGTTTGCTGCCTTGTTTTCGCGCAGAAATGCGTTATAATATAAGGGTAAGTTTTTGTGACGGAGGAATCAGGCATGGCAGGAATGCTGGAGCAGCTGCTCTCCCTTGCGGCGGCGGGTGTGATGATGATCTCTACCTCCCTGAATGCAGCCGCGCCCCAGAATGACATTGACGGAACGCTCTTTTTGCAGAACCGGCAGTGGCGTGTGGGATCGGCATATATCCCGGCGGTACGGGTAACGGAAATGCAGGGCAAGGTGCGTGAGCTGCGTGATGACGCCGCTGCCGCCCTGGAAAAAATGGCGGCGGACTGCAAGGAGGCCACGGGCGAGATCCTGGTGTCTGTCAGCGGCTACCGCAGCTACCAGACCCAAGCGTCCATCTACCAGCGCAAGAAGGATAGCGTGGGTACGAAGCGGGCGGATCAGTATGTTGCCCGCGCCGGCGCCTCCGAGCATCAGCTGGGCCTGGCGATGGACCTGGGCTGGGACGATTATCACGGCACGAGCGAGAAGTTCCCCCGTTCCAAGGCCGGTCGGTGGACGAGCGAGAACTGCTGGAAGTACGGCTTCATCCTGCGCTACCAGGCGGGCTGGGAGGAAATCACCGGCTACAATCAGGAGGAATGGCATTTCCGCTATGTGGGCCTGGAGCATGCCAAGGCCATCTATGAGAATCAGATGCCCCTGGAGAACTACCTGCTGCTGGTGCGCCAGGATGCGTTGATGGACATCGTGTTGGGAGCTGTGGAAGAATGAAAATGAAAAAACTGCTGATGCTCCTTCTGGCGCTGCTGCTGACGTTCCCCGCTTTGGCGGAGGACGAGGCGGATTGGGAGGACGAGTGGCTCTTTGTAGACGTGAGCGGCGAAAACCTGGTCAGCTACAATGCGGTGAAGTGGAATTTCCCCATTGATATGATGGACATGGATCCGGAACTGATCATCATGATCAACAAGAGCATGTTCCTGGACAAGGCATACGCGCCCGACGGTCTGGTGAAGATGAAATCCCTCAAGCTGGACAAGCAGGGGAATAATACCAACGGCGGCGTCCGTCAGGTGGACGGCACCTGGCAGCTGCGCAAGGAGTGCGCCGAGGCGCTGGTGCAGCTGTGCGATGCGGCCCGTGCCGAGGGGCATGAGCTTTACCTCAAGAGCGGCTACCGCTCCTACTACAAGCAGGCCGTTATGTACGAGAACCGCATCAAGAAGTACGGCTATGACGACGGCTGGGTCACCAAGCCCGGCGCCAGCGACCATCAGACCGGCCTTGGCTGCGACGTGGTGCCGAAAAAGTGGACCGACCGCGGCATGAACGAGGACATGGCCAAGGAGCCCGAGACTCAGTGGATGGCGGAGAACTGCGCCCGCTTCGGCTTCATCCTGCGCTACCCCGCGGACAAGGAAGACATTACCGAGATCAACTACGAGCCCTGGCATCTGCGCTATGTGGGCGTAGAGGTCGCCACCTACATCATGGACAACGGATTGTGCCTGGAGGAGTTCTACAACCAGCTGATGACCGCTATTGACGAATTCGTTGCCAACGGTGGCGACAAAAGCCTGGTGGAGGATTTCATCCAGGAGTCCGCAAAGGACTATTATTCCAAGTACTGAGACAGCAAAACGGCTCCGGAGTTTTCACTCCGGAGCCGTCAGACCATCAAAAAAGCCCACAACCGCAAAGAATCCTGCCGGCTGGCAGGATTTTTTGCTTGCTGCGTTGACGGCGGCTGCAAATTTCGGTCATTTACGTCTGTGTAAACTCCCTCATTTGCAGCCTTGTCGCCTTGCCTTGCGGCCTTTTTGAAGGCCTGCAAACCGTCGACTTTGTCGATGCCTTGACGGCTCCGGAGTCTTTACTCCTGAGCCGTCAGACCATCAAAAAAGCCCACAACCGCAAAGAATCCTGCCGGCTGGCAGGATTTTTTTGCTTGCTGCGTTGACGGCGGCTGCAAATCTCGGTCATTTACGTCTGTGTAAACTCCCTCATTTGCAGCCTTGTCGCCTTGCTTTGCGGCCTTTTTGAAGGCCTGCAAACCGTCGACTTTGTCGATGCTTTGACGACTCTGGAGGTTTCACTCCGGAGCCGTTTATGTTATTCCGCGGGAACGAAGGAATAGCCGTGGGCCTGGGCATAGGTATGGGCGGTGCTGCCAGCCTTTCCGAAGATGATCAACCCCTCCACGCCGGCGAAGGCATCCTCAGCAATGCTGGTGACGGAGGCGGGGATCAGAATCTGCCACAGGCTGCCCTCGGCAAAGGCGCGGCTGCCGATGGTTTTCAGCCCCTGGGGAAGCCGAACCACCTGCAGGGGCGTGCCGGCAAAGGCCTCTGCGTCAATGGCGGTCAGGCCAGCGGGCAGGGTCATGTCCGGTACGGACATATCGGTGAGGGTAACGATGTAGCGGTCATTCGCCATGTCAAAGTCGATGCTGATGGACACAGTCTTACCGTTGACGGTATAGGTAGTATCCCGCATGATCAGCAATGAGGTCATCGCCTGAAGCTCGCTGATGCCGCTGGCATAGTAGGGTGTAAAGGCGAAGAGGCTGTAACCGGAGGTGAGGCCGTTGGCAATGCTGCTTTCAGCGAAGGAGAGAAGATCATCCAGTTTGCCGGACCGGTAGTAGTAATTGTACTTGTAAGCGGTGGCAATGCGGGGCTTGTCGAAGCATTCGTGATTGTCCTGGGTTTCGATGGCCAGGTTGGACAGGCCGAAGAATTGCTGATTCTCGTAACCGCCTTCATTGGGGTCGTCCCAGGTGCAATCCACATGATACCATTCACCGTCCAGCTGGATCATGTTCCAGACATGGTCGGTGCCGTATTCCATGCAGTTGGGGATGCCGACGGCGTTCAGCAGCAGCGCGTAGGAATCTGCGTAGGAAGTGCACACGCCGGTGCCGTGGAGCAGCATGTGCTCTGCGGTGCGATGGGTGAGGGTGTAATCATAGGTCGCATTGCGGATCAGCCAGTTGTGCAATGTCAGGGCCTTCTGGTAATCGCTCATTCCAGGCCTGATGACAGCAGCGACGATGGCGGCGAGCTTCTCTTCCACCGTGGTGATGGTATCGTCGACTTCGTTGCCGGGACGGCCGGTTTCCTTGACGATGTAATCCACACCGGCCTCTATGATGGTATTCAGCAGCGGGCTCTTCTCGCTGATGGTGATGACCAGGCCTGGGACGTCGATCAGATATTCCGGCAGGGTGGCGGCGTCATCGGGGACCGTGTAGGTGACTTTCTTGAGATAGTAGCAGTCGTTCAGAGAGAGGCTGTTCAGGTTGGTGAGGGTGCTGGGCAGGTGCAGCTCGGTGATGCCGCTGGCCTGGAAGGCCCAGGAGCTGATGGAGGTCAGCCCCTCGGGCAGGGTCAGGCTGCTCAGGGAGCGGCAGGCGGTAAAGGCCTGGCCTCCGATGGATTGAAGGGTGGAGGGCAGCTTGACGTTTTTCAGGCTTGTGCAGTGCGCAAAGGTCAGCTCGGGGATGGTGGTCACGCCTTCAGGGATGAGGATGCTCTCCAGGGAGGAGCAGTCGCTGAAGGCATAACGGCCAAGGTCGGTCAGGCCTGCGGGCAATGTGACGCTCTTGAGCGCCGAACAGTCGGCGAAGGTATTGTAGCCCAGAGAGGTTACAATGTCGGGCAATGTGATGCTCTCCAGGCTGGTACAGCCTGAAAAAGTCTGATAGGTGGAAAAAATCTGAATCGACGCGGGGAAGGAAATCCCTTTCAGGCTGCTGCAGCCCATGAAACAGTCGGGGTTGATGATGAGCAGCTGGTCAGGCAGGTCGATGCTGACCAGGCTCCTGCAGTTCTGGAAGGCGCCGCGGCCCAGGTTGATGACGCGATCCGGCAGAGTGATGTGCCCGAAGACCGTATCCGCAAAGGCATACTCTCCAATGGTGGAGATCATCGTTCCGTTGATCATTTCCGGCACGACAAGTGTGGAGCCCTCTTCGCCGCCGGATACATCGGTGATGCAATAGCTGTCCACCGTGTAGGTCACGCCGTCTATGACGACGGTTTCAGTCGCCTGGGCGGGGAGGAGGCTCAGGAAAAGCAGCATCAGCAGTGAAAGCAGCCATGTGCGCAGCGCTGTCTTTGGCATATCAACACTTCTTTCTATCTGGGAAGTACCCATAGTATAGCATGCGATTTCGCCCTGCGCAAGAAAAAACTGTCAATATGAGGATGCAGGCAAAAGAGAAAACGGCTGCAATGTGCAGCCGTGTGCGGGTCAGCCGTTGCCCTCCCACAGGTCGTCCATGTGGACGTAGCCGTATTCCTCCGTGTCGGGCAGCCAGACGTGGTAGTAATCGCCTGCGACGCCAAGTACGCAGAACCAGTTCAGCTCGTGCATGATATACTTGCTGGCGGTACGGGGGCTTTCGTAGAGGCGGACTTCGCTCAGGTGCTCCTTGCGGGTGAGCCAGGGCCCGGCGTAATCCAACCCGTCCATCTCTTCGCCGAAGGCCAGGTATTCGGTCATCATGTAGCCGTCCACCCCGCAGACGGTCACGGAGCACCAGGTCTTGCCGTATTCGCGGATGCGCACCGGCGTGCGGTTGTAGTACTTGCCCAGGGAGGCAGCATCCTTTTCGGGGCTGACACGCAAGTGGAGACGATCCTCCCGGTTGGGGTTGTTGACCACAGCCCAGTTATCCCGGTTCACGCGGGCGACGGCATCCTCGTAGGAGCTGGGCAGGGTAGTCCAGTCGATGGCGGTAATGTCCGACCAGGGGTGATCGCCGAAGGTACCGTAGACCTCGTGCGTTTCACCGTGGATGCTGTGCTGGCCCAGTGTGAACAGCCCTGTTCCATCAGGCATGATGAGCGACACACCCCATGTGCCGTCGGCGTAGGGACTGACGTTCACACAGCTGTAGTACTTGGTGCCCGGGAGACCGATGGAGTGGGTGAAGTTCTCCACCCCCAGGATGGTGCCCTCCGGCAGGGGCGTGCTCTCGGTGAAGCGCCACAGGCCGTCCTCGCCGTGGATGCCGCCGACGAATACCAGCTCATTCGATGCATTGCGCATCAGCAGGCGCAGCTCGTCACCATCGTCGATGCCCTCAATGTAAGTGTAGTTCGGCAGCAGCTCTGCGACCATTGCAGGATCAGCCGGATTGGCGGGTTCGGAGGCCAGGGCGATGCTGGCCGTCATCATCAGTACAAGCAGCAGGGTGAGTAATCTGCGCATGGTGAAACCTCCTTGTGAGCGTTTTCATCTATATAACGACGCAGCTGGGGAAAATCTTCCCAAAAACATTTATAAAAGGTGTGGAAAAATGCCGCTGATTGTGGTATGATGGTAAAAAGCCGTTAAAGGAGAACTGCATATGTTTGCGCTGCGGCCCTATTTCCATCCTGATTTCACCCAGGATCTGTTTGTCAATGCCCCCGACGCCATTTTCGAGCCTGCCGAGGCCGACGGTGTGGCGCCGGAGAATTTCCATGCTATGAGCATCTACCCGGAGTATGTCAAGGTGAACGGTGAGTGGCTGCTGGCGGAGGAAAGCCGCATGGACTGTGTGGCTGTGCTGGAGGAGGGCCGCATCATCGTGCGGGAATTCCGTCTGCTCAAGAAGGGCGACCTGGTGCTCCTGGGCCGCACGGAGAACTGCGAGGACGGCATCTACATGCATGTGAACGGCTTCCGCGAGGAGGAAAGGCCGGAGGAGAACTTCGCCTTCCGCCGCAATCGCAGTCGTGAGACCGCCTACTCCCAGGATTACACCGAGCTTTACGACCTGCTCCGCCATGACCGGGATCACGGCAAGATCGTCTGGGTGATGGGCCCCGCCTTCGCCTTTGACCGGGACGCCCGCGCCGCCATGAGCAGCCTCATCGAAGCGGGCTATGTCCACGCGATCCTCGCCGGCAACGCTCTGGCCACCCATGACCTGGAGGGCGCCTATATGGGTACTGCCCTGGGCCAGGACATCTACACCCACGTCTCCCAGCCCAATGGCCACTACAATCACCTGGAGACCATCAACCGGGTGCGCCACCACGGCTCCATCGCCAACTTCATCAAGGAAGAGGGCATCGACAACGGCATCATCTACTCCTGCGAAAAGATGGGCGTGCCCTACATCCTGGGCGGCTCCATCCGCGACGACGGCCCCCTGCCGCCCGTCTTTGGCGACGTTTATGCAGCCCAGGACGCCATGCGCAACCAGCTGCGCAGCGCCACCACCGTCATCTGCATGGCCACCATGCTCCACACCATCGCCACCGGCAACATGACGCCCTCCTACCGCATGCTCCCCGACGGCACCATCCGCCAGGTGTATTTCTACTGCGTGGATGTGAGCGAGTTCGCGGTGAACAAGCTGGCGGATCGCGGCAGCCTCAGCGCCCGCGGCATCGTCACCAACGTGCAGGACTTCGTCGTGCTGCTCCAGAAGGGCCTTGGGCTGGAAAAGAAGTAAGCAAGCATAAAGAGAACCCGGCGTCCGAGATGGACACCGGGTTTTTTGTGTTTACAGCACGTTTTCGCCGTTGACGAAGACCATCTTCGCCCGGGCCTGGATGTCACGGAGGGGATCGCCAGACCAGATGGCGAAGTCCGCGTCCTTGCCCTTTTCCAGGGAGCCGACGCGCTCGTCAATGCCCGCGACCTTCGCCGGGTTGATGGTGATGGCGCGCCAGGCGGCGTCCTCCGCCATGCCCTCGCGGATCGCCAGACCCGCGCACAGGGGCAGGTAGTTCAGCGGAATGACCGGCGCATCGGTGATGATGCACACGTCCAGGCCGGCGTTTGCCAGGATGCCGGGGGTCTCGAAGGACTTCTCCTTCAGCTCGAACTTGCTCTTGGAGCCAAAGCTCGGGCCCACCAGCACGGGCTTGCCTGCCTCCACCAGCTTATCCACGATCAGGTGGCCCTCGGTGACGTGGTCGAGGGTTACGTCCACGTCGAATTCCTTGCACACCCGCAGCACGGTGAGGATATCATCCGCGCGGTGAGCATGGGCCTTGAGGGGAATCTCCCGGTTGATGACCGGCAGCATGGCCTCCATCTGGAAGTCGAAGGGACGAGCTTTGCCTTCCGCATCCGCCAGCGCGATGTCGGCGGCGTACTTCTTGGCCTTGGCGAGGGTGCCGCGCAGCAGCGCCGCGATGGCCATGCGGGTCACGGGCGTTTTCTTGCCCTGCTGACCGTAGCAGCCCTTGGGGTTTTCGCCCATGGCGATCTTCATCGCGACGGCCTCGCGCAGGATCATATCGTCCACGTTGTCACCGTGGAGCTTGATGGCGGTGAAGGTGCCGCCGATGACATTGGCGCTGCCGGGGCCGGTGCAGGCCGTGGTCACGCCGCCGGAGAGGGCCACGCGGAAGGCTTCATCCCGGGGATTGATGGCGTCGATGGCGCGCATCTCCGGGGTGACGGGTGCGGAGACTTCATTGTAGTCCGCGCCCTCCCAGCGGACGGATTCTTCATGCAGGCCGATGTGGGTATGGGCGTCGATGAAGCCGGGGCAGACCAGGCCGCCCTTTGCGTCGATGACCTCGCATCCTTCGGGGGCGTTCACGGTTTCGCCGATGGCGACGATCTTGCCGCCGTCGATGAGCATCTCGCCGCAGGGAATGTCGGGGGATGTGATGGGCTTGAGGTATGCGTTGATGATGTGCAGCATAAGTACGTCTCCTTCTGTGTTATTTCTCCGCCCGGATCCACGCGGGCATGTGATCGTCCATGAGCACCACGCCGACCTTGGTGAGGTCGTAGGGCGTGGCCTGGTAGACGAAGTAGTTCAGCCAGTTGCAGTACAGCAGATTCGCGCTGGAGCGCCAGGTGCAGACGGGCTCCTTCGTATCGTCGTCATCGGGGAAGTAGTTGACGGGCACGTCCGGGTTGATGCCGGCCTTCTTGTCGCGCAGGTACTCGCCCAGGAGGGTGTCCGCGTCGTACTCCGAGTGGCCGGTGATGAAGATCTGCCGTCCGCCGTGGGTGGAGATAGCGTAGACGCCTGCCTCCTCGGACATGGCGAGGATCTTGAGCTCCGGGCGCCTGAGGATATCCGCCGTGTCCACCGTGGTGTAACGGGACTGGGGCACCATGAAGGTGTCGTCAAAGCCGCGGAAGAGGATGGAGCCCTTGTGGACGACCCGGTGCCGGTACACGCCGGAGAGCTTTTTCGGCAGGGCCTTCTTGGGGATGCCCCAGTGGTAGTAAAGGCCGGCCTGGGCGCCCCAGCAGATGTGGAAGGTGGAGGTCACATGGGTCTTCGTCCACTCGAAGATCGTGCACAGTTCCTCCCAGTAATCGACCTCCTCGAAGGGCAGCTGCTCCACCGGCGCGCCGGTGATAACCATGCCGTCGTAGGTGTTGTCCTTGACCTGGTCGAAGGTCTTGTAAAAGGACAGCATGTGCTCGGCGGAGGTGTTCTTGCTGACGTGGGATTCCACCATCAGCAGGTCCATCTCCACCTGCAGCGGCGTGTTGCCCAGGAGGCGCGCCAGCTGGGTTTCGGTGGCGATCTTAGTGGGCATCAGGTTCAGCAGCAGGATCTTCAGCGGGCGGATATCCTGGGTGACGGCGCGGTCGGCGGCCATCACGAAGATGTTTTCGCTGCGCAGCTTGGACGCAGCGGGCAGGTCGTTGGGGATTTTGATAGGCAGGGTCTTCGACCCCCTTTCAGTTTATTGGGGAAGCGTATCTCAATCAAGCACGAGCCGGGCAATCTCCACGGAGGCCTTGGCGTCCTTGGCGTAGTGGCAGCCGAGGCGGTCGGCGTAGTCCTGCGTCACCACCGCGCCGCCCAGCATGATGGCCGGGGGATGGGGCAGCTTGTTCAGCTGGCGGACGGACTCCTCCATCGCGGGGAGGGTGGTGGTCATCAGCGCGGAGAGGCCCACCAGGCGGACGTCCTCGCGGAGGACGGCGTCCACGATGGCTTCGGCGGGCACGTCGCGGCCCAGATCGATGATCTGGTAGCCGTAGTTGGCCATCACCGTGCCGGCGATGTTCTTGCCGATGTCATGCACATCGCCCTTCACGGTGGCGATGATGACCTTGCCCTTGCGGACGCTGCTCTCGCCCATGCTTTCCTTGATGACGGCGAACACCGCCTGGGCCGCCTGAGCGGAGGCCAGCAGCTGGGGCAGGAAGGCACGGCCCGCCTCGTAATCCGCGCCGACTTTGTCCAGCGCGGGGATGAGTACGGTCTCCACCAGCTCCAGCCCGGAGGAAGATGCGATGGCTTCCTTGGCCAGACGGGAGGCATCGCCTTTCAGGCCGCGGATGATTGCGTCCTCCAGCGTCATCACGGAGGGAGCCCCGGCCGCCGGAGTTGCCGCCGCACTGGCGTAGCGCTCCACATACGCGCGGCAGCCGGCGTCCTCCCCGGAGAGGGCGCGGTGAGCGGCGATGGCGTCCATCATCTCCACTTGGTTGGGGTTGATGATGGGCAGCGTCAGGCCTGCTGCCATGGCCTGTGTGAGGAAGGTTTGCGCCATCAGCGGCCGGTTGGGCAGCCCGAAGGAGATGTTCGACACGCCCAGCACTGTGGGGAGATGCAGTTCGTCAGACACCCTGCGGACGGCGTCCAGGGTGGCGCGGGCCTGATCCTGCTGGGCGGAGACCGTCAGCGTCAGACAGTCGATCCACAGGTTTTCACGGGAGATGCCGCAGCTTTCTACTGCAGAAAGCATGCGCTGTGCGATGGCGATGCGCTCGTCGGCGGTCTTGGGGAGGCCGCTTTCGTCCATCGTCAGGCCGACGACGGCAGCGCCGTATTTCTTCACGATGGGCAGGATGCGGCTCAGCACCGCCGGGTCTCCGTTAATGGAGTTCACCGCCGCCTTGCCGCAGCAGACCCGCAGACCCGCCTCCAGGGCCTCGGGGTTGGTGGAGTCCAGCATCAGGGGGAGGGAGATGGCCTCCTGGAGCTTGCGCACCACCTGGGGCAGCATGGTCGTTTCGTCCACGCCGGGGTAGCCGACATTCACGTCCAGGATATCCGCGCCGGCGTCCTCCTGCTGAACGGCCACGTCCACGATGTAGTCAAAATCCTGCTCCTTCAGCGCCTGCTGGAAGCGCTTCTTGCCGGTGGGGTTGATGCGCTCGCCGATGACGCGTACGCCGTCGATGGTGACTGCCTTCGTCGCGGTGCAGACCATGCTGGCATGGCGGAGCTCCCGCGTGCCGGGGGTCATGTCTTTCACGCGCTCGTGCAGCGCGCGGATGTAATCCGGATTTGTGCCGCAGCATCCGCCCACGACGGACACGCCTGCCTGGGCGGCTTCCGCCATGGCCTCGGCGAATTCCGCCGGGGTCAGGTCATAATGGCCGTCCACCGGGTCGGGCAGGCCCGCGTTGGGCTTGGCAATGATGGGCAGATGGCTGATTTCCCCGATCTCCTTCAGGATGGGCAGCAGCTGCGTCGGGCCCAGGGAGCAGTTCACGCCGATGGCGTCTGCGCCAAGGCCGGTCAGCGTTGCCGCCATGGAGGCCGCCGTGCACCCGGTGAAGGTGCGCCCGGTCTCCTCGAAGCTCATGGTCACGATGACGGGCAGGTCGCTGTTCTCCTTCGCCGCGATGAGGGCGGCGCGGGCCTCCTGCAGGTCGGTCATGGTCTCGATGGCGATGAGATCCGCCCCGGCCTTCACGCCTGCCCGCACCAGCTCGGCAAACATGTCCACCGCTGTCTCAAAGGGGAGGGAACCCAGCGGCTCCAGGAGCTCGCCCAGGGGGCCGATGTCCAGTGCCACATGGGCGTTGTGATCCTCGCAGGCCTTCTTCGCGGCCTTGACGGCAGCGATCACGACTTCTTCCACCGAGGCGCCGTGCTTTGCCAGCTTGCGGCGGTTGGCGCCGAAGGTGTTGGCGTACACCACGTCCGCCCCGGCTTCGACATACTGCCGGTGAATAGAGGTCAGCAGCTCCGGGTTGGTGAGGGCCAGGAGCTCCGGCACATCGCCGGGCTTCATGCCGGATTGCTGGAGCATGGTGCCCATCGCGCCATCCAGGAAGGTGAGCTTGGTTGTATCGAACATGGCGGTATCCCCTTGTATTTCATGGAATGCTACCATTATACATGGTGGCGGCGGATTTGTACAGTTTTCCCCTTGTACTAAAAAAACCTCCCCTTCGCAGGGGAGGTGGCCGAACGACAGTGAAGTCGGTGGGGTTAATGCGGAGCCTTAGTCGCTTTGCATCCCCAGCGCCTTGCCCAGCAGCGCGGCGAAAGACTGGATCGCCTCCGTCAGCCCCTCGGCGTAGGCGAGGACGCTCTCGTCGTGAATGAGCTCCGGCTGGCGGCGCACCGTCAGCGCCATGGCCAGCTCCGCCGGGCAGGGGCAGAGGTGCTCATCCAGGGCCCACTGGGCAGCGGCGGTCTTGGTGGCGGGGCGGCCGTTCACCAGCACATACATGCACCGGGCGATGTCCAGCAGCCACCCGTATGCATAGATGCTGCGCGCGCCCTTGCCGTGCTCACGGATGGAAGCCAGGTGATCGGCGATGGCAGAAATGACCTCAGGGTATTCCGGCATCTCAATGTGCCGGCGGACGTCCTTGCCCAGGAGCAGCTGGCCGGTCTGCAACAGAGAAATGCGGTCAAAGGCGGAAAATGCGTGGGCTTTCTTGATGCGTTCGCCGGTGGTGCCCCAGTAAACAACGCGGGTCGCGTCGCCGGAGAGAAAGCTGCCCAGGTCGAGCATGCCGCCCTCAAAGAGACGGTAGTGGGGCGTATCCGGGTCGCGGGCGGCGAGCGTGTGGCGCAGGTGCAGGAGCTCAGCGGATTGCACCTCCGTGATGGGTTCCCGGGTGAGGACCAGGAGGTCAACATCGCTCCAGCCAGGGCGGTAGTCCTCCGCCGTGACGGAGCCATAAAGATAAATCGAGGGCTGTGCGTCCGCCAATATGCGGGAGATGCTCACCGCCATGGTGTTGATGGCCAGGCGCAGACGGGGTTCAAGCGGCATAAAATCTTCTCCTCAAAACAGGGCGATGAACTGCTGCCAGGCATTGCCCAGATGCTCCCAATGGACGGTGACGCCCATTAAGTACTCCAGGGCGATCAGCAGCACCAGGTGCACCGGATAGATGGCGTATCCCGCCCACTTGGGCAGGCGGACGCGGCCGGGCAGATTCCACAGCATCAGCGGCAGGGAGAGCAGCGCCAGCCCCTGCAGCTTGAGGAAGGGCGTGAGCAGCATGCCGATCTTGGTGCGGGTGAAGCCTGCGAAGTTCCATCCGAAGACGCTGTACACCGAAGAGGAGCCGCTGCCCCAGAACAGGCAGAAGGCGATCATCACCGCAGCGATGCCCGGGCGGGAGTCCCTCACCATCCACAGCAGGAACACCAGCAGCACGCCCTTCCAGCCGTAGTCCACGTCCAGCAGGTGAGCCACAACGATGGCAATCACCGGCGCCCAGATGTGGCTGAGGAACTTCTTTTCCCTCAGGCCCCACAATCCCAGCAGTGCCACAAAAAGGGTGAGGAAGATGTTGGCCTTCGTCCAGGGGTGGTGGAGCGCCACCATGTACAGCGGCTGGGAGATCAGGCCGATGAGGCCGATGCGCCCGAGATATTTGGGGAAGGAGCGGGTGTTGGCCGCGCCCACCACCAGGCACCAGCAGTACAGCGGGAAGGCCAGCCGCCCCAGCATGCGCATCTCCGGGATGGCCGGGAAGCACATCTTGCCTGCGTGGTCGATGAACATGAAGAGCAGCGCGATCAGCTTGAGCCAGCCGGTGCTTGTGCTGCCGGCGATGGATGTTTTGCGTGTCATAAGCGGTACCTCGGATGCGTGAATATGTGTGTAGTATACCGCAAACGGGGCGGAGAATCAAGCAAAAAGGCTCCCCGAAGGGAGCTTATTCCTCGTCGCCCCACCAGGGATACCCGACGCGGCTCTCGTATTCCCCGGCTGTCTCGAAATGCGTCGAATCGCTGGTAACGATGAGGGGCGTTTCATAGAAGAACGCGCCGCGCTGCACCAGCTCCACCGACGCAGGAATGACAACCGGCTCTGTGATCACCACGCAGAAGGCCTCCGTTTCGATCAGACGCAGACTCTCCGGCAGGGTGACATGGCCGAGCTCCCAGTCGTAAAACGCAAAGGAGCCGATCTCCTCCACGCCCTCCGGGATGACCACATCCTGCCCCCAAGCGGTACCCCAGTTGTCCATACTGCTGGAACCGATGCGGCGGACGGCGGGGATAGGCTTGCCCCGGCATTCAGGCGTGGTGTAGACGATGGCATCTTTCTGCTTGTCGATGAGGAAGCCATCGCGCATTTCGTACCGCGGATTGCCTTCTGCCACGATGAACTCAGCGTGCACATGGTCGAAGCAACCCTCGGGGATCTCCGTCAGGCTGGCAGGGAAGTAGATCGCATCCGCATTGTGGCAGCACCAGAATACATCGTCGGACAGCCACTTCACGCCCTCCGGGATGACGAGGGTGAAGCTGTGCTCATAATACATTTCATAGGTGTTGAGGGCGTTGTCGGCGATGCCGATGACCGGGTCGCCCCAGATTTCGTCGGGAAGCATGACCACCTCCGGCACCGCGTCGCCGTAGCCGTTGTGGTTCCAGTTGGTGATGACGAGGCCCTCGGCAGTCTCCTCGTATTCGTACAGCTCGCGGGTGTAGTCGGCCACGTCCCAGTCATCGCCGGTGCGCTCGGCGTACTCAAAGTAGGTCTCAAAGTGGGTTCCCCATTTATCGGACGGGGTGACAGTCAGGTGCCAGTAGGCCCGCCCGGTAGGGTCAGCGTCCACGTAGAACAAGCCGAATGCCCCGAACTGTACCTCTTTCACCCCGGCAGGCAGGATGACTTCGTCGCCATCCACGCCAAAGGCGTAAAACGCGTTTGTCTCGATGACGCGCAGGCTTTCCGGCAGCGCTAAAGAGGCCAGGCCGACGTCATAGAATGCCGCTTTGCCGATCTCCTCCACGCCTTCGGGGACGACGACCTCCGTATCCCATTCGGCCCAGTTGATCAGCGAGCACTCGCCCAAACGGCGAACGGCGGGCAGCGCCTTTCCCCGGCTGGACGGTGCAGTGTAGAGTAACGTGTCCGTGCGGGTATTGATGAGGAAACCGTCCGCGTTGGTGAGGTGAGGGATATCGCCCGCAAAGGCGAGCTCGCCCCAGTAAACGCTAAAGGCGCCCTCGGCGATGTCCACCACCGGATGCCCATCCAGCTCGGCAGGGATGACGAGGGTCGCCGGGTTGTGCTCGTCGATGCGGTATTCCGTGACGACTGCGCCCTCATCGGTGAGGGTGTACGCCCAGAGATCGGATGCAGCCTCCTCCGACAGGGCGATACAGGGCAGGAGCAACAGCAGCAGGAGCGCCAGCTTCTTCATAAAAAGACCGCCTTTCATGCGTGTATCTACATACATAACGCACGAGGCGGCCAAAATATTTCATTCCTGGAAGAAAAATCACTTGCCCACGCAGAACATGCCAAACACCCGGTCCAGCAGCCGCTCCTCGACCTCGTCGCCGGTGATTTCGCTGAGGGCCAGCTGGGCGGCCTGCAGGTCGATGGAGGCCATGTCCACCGAGAGGGCGCGGGCGGTTTCTGCGGCCTGGCGCAGGTGACGCGCTGCGCGACGGGCGGCCTCCACATGGCGGGGCTGGGTGAGGTCAAGGTTGTCGCTGACGGCGGCCTGCTCGGCCAGGTAGGCCTTCAGAGGTGCGAGGGTCGCTTCCTCCGCCGCGGAGACGGTGAGGACGGGCGCGTCAAGCGGGAGCCCCGCCGGCAGCAGCGCAGTCAGATCAGCAGGCGCGAGGGCCGGGGCCAGATCTGCCTTGTTCAGCACCAGCAGCACATTCCGGCCCTGCAATTCGGCGAGGAGGGCGCGGTCGTCGTCGTCCAGGGGGCGGCTCTGGTCGAACACAGCCAGCACTAGGTCGGCTTCGTCCATGGCGCGGCGGGCTCGGGCCACGCCCAGCTGCTCCACCGGGTCGTCGGTGGCGTGGAGGCCGGCGGTGTCCGTCAGGTGAATGACGCTGCCTCCCAGCAGAAGGTCACCCATGACCATGTCGCGGGTGGTGCCGGGGATGGGCGTGACGATAGCGCGCTCCTCGCCCAGGAGGGCATTGAGCAGGCTCGACTTGCCCACGTTGGGCTGGCCGCAGAGGGCCACGCGGAGGCCGGACTGCAGGATGCGGGCGGCGCGCTCGTCGCAGGCGGAGTCGATCTGGGCAGCGAGGGCCGTTGTGCGGGGGATCATGTCCGCGGCGGCCTCGGATTCGTCGATCTCCTCCGGGTAGTCGATGCAGGCTGCGACGCCCGCCTGAATGGCGTAGAGCTCGTCGGCAGCCTTGCGGATGAAGGAGGATGCGCCGCCCTTGAGTTGCCGCATGGCCGCGCGGTGGCTTTGCGCGCCCTGAGCTGCGATGAGGCTCATGACGGCCTCGGCCTGGCTGAGGTCAATGCGTCCGTTGAGGAAGGCGCGCCGGGTGAACTCGCCGGGAGCAGCCAGCTCCGCACCATGACGCAGGCAGAGTTCCAGTACCCGCTGGGCGATGTACCCGCCGCCGTGGAGCTGGATCTCCGCCACATCCTCCCGGGTATAGGAGCGGGGCGCGCGCATCAGGACGGCCATGCACTCGTCGATGGTCGCTTCGCCGTCGGTGACATGCCCGAAAGTCAGCATGTGGCTGACCGGTTCGCCCTTTTTTGCCGGTCGGAAGAGGCGCATGAGGATGGCTTCGGCTTCGGGGCCGCTCAGGCGCACAATGGCCACGCCGCCCTGGCCGGGAGCCGTGGCGATGGCCGCAATCGTTGAAGTATTCATAAGGATTTCTCCAGTCGATTCCAGTATTCTGGGGAGGAAATAGCTTCCGCCCAGGGGAAGGTGCGGTCAGCAGCCTTCCAGGCGGATTCATCCCCCAGGGTGAGGCTCATGCTTGCGGTGACCGCGCTGACATGGCGTACCAGCTTCAGCACCCCCTGATACTCTGCCGTTTGCATGACATGAGCGGCCATGCGGCACATTTCAGGCGCTTCATAGGCTGCGCCGGTGTTGATGAAGGCGCGCAGCACTGCGTTTACATCATAGGGGGCTTCGTGGCGGATGACGTCCACGCCATCCAGCACCAGGAATGGTGCGACGGCTCCCCGGCCGTCCTCTGCCATGCCCACACTGCCGGGATTCACCGCGCGGCGGCCATTGTGTTTGAGGTCCCAGCGGTGGTGGTTGTGCCCGGAGAGCAGCAGATTCACGCCGTCGGGCTGTGCATCCAGCACGGAGGGCAGATCCGCCGGGTATACCAGATGATAGGGCTGTCCCGGCGTGCCATGGGTGAAGAGCACATGCCCCCGGCGCAAATCCGTGGGGAGGGCCAGTTCAACGCCCTGCATCTGCTGCGCCGTCCAGCGCATGAGCCGCCAGTTGTAGCCGTCGAACTCCGCATCTGCCGGACGGGTGAGGCGCTCCTCGTGATTGCCCAGCAGCATCACCGCCCCCAGGCTGACCAGCCGGTCATGCACCGCGCGGCTCTGGGGCCCGAAGTTCACATGATCCCCCAGGGAGATGATGTCCGTACAACTTTGCGCTGCCGGATGGGCCAGCACCGCCTCCAGCGCGGGAAGGTTGCCGTGGATATCAGCCAGGACGAGGATGGGCATGCGGTCACCTCCGGGAGGTTTTCTACTATTATAGCATGCGCGCGGGCGGAGCGCAATCAAAAAAGGCCCCTCACGGTGAGGGGCGGGGGAGGGGTTAGCCGTTGCTGGTGTCGTTGACGTGCTGAAGGAAGGGCTCATCCACATGGGTCTCCCATTCGCCAAAGGTGACGCGCCAACCGTTTTGCACGTTGTGGATGTCATCGGTGATGTACACCTCCCAGCGGCAGTCCACCTCATTCGGGTCAGCAGTTAGGCTATGACGCTGGGCGTTGATGGTGTAATCCCCCAGGGCATCCAGGGCGGCTTGACCTTCCTGTTTGATGATGGCCTGAATGGCGTAGGCCTCGGCCTGTTCGATGGACATCTCGCCCTCGTGGGGCATGCGGGAGCCGTGGAAGCCCATCTCCACCATCACCTCCTGGGGCCAGAAGCGGTTGTCGTAGCCGTACTGGCTGACGAAGGAATCGTAGCTCAGGGCGGGCTCGGGGATGAGATCGTCCCATTCAGAGGTCTCGGCGAACCATTGCATCGCGTTGGCCTCCTCCGGGGCAGGAGAATAGAACTCGCTTTCTACGCCCATGCGGTGGAAGTAGTCGCGTACTACCACCTGAATGGATGCCTCATCCAGCTTCGCGGCGTCCATGCGCTTGACAGCCTGATCGAGGGCGGTGCAGGCGGCGTCAAACTCCGCCAGGTCAGCGGCGGTCCAATCGGTGCGGACCAGCAGCGGGCCGGAGGTGATAGAACCCTGCTTGACGCTTTCGCTGCGGGTGACATGGGTGATGGCAGCCACGTTGGTGGTGCCGGGCTCGAAGGAGACCATGTACAGGCCAAAGTTCATGGCGCGGTCAACGAGCCAGTTGGTCATGCTGTGCAGGTGGCCGGTCTCGAGCATCTTCCATTGCAGCTCGTAGCTGAAGTGGAGGACGACGTCATCATAACCGGACTGCCAGCCGGGCTTGGAGGCCACATAGCAGTACTTCTGCAGCGTTTGAGCGTCAAAGCCGCGCTGTTCTTCCAGGGCAGCCCAGGCGGCCTGTACCTGCGGGTCGTCCTTGGGGGCGAGGGTGCTCAGGGCGGCAAACTGCATGTCCAAATCGCCCGCCAGCAGCATACTGTGGAGCTGCTTGTCCGGCTGGGGGACAGAGTAGCCCTTCTCTGCCAGCATTGCTGCCCAGTAGGCCTGCATCTCCTGGGATTGCATGTAGAAGCCCGGCCACTGGGACTCACGGTATACCGCGGCGTAATTGCCGCAGTCCCACACCCGCTGGGCTTTTGACCAGAAGTCGTTGGTGTACCAGTTGCAGTTGGTAATTTCCTTGGTTGCGGCGTTGATGAAGACCAGGTACTCGCCGTACTGGCCGCGGTCATCGTTCCAGTCGTAATCCAAATCAACATTCATACGGGAGGAGAAGCCGATCTGCCACTCGGAATCATATGGCAGAACGTCGGAATTGAACCTGTAGTAGGTGGGGTATATGCCCATGGCAGCGATCTCTTCGTCCGTGGTGCCGAAGCGGCTGCGGAGCGCTTCCTTGGCCAGCTCAATGGCCTCTTCCACGGAGATTTCCGCTTCCGTTGCATCAGAGCCGGGACGGATCATACCCGTCGTCCCCATCTTCTCAAAGCTCTGCCGCCAGATGTCCTCCGCCGTCAGCCCCACGGCCACGGCGGTCACGGAGAGCAGCATCAGCACGATGGCGATGATCATGCCGGTGGAAAGTTTCTTCATGCGGGGTGCTTCCTTTCTGCTTGTCGCAGCCAGGATGCGCTGCGCCAGGTAGGGATCATCCCGCATGGATGCGCCATGCACGTCCACCGCGCGGTGGATTCGTTCGCGGATGCGGTTATCATCCATGCGTGACACCTCCTTTTGCGGATGGCTCGTCGCAGAGCAATTCGCGCAGCATGTCCTTGGCCTGATTGAGTCGTTTCAGGATGGTGGAGGGCGCCGCGTGGAGCGCCTCCGCCACCTCCTTGATGGTCATGTCCTGGTAGTAATACAGGAGGATGGCGTCCCGGAGCTTGCCGGGCAGACGGCGGATGGCTTCTGCCAGGGCGAGGGCGTCCTCATCCACCGGATCGGCGGGGATGGGCAGCTCCTCCGGGGTGACGCGCTTCTCCGTGTGACGCAGCCAGGCGCTGCGGTTCATGTCCCGGCAGGTGTTGATGGCGATGGACATGAGCCAGGTGCGCGCCTGGCTGTCGGCGCGGAAGGTACCCATGCGTTTATACGCCTTGAGGAAGGTCTCCTGCAGGGCGTCCTCTGCGGCTGTGCGGTCGCGCAGGTACAGGAAGCACATCCGGCCGATGGCTCCCTGATACTGCGCGACCATGCGGGTGAAGGCCTCGTCGCGGCTGACATCCGGGCCCGTGGCAGCAGCCATGCGCTCTGCCTCCTCTCATGTGGATGATTTGAGAACCGGTTTCACTTATAAGACGAATCAGAAAGGGAAAATATTCGCCCTGGTGGAAGGAATAAACAAAAAATGCCCCTCCGAAGAGGGGCGGGGGGTCAATAGGTCATGGCGCGGTCAGAGTCTGCTGCGCCGTCGGTGGTGGGGTCAATCACCACACCCAGGGCGGTCAGCAGGGTCAGCAGCGTCTGCATGAGGGACAGCAGCCAATCCTCCGAGAGGGGCGGGATCACGTCCAGCATGGCCAGCAGGTCATAGACGAAGCTGACGATGAGCGCCAGCGCCGAAGCCAGCCAGGTCTTGTTGCGCAGGCGGACTTTCCAGTTGATTTTCATGGGGAACACTCCTTTCAGCGGCGCGCTTTCAAATCGCGGATGTCATGTCTCGGCCATCACTGAGCGCAGGGCTCAGCGCTGGCTACACTCGGCGATTACAAGTAATCGCTCTCGTTAGTCGGCCAATGCCCGACCTCGCTGCTTCAAATCACGGATGTCGTGTTCAGCCTCGTCCATGCGGCCCTCCAGACGAAAGGTGCGCTCGATCACCTGGTTGTGGCGGTTCACCTGCTTTTCCAGCTGAGCCAGACGGTACTGGGTCAGCCGCGAGGAAGCGATCACGCCGACGCAGCTGCCGATGAGGGTACATGCGCCGGAGATGATGGCAACGAGAATGGCCTCACTCATCGCTGGTCACCTCCCTGCAGCTTTCCTCCAGCGCTGTCCAGGTCAGCGGGCCGACAATACCGTCGCGTTCCAGGTCATGGGTGGCCTGGAAGGACTTGACGCATTCCAGGGTGATGCGCCCGAAGATGCCGTCGATGGCCAGGTCGTACCCGACGGAGCGCAGTGCCCGCTGCAGGAGCTTCACGCCCTCGCCGCGGTCACCCCGGCGGAGCAATCCGCGTTCATCCGCTTCGATGGCGGGAGGATCAGGCAGCGCGGTTTCCTCCGCCGCAGCAAGGATGCCCCAGTACTTCCATTTGCCGATCTTCTGGTCAGCCTTGACCTTCATACCCTCGGTGGAGGCATGGACGATGCGCAGGGGGCTGACGCTGGTTACCAGGCCGATGTGGCAGAAGTCGCCCTCATTGTCGCTGAACTTGGCGGGGGTGTCGGGTTTCCACTTGAACACAGCCATGCCGGGGCGCAGATCGCGGATGGAATCAATGGGGCCCTTTTTTCGGAGATGCTTGCGCCAGATGGTGTTGCTGCCGTGATAGATGCGTTGGCCCTGCAGCCGGAAAGCCCTGACGAACATGCCGGAACAGTCGATGCCTCGCTCGTCGTTGGTACCGGGGGTGCGGTAGGGCCAGCCCAGGCAGTCCTCAAAGTCAGAAATGAGTTTTTCAATGTTGATCATAACGTACCTCAGGTGGTGGTTTGCTCGATGATGGTCATGGTAACGGTGGAGGTCACGCCCACGCTGTCGGAGGCGTTGCTGCCGTAGGGGTGGAAGCTGATGCTGTGCTGTCCTTCGGCGATGGAGCCCAGCTCGTCACGCTTCAGGTAGGGCATGAGGCTGAAGGATCCGGGCTTCCACTCGTCGTCCGCAGGCGCGTTGCCGTCCACCCGCACGTCGCGGATGGAAGCCCCCACTGGCACGAAGAAGCTGACCCGGGCGTCCAGCAGAGCAGCCCAATCATCAATCTCAAAGTAATGCACCACCGGCGCGTGATAGCTGCCATGGGCATAGTTGCGCTCCTCCACGGTGGAGACGGTGCCGCCCAGAAGCTTGCCGGCGGTGGTAAGGCGCACCAGCTCCGCCACCTCGTCTGCCTCGGTTTGCTGCTTCAGACGGTTGGAGAGGGTCAGCACCGCCTGACCGGGAGCGCCGATGACATCTTTCTTGTCGATGGCGATGATGCGGTGCTGCACCGTCACCCCCAGCTCCGGCAGGCAAAGGCGGCACATCCGTCCCGTGCGGAAACAGTCGATGGGTTCTCCCGTGGCAGCGGACAGATCCGTGGCAGTGAGGATGGTGGTGATCTCCGGCTGGGCGTGGCGGGCCAGATACATCTCTGCTACAGACTGCAGCGTGGGTACGTCGAAGATCAGATCATCCTGGAAGGTGCGGCTGATGACGCCCCATTCATGGGTATCAGCATCCAGATGGTCGCTGCCGGTGAGGGGAACCAGGGTGATGTGCCCCGTTTCGACCTCCGCCCCGAAGGGGTAGACGCGGGTGCACAATCTGCTGCCGTCCACCCGATGGCTGATGCTGCCCACATTGCGGCGCAATCGTCCCTCGCAGAAGGGGGTGTCTGCCAGCGCGCGGATGTGCAGCTTCCAGGGGCTGACGGTCTGGTCGAAGTCCAGCGTGCAGCCCTCGGGGAGCATGCCTATCAGGGCGTTGAGCGCATCCAGGAGAGAGGTGTATTCCGTAGCGAAGATGACGGTGAGGTCAGCGGGGACGCCCACATCGCCGGGCGTCCACAAAGGCGTGGTTTGGCAGTTCAGCAGGCGGGTGAGGGCCTCTGTCACGCTGCACATGAAGCCCTGGGCGGGGATGACGCTGTCCTCCAGGGTGCACAGGCCGTGGGTGAGGCGGACGGTGCGGAGGCCGGCTTCGTCGGTTTCCACGTGGGTGACGCGGAAGACGCCTGCACTGCCGTTTTCATCGTAGAGCTCCACCAGGTCGCGCAGCGTGATGTCCGGGGCGTCAGGCGGGAGCAGCATTTCTGCGGTGGACAGCCCGGTCAGCCGCAGGTGAAGGGCGAGCTTGACCGGATGCAGGCGGGCGACTTCCCGCTGGGAGGCGTTCAGCAGACGGGGCAGGCGGATCATGCGTACCGCCCCCTCGCTGTGAAGATGGCCTGCAGGGGTTGGATGCTCAGGGCGGCCACGGTGCAGCCCTTGCCGCAGGGCGCCAGCAGCAGATCATCGCTGCCGGGCGTGCGGTTGGGCAGGATGCTCTCCCCATTGATTGTGGCGGACAGGAGGCCATCCTGGACTTCCACATAGCACTTGCTGCCCACAGGCAGGGTGATGTCATCAAAGATGATGCAGGTGCCGCCGCACTGCAGGGTCAGGCGGGTGACGGGGCTGGCGCCTATATTGGTGACGGTGACGCTCACCGGGGTGTCCTCTGCTGTACCGGGAAGCACGAGGGACATCGTACTGCTGCCGGTGAGGACGGTGGGCTCCGCGGCTTCCCAGTAGGGGCAAAGGGTGGTGGTGAACTGAAGGGTCAGGGGGGCCGTCCAGTCCTCGGCTGCCAGGGCAGGCAGCTCAGTACAGACGACGGTCAGCTGCTGGTCGGGACGGGCGTCGAGGGTCAGGATGCCGCCATCCGATGCCCATGCGCGGACGAGCTCCAGCAAAGACCAGCGGCGGATGGGATCCTGCTCGTGAATGGCGAAGGTTACGCGGACGGACAGGCTTTCCCGCACGGGGGCAAGGAACTGTCCGCCCCGGGGCAGAGGGAAGGCTGGCAGGCGCAGGCGAGGCGCATCCTCCCGGACGTCCAGCACGCAGATGCGCTCATCCAGCCAGGACAGGGACGCGCCATTCAGGGCGCAGTCGTGGATGGTCATGGTTTACCTCCTTATGCATGGGGGTGGCGCACCAGCTTCCAGGTGATGCGCAGCCCCAGGGCGGTTTTCTCCTGAAGGGACTGGGCGGGCCTTTCCGGGGTGAGCAGCAAGGTCTCGTACCCCGTGTCCAGCCAGAAGCCCCGGGGCGGCAGCAGGGTGAGCAGCTGATCTCCATAGGTGAGGCGCTCGGCATGGGCGGCGCCGGAATGGCACCACAGCGTCAGGGTGACACGGCCTGGCTTGGCGGGGGTCAGGGGCGTTTCGATGGCCAGGGTGAGATAGGGGAAGGAAGCGTTATCGGGAACGGCGTCTGCCGGATGAACGGGCAGCCCCAAACCGGCGATGTGCTCATGCAGCTCACGGTGGATGGTTTTCAGCATGGAAACACCACCCTTTCCACTGCTGCCTGGCAAAAGCGCAGCCCGGAAAACGGCGGCGTGCGCAGGCTGCCGGAACGGCTGACGACCCTGTACACTGCGCCGTCCTTCTCCCGGCGGACGTGATCGCCGGGGGAGAGGGTGACGTCGAATTCATGCAGCAGCACAGGGGATTCCTCCAGGGCAATGCGCTCTGCAGCGCTGATGGGGACATCACTGGCCCAGGTCAGCACGCCGGAGAACGGGATGTCATCGGCGAAGGTGATGCGTACTCCGCCCAGACCATCGGGCTGGGACTGCTTTTCCAGCAGCATGAAGGGCTCGAACCATTTTTCGATCATACGGGTACCTCCGTGAACATCCGCCGGTAGGGAGTCAGCGCGGGAGCAAAGGCCTCCTGCCAGGTGACGGATGCCCGGCTGACGCTGTATTCCCCCAGTTTCTCAGCAGTGACGGAGGGGTCGGGGTTGGCGGCGGCCCAGCAGGCGATATCCCCGCACAGATGGATGAAATCCGCCGGGGGATTGAGCAGATACACCCGGCCCGTCCAGGCAGCATCGCCCAGGTTGGGGATGCCGCCGCGTTCGTCCAGCTGATACACGCCGGTAGGGGCGTCTGCTCCGGTGACGGCAATCCACATGCCGGGCTTGAGGGCGGAATCCGGCGTCAGCTTGCCGCCGGTGTTGCGCCATGCGGCATGAATGGAATGGGTGATGAAGTGATTGCGCACATGACGCATCACATCGGATACCTTAACGGTCATGAATTGTGCCTCCTTATCTGAGGTGGGGCCGAAAAAAGGGCTGCATGCCCTCCAATGCGGAAGACATGCAGCCGGTGAATCAGTCGGTGAGTTTGTAGACGATGACGGCATCGGGGATGACGACCTTGGCACCGGAGAGGCACAGGCCCTTCACGCCGTCGCAGAAGCCCTTCTCGGGGCGGTAGGCGTCTACCTTGGTGATCTGGTTGGCGAAGGTGACCGCATCGGGCGTCATGGCGATGATCTGGTCGGTCAGGTCGTGGCTGACGTAGATGTCGAAACCGGCCATGCGCGCCACAGCGCCCTCGGCGGGCTTCTCGTTGCTCACAGAGGCGAAGGTGACGAAGCGTTCGTCCATCAGCAGGTCAGCCTCCAGCAGCGGACCCATGACCAGCTTGCGGTTCTGGCGGGGCACGCCGAGCAGGTCCATGGTAGCCTTCAGCTGCACCAGAACGGAGTACATGCCGCCGGCCTCAGCAGTGGGGATGACACGCGTTTCATTGATGCCGGCGTTGTCCAGGATGGTCTTGATGATGTACTCCTCCGCATCAGCAGCCAGACGATAGGCAGCGTTGCGCATGGCGGCCTCCATCAGGTCAGCACGGGCCTGCACGGCATCGACGTCATTGATGAAGAAGTTGTAGTAGGCGCCATGGTCGATGGTCAGAGTCGTGTCGGTGCCGGAGAGCTGCTCAGGATCAGAGATCTCCACGCTGGGGTCATAGGGCTTGACGGTGATGTCGTTCAGGGAGTTGATGTGAACCGTGTCGCCCCACTGGGTGATATCACCCTCATAGTTGTGGTTGCACAGCGCGCCGAAAACCAGCTGCTGCTGCATGTTCTCCTGCAGACGGGCGGACCAGACCTGGGGGATAAAGTTGTTGATAGCCATAGTGCATTATCTCCTTAATACATTTCAGTTGTGTTGGAGCGCCGTTCTGACTGCGCTCCAGTTGCGGTTGATGTCCCCGGCGGACATGCGTTTCACGTCCGCGTGGGTGAGCAGGCCCCCGGCTGTGACCGGCGGACGAACCTTCGTCACCGGCACAGGGTTTTTGACGGTAAAGAGGGCGCCGTACTTGGCGCGCCAGGGCTGCAATACTGCTGAGGCATCGGTGAGCTTGTTGTCCTGCCACGCTTCCTCGGGAAGTCGGATGGCGTCCAGCAGCAGCGGCAGTGCGTTGGGATTGGCGCCCTGGGCCGTGAGAGCATGGGTGAGGGCCTCGCGCCGGGCGGAAAGGCGGCGAGCCTCCTCCACCTGGCAGCGATAGGCGGTGTATTCCGCCTGGACAAGTGCGGTTTCGCCCTGCTGTGCGTCGCGTTGGGCCTGGGCCGCGTCCCTTTCCTGCCGGAGCGCATCCACCGTCTCCACATGGGCGGCAATGATGCGCTCGATGGCGGCGTCGTTCAGCTCCAGTTCCTTGAGGAGCTTGCGGGTCAGTGACATGTCATTTTCCTCCAATCAAAAAGCAGACACGGTGCGTCGCGTCTGCATGGTTGGTAAAGCAATTATTCCAGCGGGGGAGTGGCGGTTACCAGGGCCTCGATCTCTTCCTCCTGAATATAGGGGTTGAGGCGCAGGGCGGTGCGCAGGTCGATGTCATCGCGCATCTTGCAGATATCGCTGACGACCTCGCTCTCGTTGGCGATGGTCTGGCGGTTGAAGCGAATGTCCTCCGTGGGGCAGCCGATGAGGGCAAGCAGCTCCTGCACGAACTGGCGCAGCTGCCACTCGTAGCGGTCGGCCTTGAGGTGGAGGTTCGCGGCAGCGGCGCGGATGGCCACATTGGTCAGGCTGCCGCCGGTGAGGGCGTCCATGTCCAGGGCCATGTAGTCCTGATAGAGGGCGCGTTCCAGCAGGGTGAGGGCCTCCCGGCGGGCGGCGTAGGGTACCTCGATGGTGCGGGGCTCAGCGGTCGCGCCGGTACCAGAGCCGTCGGAAAGATTCGCCACGGCCTTGACGCGGTTGATCTGCTCCAGCAGCTCGGCTACGTCATCCATCGTGCCGCCGAAATTGTTCAGCACCCAGTACACGTCGTTGGCGCGTTCGAGGTTGTCGGCGAAGTCGGAGAGGATTGCGTCGTAGGCGTCGATTTTGGCCTTGATGGCGGGGGTGAGTTCGCTGGCGGCGTCCTTGTTGGCGCGCAGGGGAATGAGGGGCAGCTGGCAGAAGCCCTCCTCCACGATGACTGCGGTTTCCAGCGCGTCGGAAAGCAGGGTGCGGCGGTAGGGCTCCTTCTCCTGCACGACGGACACGCCGTGGCGCTCTTCGCGGAGAATCAGCACGCCGTCTTCATCGAAGATGCGAACATACATCGGGCGCTCAGCGGCGATCTGCCAGAACTGCACGCCCAGGCGGATCTCGCCGGTCATTTCGTCCAGCAGGGGGAAGAAGCCGGTGTAAGCGTTCTTTGCCGCCTCGATGACCTCCACATGGTCGGCATTCCAGAAGCCCCAGGCGCAGCCGTGGAGCAGTGCGCATTCGCCCAGATGCTCCAGCTGACGGTCGAAGTCAGCGCCCAGGGCCTGCTTGCACTCCGGGGGAAGGCTCACGCCCTCGGAGAGCAGGAACTGGTTCTGCTGGGTGACGAAGCGGTACAGGAATGCGCTGGCGATGCGGTTGCCCACTACGTCCTCCGTGGCGGTGCGGATACGGCGGCGGCCTGAGGCGTCGCGACCCTCCATCTTGCGGGCGCGCAGGATGGTCTTGTGGGCAACGGCGCTGTTTTCGCCCCGGAAGTAGCAGTTGGCCTCCAGGGCGTGGTGGAATGCGGGGGAGGCCTTGTAGCGGCGGATGGCCTCCAGGATGAGGGCTTCCTTGTCGCTGGCGGCGAGGTAGTCCTGGTAGGTGATGTCGGTGAACAATGGGATTTCCTCCTTCAGTTAATGCAGGATTCGCTCCGTGCGCTCCAATGCCCGGATGAGGCAGGCGGCGGAGTCCGGCGCGTCGTCGTGGGGGGCGGCGTCTGTGTAGTCCAGGATCTGGTCAATGTAGGCGCGGTCCGTGCCTTTGGCGAAGGATATCTTCCCCCACCACTTGCGCAGGAGCGTGGCGATCTTCACATGTTTGTTCATGTGCTCAGCGTAGGGCCGCACCTCCGCGCCGCGCATGCGAAGCTCCCGGGCGACGTACCCCTTGTCGCCGTTGGTTTCGCAATGGATGGGCCCGCACAGCAGCCGGTCGCACTCGGCGATGATCTCGTCCATCACCTTGTCGATGTGCCCGCGCCAAAGCCTGCCGTAGAGGATGAGCCGATCCCCCACGACCTTGCCGCAGGTCAGCGCCGTGCAGTCCTCGCCGCCGTAGGCCGCGTCCACATGGGCGATGCCGTCACGGAGGAGAGCTGGGTCCGCATTCGTGGACGGACAGTCCCCAAAGAGCGCCCCTTCTGCAGCGATGTGCTTCAGCTCGTAATTCGCCGCGAACAGGGACGGGGTCATCGCCCTTTTCAGCCGGAGGATCTCCTCTTCGCTCAGCAGCCCCGAATGATAGCAGTCACACCTGCGGATGTTGGGCATGAGCGAGATGGCGTCCTCCGGATGCCAGGGCGTGCCGGTATTGAGGATGCGGCCCCTGGGATTCCGGATGTTTTGCAGCTCCTGGTAAATCTGCCGGGTGCGCTCGCGCTCGGCGCGGCTGATGCGGTCGTGCAGGTTGACGATGTCATCGGTGATGACCACGTCCGCGTGCTTGCCGGTCAGCGAGCCCCCCACACCCATGCCGATCAGCTGCGGCGCGCCCCGGATGGAGGCGTAGCAAGTGGTCTGCACGGTGAACATGTCTGTTTTGAGCACGTCCACCTGTGTGCCGTAGATCATCCGTGCCAGGTGCCGCATTGCGTCGGTGCGCAGGAGCTTCTTCACCAGGCGGATGACCTCGATGACGTCCTCATCTGTCTTGCGCAGGAAGATCATGTTCCGCCGGGGGAAGGCGAGAAGCATCGCTGCCATCGCAAAGGCCAGGCAGCTCGTCTTGTAGCTGCCGCGGTGTGCCAGGAGGGTCATGTCCTCCCGGCCCAGCAGCATCTCCTGCATCCACGCCCCGTGGAGCTCGTCTGTCAGCTGGTTAAGGCCGCACAACCGCGCCGCCTCCGCCGGGCGGGTCAGCAGGAAGGTCAGCGCCGCCTCACGCATGATGCTCCGCCAAAATGTCCGCCACGGCCGCTTCTACCGCCGCCGCGGCCTCGGAGGGATCCGCCGTATCCTCCTTTGGGGCGAACAGGCTGTGGTACTTGGCCAGCTGCTCGGCAGCCTTCAGGCGCTCGGCGGATTTCTCCCCGCGCATCAGCTCGGTGAAGGTCGCCAAAACCTCCTCTGGTGTGGCGATGTCGGGATGTTCCAACGTGTTGCCTCCTTCCTTGGATCACTTTGTGGTCAGGGGTACAAAAAAGACGCTCCCGACTACGGGAACGTCTGTTTCTATTTGACCACGATAGCATCATAACACAGGTCAACGGTAAATGCAAGTAAATCATTGTAAATGTGTGTAAATGAATGTAAGCCCTCATGCAGCGTCGAGATAATGCTGCCGAAGCTGCAATGCGCGGACTCGGGATACCGCCAGCGTGCGTGCCACCTGTTCGTCCGTATGGCCCAGTACATAATAATGATGGATGACCAAATACGTCCTGAAATCCCGGATGCTCCTCAACAGCGCATCCACCTGTTCAGCGAGCTCCGCCAGTTCCTCCTCCTTTCGGCGCAGCATCTCTTCAAGACCGTCGGCCAACTGCATCGCTGCCGCTGCGGGATCATTTGTGCCGCGGATGCTATCCATCTGCAGGCTGCGTGCCCCGGCGGGCCGCCCGTCTGTGCCCACGCGCATCAGCTGCCGGCGCAGCTCTTCCAGCTCAATTACCGACGTGCGGTATGTATTCAGCAGTTCCTTTTTCGTCATCATTTCGACCTCCCTTCGAATGTTCTGTTCCCCTCAAAGCCAGGTCGATTCGGCTACAATGAGAACATCTGTGCGTATTATATCGGAAGAAGCTGGAAATGTCAAGTAGATCTGCAAAAAAGAAGAAACAAAGCATCTGCCAAAACTCCGAACTATTTTGGGGAAGACCGGGGACAAATGTCCGTCCCAAAGTCGAAACGCTGGTGAAGAAGCTTTGGGAAAACGTTCGCAATTCCAAAAAGAAAGCCAAAAAGGTGAAAAAAGTTGAAAAAACCTGTTGACTTTCCTTTGGGATGATGATAAGATACACAAGCTGACTCGCGCGGGAGACCGCAGGGTGAGCACTGAACCTTGAAAACGATACAGAATAATGAAACGCAAAAATATGACAGTAATTCCGAATGAGTTGATTCTTGGCCGGGAAACCGGTAAGAAATAAACAGGATTAAATGAAAGAGTTTGATCCTGGCTCAGGACGAACGCTGGCGGCGTGCTTAACACATGCAAGTCG
>SVGL01000018.1 GCA_015056325.1 Clostridiales bacterium | reverse complement strand
GGCCCAGACGCTCGAAGCGCACGATACCATTGACCAGAGCGAACAGGGTGTCGTCCTTGCCGATGCCCACGTTCTTGCCGGGGTGGATCTTGGTGCCGCGCTGGCGCACCAGGATGTTGCCAGCCAGGGAGTACTGGCCGTCAGCACGCTTCGGGCCAAGACGCTTGGATTCGCTGTCGCGGCCGTTACGGGTAGAACCCACGCCCTTCTTGTGAGCGAACAGCTGAAGATTCATCTTCATCATGGTATTTATCCTCCGATTCAGAATGGTGTTGTTTTCTCACCGTACCCTGCGGGTGGTGAGGCGTACATAGTCGGGGTAAGCCTGTGCGATATTCTCAAGCCCGATGTGGAGCGCAGAGAGCAGCAGCTGTGCATCGTGCATCTGCGATTCCGCCATCTTCTCAGGAAGCATCACTTCCACGAAGCCGTCCTCACCGCCGCGTTCGGCAGGGGAGAGCTTCACCAGCTGACAGAGGGCATTTTCCGTGGTAATCACCAATGCGGAAATGCCTGCGCAGACGATGTCGCTGCCTTCCTCAGCATACCCGGAATGTCCTTTGACGGAGAATCCTTTGATGCGGGAGGCGCTGTCCACAAAGAGCGTACACCTGGTCATCAGGCGTTGATCGCGGTGATCTCCACCTTGGTGTAGGGCTGACGATGGCCCTGACGGCGGTGGTAGTTCTTCTTGGACTTGTACTTGTAGATCATGATCTTCTCGCCCTTGACCTGAGCGACGACCTTGCCCTCAACAGTCGCACCGGCGACAGTGGGGTTGCCGACCTTGATCTCACCATTGTTCTCGACCATCAGAACGTCGAAGGAAATGGTGGAACCGTCTTCCTGGTTCACCTTGTCGATGTAAATGGTCTCACCCTGAGACACGCGGTACTGCTTGTTGCCGGCGCTGATGATAGCGTACATGCAAAAGCACCTCCTATTATTACTCGCCAGGATTTGAGGTTGTGCAGATGCACATTGACAGACCTCTCCTGAGCGGCCAGCATTTATGATACCACACAGCAAACCTGCTGTCAAGGGGAAAATGCAGGTTTTTCAAGCCTTTGCGCGATTATTTTGCAAAGAATTCCAGCAATTTTCCGTCCTTGTTGTAGTGCAGGGCCTGCAGGCCGCATTCCAGGGCCGCTTCGATGTTCATCAGGCTGTCGTCGATGAAGAGCGTGCGCTCCGGATCCAGCTGGAAGCGGCTGATCAGCAGGCGGTAGATGTCCAGCCCCGGTTTGATGGTATGCTCCCGTCCGCTGACCAGGAAGCCGTCGAAGAGCTGGAAGAAATCATGCTGCTCGCAGGCGTAGGCGAACTCCTTGTCCGCATAGTTGGTCAGTGCATAGAGTTTCACGCCGCGCTTTTTGCAGATTTTCAGCGTCTCCACGCCTTCGGGCATGGCGGGGAGGTCGATCCACTCCGTCAGCAGGCGGCGGATATAGGGCTCCAGCTCCGGCTTGCGCAGGGACATGGCGCCGATAACCTCTTCCACCGTGGCACTGCCTCGATCCCGCATGGACCAGTAGGGGGAACGGAAGACCCTCTCTGCCAGTTCGTCATGCAGGTCGGGACGCTCGGGGATGATACGCGCCAGCAGCTCCGGCGCTTTCCAGGAAAGCAGCACATTGCCCACGTCAAATACCACCGTGTCGATAGCGTCCCAGGGCATGGCATCATATTTGTCGTCAATCATCAGTCGGATCACGAAAATCACCTCGACATTTATCATAACATAGAATGTTTCGCTTTTCAATATCGGGGAAATGGTGTATAATACATGTACAAGGAGGAATTCCAACATGAAGCGAGTATTTCTGACCGTCCTGGACGGTGCGGGCGTGGGTTATCTGCCGGATGCGGCGCAGTATGGTGACGAAGGCGCCTGCACCTGGGGCCATGTGATTGACAAGTGCAAGCCTCATCTTCCCAACATGGCGAAGCTGGGCATGGGACATATTGAGGGTACCCATTATCCCGCAGATCCGGAGGCTGTGGGCGCCTTTGGGCGCAGCCTGGAGGCCAGCGCCGGCAAGGATACCACCACCGGGCACTGGGAGCTGGCGGGCTGCAAGCTGGACAAGCCTTTCCCGACCTTTACGGAGACGGGCTTCCCGGCGGATTTCATCGCCCGGTATGAGGAGGCCATCGGTCATAAGGTCATCGGCAATGTGGCATCCTCCGGCACTGTGATCCTGGATGAGCTGGGTGAGGAACACATGCGTACCCGCGCACCCATCGTGTACACCTCGGCGGACAGCGTGTTCCAGATTGCCTGCCACGAGGAGATTTACTCCCGGGAGGAGCTGTACGAAATGTGCCGCATCGCCCGCGAAATGCTGACCGGCGACCTGTGCGTGGGCCGTGTCATTGCCCGCCCCTTCATCGGCACGGGGAAGGGCGAATTCAAGCGTACCTCCGGCCGCCGTGACTTCGCTGTGCCGCCCTTCAGCCGCACGCTGCTGGACGCCTGCGAGGAAGCAGGCATGGCCAGCCTCGGCGTGGGCAAGATCGAGGACATCTTCGCGGAGAAGGGTCTGACCGGCTCCAACCACGCCAGCGGCAACCCGGCCTGCATCGACGCGTGGATGGACTACATGAAGCAGCCCTTCGAGGGCCTGTGCTTCACCAACCTGGTGGACACGGACATGCAGTACGGCCACCGCAACGACCCGGAGGGCTTCGCCAAGGCCCTGGAATACTTCGACCAGAAGCTGCCGGAGATCCAGGCGCTGATGACGGAGGACGACCTGCTGATCATTACCGCTGACCACGGCTGCGATCCCACGTTCCCCGGCACCGACCACACCCGCGAGCACATCCCGCTGATGGTCTGGCACAAGGGCATGACGAAGCTGGTCAATCTGGGGCTGCGTACCACCTACGCCGACGTGGCTGCGACCTGTGCCGAATGGCTGGGCCTGCCGGATCGGTTTGGGGCGACGTCTTTCTATGACCAACTGAAATAACGGAGGTTACACACATGCAGGACTACATCCAGAAGCTCCACACTGCCGCCGACTACATCCGCGAACACGTCGGCGAGGCGGAGATCGGCGTCATCCTCGGTTCCGGCCTGGGCGACTATGTCGAGGCCTTCGAGGACGCCAAGTACGTCGACTATAAGGACATTCCCGGCTTCCCGCACTCCACCGCCCCCGGCCACGCTGGCCGCTGGTGGACGGGCAAGCTTCACGGCAAGCGCGTGTGCATGATGCAGGGCCGCTTCCATGCCTACGAGGGTTGGAGCATGGAGGAAGTCACCATGCCCGTGCGCGTGATGAGCCTTCTGGGCGTGAAGACGCTGTTCGTCACCAACGCAGCGGGCGGCGTGAACCTCAATTTCTCCCAGGGCTGCCTGATGATCATCAGCGATTTCATCAACATGACCGGCAAGAATCCGCTGACTGGCCCCAACCTCTCTGAATTCGGCGTACGCTTCCCCGACATGACCCATGCCTACGACGTGGAGCTGATCAAGCTCTGCGAGCAGCAGGCGGAAAAGCTGGGTGTAGACGTGCAGAAGGGCGTTTACATGTGGATGAACGGCCCCTGCTACGAGACCCCTGCTGAGATCCGTATGGCCCGCATCTGCGGCGCGGACGCGGTGGGTATGTCCACCGTGCCGGAGACCATCGTGGCCCGTCACTGCGGCATGCGTGTGCTGGGCGTGAGCTGCATTACCAACATGGCCGCCGGCATTCTGGACGTGCTGCTGGACGAGCAGGAGGTCATCGACACCGCAGCTCGCGTGAAGGGCACCTTCCGCGCGCTGCTGGACGCGACCATCGAGGCCCTGTGATATGCGGAAGATTGCTCTGATTACCGGCGGCTCCCGCGGCATCGGAGCCGCCTGCGTCCGCGCGTTTGCAGAGGATGGCTATGCGGTGGCTTTCCTGTACAACAACAGCCGCGACAAGGCAGTAGCGCTTGTGCAGACTCTCCGCAGCGAGGGCCGGGATGTATCCGCCTATCAATGTGACGTGTCGGATGCTGCCCAGGTGCAGGCTGTCATCGCGGACATTCTGCGTACCAATCGGCACATCGACGCGCTGGTCAACTGCGCGGGTATCGCCCATGTTGGCCTGTTTACCGACATGACCGAGGACGAGTGGGATCACCTCTTTGCGGTGAACGTCCGCAGCGCATTCTCGGTCACCAAGGCTGTGCTGCCGGGGATGATCTCCCAGCAAAGGGGCGCGATTGTTAACGTCAGCAGCATGTGGGGCGAGGTGGGCGCGAGCTGCGAGGTAGCTTATTCCGCCACGAAGGCCGCGCTGATCGGCCTGACGAAGGCCCTCGCGAAGGAAGTTGGCCCCAGCGGCGTGCGCGTCAACTGCGTCACCCCAGGCGTGATCGATACTGACATGAACGCGCAGCTCACTGCTGATGATCGCGCGGCTTTGGCGGATGAAACGCCTCTTTGTCGTGTCGGTGCAGCGGAAGAGGTTGCAAAAACGATCCTCTTCCTGTGTGGGGAGGGCGCGAGCTTCATCACCGGGCAGGTGCTGGGCGTCAGCGGCGGTCTGGTGATCTGATTACATAATTTCAAACAAATAGGGCATGATGATTCCAAAACATGAAGGAGGAATCATCATGTCCTTTTTACGACGCATCATGGCGGTTGCAATGATGCTGGCGCTGCTTATTCCTACGACGGCGGCGGCTCGTCCCTTGGAGGAGGGCACGCCCATGACGCTCACGTCGCCTGCCGCAGTGCTGGTGGAGGCAAGCACCGGCGCCATCATCTTTGAAAAGAATGCGGACGAAAAGCGTGAGGTCGCATCCATCACCAAGCTGATGACGGCGCTGCTGGTGCTCGAAGCCCTCGACCGGGGTGATGTACAGCTTTCCGACGGCGTGCAGGTCAGCCGCAACGCGGCGGCCATGAAGGGCTCCCAGGCTCTGCTGGACGCAAACGCGACTTACTCGCTGGAGGATCTGCTCCGCACGACCATCATGGCCAGCGCGAATGACTCCGCCGTGGCCCTGTCGGAGCACCTCTGCGGCAGCGAGGAGGCTTTCGTTGCCCGCATGAACGCCCGCGCCAAGGAGCTGGGCATGAACAGCACCAACTATGTCAACTGCACCGGCTATCCCCAGCAGGGCCAATACACCACTGCCCGGGATGTGGCGACGCTGTGCTGCGAGGTGGCAAAGCATCCGCGCTACACGCAGTATTCTTCCGTGTGGATCGACAAGCTGACCCATCCCGGCGGACGGGTGACTGACCTGACCAACACCAACCGGCTGGTGCGCTTTTATGACGGCTGCGACGGCTTCAAGACCGGTTCCACCGATGCGGCGAAGTACTGCCTGGCCGCCACGGCAGAGAAGAACGGCATGCGGCTGGTGGCGATTGTGCTGGGTACGCCCGTCAGTCAGAACCGCTTCGACGAGGCCCGCGCCATGATGGATTACGGCTTTGCCAACTACCAGCGGGTGGCCATCGCCAACAAGGGCGATCTGCTGGGGGAGACATTGCCCATCCACGGCGGAGCGGCGGATACGGTTGATCTGGCCCTGGGCAGCGGCCTTTCGATGCTGCTGAAGAACGGCCAGCAGTCCGGGCTGAAGCTGGAGCTGTCCCTGCCGGACTACGCGGAAGCGCCCATCCAACAGGGGGACGTCCTTGGTACGGTAAATGTGCTGCTGGACGGACAGGTCATCGCCAAGCTGAACTGCGTCGCGGCGGTGGATGTGCCGCGTCCGGGCTTCATCGAGGGGCTGTACCGGATTCTGAATAACTGGCGGTAACTGAAAGGCCGACGCTGCTTTGCGTCGGCCCAATTTTACTTATTGACCACCTTACGGTACCTGACTACCCTCGCTCCGAAGGAGCCCGCATAGGGGAGCGGCTCAAAACCGCGAGAAGTCATATCTTCTTTGATGCCGATGTCCCGGTGCTGGTCGCCGGGAACGTCCAGGATGATGCCGCCAGGCTTGCACACCCGCTCCATCTCGGCGATCTCCCGGTCATAATCGTCGCCCACCACATGGCCGGAGAGGACGATGTCAAAGGTGTTGTCCGGATAGGGGAGATCATCCACAAAGCCGTCGGTTACCCGGATATTACGGATGCCCTCTGCCGTGCACTTCTTCCGCAGGAAGTGCCGCAGGGTTTCAACCGGCTCCACCGCGTAGACCTCGGCGGCCTTTTCTGCAGCAGCGAAGGCGAGCCGCCCGTTGCCGCTGCCGATGTCCAGTACCCGCTTGTCAGTGAAGTCTGCTAGCTCAAAGAGCCGTGCCTTGTCCCAGCCGTACACGAAGGGACACTTGGCTGCCATGACCTCCGGTGTGGTGTAGGTCACGAAGTCCTCTATCCAGGCCATCACGGTGCACTCGCAGCGGCGGAGTTCCTCCGGGGAAGCATCGGGAGCTTCCTCGGCCAGCTTGTCCAGCAATGCGGCGTATTCCGGCAGCAGGTGCGTGATGTACCATTTCACTGCTGGATGTGCCTTCAGGGCAATACCCAGTTTGTTGTGGATATCCTGCCCCCAGCCGCACAGGTAGTTCAGCTGGAAGCGCTCCATCAGAAGGATGCAGTTGAAGTCGTAGTCGTTTACGTTAATCCAGTTCAGTGCCATGTGGAACCTCCATACGATCGTATATGTTGATTATAGCATGTGCTGCACCATCTTTGCAATCAAAACCGTCCTCCGCCCCTTGCAATTTCTTTCGATTCCGTATATAATAGATTGGATTATCATCATCACCCAAGAAGGAGATTCACGATATGAAGCTTGGCGTTGTGGGTCTGCCGAATGTCGGCAAGAGCACCCTTTTCAATGCGATCACCAAGGCGGGCGCGCAGGCCGCCAATTACCCCTTCTGCACCATCGAGCCCAACACTGGCATGGTCATGGTGCCCGACAGCCGTCTGGATGTGCTGGCGGACATGTACCATCCCAAGAAGGTCACCCCCACCACCATCGAGTTCGTGGATATCGCGGGCCTGGTGAAGGGCGCCTCCCATGGCGAGGGCTTGGGGAACAAGTTCCTCAGCCACATCCGCGAGGTGGACGCGATCGTGCATGTCGTGCGCTGCTTTGAGGATGAGAACATCATCCACGTGGACGGCTCCATTGACCCCGCCCGTGACATCGAGACCATCAACCTGGAGTTGATCTTCGCGGATATGGAGTCTGTCCAGCGCCGCAAGGACAAGGCGGTCAAGGCCTTCCGCGGCGGCGATAAGAAGGCTGGCGTCGAGGTAGACCTCTGCGAGCGCATCTACAATCACCTGGAGTACGGCAAGCCTGCCCGTACCTGCAAGATGGATGACGAAGAGCGTGATGCCGTGAATGGTTGGTTCCTGCTGACCACCAAGCCCGTCATCTACGCGGCCAATATCGCCGAAGATGCCCTGGGCGGCGACCTGAGCGACATTCCCGGCCTGGACAAGGTGGAGGCTATCGCCAAGGAGGAAGGCGCTGAGGTGCTGGTCATCTCCGCTGCCATCGAGGAGGAAATCGCCCAGATGGATCCCGAGGAGAAGGCTGAGTTCCTGGAGGGCATGGGCATCGGTCAGTCCGGCCTGGATCGCCTGATCACCGCCTGCTACCGTCTGCTGGGCCTGATCTCCTTCCTGACCGCCGGCGAGGATGAGTGCCGCGCCTGGACCATCGTCAACGGCACCAAAGCTCCCCAGGCTGCTGGCAAGATTCACACTGACTTCGAGCGCGGCTTCATTCGTGCCGAGATCGTCCCCTTCGACACCCTGGTGGAGCTGGGCTCCATGGCCGCCTGCAAGGAAAAGGGTCTTGTCCGCTCCGAGGGCAAGGAGTACGTCATGAAGGACGGCGACATCACCCTGTTTAGGTTTAATGTGTAAAGGGCTCTGCCCCTTAACCCCGCCAGAGGGATATCATCCCTTTGGACTCCCGTTTCGCGATCGAGCTGCGCGCCTTCGGTCAGGCTGAACGCGCGTACGAATTGTGAGAACGAAGAAAGGTCGTTTCGCTATGAGCCGTCTTTCGTATTTCTTCAAGCGCCTGGTCAAGATGAACTGGAAGGCCATGTGGAAGACCACGGCCCTCCTCAAGGAGCGCAGCGGCAAGCACCGCATCTGGCTCCTGTGCGACATGCTGAAGTGCGCCATCAAGTATAATGCGGGCTATGTTGACTACAAGATCGCCCAGATGTACAAGCTGAACGACGCTCAGCGCCGCACGGTCATCACCCGCGGCATCTCCAACGGCATCGTCCGCCGGATGAACCCCAAGGAGTACTGGCACTTCTTTGATGACAAGACCCAGTTCAACGAGCTGTTCAAGGAGTGGATCCCCCGCAAGTGGCTGCTGGTGGGCGACGGCACCACCGCTGAGCAGGTGGCTGACATGATGACGCTGCCCAACCTGATCGGCAAGCCTCTGGAGGGCTCCAGCGGCGTAGGTATATACAAGTACATGCCCGAAGATTGGGCTGACGGCGCGGAGGCCTTCCTGGCCCGCCTCAAGGCTGACGGCATCGGCATCCTGGAGGAGATCGTCGTCCAGCATCCCGAAATGGCCCGCCTGTGCCCCACCTCTGTTAACACCTGCCGCATTGCGACCCTGCTGGGCGAAAAGGCAGAAGGCATTGTTTACGGCTTTTTGCGCATCGGCAACGGCAAGGTCATGGACAATGTGGACTGCGGCGGCATGGCGGCCCGCATCGACCTGGAGAGTGGCAAGCTCCTCACTGTCGGCGCGGACAAGGCCGGCAATACTTTCACCAAGCACCCCATGACCGGCACGGATATCATCGGCTTCACGATTCCCTACTGGGAGGAAGCCAAGGCCATGTGCATGGCTGCTGCCCGCAAGGTGCCGGAAATGCGCTTCATCGCCTGGGACGTTGCTATCACGGAGAACGGCCCCACCTTCATTGAGGGTAATTCCTTCCCGAGCCACGCGGTGCCTCAGTTTGCCGCCCACTACCCGGACGGCATCGGCATCCTGACGGAATTCCGTAAGTTTATTGATTGCTAAGCCGGGAAGCCCCGGCGGGGCATCGCGCGATTTGGGTGAGCTTTACATTCATAGACCTACCGCGTGTCAGTTGGGGCTTTGGCTGGAGCTGCATCACCGCGCGCTCATCGCGCGGGCTATATGGTTGTCTGTTATGGAGGCTGGAGGAGGATATCTTCCAGCCTTTTCTATAAGGAGGACATATGGAAACCATCACTGCCTATCATGTCGTCACGGATCGCCCGATGACCGTCGGGCAGCATATCATATTTGATGAAAGCCATCACAGCGGCGTGTACAGCCGGGTGATGGCTTTGGCAGACACGGCGGAAGATGTGTACGCCCATCCTGATCAGTACCCGCTGCCGCTGGAGCATCACCTGGATGTGGCTCTGCGGGAGCTGGCGATGGAAGAAGTCCGCCGGGAGAAATACCCGCAGTATCCATCCCGCATGGCCTGCCTGTATGTCAGCCGTGAACTGGAGGAATCCCGCCGGTGGGGCGAGTTTTTTGCGCGCATCGGCCGTCCCACCTACGCGATCGTGGAGCTGAAAATCACAGGGCGGGTCTTCGTGGGCAATGCCTGCAACTGCTTTGACGGTACGCCGGACAAGGAAGCGAATCTGGCAAAGGCTGATCACTACTGGCAGAACCTTCCCAACGAGGACAACGAGTATATCTGGGAAATGCTCGCGGACGGGGATATCGAAGTGGTCCGTGTGGTGGAGGAAATCAACGCAAATCTGGCATAAGAAAGGCGCAGCATCCGCGATGGGTGCTGCGCTGAAATTTTACTTCCTGCAGGCGTCCACGAAAGACTTGAACAGCGGCTTGTGCTCAGGGTGATGCGGGCCTTCCACCAGACGCTCCGGGTGCCACTGGACAGCCACAAAATAAGGATGATCCGGCTTCTCAAAGCCCTCGACAACACCGTCGGAGGCAACTGCGGTCAAGCGCATTCCAGGAGCAAGATCCTTCACGGCCTGGTGGTGGAAGGAGTTCACCTTCACCTCGGTGCTGCCGTAGATGCGATGGAGCAGGGAACCCTCCTCCACGATGGCCTTGTGGGAGGCGTAGTGGGAGCTCTGCTGCTGCTGGTGGCGAATGCAGCCTTCTTTCTGGCTGCGCAGATCCTGATACAGTGTGCCGCCCATGCCGACATTGAGCACCTGGGCGCCGCGGCAGATGCCCAGGATGGGCTTCTCCGGGTATTTTTCCACCAGCACTTTCAGCAGTTTGATCTCGAAGTCATCCCGCAGGGGCACGATATCGCCACAGCCCCAGATCTGCTCTTCGCCGTAGGTGGAGGGATCCACGTCATCACCGCCGGAGAACAGCACGCCGTCCACCATGGCAGCGTAGGTCTCAATCATGTCGGCATCCCGCGTGAAGTTGAAAAAGATGGGATTGCCGCCGGCCTCAATAATGGCCTTGGGATAAGAGGTGGGGGTATAAATCTTATGTTCACCTGATTCCAGGGAAGGAGTCAGGCCGATGACAGGGCGCATAACGGTATCCTCCTGAAGAATGATAGATATATTTTACATAGAATGCGCAGTTCTGTCAAATCCAAATGAGAAAATGACAAGATTGTGAGCATAACATACCGAGATTCGGTGATGACAGACTGAAAGTCTGTTTTAAAACTTGCGAATTGCTGTGTACACGCAGGATTTCAAAGGCGAACACCGAATCATTGTGTAGAGTAAAATGGAGAGGAGAACGAGCATGGAATCTCTCTTCAATGACGGATGGCAATTTGTGAAGCTTTCGCAAGGGTCAACACTTTCCGAAACGGAGTCTGCCCAATGGGGAACCGTCGATCTTCCCCATGATTTTCTGATCCCCCAGGAAAAGAATCTGTATGAAACGGCGGATGGCTGGTACCGGCGTGTGCTGAATGTACCTGCGCAGTGGATGTCCAAGGAAGTCATCCTGCGTTTTGACGGTGTGTATATGGACTGTGATGTACTCCTCAATCATGAGGTCATCTGCACTCACCATTATGGGTACACGGCTTTTGACGCAGTGTTGACGGACAAGCTGCAGATAGGGGAGAATGTTCTCCATGTACACGTCCGCCATCAGAGTCCCAACAGCCGCTGGTATTCCGGTGCAGGCATTTTCCGCGACGTGACGCTCCATGTGCTGGAGAAACGCCATATTGCTCTGGACGGCACCTATATTACTACGCGACGCAATGGTGACATGTGGACAATCCGCATTGAAACAGAGCTGACCGGTGGTGGCACGGAGAATCCGGTCATTCACCGGCTTCTGGACACGCACGATCTCATCTGCGAGACTGTGGCACAAGTGACGGGCGATAAGGCCACCGTGGAGATGCAGGTTCAGAATCCGGATCTGTGGGAAGTTGGCGACGGCGGCTGCTACACCATAGAAACCACCTTCGGCGATCAGGTTATCCGTGAAATGATCGGCTTCCGCGAGATCGAAGTGACCACCGATCGCGGGCTCTTCGTCAATGGAAAGCATGTGAAGCTCCACGGTGTATGCCTGCATCATGATCTGGGCTGCCTGGGCAGCGCGTTCAACTGGCATGCGGCATGGCGGCAGCTTCAGGCGATGAAGGATATGGGCGTCAACAGCCTGCGCACCAGCCACAATCCGCCCTCAAAATGGGTCATGGATCTGTGCGACGAGCTGGGTATCCTCGTGGTGGATGAGTCCTTCGATATGTGGCAGCATCCCAAAACCACCTACGACTACGCCCGCTTCTTCGATGCGGATGTAGAAGCCGACGTAGCTTCCTGGATACGTAGAGACAGGAATCACCCAAGCCTGCTGATGTGGTCCATTGGCAACGAAATCGGCGACACAAACAATAATCCCGAGCAGGCCGGCAAGGTGACGCAGATGCTGTGTGAGTACGTACGCCGCCACGATCCGAAGGGAAACGGCCTGACCACCATCGGCAGCAATTACATGCCCTGGCCCGGCGCCCAGCACTGCGCCCAGTTCGTCCAGGCGGTGGGATACAACTATGGCGAAAAGCTCTATGAAAAGCACCACGCTGAGCATCCCGAATGGGCGATCTATGGCAGCGAAACGGCCTCCACCGTCTCCAGCCGCGGCGTGTATCGCTTCCCGATGAACGCTCCTATTCTTACCGATGACGACCTGCAGTGCTCATCCCTGGGCAACAGCAATACCTCCTGGGGCACGCAGAACGTGGCGAAGATGATCGTCGAGGACCTGAACTGCGAGTTCTCCCTCGGCCAGTACATCTGGACGGGTATCGACTATATCGGCGAGCCCACGCCCTACCATACCCGTTCCAGCTACTTCGGCGTGATGGACACCGCCGTCTTCCCCAAGGATTATTGGTATCTGTTCAAGGCCTTGTGGACGGACAAGCCCATGGTGCATATCGGCGTTCACTGGGACTGGAATCCGGGCCAAACGATCGACGTGCCTGTAATGGTGAATGCCGCGTCCGTCGAGCTCTTCCTGAACGGCGAAAGCCTTGGCGCGAGGGCGGTCGATCTGCGCGATCCCGAGAAATGCTGGCCCGTATGGCAGGTGCCCTTCGTGGCGGGCGAATTGAAGGCGATCTCCTACGATGCAGATGGCGCTGTCCTGGCGCAGGATGTTCGCGTCACCCCTGGTGATACTCAGCGTATCATGCTTCACGCAGAACGCGGTGAGATGCCCGCGTTCTTCAAGCCCGTCCTGAATGCCACCGGTGATGATCTTGTGTTTGTGACCATCTCCGCTGTGGATGCTAACGGCAATCCCGTTGACAATGCCTGCGACCGGGTGCATGTGTCCGTTAGCGGACAGGGAATGCTGATGGGGCTGGACAATGGCGATTCCACCGACCGCGACGGCTACAAGACCACCAGCCGCCGCCTGTTCAATGGAAAGCTGCTGGCCATCGTGGGGGATATCGGCGAAGCGGGGAACGTGCATATCGAGGTCACGTCTCCCGGCAAGGGAAAGGCAGTGCTGGATATCCCGGTGATGCAGAATATGAATGCCTGGCAGCGCGTCCGCAGCGTGCCTCTGTGCCGCGAGGAGGCCATGCCCGATGAAATCCCTGTCCGCAAGATTGAGCTGATCCCGCTGGGTAAGAAGCTGCTCAACCCGGATCACAAGTCCGTGTCCTTTCGTGTAAAGACGCATCCAGCCAATGCGATGAAGCAGCCCATCAGCTTCCGCATCACCAACGCCAAGGGCATCGAAAGCCCCTGTGCGGCGTATACGGTTGAGGGCGATATCGTCACCGTTACCGCACTTGGCGATGATACTGTGTACCTGCGTGCCAGCTGTAACAACGGCTATAACCATGCCCGCGTTATCAGCCAGCAGGACATTGTCATTGAAGGCCTGGGACAGCCCAATCTGGATCCCTATGGCTTTATTTCCGGCGGGCTGTATACCATCAGCTACGGTGAGCTGACCAGCGGCAACGAGCAGGGCGTGGCCTTTGCCCGGGACGGAGAAAGCATGGCTGGCTTTGTCAATGTGGACTTTGGCCCGGCGGGCTCGGACGAGATCACCCTGCCCATTTTCGCCCTGGACAGCAGCCATTACAGCGTGACGCTGTGGGACGGCCATCCCCGCGATGGCGGCGAAATCATCGCGGTGCTGCCGTACCAGAAGCTTTCCCGCTGGAATGTTTACCAGTCGGAGACCTACAAGCTGCCGCGTCGCCTGACCGGCCTGCATACGCTGTGTTTCACCATGGATCGCAAGATCCACCTGAAGGGCTTCTCATTCGCCAAGCAGAGCCGCGCATGGATGCCGCTTTCCACCCTGCAGGCAGATGAAGTTTATGGCGACAGCTTTACCCGGATGGCTGAGGGGGTGTTTGGTATCGGCAACAACGTTTCGCTGGTATATGAGAACATGGACTTCGGCGATGCGAAGAAAGCCCTGTTGACCATCGACGGCTGCACGCCGCTGAGCGAGAATCCCGTCACCATCCGCTGCCAGAACGAAGCAGGAGAAACGGTGACGGCCCTGGCGCAGTTCAAGGGTACTGTCCGCGGCAAGCAGACCTTTCCGGTGGAGGTGCTGCAGGGTGTTTGCAAGGTGAGTTTCGTGTTCCTGCCGGGATGTCAGTTCGATTTCTATGGGTTCAAATTTGATCAAGATGACCCGGCCAATGTTTGACTTTCCCGGCATTTAGTGGTATCATAGTCAGGATTCCAACCTGAAAGGATGACATATATGTTCCTGTATAATTCTCTGTCCCACCGCAAGGAGCCCTTCAAGCCCCGCTTCGGCAATGATGTGAGCATGTACACCTGCGGACCGACGGTTTATCACTTCGCCCATATTGGCAATCTGCGCTCCTACATCATGGAGGATGTGCTGGAAAAGGCCCTGCGCTATGAGGGCTACAACGTCAAGCGCGTGATGAACATCACTGACGTGGGCCACCTGGCCTCTGACGCCGATGAGGGCGAGGACAAGATGCTCAAGGGCGCCAAGCGTGAGAATAAGTCGGTCATGCAGATCGCTAAGTTCTACACCGACGCCTTCTTCGCTGACTGTGCCAAGCTCCGCATCAAGACCCCTGACGTGGTGGAGCCCGCCACCAACTGCATCGATGATTACATCGAGATGGTGGAAAAGCTCCTGGATAAGGGCTTTGCCTACCAGGCCGGCGGCAACATCTATTTCGACACCGCCAAGCTTGAGAAGTACTACGTCTTCAACGACCACGACGAGGAAGACCTGGCCGTAGGCGTCCGCGACGACGTGGAAGCCGACGATAACAAGCGCAATAAGGCGGACTTTGTGCTGTGGTTCACCAAGTCGAAGTTTGAGGATCAGGCTCTGAAATGGGATTCTCCCTGGGGCGTGGGCTATCCCGGCTGGCACATCGAGTGCTCCTGCATCTCCAAGAAGCACCTGGGCGAGTACCTTGACCTGCACTGCGGCGGCATCGACAATGCCTTCCCGCACCACACCAACGAGATCGCCCAGTCTGAGGCGTACCTGGGCCACGAGTGGTGCACGACCTGGTTCCATGTCCACCACCTGAACACCGCCGGCGGCAAGATGTCCAAGTCCAAGGGCGAGTTCCTGACCGTGTCCCTGCTGGAGGAAAAGGGCTACGACCCGCTGGCCTACCGCCTCTTCTGCCTGCAGAGCCACTACCGTCAGAACCTGGTGTTCTCCTGGGAGAACCTGGACAACGCTGCCGGCACCTACAATAAGCTGGTGGGCCGCGTCGCTGCCATCAAGCCAGACGACACCAAGCAGCCCGACCTCGAGGCTGCGAAGAAATACCAGGAGAAGTTCCTCAAGGGCCTGACCAACGACCTGAACACCTCCCTGGCCATCACCAGCGTTTATGACGTGCTGAAGGCCAAGGATATCGACGACGTCACCAAGCTGTACCTGATCGGCGACTTTGATAAGGTGTTGAGCCTGAACCTGCTGGAGGCCGCTGCCAAGGTGCGCGCGTCCGCCGCGACGGCCACCGCTACCGCCGGTGTGGATGAGTACGTCATTGCCGGCCCTGCCGACGCCACCGAGGAGGAAAATGCCAAGGTGACCGCCCTGCTGACCGCCCGCTACGAGGCCCGCAAGGCCAAGAACTGGGCTGAGTCCGACCGTATCCGCGATGAACTGGCTGCCATGGGCGTCATCGTCAAGGACGCTAAGGGCGGCGCTGTGTGGAGCCGCGGTTAATCCAAAACAACAAAGCGTCCTGCATCAAACGATGCAGGACGCTTTTGCGTGCTCAGATGTAAAGCGGACGGCCCTTTGCGTCCTCCACGCCGGAGAAGCGGTAGAAGAAGCTGTTCACGATGTCGCACCATTCGCGGGCGTTCTTCTTCTGGCGGGACATGCGCTCCATGATGAGCGCCTTGTCAGCCTCCGGGAAGGGCAGCACAGCCAGTTTCTCTTCCGCAGCCACGACCCAGTCATAGCCCTCGAAGTGGTCGTCATAGATGCGCTGGATCAGCGTACGGCCGTCCGCCATGACGTAGTCATAGCGCAGGCGGTGGAACCACAGCTTCAACTCGTCCGGGCAGGTCTCCAGGTTGGAGTAGCGGTCGCGCAGGGCTGCGGGGTACTGATCGGCATAGCCGGTGCCGCTTGACGTGCGGTCAATGCCCACTGCGTCGCGGCTGGCGCGGTGATAGGTACCCCAGGCTGTGTACTCGTAGCCGTCGGGGCTTGCGCCGTAGTGCACATGGGGCGTGACCATCCAGCACAGGCCCAGGGGAGAGGTGTACTTCTCATACGCGCAGCGGCTTTCCAGGAGGATATCCACCAGCGTGTCCTCGTCCGCCTTGGAGAAGTTGTAGGTCAGCTTTGCCCAGGTACGGGCGATGGCCTCCGGGTCAGCTGCGTCGGGATTCCAGCACAGCAGGCCGTAGCCGAACATGTTCACCGCCGCAAAGGGATGGCCGTAGACGCAGGCGTCATCACCCCAGTTGCTGACGGCGGCCATGGCCATGATGGTGTCGCTGCCCAGGTCAGCCATGACCTCCTGCCACATGCCCATCATGGCGTAGATGTCGATCTGATGGCCGGTGTATTCCTGTGCCAGCTGCCATTCGATGGCCAGGCTGGTCTTGGGCATGGCCAGCAGCATGGGAGACAGCGGCTCGCGCACCTGGAAGTCGAAGGGGCCGTTCTTCACCTGCAGGATGACATTGTCCTCAAACTGGCCGTCCAGGTACACATAGTGATTGTAGGCAGCTGCGGGACGGTCGGTTTTCTGATCGCGCCAGTCTTGCTGACAGTTGTACACGAAGCAGCGCCAGATCAGCTTGCCGCCGTGGGGCTTGAGGGCACGGGCCAGCATGTTGGCGCCTTCTGCGTGGTTGCGGCCATAGGTGAAAGGGCCGGGTCGATGCTCGCTGTCCGCCTTGACCAGGAATCCAACCAGGTCCGGGACAGCGGCGTAAACCAGCTTGCACTGCTCATTCCACCAGTTCTGCACCCGCTCGTCCAGGGGATCGGCGGTGGGGACGCCGTGGCGCATGGGCTGGGAGTAGTCGATGGAGACCATCAGCTTCACGCCGAAGGGGCGGAAGATTGCCGCGACCTCTGCCAGCTCAGGCAGCCAGTCCTCAATCAGGCGATGGGCAGGGTTGCGCACATTGACGTTGTTGATGCACGCCACGTTCAGGCCCACGGAGGCCATCATGCGGGCCATCATGCGCAGGCGCTCGGGCTCGTAGTCGAACATACCGTCGTCAAAGAACAGCGAACGGCCGGAGTAGCCGCGCTCAATGTCGCCGTCGGCGTTGTCCCAGCAGTTAACCATGCGCAGGGCGTACTTGGGCTGCTGGGTCTGGTCAGAAGGCAGCTTCTCGCCGCAGTAGAGGGCCATCAGCACGCGGTACACGCCATACAGCACGCCCACGTCGCCGCCGGAGATGGTAACGGTATCTCCCTCGCTGCGGACGGTAAAGAACTCGCTGGCGGTACCGTCGGGCTGCAGCTCGACCTTCATATCAGCCGCGACTACGGGCAGCGCCTGGGCCAGCTCAAACCGTGCCACATCAACAGGGCTGGTCAGCTCGGCAGGCACATCCTTGGTCAGGAACGGAAGCCAATAACGAAATTCATCACGCATGGGAGTTACCTCCTGTGTGTTTTTTGCCATTATAGCATGAAATTCTGACGCTCACAAGGAAAAGAGGCATAATGTGCAAAAAGCGCGAACATTCTGACAAGATGTGCACATTGTTGAAACAGGAATCGCGGATGAGATTGTTGAATACTATAGGCAAACCGCGCAAAGGAGATAAGCGCATGAGCTTTGAAGTGAATCATGTATGCCCGGGCGTGACCCACATCCGGGATGCCATGGGCGTCTGCATGACCCTGATCGAGGGCGATAATGCGGCCCTGCTGGTGGATGCCGGCTACGGGGTGGAAAGTGTGGGCAGATTCATCGCTGAATTGATCGGCAACAAGCCCGCCCGCGTGCTGCTGACCCACCACCATCATGATCACACGCTTGGTGTGTACACAATGGGCTATCTTTCTGACTGTGAATACATGATGCTTCCGCAGGATGCACCGGCCTTCCATGTTTACAATGGGCAGAAAAAGCGCCGGCAGGTGCTTCGTCAGGCGCAGAGCAAGGGGTTAATTGGAACCGATTTGCTGTCAGAGGAGCTGTTTCTGGCGGGTGAATGCGAATTGCCATGTACTGCTGTACCGGGTGATATCGACCTAGGCGGATTGACGGCAAGGATCATCGAATGTCCGGGGCACACGCCGGGCAGCGCCTGCGTCCTGATCGTGGAACGGAAGCTGCTGCTGACCGGTGATGACTGGAATCCCTGCACATGGCTGTTCTTCCCGGAGGCTCTGGGCGTGGAAGAGTACCGCCGGAATGTGCAGATCCTTCAGGCATACGATTTCACACACGTCCTCTGTTCCCACCAGCTCGACCTGTTTCCCCGCGCCAAATTCGACGCCTTCGTTGATAACCTTACCGATGAAGTCCTCTGCGCTGCCAAGCCCGTCATCATCGGCGGCTACGAACACATTGCCACCCGGCAGGCGGACGTGGCCGAGGGACAGATCCTCGTTTTCGACTGGAACAAATACAAGGAGGCATAAGCCATGAAGACGCTGAATATCGCCGTCGCGCCGGACAGCCGCGCGACCTTCAACAACAACACCGATTTCTGCGTGGGCACCGGCCGCATGGGCCTGGCTCTGCAGAAGGAATACCACGACCAGCTCGCTATGGCCCAGGAGTTGTGCCACTTTAAGCACATCCGCGGCCATGGCCTGTTCTCTGATGATATGGCCATCTACCAGCACTTCGTGGGCCGCGATGGCATCGAGTACAAGGGCTACAACTTCACCTACCTGGATCGGGTGATGGACGATTACCGTGCTCTGGGCCTCAAGCCCTTCCTGGAGCTGGGCTTTATGCCTGAAAAGATGGCCAGCGGCACCCAGACAATCTTCTACTGGAAGGGCAACACTACGCCCCCGGCGGATCACCAGAAGTGGGCGGATATGATCAAGGCGACCCTGCGTCATCTGGCGGAGCGCTACGGAGAGGAGGAAGTTTCCACCTGGCCCTGCGAGGTGTGGAACGAGCCCAACCTGCCCGGCTTCTGGGAGCATGCGGACGAGAAGGCTTATCATGAGCTGTACCGCACCTCCGTCCTGGCGGTGAAGGAAGCGCTGCCCAGGATGCGCGTGGGCGGACCGGCCATCTGCGGCGGCGCCACCTCCCTGGACTGGGTACGCAACTTCCTGACCTTCTGCCGGGATGAGAAGCTCCCCGTGGACTTCCTGACCCGCCACGCCTACATGGGTGAGTCTCCGGTGAACAAGTCCCGCTACCTCTACCACACCATGCGTACTGTGGACTCCATCATCGAGGAGATGCAGGCCACCCGCGACATCATTGATTCCTTCCCGGAATACGCGGGCATGGAGATGCACGTCACCGAATTCAACACCTCCTACCATCCCTTCTGCCCCATCCACGATACCAATTACAACGCTGCGCTGGTTGCAGGGCTGCTCAGCCGGATGGGAGACGTCTGCGCGTCCTATTCCTACTGGACCTTCGGCGACGTATTTGAGGAACAGGGCGTGCCCAGCCGTCCCTTCCACGGCGGCTTCGGCATGATTGCCAACCAGCTCATCCCCAAGCCCACCCTGTGGACCTTCCACTTCTTCACCGGCCTCAAGGGCGAGTGCGTCCACAAGGATGACAACTGCCTGATCATGAAGAAGGCGGACGGCTCTTATGAGGGTGTGGCCTGGAACATCGGCCAGGCGGAGCGTGAGGATGCTCAGCTGACCCTGGCGCTGCCTCTCAACGGCAAGTACGTCCTGACCACCGAGACGGTGGACGAGACTACCTGCAATCCCTTGAAGGCATGGCACGACATGGGCGAGCCTGCGTCCCTCACGGATGCCCAGCTCCGCTTCCTGCGCCAGGCGGGTCAGCCCCTGTGCGAGACCCGGCAGGCGGTAGACGGCAAGTTCACCCTGCCCCTGAGGGAGAACGCCGTGGTACGCTTCACCGTGTGCCAGGTGAAGGGCGAACCTGATGCCGGATATGATTATGACTGGTACGTCCAGAATCGCTGATTTCTCCCAAAAACAGAAATGCCGCGAGCCAGCATGACTGACTCGCGGCATTTTTGATTACACATTGAACAGCAGATCGTCGTAGGTGGGGAAGGGCCAGGACTTCTTGTCCACCAGGGACTCCAGGTCATCAGCGATTTCGCGCACCTTGGACATGGCAGGGATAATGATGTAGCGCTCGTACTGGGCGTTCTCCAGCGCGTTGGCGGAGTGCCTGGTGCCCAGGATAGCCTCCCGCAGATTGTTGATGGCGTCAAAGAGCTTCACGTTGCGATCGGTCACGAACTTCAGCAGCCGTTCTTCGGCGATAGGCTCAACGCCTGCCTCACGGATGTCGCGGACCACGCGGCCCATTTCCCCGGCGAACTTGGCGCAAGCGGGGAAGATCTGACGCTCAGCCATCATCAGACAGGTCTCTGCCTCAATGTTGACGGCCTTGGCATAGTACTCCAGGCTGATCTCGTACCGGGAGTGCAGCTCAGTGCGGCTGTATACACCCTGGCGCGCAAAGAGGGCTACGTTCTTCTCGTCCAGCAGATGGGGCAAAGCGTCCACGGTGCTTGCGTAGTTGGGCAGGCCGCGGCGGGCAGCTTCTTCCACCCAGGCGTTGGCATAGCCGTTGCCGTTGAAGATGATGCGGTTGTGCTCCCGCAGCGTGCGGACGATCAGGTCGTGCAGCGCGCGCTTGAAGTCATCTGCCTTTTCCAGTTCATCCGCGAAGCTCATCAGCACGTCTGCCACGATAGAGTTCAGCGTCACGTTGGTCTCGGCGATGGAAGCGCTGGAGCCCAGGGAGCGGAACTCAAACTTGTTGCCCGTGAAGGCGAAGGGGGAAGTGCGGTTGCGGTCGGTGTTGTCCTGGGGGAACTTGGGCAGTACGGTGACTCCAATTTCCAGATCCTTTTTGGCGGCGGCGTGGTATTCGCTCTCGCTGATGAGGTTGTCCACAATGGCGGTCAGCTCATCGCCAAGGAAGATGGAAATGATGGCGGGGGGTGCTTCGCATGCACCAAGGCGATGATCGTTGCCGGCGGAGGCAGTGCAGATGCGCAGCAGATCCGCGTGCATGTCCACCGCCTTGATCATCGCTGTCAGGAACAGCAGGAACTGGGCGGAAGAAGCAGGGTCATCGCCGGGATTGAGCAGGTTATAGCCGGTGTTGGTGGACATGGACCAGTTGTTGTGCTTGCCGGAGCCGTTCACGCCAGCAAAGGGCTTCTCGTGCAGCAGGCACACCAGGCCGTGGCGCAGGGCGACCTTCTTCATCATCTCCATAGTGAGCTGATTGTGGTCGGTGGCCAGGGTGGTCACGGTGTAGATGGGGGCCATTTCGTGCTGGGCAGGGGCGGCCTCGTTGTGCTCGGTCTTGGCCAGCACGCCAAGCTTCCACAGCTCTTCGTCCAGCTCCGTCATGAAGGCCTTCACGCGGGGCTTGATGGCGCCGGAGTAGTGATCATCCAGCTCCTGGCCCTTGGGGGGCTTGGCGCCAAAGAGAGTACGGCCGGTGAATATCAGGTCTTTGCGCTGGTCGTAGAGCTTTTTGTCAATGAGGAAGTACTCCTGCTCCGGGCCGACGGTGGAGGTGACCCGGGTGGCGTCCCGACCAAAGAGCTTCAGGATGCGTACCGCCTGCTTGTTCAGCGCCTCCATGGAGCGCAGCAGGGGCGTTTTGGCGTCCAGCGCCTCGCCGCCGTAGGAGCAGAAGGCCGTGGGGATGCACAGCACGCCGTCCTTGATAAAAGCGTAGCTGGTGGGATCCCAGGCGGTATAGCCGCGGGCCTCGAAGGTGGTGCGCAGACCTCCGGAGGGGAAGGAGGAGGCGTCGCTTTCGCCGTGCACCAGCTCCTTGCCGGAGAACTCCAGGATGATCTTGCCGTTCTCGCGGGGGCTGATGAAGCTGTCGTGCTTCTCGGCGGTGACGCCGTTCATAGGCTGGAACCAGTGGGTGTAATGGGTCACGCCCTTTTCCACCGCCCAGTCGCGCATGGCGCAAGCGACGATATTGGCCACCTCGGGCTTCAGGGGACGGCCGTCGGCGATGGTCTTGTGCAGTGCCTTGTAGGTATCCTTGGGCAGGCGCTTCTGCATGACCTCGTCGCTGAATACGTTCACGCCAAAGAGCTCTTCCAGTCGGGACATGGGCTTGACCTCCTGTTTCAAAACGGATAAAGTCCGCAAATGACGTTGAAAACACGTAGAGTATAGCTGTTTTTCCCGCTCTTTGTCAAGCCTTTTTAAGGTCAAACATTTTATAGGTTGAAAAGCTGTTCAAGAAGGAAAAAGTATGCTATAATGTTTACATCCGTATGCTAAAGCGTGAAAGGAGCGCCTTGACATGTTTGAGCCCAAGATTCGCAATGAGCAGACCGACCTGCTGATGGAAGCCATGCAGAAACTGCAGTCCGCCGAGGACGCATACCGCTTTTTTGAGGATATCTGTACCATTGCGGAAGTGAAGAGCATGGCCCAGCGCATCGAGGTTGCGCGGCTGCTCCGTGCGGGTGTGACCTATCAGGAGATCGCAAAGGAAACCGGCGCTTCCTCTGCGACCATCAGCCGGGTGAACCGCGCCCTGCTTTATGGTGCGGACGGGTACCGCCGCGTGCTGGACGCACTGGAATCCACCGAAGAATGATATTGAACGAGGTATATGATGGACCTGAGTATGCTCAATCCCCAGCAGCGGCTGGCTGCTGAAACCCTGGAGGGCCCCGTCCTTATTCTTGCGGGGGCTGGCTCCGGTAAGACCCGCGCGCTGACCTGCCGCGTGGCCAACCTTCTTGACCACGGCGTGCCTGCGTGGAACATCCTGGCCCTGACCTTCACCAACAAGGCCGCCAAGGAGATGAAGGAGCGCATCACCGCCATGGTAGGCGATCAGGCGGAGGAAGCCTGGATCTCTACCTTCCACTCCACCTGCGCCAGGATGCTCCGCCGCGATATTGAGAAGCTGGGCTACACCCGCTCCTTCGTGATTTATGACGACGATGACCAGAAGTCGGTGCTCAAGGAGATCCTCAAGCGTCTGAATATTGACGAGAAATTTCTGCCCATTCGCGAGCTCTCTGCGAAGATCTCCGACGCGAAGAACAAGCTGATGAGCCCGGACGAGTGGTTCCGCGAGTCTCAAAAGGACTACCGCTACCAGATGATCCACAATGTCTTTGTGGAGTACGAGACCCGGCTGAAGGCCAACAATGCCCTGGACTTCGACGACCTGCTGGTCAAGACCCTCGAGCTGCTGGCGGATCATCCGCCGGTGCTGGAGAGCTACCGCAAGCGCTTACGTTACGTCATGGTGGACGAGTATCAGGACACCAACTACGCCCAGTACATGATGATCAAGCTCCTCACCGACGAGAGCCGCAACCTCTGCGTGGTGGGCGATGACGATCAGTCCATTTACGGCTGGCGCGGCGCAGATATCCGCAACATCCTCGATTTCGAGAAGGACTATCCCGACGCCACCGTCATCAAGCTGGAGCAGAACTACCGCTCCTCCGCCAATATCCTGGATGCGGCCAATCAGGTTATTGCCCATAATGCCGGCCGCAAGGAAAAAGCGCTGTGGACGGAAAAGGGCCCCGGCGAGAAGCTTCACCTGTACGCCGCCGGTGACGAGCGGGACGAGGCCGCCTGGATTGCGGGCCGCATCCGCCAGTTCAACCGGGCAGGGGAGAATTACGGCAACTGCGCCGTGCTGTACCGCACCAATGCGCAGTCTCGCGTGATCGAAGAAATGCTGATGCGCACCGGCGTGCCCTACAAGGTCTTCGGCGGTCTCAAGTTCTATGACCGCAAGGAAGTCCGCGATGTGGTGGCCTACCTGCGCGTGATCGTCAACCCCTCGGATGACGTCAGCCTGCGCCGCATCATCAACGTGCCCAAACGCGCCATCGGCGACACCACCGTGCAGGAGCTGATGCAGCACGCCATGGACAACGGCATGCCCCTTTACAGTGCGCTCAGCGATATGCCCGACAGCCTCGGCGCCCGCCCGCGCAAGAATATCAGCGAGTTTTTCATGCTGATGACCATGCTGATGGCCATGAAGGAAGCCATGCCCCTGTCCGAGTTTGTGCCCATGCTGGTGGAGAAGACCGGCTTGATGGAGCAGTACAAGAAAGAGGACACGGACGAAGCCCGCAGCCGCGTGGAAAACATTCAAGAGTTCCTTGGGGCGGTGGAGGAGTACTGCAAGTCCACCGAGAATCCCACGCTGGAGGACTACCTGGAAAATGTGTCCCTTGTCACCGACCTGGATCAGGCGGAGGACATGGGCCGCGGCTATGTGACTCTGATGACCCTGCACAGCTCCAAGGGTCTGGAGTTTCCCATCGTGTTCCTGACCGGCCTGGAGGAGGGCATCTTCCCCTCCAGCCGCAGCCTCATGGAAGAAGACCGCATGGAGGAGGAGCGCCGTCTGTGCTACGTAGGCATTACCCGTGCCCAGCACAAGCTGTTCATCTCCCGCGCCCAGCAGCGCATGCTGTACAACCAGGTGAACCACAATGCCCCCAGCCGCTTCCTGGATGAAATCCCGGAGCGCCTGCTGATTGATGAGGCTGCCATCATGCGTGCAGGTTTTGATACCCGTGCGCCGCAACAGCGTCCTGCGGCCCGGCCCGGTTACGGCAACCGTCCGCAGCAGCGCCCGGCGGCGCGGCCCGGGATGGGCATGGGCAGCTCTGCCAGCATCGGCGGGCTGAACATTCCCGGCGTGCAGAAGGGCTTTGTGGGCTCCGCAGCCCGCAGCACTTCCGCCAATGTGATGCAGAACCTCTACAAGCCCGGAGACCGGGTGCGCCATCTGAAATTCGGCGAGGGACAAGTCGTGTCCGTCACCGGAAGCGGCGCGCAAGCCCGCATCAAGATCGAGTTCACTGCCTACGGGGAGAAGGAGTTTGCCCTCTCCGTGGCCCCCATTGTCAAGCTGGAGGATTAAGCCATGACCGAGCAGATGCGCCTCCTGGTGGACAAGCTGAATGCTGCCGCCCGCGCGTATTACTATTCTGCCGAGCCGATCATGTCCGACAAGGATTATGACGCGATGTACGACGAGCTGCTCCGCCTGGAGAAGGAATCCGGCGTGGTGCTGCCTGACAGCCCGACCCATCGCGTTGGCGCTGAGGCTCTGACGGCCTTTGAGCCTCACATGCACATCAGTCGATTGTGGTCGATGGACAAAGTGCAGTCCATCGAGGCGCTGGACGAGTGGATCAAGCGCACCGAAAAGCTGGCAGGCATCACCAACCTGACCTACTATGTAGAGTACAAGTTCGACGGCCTGACGCTCAACCTGACTTACCGGGACGGCGTGCTGGTACAGGCGGCGACCCGCGGCAACGGCGTCACCGGCGAGGCCATCCTGCCTCAGGCGCGCACCATCCGTACCGTGCCCCTGACGATTCCCTACAAGGGCCTGCTGGAGGTGCAGGGCGAGTGCATCATGCGCCTGTCCACGCTGGAAAAGTACAACGCCACCGCTGCCGAGCCCCTCAAGAACGCCCGCAATGCGGCTGCCGGCGCTATCCGCAACCTGGATCCTGCCGTGACGGCCTCCCGTAAGCTGGACGCCTTCTTCTACCAGGTGGGCACCATTGATAACCCGCCCTATGACGATCAGCCGGGCATGCTCGCTTTCCTGCGGGAGAATGGCTTCCCGGTGAGTGAGTATCTGGGCCGTCCCCATGACCGGGAGAGCCTCATTGCCTGCATCAAAGAGATCGAGGCAGCCCGCCCTACGCTGGACTATCTCATTGACGGCGTGCTGATCAAGGTGGGTGACTTCGCCCTGCGCGATCAGATGGGCTATACCGACCGCTTCCCCCGCTGGGCGGTGGCGTACAAGTTCGAGGCGGAGGAGACCACCACCACCCTCAACGAGGTCACCTGGGAGCTGGGCCGCACCGGCAAGCTGACCCCCCTTGCACATGTGGAGCCGGTGGACTTCTACGGCGTGACGGTGCGCAAGGCGACGTTGAATAACTACGGCGACATCCTGCGCAAGCGGGTTGCCATCGGCGCGCCGGTGTGGATCCGCCGCAGCAATGACGTGATTCCCGAGATCATGGGACGCGTTGGCGAGCCGGCAGAAGGGGAGACGGAGATCATTCCGCCGACCCATTGCCCCGCCTGCGGAAGTGCGCTGGTGGAGCGGGGGGCGCATCTGTTCTGCCTGAACCGGGCGACTTGCCGTCCCCAGGCCATCGCCCGCATGAGCCACTTCGCCAGCCGCGAAGCCCTGGATATCGAGGGCTTGTCCGAGAAAACCATCGCCCAGCTGTATGACCAGATGAATGTCCGCGATTGCGCTGATCTGTACCAGATCACACTCGAAAATGCATTGACCCTGGACGGCTTCAAGCAGCGCAAGGCAGAAAAACTCCTCGCCGCGCTGGAAAAGAGCAAGTCCTGCACGCTGGACGCCTTCCTGCATGCCATCGGCATCCCCAACATTGGCCGCAAGACTGCCCGCGACCTGGCCAACACCTTCGGCACACTGCAAAAGGTGCAGGACGCCACGCTGGAGCAACTGGTGGCCATTCCCGACGTGGGCGATATCGTAGCCCAGAGCGTGGTAGAGTTCTTCTCCTTCCCCGAGAACCGGGAGATGATCGCGCGTCTGCTGGCGGCTGGCGTGAAGCCCCAGGAGGCTGCCGGAAAGTCGGAGGGCATCTTCTCTGGCATGTCCATCGTAGTGACGGGCACGCTGCCCACACTTTCCCGTAAGGATGCGGAGGAACTGATCCGCTCCATGGGCGGCACGGCAGCGGGTTCTGTCAGCAAAAAGACCGCCTTCGTCGTTGCAGGCGAGGCGGCCGGTTCCAAGCTGACCAAGGCAGAAAGCCTTGGCATTGAAGTGATCGACGAGGCGGAGCTGCTGCGCCGCTGCGGGCGTTAATACCGTGTGGCGGGATTTCTCCGGGTGGCATGGGCATAGGCGGCCTGGGAGGGTGTGAGAGTGCTGGCTTCCACAGCGGGAGCATCCATGGTACTGCTGCCTTGTACGGCTGTCTGATCCAGTGTCGGGTAGGTAGTGGCGCTGCGGCCTTCCAGGAAGGTCACGAACTTCACCGAGAAGATGTCACACACGATGAAGCGGGACTCGAACTCATCCAGCAGCACCAGGAACTGCGTGCCTACATAGTAAAGCATGCCCTGGCGGCTGGTAAGGCCGTTGGTGCCGATGAGAAACTCCACGATGACGTACTTTCCTACGTTCTCCTGCAGCACCTGCTGCATGGAGCCTTGGAACCCCAGGGTGTCAAAGTTCTGATCCGGCGGTACGCTGAATGCGCCGCCCGTGTTCATTTCGCTCATGGGATCGCCTCCTTATGTTGGTGATCCACCTTATGCGGTTCGTGCCGCGCCTATGAAAGGAAAACCATGTTTAGCAGAATCGAAAGCTATATCGCTCAGCTGCAGGCGGATCCGGTGGCATTCCTGATCACCATGGCCTACACCTGGGGAGTGATTCTCTTCAGCCTCATATTGCACGAGTGTGCCCACGGCTATGTGGCGCTCAAATGCGGCGATCCCACGGCGAAGATGCTGGGCCGATTGTCCCTGAATCCAGCGCGCCACCTGGATCCGCTGGGTACGCTGTGCATGTTCGTGCTTGGGTTTGGCTGGGCCAAGCCGGTGCCGGTCAATCCCCGCAACTTCCGGGATTTCCGACGGGATGACTTCTTCGTGTCCATCGCGGGCATCACGGTTAACCTGACCATCTTCATTGCTGCGGTGCTGCTCTCCTGCATCGTCAACCGCTTCTTGTGGACGCAGGAGATGCTGGATATCATGGCGGAGGAGTTCGGCGAGATCGACATCCTGCTCAACCCCTATTACGGCTGGGTGCTGACCTTCACCGGCCTTGAGGGCTCGGTGGGCGCCAGCAGCATTATGAATGATGGGCACGAGATGATCGCTGCCTTTGGCGAGTTCATGCGCTATCCCTGGCTGATCTGGGTGCAGCGTCTGCTGCTGCTCCTGGCGCAGGTCAATCTGACGCTGGCAGTGTTCAACCTGCTGCCCTTCCCGCCGCTGGACGGCTTTCATGTCCTCAATGACACGCTGCTCAAGGGAAAGCTCAGGCTGAACTACAATCTGCACCGCATCACCCACGCGCTGCTGATGGTGCTGCTGCTCACCGGCGTGCTGACCGAGGTGCTGCATTTCCTGACTTCCAATCTGTACGAGGCCGTGCTCAGGGTCTTCATGATGCTGACCGGCCAGATGTAAGGAGGCGCGCATGGCCCTCACTTTTCAGCTCAAGGACTTTGACGGCCCCCTTGACCTGCTGCTCTTCCTGATCAACAAGGAAAAGCTTGACATCAAGGATATCTTCGTCAGTCAGATTACCGACCAGTATATTTCCCTCGTCCGCAGCGCCAGCGACCTGGATATGGACGAGGCTACCGATTTCCTCGTCATGGCGGCAACGCTGCTGGAGATCAAGTCCCGCGCGATGCTGCCCCGTCCGCCCAAGGTGGATGAGGGTGAAGAGGATCCCGAGGCAGCGCTGATCCGCCAGCTGGAGGAATACAAGCGCTTCCGCGAAACGGCGGACGCCATGAAGCAGTTCGAGAAAGCGGCGGGCAACCTGTTCACCAAGCTGCCTGAGGAATACCCCCTGCCGCCCCAGGAGACAGAGCTTGTGGGTCTTACCCTGGAGGGACTGACGGCGGCCTTCCTGCGCATCTGGCAGCGCAAACCTGCCATGGAGGAGGAACCCGCCGAGGTGAATCGCTACGCGCCCCGCGACATCCGCCGCGACGAACACAACGTGCAGGATTGCATGGAAGAGCTGCGCTTCATGCTCCGAAAAGGCCGCATGACCTTTGACGAAGCCTTCAGCCTGGCGCCCACCAGGGAAGAGGTGGTGACCCGCTTCCTGGCCCTGCTGGAGCTGCTGAAGCTTGGCGAAACCCACATTGAGCAGGAAGGCATTTACGGCGAGATCGTCCTCTACCCGGGACGGCGCGAGGACACACCGGAGGAAAATGAATGACGGATTTTGAACGCGATATTGAAGTGGAAGAGGAACTCCTTGAGGAAAACGAGGACGTCCAGGGCACGCTGTCCGGGCGCATTGAGGCGATCCTCTTCGTGGCAGGCGAGCCTGTCCGAATCGAAGATTTGGCTAAGGCGCTGAATGTCACTGTCCGTGCGGTAGAGAATGAAGTCGTGAAACTTCGCGATGAGTACGACTTCCATCAGCGGGGCTTTACCCTCAAGCGATTCGGGCATCAGGTGCAGTTGGCTACCCGCGCGCTCTACGCGACGGATGTGGTCCACCTGCTGCAGCCTGTGCAGAAGCAGAGCCTGACCCAGGCTGCGATGGAGACCCTGGCGGTGGTGGCCTACAAGCAGCCTGTCACCCGAGCGGAGGTGGAGCAGGTGCGCGGCGTCAAGTGTGACTACTCCATTCAGTCGCTGGTGAACAAGGAACTGATCATGGAAGTGGGCCGCAAGGATACCCTGGGCCGCCCCATTCTCTACGGCACGACGGAGAATTTCCTGTCTCACTTTGGCCTGACCACGCTGGAGGACCTCCCGCCCATGCCGGAAGCTCCCCAGCCGGAGAAGACGGAAGAGCCGGACTTTGATGTGCCGGAGCTGACGCCGTAATCGGCCATCCCAGGGCGCAAGGCCCTGCGCTGGCTACGCTCCGCCAATGAGGACATTGGCTGTCGCTAGTCGGGCAAAGCCCGACCTCAAAATGGAGGAAATATGATTTACTACCGAGATGATGAACTGGTCATCCGCAATATGGAAGAATCGGATGCCCAAGTCTTCTACGATGAATATACAGCCCAGGGTTGGCACCCGGACGTCGAGTATTACCTGATGCGGATCAGGGAGCAGGCTGAAGGAAAATGCGTTGCACTGACTGCGGTGTATCAGGGACATCCTGCTGGCTCTTTGTATGTGTACCTGAACGCAAAGGAAGGCCCGTTCAAGGAGAAAGGATGGCCGGTGATCGTTGATTTCGGCGTACTGAAGAAGTACCAGCGAAAAGGCATTGGCAACCGCCTGATGGATGTGGCCGAGCAGATCGCAGCCCAGCATGCGGACACCGTCTGCCTGGGCGTTGGATTGTGCCGCGAATACGGCAGCGCCCAGCGGATGTACGTCAAGCGCGGGTATATTCCGGATGGTTCTGGTGTGTGGTATCAGGACAAGCAATGCGTGCAATACGAGACGGTCTGCACCGTTGATGATGATCTGGTTCTGTTTCTGTCAAAGAAACTGCGTTGGTAAAATCATTCAAATAGATAAGGAGGATAAAACGATGGAAAAGAAGCTGAATGTGGAAGGCATGATGTGCATGCACTGCAAGGCGAGCGTGGAGAAGGTGCTGGGCGCTGTTCCTGGCGTGACGGCTGTAGCCGTTGACCTGGAGGCCAAAACTGCCGTCGTCACCTGCGAGGAGAACGTGCAGGACGCTGCACTCATTGCTGCGGTGGAAAAGAAGGGCTTCAAGGCCGCGATGGCATGATGCCAAAACCGTCCGACAAAATGCTGTCGGGCGGCTTTTTCTGTGCACACATCCGCCTATGCTGCATAGTCTGCTCGTGAAGGCTTCAAAGGAGCATCCGGCTCCCTGAAGGCCGAACGAACAAGGAGGCGTGATGCAATGTCCTTCTACAGCTACAAGAATGCCAATACGGCCTGCTGCCCCGGCATGATCGCCGGGGATGCAACCAATGGTCTGCAGGAGAAGGTCTGTGTGCAGGTCAAGCGGGTGTACGACAGCGCCCTGTGGCAGGAACAGATCGACAACGCGGTAGTGACGATCACCAGCTTTGCCCAGGTCAGCAATACCTGCGGCAATGGGTGCAATAACTGCGGGAATTGCGGCTGCAATACTTGCAACAATGGCTGTAATAACTGCAATCATGGCTGTGATGCCTGCGGTGACACCGTTACGCCCAATTCTACGCCGGTGCCGCCCATTACCTTCGAGAGCTGCCGTTCTTCCACGACCCAGGCGGCCATCCGGAACCTGAGCGTGGAGCGTTTGTGTGACCGGCCCTGCTTTGCCCGTGTGCGCTGCACGGTGGACGTCCCGGTCGACATCCTCTTTGTGGACAGCCGCTGCATTGAGTACATCGGCAAGGGCGTGGTCAGCGTGGACCGGGACGTGCTGCTGTCCATCCCCGACGAGGCCATTGTACCCTATAACCTGGAGGCGATGGCCAGCGCAATCTGCGTGTCCGGCTGCTTTGTAGGCAACAACCAGTTCAAGATGACGGTTTGCGTAACGATCATCCTGAAGGTACTGGCGGATGTAGAAATCCTTGTGCCGAGCTACGGCTACTGCGCCATCCCGCCTGCAGAGGAATTTGCCGATAGCGTATGCACGGAATTCTTCTCCCTGCCGTTGTTCCCCACAGCATCTGCCTGTAACATGGGAACGGTCAACGCCACGAACATCGGCTGCACCTGCGGGAACAATTACCGCTGCAATAACGGCTGTGGTCAAGGCAACTGCCACTGCTGACAAAAATGCGCCGCCTCCGTTGTACGGAAGCGGCGTTTTCTTATGTGGTTGCGGGTTCGTCAATAGCCTGGATGCTTTCCTGCTGTTCCGGCAGATCCACGTAGAAGGTAGAACCCATCCCAATCTTGCTGCGTACGCGGAGCTTACCGCCGTGGGCTTTCACAATAATACGGGCGATGGAAAGGCCCAGACCGTGTCCTCCATTTTCAGATTTGCGGGCGGCGTCTGCACGATAGAAACGCTCGAAGATTTTCGGCAGATCCTCCTGGGAGATGCCGGGACCATTGTCCTGCACCGAGAGGGTTACCCAACCGGGCTTCCGTTCGATGCCAAGGGTAATGACGCCGCCTGGAGGCGTGTATTTGACTGCATTGTCGCACAGGATGCGCATCACCTGTTTGACCATGCTGCGGTCGCCTTCCAGGGGACAGCTTTCGCAGGCGGGCAGGATGAAGGTATCGCCGGGGGTGACCATGGCTGCCTCACGGTGGAGCTCTGTAAGCATCTCTGCGGCGTCAAAACGCTCCATCTCCATCAGGAGCGTTTTTTTGTCGTGGCGCGCCAGGAAGAGCAGGCTTTCTACCAGCTCCTTCATGCTTTGTGTTTCCTGGGCGATGGCATTGATGCCTTCGTCGAGAATCTCAGGATCCGATTTTCCCCAACGGGACAGCATGTTGATGTAGCCCTGCAGCACGGCGATGGGGGTGCGCAGCTCATGGCTGGCATCGGAAACGAACTGCTTCTGGCTGTTGTAGCTGTGTTCGATGCGATCCAGCATGGAGTTGATGACCACGGCCAGATCCTTCAGTTCGTTCTTTGTGCCGGCGATGTTTATGCGGTTGGACAGGTTTGATGCGGAAAGTGTGGAAGCCAGCTCCGTGATATCCCGGATAGGAGCGAGTACGGTCTTGTGCAGCGTTTCTCTGCGGCGGATAAAACTGATAATGCGGATGCCGTCGCACAGCAGAAGCGCAGCCATCAGCATGCCCCATCCCTGCAGGGCGTGATGGAGCTGATAGATGGCTTCCACGGTCATGCCGCTTTTGTGCATGGCCTGGACGGTGAGGCCTTCTTCGCTGATGTTGGTGATGCAAAAGGCCAGCAGGGGAAGATCGCTTTCCCTGTATTCAACGGGGAGCAGTACAGCCTGCGTCAGGGTGGCATTCTGGATATCGGCAGGGGAGAAGGCGGCGTCCGATTGGGCATCCGCTGCCTTGATCCGGCGCATGGTGTTGTCGATATCAACCATCGTCAGTCCAAAGAACACCAGGGAGATGATCGCCATGACCAACAGGGTTGTCCGCAGCAGCTGCCAGGCGTAGTGAAGTGCAATACGGAAGGTCAGCGATAAGCGGAAGTTGGACATCACATGCTTGATCCGCCCGTGCAGTCCGCGAACCTTCTGCTTGTCCGCCTTGCGGAGGCGGCGCTTTTCGTGTTTCGTCTGCTTACTCATAGCTGAACATATATCCCACCGCACGGATGGTGTGGATGGTCTTTACCCCAAAGGGCTCGTCGATCTTGTGGCGCAGGTAGCGGATGTATACATCCACCACATTGGTGTCGCCGGCATAGTCATAGCCCCAGACGTCGGTCAGCAGGGCGTCGCGGGTGACGGCCTGCCCCTTGTGCTCCATGAGGTACTTGAGCAGGTCAAACTCCTTCTTGGTCAGGGCAACCGGCGTACCGTCCCAGGAAACGGCATACCTTGCAGGATCCAGCGTCAGCTTGCCTGCGGTGAGCACATGACTCACCGGCGTGGCGGAAGCGCGATGCTTCTTCAGGCCAACGCGGATGCGGGCCAGCAGCTCCTCGATTGCGAAGGGCTTGGTCATGTAGTCATCCGCACCCATGTCCAGGCCCATCACCTTGTCGGATACGTCATCCTTGGCGGTGAGCATGATGATGGGCAGGTCGCTTTCGTGGCGGAGGCGGCGGCAGACTTCAATGCCGCTCAGCTCGGGCAGCATCAGATCCAGAATCATCAGGTCAGGCTTCCAGGAGAGGGCTTTGTCCAGGCCGGTGCGGCCATCGCCTGCGGTCTGAACCTCATAGCCCTCATGCTGCAGTTCCAGCTCCAGAAAACGGGCGATCTTGCGTTCATCTTCCACAATCAGGATACGAGCCATCGTCAACACTCCTTTATGATATGCAAAAGGGAATGCGCAGAGATTCTGTGCATTCCGTGATGGTTATTCAACCGTGGCGCTGGAATAACCGTCCTTATCGCTCTCGATGGTGACGTTGCCGTCCTGGCTTTCGACCTGGACGGGGACGTTCATGGTGGGGCAGCTGGGGCGGTAGACCGGCTCGGGACGAGGAGAAGAGTAGTAGCTGCGGGCGTCTGCAGTCTTGGGAGCGGGTTCTTCCTCCTTGGCCGGGGTGGCACCCTTGGTAAAGTCGTTCACGGAGGACTTCACATTGGCCGCAGCGTTGCGAACGGTCTGCTCAAGATTCTCACCGTCAAAGGCATGGTCATGCTTGGTGAAGGTAAACTTGTACCCCAGAACCAGGCAGATGATGACGGCAATGACCACCAGATAAGGGCTGATCACGAGGGACAGTGCTGCAAAGATGGCGCTGACATTGAGGATGGGCGTCTCTTCGCGGTGAATCTTGACGCGGGCGCGGTAGCACTTGTGCAGCCATTTCAGCGCCGTGGACTTCGTCACATTGACGTCACTATGGACGTTGGAACTGGTCTTCTTCTGCTGGGCATTGGTACCGTCCTTGAGGCGGCCGTTGCGCTCCAGATCCACCAGTGCGCGGGCAACATTACCGTTGTGGTAATCCAGCAGGGCGACGGCTTCCTGGTAGCTGATGCCGCTTTTGCGACGGATGAGTTCAATGTCTTCGATGGTGTAGGCGGCCATATTGCGAACCCCTTTCAACGTTGTTGTTTGTGGTTTTGACATGATTATCATACCACACAAGGATTCTCCGTGCTTGAGAAAAGGGCAAGGGAATCATAAGAATTGGATGAGAAAATCATGGGGATTCAGAAAAGCCTCCGTACAGTTGCACGGAGGCGGAAGCGTCATTACAGTTCGTAGTCCTCATAGCAGTTGCGCAGAACCTCACAGTCGCAGTAGCCGCCCATGTTCTCCAGCTCATCGAGGATCGCGTCATGCTGCATGAAGCTGATGTTCTGCTCCAGCCATTCCTGGGTGAAGCGATGGTTGTGCTTGCAGGTATGGTACTGCAGCTTCAGTTCTATATACTGCAGCAGGGACGCAGCCTGATCAGGGGTGAGGATATGGTCGATCTTCTGCTGGGCATGGTATTCCATCTTCATCATCTTGCTGCGGTCATCCATGGTATAATCCTCACTTCACATAGCGGTTCTTGTTCTTGGGAAGGCGCGCGTAATGGCGTTTGTAGCTGTGGACGATGACGCGGGCGATCAGAACGAGCAACGTCACGATCAGCAGCGGGGAGAGCACGATCAGCATGATCTCTACCGTGAGGGGCGGGAAGGGATTGGGATCCGCTTCCGTCATGGCGATGATGTCTGACAGGGACGGTGGACGATTCTGACGTGCCAGAATGGAGCGGGTGGCCAGCAGGTTGTACTCGATGGCTTCGCCACTGTCGGTGACATAGGTCATCTTACCGATGATTTCGCCTGCCGTGATGGGAGCCTTCAGCTCCCTGGTGTACTGGACAAGCACCAGGTTGCGCAGGTTCTGGGTCAGCTGCTCGATTTCCTCGTATGTACCGCTGATTTCAACGGTCTTGGTGGGATCAACAGGGGAGGCGCTCAGCTCCAGCTCGCCCAGACCCTTGTCGGACATGTCATACCCGGAGGTGAACACCTTGAGGGGGTTCTCCTGGTACATTTCCGTCAGCGTGGTGTGGGTGTACTGGCTGAAGCCGTACTCGAAAAGCTTCTTGGTGTCGCGCCAGACATTATAGCGGTCGGAGTAGAGCACCACGGAGATCAGTTCCACGCCGTCCCTTTCCGCAGCGCCGACATAGCAGTAGCCGGCTGCGTCGGTGGTACCGGACTTGACGCCGGTAATGTACTCGTAGTAGTAGCTGTTTGCTTCGCCGTTGTAGGTTTGGAGCATGATGCGGTGACCGGTGGAGATCATGCGTTCCTTCTGCATGTTGGTGGCTGACATCTGATGCCGGTCGGAACGGACGATCTCTCGGAAGGTCTCGTTCTTCATGGCCTCATAGGTGAGGGTGGCCAGGTCGCGGGCGGTGGTGTAGTGATACTCCTGATGCAGGCCGTGAGGGTTGAGAAACTGGGTGTTGGTCATCCCAAAGGCCTGGGCAGTCTGGTTCATCAGGTTGACAAAGTCCGCCTCGGTGCCGCTGACATGTTCGGCCACGGCGATGGCGGCGTCGTTGCCCGAGCGCAGAATCGTGCCGTATAGCAGATCCTCCATGGTCAGCTGCTCGCCCTCCTTCAGGCCAAGAACGGAGGACTCGGGGTCCAGCATCGTGCGGACGCCGTCCTTGGAGCCGGCGTAGCTGACGGTGACCATATCGTTCAGGTCATCCGTGGTCAGCAGGCCCAGCAGAACGGTCATGATCTTGGTGGTGGAGGCAGGGTACATGAGGCGGTCGGGATCCTTCTCGAAGATGACGTTGCCGGTGGTCTGCTCGATCAGGATGCAGCATTCTGCGGTGATGTCCTCCTCGGTGAGGAGCTCGGGCTTTGTGGCGTCATAATCGGCAAGAGCCGTTAAGGGAGACGTCAGCAACAGCGCGGCCAGAATCAGGCAGAACAGCCGCTGAAAATAAGCAATCAGGCGCTGCAAACAGTCAGCCCCCTTTCGATAGCATAATATCACAAAATATATTATAGCATTTCCGGAAGGATTTGTACAGCCGAAAACTGTGACATCCGTGTAAATCTTGCAAAAAAAGCCTGCCCGAATGAACGGACAGGCTCGTGTTTAAAGGAGGGTGGTGAGGAGGGCTGCAGCTTCTGCCGCCTCCGCAGGCGGGGCGAAGGGGGTGACCCCGGGCATGCCAAAGAGCTGCGCCAGCAGGAAGATCACACCCAGGATCGCCACATACAGTGCGAACCAGTTCAGGCTGACCTTGGTGATGAGCTTGAGCATAAAACGGATGGCCAGGTAGCCTACGACGGCCGCGACGATTACGCCCACGATAGTCGGGACGACGGCGAGGTCGTTGATCCAGCCATTCTCGATGGCGTCCTTGCCCTCCAGCAGCAGCGCGGCGGCAATGGCGGGGGCGCTCATCATGAAGGAGAACTTCGCGGCGCTCTTGCGGTCCAGGCCGGAGAGCAGACCGCCAGCCAGGGTGGAGCCAGAGCGACTGACACCGGGCAGCAGTGCCACGCCCTGCATGCAGCCCATCACGATGGATTGGAAGAAACCAGGCTTGTCGGTTTTGCTCTTCATGCGCTTGCTGACAGTCTCGGAAACCAGCAGGAAGAGGGCCGTCATCAGGAAGCTCACGCCCAGGAACCAGCCGGTATCGGCGCCGTCGATGAAGTCATCAAACACGACCTTCACCACCAGCGTGGGCATGGAGGCGATGAACAGGAGCAGCAGCGTCCTGGACTTGAAGGGGTTCTTGAGGATGTTCCACCAGTCCTTCCAGAACACGATGAGGACGGGGATCAGGGTACCGGCATGCAGGAGGATGTCCAGCATTTTGTAGGCCGGGGATTCGTCAATGGTCAGGCCCAGCAGCATACGACCCAGCAGCAGGTGGCCGGAGGAGGAGATGGGCAGGAATTCGCCCAGGCCCTGCAGAAGGCCCAGCAGGGCCGCTTCGATTACATTCATGGGGACTCCTTTCGGATCAGCAGAGATTCTTTGCCAGTATAGCATATTCATGGGGCTATGTCCATTTGATTTTTATTAGAATTGATGCGGCACGGAGAATTTGTGAACTTCAACGCATTGCAAGCCAGCGGGAATTGTGTTACAATAAGATGAATCCCTATGTACACATCGAAAGGTTGCTGCATATGACGGAACCCAAGAAGGGTGCGCGCCGCCTTCAAACGGCGCTGCTGATGCTCATGGATGGGGCGCTGGCCTGCCTGTCTCTCGTCCTGGCGCTGCAGATTTATTATGACATGAAGCCACCGGAGACGCTGGAGCAGATCTGGCGGGCGATGCCGCTGTTGGCCCTGGTCAGCGTGGGCAGCTTCTATGCCCTGGGTCTGTACCGCAGCCTCATCCGCTATGCCAGCGTGGATACCATGGTGCAGATCTGCACTGGTACGCTGATCGGCTCCGGGCTGACGTACCTGCTGTCTCTCTTGGTCTTCACTGTTAACCGTGCGGAAAACCTGCTGCTGATGCCCCGGCCCATCTACCTGGTGCAGCTGTTGCTGATGGTGCTGATGGTAGGCGCAAGCCGATTCTCCTTCCGCATCATCGGGCAGGCGGGGCATACAGGCTTTTTCTTCCGCAAAAAGCATGCCAAGCGGCTGATGGTCGTCGGTGCTGGCTGGGCAGGTGCACAGGTGATCCGCGATGTCCAGGCAGGCCGCTACGGCGATGTGGAAGCCATTGTCGCCGTGGATGACGCTCCCGAAAAGCGCAACACCCGCATCAACCGCGTTCCTGTGGTGATGGGCACCGACAAGGTGGCCGAGTACGCCAAGCAGTACGGCATTGACGACATCATCATTGCTATCGCCACCCCCCAGAATGACCTGTCTCCCCTGATTCAGGACTGCATCGCCACCTCCTGCCGCGTGCGGATGTATGCCGCCCCCCAAGATATGGGCGCGTCCGGTGGACGGGTACGAGACGTCAACATCGCCGACCTCCTGGGCCGTGCGGAGAATCACCTGGACATGACCGAAGTCCGAGAGTTCTTTACCGGCAAGCGGGTGCTGGTCACCGGCGGCGGCGGCTCCATCGGGTCGGAGCTGTGCCGGCAGATCATGAGCTTTGTGCCTGCTCAGCTGGTGATTTACGACATCAGCGAGAACTACATGTACGACCTGCAGTCCGAGCTCCACAACCGCTACGGCGAGATGGTGCGCAATACTCTGCAGCTGCGGGTGGGCTCCGTTCGCGATGTGGATACCCTTGATCGTGTCTTTGCCGAGGTTAAGCCGGAAATCGTCATCCACGCGGCAGCTCACAAGCATGTGCCCCTGATGGAAGATGCTCCCGAGCAGGCGGTTAAGAACAATGTCTTTGGCACCTACAACGTGGCCGAGTGCTCCATTCGCCATAAGGTGAAGCGCTTCGTCATGATCTCTACCGACAAGGCGGTCAACCCCACCAATGTGATGGGCGCCTCCAAACGCATGGCGGAGATCATCATCGAGGCCCTCCAGCGCAAGCAGAACAAGACCCAGTTTACGGCAGTGCGCTTCGGCAATGTGCTGGGCAGCCACGGCAGTGTGGTGCCCAAGTTTGAGGCTCAGATCCGCGCTGGTGGCCCGGTGACCCTGACCCACCCGGACATCATCCGCTACTTTATGACCATCCCCGAGGCTGCCAGCCTTGTTCTGCAGGCGGCGTCCATTGCCAGGGGCGGCGAGCTCTTCGTACTGGATATGGGCAAGCCTGTCAAGATCAAGGAAATGGCGGAGCGCATGATCCAGCTCTATTCCGACCCGACGCTGCCCCCAGTGGAGATCGTCTACACTGGCCTCCGCCCCGGCGAGAAGCTCTACGAGGAGCTGCTGCGTACCGAGGAGAACTCCACCGCCACCAGCCGCGAGCGCATCTTCGTTGCCCGTCCCGAGCAGGTAGAATGGTCTCAGGTGGAGGAGATGCTTGACAAGCTTAATCGCTGCCTGGATACCCATGGCGATATGAAGCAGTGCATGCACGACCTGCTGCCCTCCTTCTATGAGCCCGAGGCCATCAACGGTGACAAGGGAAATCTCCCTGAAAATGTGAAGCCCGCATAAGCACATGATCCCTCCTTCCTGCATTGATTGTTAGCGGAAGGAGGGATTTCTTCTATGAAGATCATTGGCATTCTGCTGATTATCATCGGCATTATCGGCATTGTCCTGACGGTGCTTCTGCCTGAAGCGCTGGGCTATGCGGGCCTGATCGCCGGCGCGACGGCCATCCTGACTGGCGTGGTGTTCCTCGCCAGCTGCAGCTATCGCGCGACCAACTACTGCCAGCGCCGCAACAACGACTGCGGCTGCTAAACACTGCCATTGCCAATGAAAAGCATGCTCCCCGGAAGCCGTACTGGCCGCCGGGGAGCGATTTTGTGTGGGTGCTGACCTGAGGCGGTTTCAAGCAGGAGCGAAATCTTTATCTTAAAATTTCATGAGATACCTTGACAGACGAGGTATTACGGTGTATCCTTGTATCACAAGGTACCTCAACACGTGAGGTAAATGCGGAACCAGGAGGTGAACCTATGGCTCTGTCTGCTGATATCCTTCGCGGCTATACAGATGCGATCATTCTTCGGCAGCTCTCGGAAGGGGACAGCTATGGCTACCAGATCAACAAGAATGTCAGCGCTCTTTCCGGCGGGGTGTTTGAAATGAAGGAAGCCACGCTGTATACCGCGTTCCGCCGGCTGGAAGCGGCTGGGTACATCCGCTCCTACTGGGGTGACGAGATGTCCGGGGCGCGCCGGCGTTATTATGCGATCACCACCGCGGGGCGGGAAAAACTCCGCGCTGATCAGTCCGCCTGGAAAGAAACCAAAGCGCAGATCGACCTGCTGCTGATGGAGGAATGAATGATGAAGATGAATGACACTGTGGCCCGCATTGTAGAGATCATGTTTCAGGATGTGGAGATGACCGAGGAAACCGCCGCAATCCAGGATGAGGTGATGAACAATTGCCAGGAGCGCTATCTTGATCTGGTGAACGCCGGAGTGAGCGAGGATGACGCTATTGCTGCGGTGATTGAGAGCCTCAAGGGTATGGAGGACGTGCTGGCGCCTTACAAGGGGAAGGTGCAGCGTGTCATTAGCGATGCTGATGACGAGCTGAACGGCGAACAGCATGTTGCCTTTGCAGCCCATCTGGTGCATGCCATCGACGTGAAGCTCGTCAGCGAGAATGTGACCGTTGAAGCCTCCGATGATGATGACTACCACATCACCTGGAATGCGGACGAAAACCCTAAGGTCCGAGTGGAACTGAACAATGGCGTGATGCACATCGTTCGCATGCCTGGTGATGCGGTCAAGATGAAGGACGACGGCCATGCGGAGTACCATCACAAGGGCGATACCTCCGACTTTGTCCGGACTGAGAAGGGCAAGATTGAGATCAATCTGGACAACATTGACGGCATGCTCAGGTCCATCGGTGACACGATCAAGAATACGTTCTCAAATCTGCGTATCAACGTCGGCTTCACGGATGGAACCGTGACCATCCAGGTGCCGGAAAATGCCATCCCTCATGTGAAACTGCTGACCACCTCCGGCGATATTGATGTGCGGGAAGTGGCGCTGACCGAATTGACCGTTACCTCCATCAGCGGCGATATCAACATCAGCCTGGACGAAGATCAGCACCTTACGCAAGCTGAGCTGCGCACGACATCTGGTGACATTGGTGCTTCTGTCTTCACACAGAGAATGACCGTGTCCTCCACCTCCGGAGATGTGGAAGTGGAAGGCCGCGTGAATGACCTGACCGTCAACACGATCAGCGGCGATATCGACGTCCGCGCGGATGTGAAGAGCATGACCTTCAAGGCGATCAGCGGAGATGTTGACCTGCGGTTTGACAGCGATGAAATCCGCGATGTTCGCGGCAGCACCATTTCCGGTGATATCGATATTGACCTGCCCGATGGCGTCGGCGTTATGGCCATCAATACCAGCACCCGCTCTGGCGATGTTACGACCCGTTATCATGCCAGCGGCGTTGGCCCTGTGGTAAGCGGCAGTGTCAGCTCCATGTCCGGCGATATTACGATCAGGTAACAGAGAACCCTCCGTTGACGCGACGTCAGCGGAGGGTCATTTTGTCAGATGGTGATGTCATACCTTGTGCCGTGATGGAAGAGCACGCCATCCGTCAGCCGGATACGCAGGATGATCGTATTCGGGTCGGCCTCGTTGGTGTGGCCGTTTGCATACCATTCGGCGAAGGCGACTCGCAGCTTGTCGGCTATTGCGGCGTTTTCCGGCAGGAGGATGTGCCCCATACTTTCGGCGGTGCCCCGCGCGGTGAACCAATCCCCGCAGATGGCGACCTTCGGGTTCTTACTGATCTGCTGCATCTTGCCGGAAAGAGCATACGTTACGGTGTAGAAGGCGCCGCCCTCATAGAAGGCATCTACTGTGCGGACGGCAGGGGAGTCGCCGTCCAGCGTGGCCAGAGCGATCAGATTGTCATGCCCGAAGCGTTCAGCCATGATGGCGGAGATATTAGCGTTGATCTTCATGGGGAACCTCCTTAGTATGGAAAAGGCCTCCGACGGGATGCGCCGGAGGCCGGAAAGCTACATGCGGGAGCAGCTCAAAGAAAAAGTACAAGCTGCATCGCAAAATGGGATTCTCAAGGGTGTAACACCCTTAAGCGGGATGCAGGGGCGGAGCCCTTGCTTAGCGCTGCACGCGGCCGGTGCCGGAGCCCTTCATCAGGGACTCAACTTCCGCCACGGACACGCGGTTGTAGTCGCCGATGATGGTGTGCTTCAGGCAGGAAGCAGCCACGGCGAACTCCAGAGCGGTCTTCTCGTCGGGGTAAGTGTTCAGGCCGTAGATCAGGCCGCCGCCGAAGGAGTCGCCGCCGCCAACGCGGTCAACGATATCGGTGATAGAGTACTTGCGGGACAGGAAGAAGTCCTTGCCGTTGTACAGGCAGGCACGCCAGTCATTGTGGTTGGCGCTCTTGGACTCGCGCAGGGTGATGGCAACACGCTTGATGTTGGGGTAGGTCTCCATGGCCAGGGAAGCGATCGCCTTGTAGTTCTCCACGTTCAGCTCGCCCTCTTCCACGTCCGCCTGGGACTCAGCCTTCAGGCACAGGGCCTTCTGGAAGTCCTCCTCGTTGGCGATGACGGTGTCGACGTACTTGACCAGCTCGGTCATCACTTCGTCGGCGCGCTTGCCGTACTTCCACAGGTTCTTGCGGTAGTTCAGGTCGCAGGAGACATGCACGCCGCGGGCCTTACAGGCCTTCAGGGCTTCCAGGGTCAGGTCAGCAGCGCCCTGGGAGATGGCGGGGGTGATGCCGGTGAAGTGGAACCAGGTCGCGCCCTCCAGGACGGAATCCCAGTCGATGTCGCCGGGCTTGGCTTCGCAGATGGAGGAGCCGGCACGGTCGTAGATGACCTTGGAGGGACGCTGCACAGCGCCGGTCTCCAGGAAGTAGATGCCAACGCGGTTGCCGCCGCGGGCGATCTTGGTGGTATCCACGCCGAAGCCGCGCAGCTCGCGGATGCAGGCGTCAGCCACATCGTTCTTGGGCAGAACGGTCACGAAAGCGGTATCCAGGCCGTAGTTAGCCAGGGACACGGAAACGTTGGCCTCGCCGCCGCCGAAGGTGGCCTCCAGAGAGGGGCTCTGGAAGAAGCGCTCGTAAGCGGGGGACTTCAATCGCAGCATGATCTCGCCGAAAGTAATAATCTTGCCCATTTCAGGTGTACCTCCATTATGTCAATTGGGTTTGTGGTTTATCTATCCAAAGCGTCAGACGGAAGATGAGCGCGGAGCACAACTCAACCGTCAGACGGGTTTGGCGGAAAGACGTGACGAAGTCACTTCTGGACCAGGTGCACAGCGAAGCCGGCAACTTCGTCCTCGAGGTAGATGGCGATCAGCTTGCCGTTCTTCACGACAGCGGAATCCTCGATGAACTTGTAGCCGCGCTGCTCCAGGTGCCACTTGGCGCGCTTGACGCTGTTGGTGCCGATGGCGATATGGCCATGCTTGCCGCGGCCCATGTACTTGTTGATCTCGACGCCGGTGCCCACGAAGTTGGAGGAGTTGCCTTCCTTGATGGGCATGCCCAGCAGAGCGGCCAGCTTCTTGCACTCCGCCATGGACTCCTCAGCGCTCTCGGTGTTGATGCCGATGTGGCGGATCTCGAAGCCCAGCATCTTGTTGACAGCGGAGCGGGTCAGCTCGGTGATCTTCTCCCAGTCCTTGGCAGCGATCACGTCCTTGGGGCACATGAAGGTGCCGCCGCAGCAGATGATGCGGTCGAAGGCCAGGTAATCCAGCATGTTCTTCTCGTTCACGCCGCCGGTGGGCATGAAGTTGAGGCCGGGATAAACGGGGGCCAGGTTCTTGATCATGGGCAGGCCGCCGGCAGCCTCAGCAGGGAAGAACTTCACAGCCTTCAGGCCATAGGACAGCGCCACCTGGATGTCGGAGGGGGTGGAAGTGCCGGGGCAGATCGGGATATCCTTCTCCACGCAGTACTTCACGATC
>SVGL01000052.1 GCA_015056325.1 Clostridiales bacterium | reverse complement strand
CGGTGGGGGTCTCGATCTCCTCCACGATCAGGCGGCGGGTGTAGACGTGCACCTCGCCGGTCATGCGGTCGATGGTGGCGGTGATGTTGTTGGGGCTGGGCACCAGCACGCCGTTAGGCAGGTTCTTCTGGTAGGCCTTCTTCAGCGCGTCCTCCACGGTGGAGAAGAGCATCTCCTCGCTGATGGACTTTTCGCTGGCCAGCATCTTGATGGCTTCCACCAACTCGCTGGTCTGGGGCTTGGCTGCAGCTGCAGATTTTTTCGTTCTCATGATATTCACCTTTATATGTTTTGTTGTGTTGACTTATTCTTCGCCGATCTCGATCTCATCACCGACGTTCATCTCGTCGCCGGAATCGCCCATGTCGACGTCCTGCACGCCGTCCATATCGACGACGGGCTTGATCAGGGAAGCCGCCTTGCGGGCGAAGGCCTTCTCCTCGCCGGCGATGAGCAGCACGACATTGTCCTTGTCGTAGCCAACGAGCTCACCGGTGAACTCCTTCTGGCCATCGACGGCCTTGAAGAGGCGAAGCTCAACCTCCATGCCCATCGCACGGTCAAAGTCGCGGTCCTTCTTCAGCGGACGGTCAATGCCGGGGCTGGAGATCTCCAGGAAGTCGTAGTCGTAGCTCTCCAGCTGGGGCTGGATGGCACGGTGGTACTTCTCGCAGTCGTTGAGGTCAACGCCCTCCGGCTTGTCGATGTAGATGCGCAGGTACTTGCCGGAGTCCTCCTTGTCCAGGGCCACGTCCACCAGCTCGTAGCCGAGCTCGTCCGCCAGACGCTGGCACTTGGGCTCCACCACAGCAGTCAGTTCAGATTTCGCCACGTTACTCCCTCCCAATATTTGCCAATTCAGGGCATGGAAAAAGAGCGGACAACATTACCCGGCAACACGAAACAAACAGCTTCCCGGAAGGCGACCACGCAGGTCAGGCCAAAGCCCCAAGTCCCCCTTACGCTGCTGATCCATGCCGTCAGGCGATGCCCACTCTTTACCGTCGAACCCTTCCTTCTTGTCAAGCCGAAGCCCGACCTCTGTTCAATTGCCGGTCACCCGGCGGGAAACGCCATCCATAGGGAAAGCGTACATTCACACAGGCTTAAGTATACCACACTTCCGCCGCAAATACAAGCATTTTCAAGCGTTTGCGAAGATTTTTGTTGCGAGGAAAACGTCCTCAGTCTTCGCGCAAGCGCGAAGCCGGCTCCCTCGAGGAGGGAGCCTTTGGTTCCCCCCTTGTCAGCATCCGCAAAACATGCTACCATAGGGTCAACGATTCCCAAGGAGGCCCCACCATGCTTTGCACCCTCTGCCCCCGCCGCTGCGGCGCCCTGCGCAATCCTGATGAAGGCCGCGGCTTCTGCCAGCTGCCGGAAACAATGCTGATCGCCCGCATTCAGCCCCATCTGTGGGAAGAGCCGCCTGTCTCCGGAAAGAACGGTACCGGCGCGATCTTCTTCAGCGGCTGCACGCTGCGCTGCGCCTACTGCCAGAACGGCGACATCAGCCACCGCAACGCCGGCCGCCCCTTCACCCCGTCGGAGCTGGCAGATTCCATGCGCCGCCTGGTGGATGCAGGCATGCATACGCTGAGTTTCATCACCGCCACGCCCCATGTACATGGCGTGCTGGAGGCCGTCAATCTGTACCATCAGAAATGGTCCGATTGCCCTCCGCTGGTGTGGAACACCTCCGGCTATGAGACGGTGGACACCCTGCGCCTGCTGGAGGGCGTCATCGACGTGTACCTGCCCGACCTCAAGCACCGCTCCGAGGCCATGGGCCGCCTGTGCGCCAAGGCTCCCGACTACTTCGCCGTCGCCTCCGCCGCTATCATCGAAATGGTGCGTCAAACCGGCCTCCCCCAGTACGACGCATACGGCATCATGCAGCGTGGCACCCTCATCCGTCACCTGATCCTCCCCGGGTTGACCAGCGAGTCCATCCAGCTGCTGGACTGGGTCGCCGAGACCCTCCCCGGCGTACCGGTGAGCCTCATGCGCCAGTACATCCCCATGAACGGCGTGGATATCAAGGGCCTGGATCGCCCCATCACCGAGCGGGAGTACCGCCGCGTCCGGGACCACATGATCGCCCTGGACCTGCCCGGCTTCCTGCAGGAACCGGAGAGCGCCTCCACCGATTTCGTCCCCCTTTTCTGCCAGGACGAGAGCTTCATCTGACCGCACTTCTGTCTGATCTGTTCTGTTTTTCACCCAATTCTCAACGGCTGTTGACTTGCAATCCCCCCGCGCCCATGTTAAAATAACAATGACTACTTATGCCCGGAGGTCAGTCGCGATGAAGAAGATCGCCGTCGTTACCGACAGCCATTCCAGCATCTCCCCCGCCGAAGCAAATGTCATCGGCGTTCATGTGCTGCCCATGCCCTTCACCATCGACGGGCAGGATTATTTCGAGGGCGTAAACCTCACCCGCCAGCAATTCTTCGGTTACCAGCGTGCCGGCGCGAATATCGGTACCTCCCAGCCCGCCCCCGCAGCCGTGATGGAACTTTGGGACAAGCTGCTCCAGGAGTACGAGTCCATCCTGTACATGCCCATTTCCAGCGGGCTGTCCCATTCTTGCCAGACAGCTTTTGCCTATGCGGAGGAGGAGCCCTATGCGGGCCGGGTGTTCGTGGTGGACAACGGCCGTGTGGGTACGCCCCTGCACCGCAGCATCCTGGACGCGCTGGAGCTGATCGAAAAGGGCCTCTCCGCTGCCGAGTGCAAGGCTGCCCTGGAGGCCGCCAAGAACGATATGGTCATCTACCTGGCCGTGGAGACCCTGGAATACCTCAAGCGCGGCGGACGCATCTCCTCCACCGCAGCAGCCGTGGGCACCATGCTCAACATCAAGCCCATCCTCCACCTGGCCACCGGCAAGCTGGAGAGCTACAAGAAGGCCCGCGGCATGCACAAGGCCTGCGAAACCATGCTGGAGTCCATCCGCAGCGACCTGGCCATCCGCTTCCAGGAGGCCCACTCCCGCGGCGATGTCTTCCTGATGGCCGCCGGCAGCGCGGACGAGCAGACCACCGCCAAGTGGCTCAAGCAGATCGAGACCGCCTTCCCCGGCATGCCCATCCTCTACGACGACCTGTCCATGGGCGTGAGCTGTCATACCGGCGAGGGCGCACTGGGCATCGGATTGAGCGTCCGGCCCCGCGTGTAAATGTATATCCACAAGCGCTCCGTCATGGGGCGCTTTTTTGATGCTCAAAGGATTTTTTCCGACCAAATAGCGGCATATCCGCCCGAAAGACTTGCAATTCACCGCTTCATTATGGTAAAATAAGCTGATACCAAGGAACCGGAGGCGTTACTGATGAAGATTTTTGTTGACGCAATGGGCGGCGATTTCGCACCCCAGGCCCCCGTGGAAGGCGCCATCGAGGCCCTGCGCCGTTATCCCGGGATTGAGGTCGTGCTGGCCGGCGTGATCCCGGAGATCGAGAAGTATCTGGTGGACTGCGACGACGTCCGCTCCCGCATTGAGCTGCTGGACGCGCCGGAGGTCATCACCAACGAGGAATCCCCCGTGATGGGCGTGCGCCGCAAGGTGAACTCCGCCACCGTCAAGGGCATGCTGGCCCTGCGCAACAAGGAAGTGGACGGCTTTGTGTCCGCAGGCTCCACCGGCGCGGTGCTGGCAGGCGGCATGTTCCGCCTGGGCCGTATTCCCGGCATTGAGCGCCCCGCGCTGGCCCCCATGCTCCCCAACGGCAAGGGCTATGTGCTGCTGATCGACTGCGGTGCCAACGTGGACTGCAAGCCCGATTATCTCGTGCAGTTCGGCATGATGGGCAGCGCCTACATGCAGGGCGTGATGCAGATGGACAATCCCCGCGTGGGCCTGGTCAATATCGGCGCGGAGGCTGAAAAGGGCAACGCCCTGGTCAAGGAGACCTACCCCCTGATGGAGACCGCCCCCTACAATTTCGTGGGCAACGTGGAAGCCCGCGATGTGATGGCCGACGCGGCCGACGTGCTGGTGGCCGATGGCTTCAGCGGCAACCTCATCCTCAAGAATACCGAAGGCGTCGCCATGGCGCTGCTCAAGATCATCAAGGGCGAGATGATGGCCGATACCCGCGGCAAAATCGCCGGCCTGATCGGCAAGCCCGCCTTCAAGCGCGTGAAGAAGCTGATGGACTACACCGAGGTCGGCGGCGCGCCCCTGCTGGGCGTCCAGGGCGCGGTGGTCAAGGCTCACGGCTCCTCCAACGCCCACGCCTTCTCCTGCGCCATCGGCCAGCTGGTCAAGATGATCGACGGCAAGGTGGTCGACATCATCGAGAAGGGCGTCGAGTCCCTCGTTACCCAGGCAGACGCATAACCCCAACCGGGATTGCGATATACATTCATCATTCATTATAAGGAGGACACACCCATGATTTTTGAGAACGTGAAGAAGATGATCGCCAAGCAGCTGAAGGCTGACGAAAGCACCATCACCGCCGATACCCGCCTGGTCGAGGACCTGAAGGCCGACTCCGCCAACGTCATGGTCATGATCATGGACCTGGAGGACAACTACGGCATCATCGTCGAGGACGACCAGATCATGAATCTGAAGACCGTGGGCGACGTGGTCAAGTACATCGAGGAGCATCAGTAAGCCATACACCCCTCCCGGAGCCACAACGCCGGGAGGGGTCCCCCATTCCCTTCTGTTTTCATGCGCAAGAGGACGCTCCTTGTCCTTTTCCGCGTGGATGCAGCCAACCCCGGCCATCGCCGGAGAAAGAGCATATCATGCAGAATCTGATGAACACGCTGGGCTACCAGTTCAATAACCCGGCGCTTTTGAAGCGCGCCCTCACCCACCCTTCCATGGGCGGCGAGGACAACCAGCGCCTGGAGTTCCTGGGGGACGCGGTGCTGCAGTACATCATGTCCGACATCCTCTATGCCACCCATCCCAAGGATCGGGAGGGCTCCCTGACCCACCTGCGTGCCCTGCTGGTCTGCGAGGCGGCGCTTTCCCAGGTGGCCCGCAGCCTCCACGTGGGCGAGGCCCTTATCATGGACAAGGGCGAGGCCCTCACCGGCGGTCGCGACAAGCCCTCCGTCCTGTGCGACGCGATGGAGGCCATCCTGGCAGCTGCGTATCTGGACGGCGGTCTGGAGGCTGCCCGCGGCATCATCCAGCGCCACTGGCCTAAGCCCGAGGAAGTCCACCGCCCCATGCAGGACTCCAAGGGCGCCCTGCAGGAGCATCTTCAAAAGGACGGCGGCGACGCTCCCACCTATGCAATCCTCGCCCAGGACGGCCCGCCCCACGACCGCACCTTCGAGGCTGCAGTGTACCGCTACGGCATCGAGCTGGCCCGGGGCTCCGGGAAAACCAAGAAGCAGGCTGAACAGGCCGCCGCTCTGGCTGCCCTGGAGAAGCTTACCGGAAAGTAATCACAAGGCAGACGTCGCGTCTGCCTTTTTTTATTTGCCTCATTCATCTGACATTTCAGACGCCAAAATGTATCTTTCAGCCCTCTCAGGTTGACAAAATCCATGAGTTGGAGTATGATAAGTATGATTTGTATAACTCATCTCACTTGGAGGTGTTCACATGAACCAACTTCAACCTGTTCCCGGCAAATATGCCTGGACCGTCAAGGTCGGCGAAAAGGGCCAGTTCGTCATCCCCAAGGAGGCCCGCGACGTCTTCGACATCCATCCCGGCGACACGCTGATCGTCCTGGGTGACGTGGAGCGCGGCATCGCCATCCCGCCCAAAGGGGCGCTGGACGAAATCCACCGTCGCATCTACGAGGCAGAAAGCGAGGCAGGGCATGAACGCCATTCAGATTGAAAACCTCACAAAGCGATATAAGGACGCCCTTGCCGTGGACGGCCTCTCGCTGACCATTGAGCAGGGCGAGCTGTTTTCCCTGCTGGGCGTAAACGGCGCCGGCAAGACCACCACCATCAAGATGCTCTGCGGCCTGACCGAGCCCACCAGCGGCGAAGCTCTCCTGCAGGGCAAGAGCATCTGCAAAGAGCCCGCAGCTGTGAAGGCCCTGATCGCCGTCGCCCCCCAGGAAACTGCCGTCGCCCGTGGATTGTCTGTGCTGGAGAACCTGGAGCTGATCTGCGGCGTGCACGGCTTCTCCAAGGAAAAGCGCAGCGCCAGGATCGCGGAGGTCACCGCACTGCTTGGCCTGGATGAAGTCCTCCGCCGTAAGGCCGGAAAGCTCTCCGGCGGATGGCAGCGACGACTGAGCATCGCCATGGCGCTCATCAGCGAGCCGGAAATCCTCTTCCTGGACGAGCCCACCCTGGGCCTGGATGTGCTGGCCCGCAGCGATCTGTGGGACGTTATCCGCGGCCTGAAAGGAAACGTGACCATCATCCTGACCACCCATTACATGGAGGAGGCGGAAGCCCTCTCTGATCGCATCGCCATCATGGCGCGGGGCAAGCTGCTCACTTGCGGCACGCCGGATGAGATCAAGGCATCTGCCGGAGCCGCCAGCATCGAGCAGGCCTTCGTTACCATTGTAAAGGGGGCGGGCAAATGAGAATGCTGACCTTTGCGAACCGCAACATCAAGGAGATCCTCCGCGACCCGCTGACCCTATTCTTTGGCCTGGGCTTCCCGCTGGTGCTGCTGGGACTGCTGAGTGCCATCCAGGCCAACATCCCTGTACCCCTGTTTGAGATCGCTCATCTGACCCCTGGCGTCACCGTATTCGGCCTCTCCTTCATGACGCTTTTTTCCGCCACCATCATTTCCCGTGACCGGGGAACTTCCCTGCTGCAGCGGCTCTACACCACGCCCCTGACGCCAGTGGATTTCATCCTCGGCTACACGCTGCCCATCCTCCCCATTGCCGTGGCACAGTGCGTGATCTGCTATGGCGCAGCGCTCCTGCTCGGCCTGGATCTGTCCATCCGTATTCTGTACGCCGTGCTGCTGATTCTCCCGGTGTCGCTGCTCTACATTGCCCTGGGACTGCTGTGCGGCAGCATCCTGAATGACAAGCAGGTGGGCGGCGTCTGCGGCGCGCTGCTGACGAACCTTTCCGCCTGGGTATCCGGCATCTGGTTTGACCTGGAGCTGGTGGGCGGGGCCTTCAAGCAGGTCGCCTATGCACTGCCCTTCGTCCACGCGGTGGAGCTTGAGCGAGCCGCCCTTGCAGGCAACTGCGCGGACATTCTCCCCCACCTGACCTGGGTGCTGGGGTACGCCGGCGTCGCGCTGATTGCGGCTGTGCTGCTGTTCCTGCGGCAGATGAAAAGGCAATGATGGTACACGAAAAGGCAGACACCTCGCGTGTCTGCCCTTTTTTGAATACATGCGGAATTCCAGCGGCACCAAAACGCAAAAAAGTGGCATAGCGCCACTTCTTTACAGGCAGAGGGGTCGCAGAAATTGCGACACTTATAGGCCCTACCAGGGGCATAGCCCTGATTAGCCCTGCTTCTGCTTGTGCTTGGGATTCTCGCAGATCACCATGACCTTGCCCTTGCGGCGGATGATCTTGCACTTCTCGCAGATGGGCTTCACGGACGGACGAACCTTCATGCTCTGTTACC
>SVGL01000017.1 GCA_015056325.1 Clostridiales bacterium | reverse complement strand
CCAGGATCAAACTCTTTCATTTAATCCTGTTTATTTCTTACCGGTTTCCCGGCCAAGAATCAACTCATTCGGAATTACTGTCATAATTTTGCGTTTCATTCTCTGTATCGTTTTCAAGGTTCAGTGCTCACCCTGCGGTCTCCCGCGCGAGTCAGCTTGTGTATCTTATCAAACTTCATTAGGAAAGTCAACACCTAATTTTCGATTTTTTTGACTTTTTTGCAAGTTTTCATTATTCCCGAACGCAAGCTCCTACATTATTGTACCATCGTTCGCCCAAATACAAACAACGTTCCCCATTCGCTGTTCAGCATTCGGATTTTCGCGCCTTGACAATCTGGTTGAATATCAACCGTATCCTTGGCCGCAAAAAATCCCTTCTACTATATATAGGCAGTTTTCGGCAGCACTGCACAATCCGCCCTTGCCAAGGTGCCGCTCCACATGCTACAATAAGCCATCACCACGATTTGGAGGCGCTTCACATGCGCAAGAACGATATTCTGACCCTGACCTGCGACGCGCTGGGCGCGGATATGGAGGGTGTGTGCCGCGCGGACGGCATGGCCGTGTTTGTTCCCGGGATGCTGCCCGGCGAGACCGCGCCCGTCCGCATCGTCAAGGACGCCAAGCGCTACGCCTTCGGCAAGCTGGAAGGCGCTCCCGCATTCCCCGCAGACATTCGCCGCGAGTCCGACTGCCCTGCTTATCCCCGGTGCGGCGGCTGCTCCTGCCGGCACATGACTTATGAAGCCACCCTTGCAGCCAAGCGTCAGCAGGTGGCGGACTGCTTCCAGCGCATCGGCAAGCTGGACGTGGCCGTTCCTCCCGTGCTGGGCATGGCGGAGCCCTCCGCCTACCGCAACAAGACCGCCCTCCCCGTAGGCGGCACAGCGGATGAGCCCTGCGTGGGCTTCTTTGCGCCCCGCAGCCACGATATCATTCGCATTGACCATTGCGCGAATGCCATGCCTCCGGCCGACGATATCAGCCGCGCGGTGCTCAGCTGGATGAAGCAGAACCGCATCGCGCCCTATGACGAAGTCACCCACACCGGCCTCGTCCGCCACATCGTCACCCGCGTGAACCGCGAGCACAAGGCGTTGGTCACCCTGGCGGTGAACGGCACGTCCATCCCCAAGGCGGAGGAGCTATGGAAGAAGCTCGCGTCCCTGGGCGTGATCGGCCTGGTGCTCAATGAGAACCGCGAGAAGACCAACGTCATCCTGGGGCGGAAGTTCCGCACGCTGTTCGGCGAATCGACGCTCAAGGACGTGCTGTGCGGGCTGGAATTCGACCTGAGCCCGGCGGCTTTCTTCCAGGTGAACCCCATGCAGACGGAGGTGCTCTACCAGACCGCGCTGGACTTCGCCGAATTGACGCCCGACGATCGCCTGTGCGACGTATACTGCGGCGCGGGCACCATCAGCCTGATGATGGCGAGGCACTGCAAGGAAGTGCTGGGCATCGAGATCGTCCCCCAGGCCATCGACAACGCAAAGGAGAACGCGAATCGCAACGGCATCGCCAATGCGGATTTCCGCTGCGGTGCGGCAGAGGACGTCCTCCCCGCCCTGGTGGACGAGGGCCTGCGCCCGGACGTGATCGTCATTGACCCGCCCCGCAAGGGCCTCGAAATCGCAGTCATCGACGCTATCGCCAAGGCTGGTCCGCGACGGGTCGTGTATGTGAGCTGCAACGTGGCCACCCAGGCCCGCGACGCAGCGCTGCTGGTTGAAAAAGGCTACACCCTGGACAAGGTGCAGCCGGTGGACATGTTCTGCTGGACCAGCGGCGTAGAGTGCGTTGCCCAGTTTACCAAACCTGACGAACCGTAACGAACCTACCGGAGGTGAGTCGCATGCAGGAAAGCAACGATCTGACCCGAGGCCGGGTATCCGCGCGACTGTTGGGCTTCTTCTTCCCCATGCTGCTGACCAACACACTGCAGCAGGCCTATACCTTTGTGGATACCGTCATCGTCGGCAAGGGCATCGGCGACCAGGCCCTGGGCGCAGTGGGCAATCTTTCCTCTCTGTCACTGCTGATCACCGGCTTCCTGATGGGCGTCACCAACGGCTTTTCCATCAGCATTGCCCAATGCTTCGGCGCGGGGAATCACGCGCTGCTGCGCAAATACACCGCCCATTCTCTTCGCCTGTGTGCCACCATAACTGCCGCGCTGACACTTCTTTCCCTCGTCCTGCTCCGGCCGCTGCTGGGCTTTATGCAGACCTCACCCGCGCTCATGCGGGACAGTCTGGTATACGGCTACATCTACTTTGGCGGACTGGCTGTGAACGCGGCGTACAGCCTTTGCTCGGGCATTCTCCGGGCGCTGGGGGACAGCCAGACCCCCTTTAAGGCAATTCTGATCGCCTCCGCCGCCAACATCCTGCTGGACTGCCTGCTGATCTTCGGGCTGCGCATGGGCGTGGAGGGCGCCGCCATCGCCACTGTCCTTGCCCAGGGGATCTCTGTACTGGTGTGTCTGGAAAAGCTGCGCCGGAGCAGTCTGCTCCGTCTGCAGCGCAGCGATTTCACCCCGGACCGCACCGCCGATTTCAGCCTGCTGGCAAACGGCGTCCCTGCTGCATGCATGAACTCCGTCACCGCCGTGGGCTGCATGGTAGTGCAAGGGTATGTCAATGGGATGGGCTCTGCCTTTACCTCAGCCTACTCGGCCTGCAGCAGGTATCTGAACCTGTTCATGCTCCCCTCTGTGACCGCCGGATTCTCCCTGTCCGCCTTCGTCAGCCAGAACAAGGGCGCGGGTCATATCCAGCGCATCCGTGAAGGTGTGCGGACAGGCGCCGGCATTGCCTTCGTCTCCTGGCTAATCCTGGGCGGCGCAATGTTCTTCCTGCCCCGGCAACTGGCCGGATTGATGCTCACCGGCGCCGACACCATTGCCCTGGCCGAAGAATTCCTGCGGCTCTGCGGCATCACCCTGATCTTCCTGAACCTGCTGTTCGTCTTCCGCTGCTCGGTACAAGGGCTGGGGCGCCCGATGGTCCCCATGTGCTCCGGCATCCTGGAGATGGCGCTGCGCATCCCTGTGATCGTGCTGCTGATTGCCAGACTGGGCTTTGCCGCCACCGCCTGGGCAGAAAGCATTGCCTGGTTGGGCGCACTGGCCCTCAACTGGATTGCGTACATCATATACATCCGCCAATGAAAAGACCTCCTGCCATGGTTCGCGCCACAGCAGGAGGCCGTTTCATTATGTGAATCCGACAGGCTTTATCAGGCCCTGTCCCATGGACGCTTCTTACGCGCCTTGCGTTCCTGCTGGATCTTCGCCCCGATGGCGTTCATCCTCCCTTCCAGGCGGGACACCAGGGCAGGCATCCAATCCGGTTCCTCCTCCGGCCGCTCGGACAGCGCATGCATGATCCGGGCGTACTGGTACACATCCCGGAACCGGCGCAGCAGGGGGAAATCCTCCGTATGTATCCGCGCCTCCGGGCAGGCGCTGCGGTACCCCCGCAGGAAGGCCTCCTGCGCATCCGCAGCCAGCTCATCCAGGGCAATCACCACATCCAGGGCGTAAAAATGCACCATGCAGTCATCAAAGTCGATGACCTGGCATCCTTCCCCATCCCAGAAGACATTATCCAGCTCGAAGTCCCCATGGATCATGCCAAAGGCAAAGGGCCCACGGGGCAGCTTCAGCAGCTCGTCGCGGACGTCTCGGCATTCCCGGAAAATGGCATAGGGAGCATCCTCCAGGATGGCGGCGCTCCACTTCAGCAAATCCAGGAAGTTGGGACGTGCAGGGGGAATGACGATGTCCATCGACGCGCGGTGCAGCTGGCCCAGCGCCTCTCCATATCGGGTAATGACCTCCTCCGTCAGCTCCACCTGCTCCAAAGGGACGCCCGGCACACCTTCAAATGCGCACGCATACCACACGCCCCACGGGCTGCGTATATGTCGGAAACACTCCCCGTTCAGGGAGGGAATTGGCCGCATGGCAGGACACCCTGCCTCCCGGATCAGGGAGAGGAACCGCAGCTCCTCCCGGATGAGGGGCAAGGTCTTCTCTTCCGCCGGACACAGCCGCAGGAAACACAGCTTCCCGTTACACTCGTAGGGGTACACCGCGTTGGCCGATATGCGGAAATACCGCATCCTCTCCGCCAGCGTGGCCTCATCATGGGGCCAGAGCTGCAGCGCCATGCGGGCCAGGTCAAAGTTTTCCACCAGGTATTTCAGTTTCAGCATAGGCAATCCTTTCAACAAAACACGACGCCCCGTCACACGGAAGCGTCGTATTGCCGCTGCAAATGGAAGGCGCGGGCGTCCAGCTTATGACGCACCTATGTGGCAAGCAGGCTGACTTCCGTTCCGGATCATAACAATAGGAGTCATACAGCCGCTCACCTGCCTTTCTATCATATACTGATTGTACGCCCGCTGCGGAGCCTTTGTCAAGGGCAACGGGAGCTGATCTTTTCCAGCCGCCACCAGCGCCTTTCGGCGGGCGCGCCCGTCATGGCCCGCATCAGGCCGCCGATCTCCTCCACCACGTACATTTTTCCATCAATGATGGGGATGTTCTGCAGCGTGGCCAGCTCCTTGAAGGGATGCTTCGAAATCAACCGGCCCGTGCGGTCAAAGAGCAGCAGCTCCTTGCCGGATTGGAAGCCAGTCAGCAGCCCGTCCGCGCCTAGACCGGTGAAATACGCCCGGTCCTCCAGACGGATCTTCTCCACAGCGCCGCTGGCCAGATCGAAGCTCACCACCTGGTGGGTGAAGACATCCTGCACCCAAAAGACGCTCCCCTGCACCGTCACCGGATTGGTGAAGGCTGCCTTGATGTCCGGCAGCTCCCGGCGATTGACAAGGGTCAGGGTTTCATCCAGCAGATCAAAGCCCTGGTTCTTGCCGTCGCGCCAGTACAGGGCGTACTGCCCAAGGCAGTCGATCCACCGGGGAACGCCGTTGCGCCCAGGGGGCAGCGTTTCCTCCCGGAGGACGCGGCCGTCTCCGGCGTCCAGCAGCCAGATGCGCCCCTCCTCACGGGCCAGGGTATCCAGCGCCAGCAGGGTATCGGCATCCTTCGCGGGACAGATCAGCAGCGAATAAGCACCCTCCGGCGCAAAGGCCCACAGGAGCTCGCCTGATGCATTCATCCGCACGGCCATGGTGGGACGCTGATTGAAAAATGCGCAGCCGATGTAATCCCCCGAAGGGTGGGAGCATGCGGCCTGTCGCACATCCACCTGCACCTGCCCCTCCAGAGGACGGCCGGTGCTGTCCTCAGCCGGAAGCGCCGCCATGTACACCTGGGGCCGGCCAAAGGCGGCCGAGGGCCGCACATCCCGCAGGGCGTCGGGCACGTCCTCGTCGCGGATCTGCACGGCACGGTAGGCGTTTTTCCGCTTTTTGAGGGCCGCCAGACGGGCCGTGGCCGCATCGAAGGCGGCGGTGCCGACCTCTACATGGCGGGGCTCGAATTCCGGATCCTCCAGCAGGGATACGCCCAGGGTCTCCTCCAGAATATCCAGCTGCTCCTCCAGGTCGCTGAGCCTGCCGACCAGCTTCAGGGCAGCATCCGCCCGGTCATCCCCGAATACGGCGGCAGAGATCAGGTTCACCTTGCTGCTCTTTTCGATGGATGCATCGGAGGACAGCACCGCCGTGCGCTTGCCGTCCACATGCAGGCGCAGGACGTAGAAATCATCGTCAAAATAGTGGAAGAACAGGCAGGGCCCCTGGCACTTTCGGGCCAGCTTCTGCAGGGCGTCGTAGCCGTGATCCTCCGTCTCCCCCGGAAGGATGATCGTCCAGCCGGGACAGTGGGTGCGCAGGGTTTCCCCGTGGCGCAGGGGCGGCAATGCCGGGTTTTCCCCGGGAATGAGCAAAGTCGTCAGCGTCAGGCCCATCGTGGCACCTCCTGATCAGATTTTTTCCAGCCGCCAGATGCGCTCCACGCGGCCGGTGTCGCTGTACTGGGTTTCCACGGCGTAGATCTCGCCGTTCACCGTGCCGAGATGGACGTAATCTCCCTTGAAGCGGTGCCGGGAGATCAGCCGGCCCGTGCGGTCAAAGAGGATGACGTCCGAATCCCCCTTGCTGCCATAGATCAGCTCCGTCGTGGGCAGGCCGCGGAAGATCACCCGGTCCTCCGGCTTGATGTAGCGCAGCGTGAGGTCGGCGATGTCGAGGATCTGGATGCGGTCATCCTGCCACCTGCCGCTCCAGAAGGTCGTGCCCTCCCGGCGGGTAAGCCGGGTGGGAATCCATGTATGCGGGGGCAGATACACCTCGCGCAGGAGGGTCAGGCGCTCGTCAAACTGGGTGCAGAGGATCTTCCAGCCTGCGCCGTCCACCCAGACCGTCCGGCTGAAGGTGACGTACTGCCGGAATTCCGGCATCCACCACACCTGCTCGCAGATCTCACCGTTCACCGTGCCCTCGTGGAGGATGCGCCCATCAGAGATATTTTTCAGCCAGAGCCGGTTGGGGCCCTTGTACTTTGTTTCATAGATCAGCTGCGCGTCGGGGATGGCGGTGTACCGGGGCGCGGGCAGCTTGTCCGTAAGGAGCGCCAGGGGAATCTCGGCCTCCGGCACCTCCACGGCGCGGTAGGCATTCTTGCGGTTTTTCAGCGCCTTCAGCCGGGCGGTTACAGCGATGAAGGCGTCCGCCCCCCGTTCCGCATGGCGGGGCTCAAACTCGATGTGCTCCAGGAGCGAGGCGCCCAGGGCTTCCTCCGCCAGGGCCAGCTGTTCCTCCAGCATGCAGGTCTTGCTGACCAGCTTGAGGGCCTTGGTGGCGCTGTCATCCCCGAAAAACGCCCAGGAGATGCGCTCCACATGGCTGGTTCGGCCCGCCTCCGGATGGGTGGACAGGGAGGCCTCCCGCTTGCCGTCCACATACAGGTGGAGGGAGAACATGTCGTCATCGAAATACTCGAAGTACAGGCAGGCACCGCTGACCGCACGGGCGATGCGCATCAGGTGTTCCGCACCGCCGCCCCCATCCCCGGGGAGGATTACCGTCCAGGGCGGATTATGGCTGCGGACAATGTCCCCCGGCTCCAGGGGCAGGAAGGTCGTGCTGCCCTGCAGCAGCAATGTATGCACGCTCAGGCCCATGATGGCACCTCCTCTTATGCATCCATGATACCATAGGCGGCAGCAAATGTAAATCCTGGGCATCAACGGGCTAAATCATAACATTTCCCTTGACAATCATCGGTAAATCATGTATTCTTACTCTGTACCCCTATCCCATATATTGAAAGGAAGGAAACTACCATGAAGAAGTTTGCTGCTCTGCTGCTGGCTCTGGTGCTGATGCTGCCCGTCGTCGCTCTGGGCGAGGCCGTTGCTTCCCCCTCCGCTGACGCCTTCACCTCTGCTTCCGTTGCCAACTACTATGCCGACTTCGCCCTGACCGGCGACCCCCTGATGGAGTCCGTGAACGGCCAGGCCGGCTTCTACCTCATCTGCACCACCAACCCCGACGGCAGCCCCAACGCTGGCGTGTTCATCTTCGCCATCAAGAAGCTGAACGACAAGTACTACATCCAGCTGGGCCTGGCCGAGAATCAGACCAAGGCCAACCTGGAAGCCACCGGCGAAGGCCTGGCCGTCTACGCCATCATGACCGCTGACAAGCCCTACGCTGTGTCCGGCGCTCGTATGTACTTTGAGACCATCGCTGATCAGGCCGTCGTTGACGAGCTGATGATGGATGCCCGTCAGGGTGCCATGTTCTTCGAGATCACCGAGATCCTGCCCCTGGGCTAATCGCTGACGTGTCAAAAAAGTGGCTTCGGCCACTTTTTTGCGTTTTGGTGATAAAAAACGCCTCCCCCTGTTTCGAGTTCTTTAGTCAAGGGTGTTTTATCCTTTTTCAAAGAGTGAGCAACGACAAAGCAAACCAATATGAAAGAGCCGAGAGTGACCGTATGGTTATTCTCGGCTCTTTCAAATCCCTTGCCAATGGTTTATTACGGTTCAGCTACATATCACTTCCCTGTTATCTGCAATGTCTCCAGAATCTTCAATGCTTCTTCAGGCGGGCTGTTCTGTCCCTGATTCTCAGGGAGAGACAGATAGAAGTTATAGGCGTAGCCATTGTCTGCAATTACATAAAACCCATGATTCCAGTTATCGTAGTGAAAGTACGCCCATGTTTGATATGTACTGCATGTCAACGAAAATGAAGTAAATTTGTTTGCAGGATCATGGAGTTTACTGAGACGAATGTCTTGATTCTTCTGATTATCAGAATCCGACTGTAGTCCAAACTTGCTGCCAGTTACAGAATTCAAAAACTCATACCGTTCTGGCAACGATTGTGTCTCTATCCATTCAATTGGCAGCATTTCGTATTCGCTTGGCAGCGTCAGGGTTATCAAAGCGTCTTCTACTTCAAGTTCATAGGTAACACCCTGCACTGTTTCCGCAGGATTTTGTAGCGGATCAGCTTTTGCTTGGGGAAGTGCAGCGGTTAAATTCACAGCATCCACCACATTGTCGGATTGAGTTGTCGGATTGATGCGGTCTTCTGGCTGCATGATGATTGTAGAAATAGCCACCATGGCGATGATTACAAGACAGGCAAGCAGGATGAGCGGTTTTTTCATACGGGTAAAGCCTCCCTTCTGATTTGTTAACTACATCAGTCAGTTTTACGATATGGATATAGAGTGTGGAATAATCGTCTCAGACAGAAGTCTATCCGGTTTGACGTGGGCATGACCTCTCGGAGTATATAGCAACATGTCAAACCCATATTCATTTGTCCCTGCCGGAACATGTAGGTCTGAGTCACAATTATCTGAAACGACACATCCTCTTTTTTCATTCGAGAAGAATACCAGATGACAGTTGTGAAAACAGCATCAGCTTCAATACACCAATGATCGAGATAACTCTATTCCTCGTTTCGGCGGACAACAGCATCGCGTTCAGTGTAGGTTGATTAATCCCTTACTTCCCAACAAAATCCCGAACGATTCCTACAGGAATGTTTTCCATGGTGTAAAGCTGGGTCAGATCTTCCGGGATCTCAAAACTGTTGTAGGTCTTGCTCATTTCCAGCTCGCTCTTGCGATAGAGGTACAGGCGGCTGAAGCTCTTGTCCTCGTAATCCGGCATGAAATAGTAAGATCCCACATGGCTGCTCTGGGTGCAGCGAACCCATTCCACTGCCTCTTCCGGGGAAGAAGCCAGCTTGATGGCCTTGACCTCGTCCTTCATATCGATGCCGTTATCCGCCATTTCCTTGCGGCTCAAGTTGTAGGTGACCTGCAGGGCCACCACGTCCTCGTCTGCGGCATAACCGCCGGTGGCATAGTCGATCACATCCTGGCACTTGTCGCCCAGAAGCAGCTTGAGGAAATTGGTATCGCAGGGGTAGATATCTACCAAGGTATAGTCGGAAGTGCCGGTTTTCTCATCCCGTGTACTGATAGACAGGCTGAAAATGGGATCCATCTTCTTGTCCGCAAGGGTGCGGTTCTGGATGTCCTCACGCAGCGCCTTCATCCACTTGTCGATAGTGAGAGCGTCCCGCGCCTTATCCAAGTTCATGTAGCTGGGCATCACGCCAAACTCGGTAAAGAGCTCGTCATTGCGGAACATTCTGCCATAGGTGTTGACATACACGTTCTGGATGGTGCCATCCGCTAAGTGGAACTCGCGGATCAGGCTCTGCTTGTAGTCATCGCTGTCAATGATGGTCTGGAGGTAAAGCTGCGCGTCATTACGGATCTCTGAATTGGGATACATGCGGCGGATGGTGCGTCCCTCAAAGTGGTAGGTCACCGCTACGCGACTCATACTCGTACCCTCCGTGTTAGCATAGATGCCGTTTTCCATGCTGTCCACCTCGTCCCGCATCAGAGTGCACCAGCCGTAGGCAGCGTCTAAGGCTTCGTCGCTGGTGAGGGTGACAATTTCGTTGGTGTGGTAGCCCTGGGGGCGATAAGAGATGGCGGTCAGCTTGTCCCTCTCAGGCATGAAGTGGTCGTAACCGAACACATCGGTGTGAAGCACCACCACGCCCAGGATCAGCACCAGGGCTGCCGCCGCAGGCAGATACCACTGCTTAAGGATGCCGCAGAACCGCTGGTTGAAAATCATTCTGCAGATCCAGTAGGTCAGGAGTACACCCAGCACCATGCCGATAATCAGGCTCAGTTCCGTCAAGAAGGACAGGAACACCACAATACCCACGATGCTGCCGCCCATGAGAGGCAGAATAAAGCCCATGACGGTGTGCAGCCAGCCAAAAGCCAGCGTGCGCTCGGTGGCTTCCGCCTTGCGGATGCGGTAGAGCATAAAGCTCAGCCCCAAGGCAGCGACGATACCCAGCACAGCGGGTACCCAGGCAAACTCTGCCGGGCGATAGAGGCCCTTGTAGAGGGAAAATGCCGGAGAGTAGCGCACGAGCGTTGTGCCAACACCACCGGTGATCATGGTGTGCAGGTAACGGCCGGCCAGGTAGTTCCACAGATAGGCCAGACCTTCCGCGCCCACGATGAGCACAGCCCCGGCCAGCAGCGCGGCCCAGTAGGTGCCGGTCAGCACGCTGGCCAGCAGGCCAATGGCAAAGCCGTACAGGTTGATAAGCAGCATCATGCCGAACTTGGCCAGGAGCTTGCCCCATTCCACATAAGGCAACAGGCCGTTCACCGCCACCACCAGCAGGTAGAGCAGCATGTTCAGCACAATGGGAGCCAGACACAACACCACATACCCGATGATCCTGCGCAGGAAGTCGGTCTCCCGCTTGTCAGGCAAAGCGGCGTGCAGCATACCCTGACGGCGGCTGAACAGGTGACGCATCATCATCATGGCGGTCAGGAAACCCAGTGCGCCAAAGAGAACCACCCAGCTTTCCAGGCTCTGGGAGTTCAGAAGGTCATTGGTAACAACGTTTTTGAGGCTTTCTGCCTGGTAAGCGGGCTCCTGCCAGGTCATGATGTTTTCCTTAGCATTGGGAATGTTGGCCAGGCCCCAGAAGGGAAGCGTGAAGAACACGATCAAAAATACCATCACGCCGATAAACAGATTTCTTTTCAGAAGAAACTGGGTTGCATTCAGTTTATTGCTGCGCATAACCACGATCCTCCATTTCCAGAATGAATACTTCCTCCAGGGAGAGGGGCAAAAACTCCATAAACATGGGTTTCAGTTCATTAAGCTCCATTTCCAATTGTGCACGGTCTCCACGGAGGGTCATCATGCACAGGCGGCCCTGCCGCTGCAGGCGCAGAGGACGGAAGGCGGCCAGCTGCTCGTCTGTCACGTTTTCCGCAGGGATCAGCTGCACACGGTGCACATCGCTGAGCAGGGAGTCCAGGTCGCCGGAGCAGACCAGCTTGCCCTCGTGAAGGAAACCAACGCTGTCGCAGATGTCTTCCATCTCCTGCTGGTTATGGCCAGCCAGCACGGTAATCAGGCCCCGGTCGATCGTCTCCTGGCTGAGGACCCGCTTGAAGTTGTCACGCATGACGGGATCCAAGCCGTCGAAGGTTTCGTCGCAGAGCAGTACCCGGGGGTTCAGGGAAAGGCCAAGGCAGATCTGTGCTCGCTTCTGGGTGCCCTTGGAAAAGCTGGTGATGCGCTCGTTCATTGGCAGCGCGAACCGCTGGCACAGCTCCTTCAGCTTCTGGCTGTCAAAGCTGGGATAGTAAGCTGCCTGCATCCGTCCCATTTCCGCAATGCTGGCGTTAGGCAGGAAGGTGGGCTCGTCGCTCAGGTAGCAAATCTCCTGCTTGGCCAAGGGATTTTCGTACACGGGCATGGTGTCCAGCAGCACACTGCCCTGGTCGGGCTTCAGGATGCCGGTCATTACACGCAGAAGGGTGGACTTTCCGGCACCGTTGGTACCCAGCATGCCGAAAATATGCCCTTCCTCCAGTCTCAGGGAAAGATCGGCAATGGCCAGCTTCTTTCCAAAACTCTTATCGATCTGGTTGACAATTAACAAGCGTCTCCCTCCTTATAAACGGTCTCAACAATTTCATCAATGGTGTTCTTGGGAAGTCCCATCTCCCGGCACAAGCTGATCATCTTCCGGGTTTGTTCCAGCTGCTCCGCCCGCTGCCGCTTCAGCATATCCGCCAGGTCGTCGCTGACGAAGCTCCCACGGCCCGGCACAGAGATGATCATGCCTTCCTCTTCCATACGGCGGTAGGCCTTCTGGATGGTATTGGGATTGATACCCAGCTCGGTAGCAAGCTGCCGGACGGAGGGCATGGCCGCACCCGCCTCCATTCCGCCCAGGATCAGCTGTCTGCGAAGCTGCTCTACAAGCTGCTCGTACAGGGGCTGCTTGCTTTTTGGATTCACAAGGAACATCTTTCTGCCTCCCTTCTTCGAAAGCTGTACCACTGTATTAATACAAGTAGTACAGTTGGAAGAATAACACGGATGTCTATATATGTCAACATTTTGCTCACATAATTTACATTTGTAATAGAAATCCAGCGCACTCAGCCTCTTGCTCTGTTATAAAACGACTGTATGTGTCACTTTCTTACGACTTTTCAGAGAGACATATGTAACAACAAATGCTGATACAGAAAAACCCGGCTGCGAAAGTTTCTTCTTCACGAGCCGGTGCTTTTTCTGCTTCGGGGCAGGCGCTCTTTTCATATCTCCATATTTCTGATAAAATCCCACATGGATTTCTGAAAAGGTGCTTACAAAATCTGATATGCTTCGTCTATATAAGTGAAAGGAGGGAAACAGCAAATGGAAATTGTCAAGGATCCGGGCAATGACCACGAAGCGATATTAACGCACATGGTAGAAACCTATGAAGTTTTGCTGTTTCGTACATGCTACATGTACCTTCGCGACAGGGATTTAGCTGAGGATGCTGTCCAGGAAACATTCCTGAAGGCATCGGTGCGAATTCATTCGTACTGGGATCGTTGCTGTCGATCCCGTTGGATACGGCGATGAAGCGTACGCCCAGCTTCCTAAACACTTCTTCCGTGTAGAAGCCGGTGGACAGGTAATTACGGCCAATACGGCTCATGTCTTTGACCAGCACGACGCCAATCTTCCCGGCTTCCATGTCGTCGATCATGCGATTCCAGCCGGGCCGATCAAAATTGACGCCGGAATAGCCGTCGTCCGTGTAATGGACGCAGTTGGTGAAGCCCTGCTGTGCAGCGTAGGCTTCGAGGTAAGTTTTTTGATTGGCAATGGAACTGCTGTCCCCGACGATGTCGTCGTCGCGGGAGAGTCTTTCGTACAGGGCTGTGATCTTTCCTTCAGTCTGGGTTGCGGCCATGTCAGGCGCTCCTTTCAGACTGCGGACTCGTTTGTGGTACAGTCATTGTAGCATAGTTCTGAGGCTTTTCCAATACCTCATTGCGGATCATACGGATAATTTTGTCCTCCATGGTTTCGTGGGCATCGGGGGCGAACTTCAGCCTGACCTTGAACAGGGTGTTCCCGATGCGCTGGGTGGTGTAAAAGTCGTTGCGGGGTTCCAATGGTTGCTCTCTTTCTGGAATCCATGACGCAGTGTCCGTGCACGCATGTGGTTCATCTTCGTTGCCTTCCTCATTTCATTCTTTTTCATGGTTTTGTTGGTCGTCAGGTACTGTCTTACGTCGGGGGATGGTGGTGGTCACTGATTGGGGGCTCTTGGCATGGTGTTCTCCTTTCCGGCAATACAAAACAGCCACGCCAGAAGCGTGACTGCAATGCTGTGATTGATTTTTGATAGGGGCTATGGCGGGGTGGTATGGCATTTTGCCTGATGATGTTATACCCCTCCATAATATATGGGTACGAGAATGCTTGATTTTTTCCAATGAATTGAGATTTTTTGAATTTCTTTTTCTACAGGCCATTGGATGTAGATGTGTCCATATAGATTCTCCCTTCACCAATAGGACAAATAACCGGCAAAAACGGAACTGTTTTTCTGATGTGGTGAAATAAATTCTAAAAAAGCATCGCCCGGAGGTATTCCAGGCGATGCAGATGTTATGCAGTTTCAGCAGGTGGTGTGGGAGGCTTGGCAGAGAACGTCATGTACTCCGTCTGCATATCCCGGATCTTCTCTCGCAGGTCATACAGAGCCGTGCCGATGGTATCGTAGGCAATTCTTCCGATGAAGAACCTGTTTGAACACACCAACGCATTCTGGGCGAAGTATGCCGCCTATGAATGGCGGGTGGCTGCTGACGGAAAGGAATATCTCTTGCCCACGAAAGACGCAGAAGCAGCCGTCTACAACATCATGAAGGTGGTTGACCAGCTGGTGCTGGATGCAGTCAACGTCGGTCGGCTGGTGATGAAGAAATCGCCTGAAAAGAAGATCAAGGACGCCATCCTCCGCTTCGCCTGTAACTATGGCCTGCTTGGCATGATGACAGCCCTGCCCACTACGCCGAATTTCGTGGAGTACGAGAAGGTCTATCTGCTCAAAAACCAGTTCATCCGGCAGGAGACGATGGACACGCTGGCGTACATGAAGCTCTTTTTCCCGTTCAGAATGCCGGATTTCCACAAGCGCGGCATTGAATCCATCTGGAATGTATCCGGCGAAGACCGGGCAGAAGCTGCGCTGTCCATGACCTTCCGCAATGATCCGCGAGCCATGGCAATATCCTTCATGCGCAACTATGGTGAACCCTATGAGTGGCTGAAGGAAGCGTTCCTGGATTGGGCGTTCACCTTTACATCAACATACCTGTATTACGAGGACCGGGACAAAACAGACGAACACACGCTGGAACTGTATCGGAAGGGACTGGCCTGCTTTGAAGGCAATGCGCCTACATACCATCTGGAATTACAGAATCATCCGGTGATCGTGTGGGATTACCATTCTCTGATGCTGGCGATAAAGTTCCTGTTCTCTGTCAAGCTGACGGCTGAAAAGAATCCCATGAGCTTGTGCGAGCATTGCCGCATGGCGTTCTATGCGCCCCGGGCAGACTCACGCTTCTGTTCTGCTGAGTGTAGGAACAAAGCGAGCAAGAAGTCCTGATGCATCAGGCCCGCAAGAAATCCAGCAGACCGAGCGTAAGGTCTGTTACTTTCTCCAGCAGCCATCCAGCGATGTGCGGAGCAAAGCGAAGAAGAGACCAAGCCCCGCCGTCTGGAAGATCAGACCGTTGGGAGCGTTGGCGATCCACCCTGCAAGGGAGCCGAGGAGGAATACCGTTGCAAGCAGGTTGGTTGCGATGGAGGTCAATCCAACAATTAGGGATGAAATCAGTTGGAATACCAGCAGTATCGCAATGAGAGGCAGAGTGGCTATCCGAAGGGGCAGCTTGAGCAGTTTCTTCATAAGTACCTCCATCTGATTCTTGGGGAGACAGGCACGGGCGTGTAGCTCGTGCCTGTTTGCTTGCGACGCGGCTCCTCAGTCATAGATCAGCTCGTTGAACAGCATTTCTTCAATCCGGTTGTGAATACTGTTCATGCGGCGTACCCATTCCATCTGGTCGGCAGCTTTCAAGTCCTCGGTAACGCCTTCGGCTGCTTTCATCTGAGGAATCAGCAGATCCAGGCGTTCCTGGCAGGCATCGTCAATGCTGTACAGGTGCTTCATGAGCTTGCCGGACAGCAGGAGCTGATTGAACAGGAGGGAACGATGCTCCCGGAGGTATCGCATGCGCATTCTGCCGTACTTGCCAAGCGGGCGCATGTCTTCGGCAGGAATGCCGATGTTGGGCAGGTAGTAGTCTCCACAGCGGCGATAGGTCAGTTTCATAGGGTATCCTCTCTTTCTGCTGCAATAGAAAAAGCAGCTATGTACTTGAAGGTTTCCCTTCAAGCCATAACTGCTTGAATTTACTGTATTTCCCGCGACTCATGACGAGGAGGGGTAAACCTTCCTCTACATAATAACGCGTTTAACAAGAGGAGGCATTTTGTATGCGCTTGGCGGATCAAAGTTTCACCGTCTCGCCGGCATGGATAACCACGCGCTTGCCGTTGATATCCGCCCACACGTCGATACAGGTGGGGTTATGGAGAGTCTTACCGTCCGCCGAGGTGATGATGGCGCGGCAGGCGTTGACATAGTCCACAATCTGGATGTTGGTGGCATACCAGATGTCGTCACGGCCGCTCATCTTTTCGCAGAAGTCCTCGATGACCTGCCAGTTGTCGTCCGCCTCAAACTCGTAGGAGTGGCCCCACAGGTAGAACAGCTTGCTGCCAAAGGGCACCGTGTCCGCCAGAAAGCGATCGCACAGCTGCATCAGGTTGGGGGCGTTGTGGTGGCAGGTGGGGTGCAGGCGCAGCCAATCATTGGGGATGGAGAAATCATTGGTGGAGACCACAGTGCGGGCGTAAGCAGCGCCGGTGGCCTTGAGGGCGTCCACCACCCTGTCGGAGAAGGTGCCGAAGGGATAGGCCAGGCCGCGGATCAGTCCGCCAAACATGACTTCCAGGTTGCGGCGATCCTCCAGCACCTCCCAGGCAACCTCGGCAGGAGACAGCTCGGTCAGGGAAGCGTGGGTCAGGCAGTGGGCCGCGACCTCGTGGTTGGGATTGGCGTACACCTTTTCCACCTGGGATTTGGGCATCCGGCGGTGAATGGTGCCGGGGGCGTAGACCACTCCCTCGGGGGCCCAGCAGCCGCTGTTGAGGTTGAAGGTGCAGCGGATGCCATGCTTGTCCAGGATCTCCATCAGGCGGATATCCTGCTCCACACCATCATCGTAGGAGAGGGTCAGGGCCTTGCGCAGGCCGCCGGGGAAACGGTAGAAGGTGGACATAGGGAACCTCCTTTTGTAATTGATTCATCAGGTAAATGGGGCCGCGTCTGTGGACGCGGACAGCTCCCTCGAGAGGGAGCCTTCGTTACGGTAGCCAAAAGCCTCCCTCCCGAGCCGGGAGCCCCGGTGGCGGGAAGTGGCATCGCGCTTGCGCGATGACGGAGGGAGTTACTCCGGCTGACGTTCGGCCTTTTTTTGTGCAAGCCTCTCCTCCAGCCGCTTGAAACCCTTCCTCAGCGCCCACGCGCCGGGTTTCTCGACCAGGAAGGTGATGGCGATGGCTGTCAGAATACTCAGCCCGAAGCACAGCGCGGTGTACTGATACTTCCAGGGCTCCTCCGGACCGCCGGCAACCATATTGGGATAGGGGTAGTTCTCCGCCGGAGGAAACTGAATGCGCTTGAGGTGCACGGCGATGTTCTGATGCATGAGGTAGTAGTTCATGCTGATCATCGCCAGGAAGCCCATAAGCTTGTTGCCAAACAGGAACCGCAGCGGCAGCACCGCGAAGGGCAGTGCCACGGTCAGCGTCGCCAGCAGCAGCCCGAACAGCGGGCGGCGGTTCATCTGTCCGGCCTGGATGGCGGCCTGTCCGCTGGAGCCAGCCTGATCCCGCAGCAGCTCGGTCAATCCCCAGAAGGCCAGGATGATCGCCACCGTCGCCGCCGCCTGCCAGATGAAGCGCAGCTTGTTCTCCGCAGGATACAGGGTGGTCAGCTTGACGTAGAGGACGGAAGCGCCCATGCCCATGGCGTATATGTCCAGGAAGCTGATCAGCTGGTTGACCACCATGTTGTAGTCCTTCATATTCCAGGTGATCCAACTGCGGAAGAGCAGCGCGATCAACGCCATGGTGGAGAGGGTGCCCAGCAGATTCTTCCTCACCCATTTTGCCAGCAGCGGGAAGATGAGGTAGGCCTGCATCTCGATGGCCACCGTCCAGGAGGCCACGCCGATGGGGGTGGCGATGTAGGTTGCAAAGTCAAAGGTCTGGGTGAAGGTCAGGTGCATGAAAACGTCCTTGAGCAGGGCGCCAAGATCACCGTAATACAGGTCGTAAGGGATGGCGACGGCAAAGAGCATCAGCAGGGTGACGAATACGTAGCTGGGCACGATGCGCATCACGCGCTTCTGGTAGAACTCACGGGTGTCGGGGATACGTTCCCCCAGAAGCATGGCCCTTGCATGGGGCAGGAACAGCAGGAAGCCTGACAGCAATATCGTACCGTCCACCGGCACATAGCCCGCGCGGACGAGGAAATCCAGCGAATACCTGCCGATATGGGGCGTCCACCAGGATTGCTGCCAGATGTGGTACCAGCTGACGATGAACACCAGCAGCACGCGCAAGCCGTTGAGCTCCGGAATGTGCCGCGGCGATGGGCGGTAGGCTTTCATGGGAACCTCCGTGGTTTGATGTACTTGTAGTATAGCATCATTCTTGCGTCTTGTCACGCGAAAAAAGCCCGTACCGGGATGTACGGGCTGAGACAAACTAATGCCTCGGGGAGGTGTCGGAGGGCCCGCAGGCCCTCTGACTGAATTCGTATCGCGGGGCTTCGCCGCGCGGGCGGGGTTGTTTTTCGCTTGCGAAAAACTTTCATTACACGGAGGAACGGCGTCAGTGCTGTTTACAGCGCTGACAGTGACGGAGTGCAAAACCCCTTTCTCAAAAATGCCGCAGCATTTTTGAGAAGCGCTTAAAAGCGCAAGAACCAGGTGGACATGAAGCCCTCCACGCCGTCGATGACCACCTTGCACCAGTCGGTGCCGTGCTCGATGACGGTGACGGAGGTGCCCACGTCGATGCGGTCAATGATGGACGCGCTGAGGCTGCCAGCCTTGCGGAAGTTGACGTAGCTGCCGCCGTTGACGTTCACTACTTTCGCCTGGAAGGGCTGCATGGACGCGGTGTCGTCGGTCATCTTGAGGAACTTAGCCATCATGTAGCCGACCTTGCCGTCCTCCACCTGCACCTTGTGCCAGGTGTCGCCGGCGCTCAGGATGGTGACCTTCACGCCATTGCGGTAGTAATCCAGCACCTTGGCGTCCAGGCTGGCGGTGGCGCGCAGGTTGAGCACCTGAGTGTCGCGGGGGTTGTTGACCACGGCAACCTTACCAGTGGAGGAGACGGGCTGCTTGGCGAAGGCCAGGAACTTGGTGGACATGAAGCCCTCCTGACCGTTCACGTTCACGCGGCACCATTCGGCGCTCTTCTGGGTGACGGTCACGGTGTCGCCGTTCTTGACGGAGGTGATGATGGCAGCCTTGGTGTTGGGCTCCTCGCGCAGGTTCAGGCCGATGCCGGTGTTGGTGCGCACGACGGCTTCGATCCGGGCATTGCCGGTGTTCAGGAACTTGGCCATCATGAAGCCTTCCTTGCCGTTCACTTCGACATGGTGCCATTCATCGCCGGATTCAATGATCTCCACCAGCGTGCCGGTGGGGAACTGGCCCAGCACCTTCGCCGTCAGGGACGGGGTTTCACGCAGGTTCAGGCGGCCGCCCTGCACCAGGGCGCTGTCAGCGGTGTCCGCCAGCGCGGCGGAGGCAGTCAGGACCAGCGCGGCGCTCAGGCCGCAGAGCTTCTTGGAAATGTGATTCATTGGGATATCCTCCAATCTCTTTGGATGTACATCGGGAGCGTCTTGCGCTCACATCCACAAAACGGCTGAAAAGGACCAAAGACTGCGCCTTAGGGCTGGTAACATCTTCCGTCAGAGGGCCGAAAAAGCCCCTGTTTGCCATGTTCTTCCGACCTTATCCACAGAAATGCAGCCTTTTACGCCCTCCCTGTGGATAAATTTACATATATGACGTAAATCCGCTCTGTACATCCGGCGCGTTTTCATGTAAAATAGAATCGGCTGAATATACCATCCCTGCAGATGGTTCCCAAAGGAGTGCTGTTTATGTTGAAGAAGATGCTGTGTGTGCTGCTGTGCGTGCTGATGCTGCCCGTGGCTTTGGCGGAGGAATCCACCGCGCCGGTGCTGAGCATGGAGGAGCTGCTCAACTGGGCCGAGGGCTTCATCGCCCGTGCGAAGGCTTCCCAGCCCCTGAACGATCCCGCCCTCACCTTCACCCCCGATGGGTATGAGTACATCTACGATTTTGCCACCCTCTACGGCGACACCCCTGAGATGAGCGCGGATACGGTCATCAGCGCCATCGTCGTGACCTCCGAGGAGGAAAACGGCCCCCGCAACGTGAACGTTGGCAACGCCATGGCCGTGGTCATCGACGCCTACTACAGCGAGAACGCCAATCTCCTGGGCACGAAGGAATCCGCCGTGCTCTATACCGCAGATATGCTGCCCGAAGCGGCCCATTGGGCTCAGGTGCTGCGTGACGGCCAGCGGGTGCAGACCATCCAGTACGCCGTGCATGAACAGCATGCCACCGGCGGCGAGGGCTACACCGACGCCGGCATTCTCTACACCATGGCGGATAACCGTGTCAACGCCATCCGCGTGTACGGCCTGAACAGCCGCATCGACCTGGATATCGTCAATCAGGTCATGTACAACCTGATGGTGGCCGCCCTGGAAAATAACTATGCCCAGGTGCCCCTCTCCTATGATGGTCTGACGCTGGAAAAGTTCCGGGCAGAGGACCTGGTCTTCTCCGGTATGGACTTCGTGAATCTCACCCCTGAGGAAGCCATCGCCCTGTTCGGCGAGGCGCTCAGCGACACTTGGGTGGAGGACGGTGACGCCGGCTACATGCGCGTGCAGACCTATCCCGACTTTGAGCTGGTCTACCTGTTCAACAAGGCCCGCACCGAGGGCCGGGTGTACATGCTGGCCATCCACGGCGACGGCATGGAGGGTCCCCGCGCCGTGCGCCTGGGCGACGACTTTGCCGATATCTACAACCGCTTCCGCAACGGCGAGGGTGAGTACCAGGAGGACGGCAGCGAAATGATGTACGGCGTGGAGAACGAGGGCTCCTACGGTAAGGCCACCTACGGCTACGACGCCTCTGCCACGGCCCTGTACAGCTTCCTCCTGGAGGACGGCCGCCGCGTGACGCTCCAGATGTTCTTTGACATCATGGAGTGCAGCCAGATCCTGCTGTTTATCGACTGATCCCATTGTTCCTGAGGAAAGGACGTGTCCCTGATGACAATGCGCATCGACCTGACCTGCCCGGTTGAGGCATGGAAGTCCACCCTGCCCACGGCGGAGACGCCCTCCTGCGAGGTGACCTTATTCAATCTGTCCTCCCTGCAGGTGGTGAGCGTGGAGCTGACGCTGCTGCTCACCTCCGCAGACGGCGAGGAAACGGCGAAGATCATCCACCGGGGCCGCGGGCTGAATGGCATGCCGGGCAAGACCTTCACGATGACCGTGCCTGTGGAGGGTCACATCACTCCCGAGCAGTATGAGATCACGGTGGAGAAGGTGTGGTTCGACAATGCCAGCGTCTGGCGGCATGAGCGGGAGAACACCGTCGCCTACACCCCCAACAACATGCGGCGCTCCGCCCAGCTGACCACGTTGCGCGCCATCGCCGGCGACATGGCCAGCGGCTATCCGGAGCAGCAGCGGGGCCTGTGGGTCTGCGTGTGCGGCCGACCCAACCTGGATGACGCCTATGTCTGCGCCCGCTGCCACCGGGAGAAGGCGGAGGTCTTCGCCCGCTTCAGCCGGGAAGCCATCGACGCTGCCGTCGCCGAGCGCGAAGCCGAGCTGGCCCAGCATGGCCGCGACACCCTCCACAAGACCAGCCGCCGCTTCGCCGACGAGAAGGACTTCGTGCGCCGCAAGGGGCATTACGGCTGGATCTGGAAGCTGGCTATCTTTGTGGTGCTGCTGGCCGGAGCGACCTTCGGCGCGGTGAAGCTCGGCGTGCCCTACATGCAGTACGAGCTGGCCATGCAGACCTACGAGGCAGGCGATTATGCTGCCGCTGCGGAGCAGTTTGCCGAGCTGGGTGAGTATAAGGATGCCGCCAACTGGAGCAAGTACTGCCTGCTGTGCTATGAGAACGAGCAGATCGCAACCTGCGGCGAGACGATGACCGCAGAGGAACATGCCCAACACATCGCCGCTTTGGAGCACCTGGGCGACTACGAGGCTGAGATCGACGAAAACCTGGTCTCTACCAATGGCCTACAGGTTATGGTCGACCTTGCACATGCTCAATACCTGTTTGATAATGCGCGGTACGACGAGGCGGAGGAAATCTACCGCCGCTACAAATCCGTCACGGTGAGAAGTGGAAGTACCTCCCTGCTTGAAGATGATCTCATTGTCACCCGCCTGACCGAGATCGAATACATCCGCGCCTGCGCCCTGCTGGATGAGGGCCAGTGGGAAGCTGCCCGTGCCGCCTTCACCGCCCTGGGCGACTACAAGGACAGCACGACCCTCTACCTGGACACCTGGTACATCCCCGCCGTGTCCGCCATGGAGGACGGCGATCCCGAAACCGCCCTCGCCCTGCTGGCGGAAATCCCCGGCCATCGCGACGCGGACATGCTCATCAAGAAGATCCACTATGACAAGGGTGTGCGACTTCGCGCCGAGGGCAAGATCAACGAGGCCGCCGAGGCCTTCCACCTGGCCCGCGGCTACGAGGACGCGGAGGATCAGGCCAACGAGTGCTTCTACGGCCCGGCCAGCGTCGCCTGGGAGATCATGGAGTACGAGCAGGCTGCCGAGCTCTTCTCGAAGATCCGCGGCTACCGTGACGCAGACGAAAAGTGGCGCGCGTCCCTCATTGAGGCCGCGAAGATCGCCATGAAGCAGATCAACTACCCCAAGGCCCTGACCTTCCTGGAGCAGCTGCCCCCGGAGGACGAGGAGGCCGCCTCCCTCATCCGCGACTGCACCTACTATCCCGCTGTAAATGCGGCCGTGCGCGGGGATTACGCCGAGGCCATCGCCCTGTTTGAGCAAATCCCCGGCCACCGCGACAGCGAGGAGCAGATCGCCAAGTGCCGCTACGAGTGGGCCGCTGACCTGCAGGAGAGTGGCGATTACGCCCAGGCCGAGGCCATCTACACTGCCCTGGGCGATTACGCTGACGCCGCTGAAAAGCTGACCGCCGCCCGTTACGCCCGGGCCTGCACGCTGCTTGGCGCCGGTGATACGCTGAGCCTTGACCAGGCCATCGAAATCTTCACCGCCCTGGGCGACTATGCCGAGGCTCCCGCGAAGCTTCAGGACGCTCTCTTTGCCAAGGCCGCTATCCTTCTGGAAAAGGGTGAGCACGGGGCCGCCCGCGCCATCTATCTGCAGCTGGGCGAATATCCCGGCGCTCAAGAGCAGCTCATCGCCTGTGATTACGCCGCCGCCAAGGCTTTGGCTGAGGCTGGCGACATCGAGGCGGCCATCGCTGCCTTCGAGGCGCTGGAAAGCTACGCTGACTCCGAGGACATGATTGCCCTGCTGCGCTACGATGCGGCCCTGGCCCTCTCCGTCACCGACCCGGAGGCCGCCATCGCTGCCCTGGAGGCCATGGGCGACTACGCTGACGCGGCCAATCAGGCCCGCGAGCTGCGCTATCAGCAGGCAGAAAGGCTCATCGATATCGACCGCAGCGCCGCCATCGCCGGCTTTGACGCCATTGCTGACTATGCCGACGCCGCCGACCGCGCCAATCAGCTCCGCTACGAGGACGCGGAGGCCCTGATCGAAGCCGACCGGGAAGCCGCCATCGCCGCCTTTGAGAACATCGCCGATTACAGCGACGCCCTGGAGCGCGCCTCTGCCATGCGCTACGAGGATGCCTGCGCCCTGGCCGATGCCGGTGACTGGGAAGCCGCTGCCGCTGCTTTCGACCTGATCCCTACCTACAAGGACGCCACCGAGCGGGCCGACCAGCTGCGCTACGATGCAGGCGTGGCCTTTGCCGAGGCTGGCGACTGGGACAAAGCCGCCGCAGCCTTCACCGCCATGTCCGGCGCGGAAAACGCTGACGAGCAGGTCAACGCGCTGCGCTACGAGGCCGCTGAAAAGCTTCTCGCTGCAGGCAATACCGAGGGCGCTATCGCCGCCTTTGCCGCCATCGCCGGCTACTCCGATGCGCTGGATCGCGCCAACGAGCTGCGTTACAAGGCCGCCGAGACCCTTGCCCTGACCGACTGGGCCGCCGGCGCTGCCGCCTTCGAGGCTCTGGGGGACTACGCCGACGCAGCCGCCCGCGCCCAGGCCCTGAAGTACAATGCCGCTGCCCAGGCCGCCGCAGCTGGTGACTGGCAGACCTCCGCCGCCCTCTATGAGGCCCTCGGGGATTACTCCGACAGCGCCGAGAAGGCCCTGCAGGTCCGCTACGAGGCCGCCGGCAAGCTGGCGGAAGACCATGACTGGGACGGCGCCGTCGCCCTGTACACAGCCCTGGGCTCCTACGCCGACAGCCGCGAGCGCATCTCCATCACCCGCTACGCCCAGGCCCAGAGCGTGGAGGAGAGCGGCGATTATCTGGCCGCCGCCAAGCTCTACGCGGCGCTCCACGGCTACCGCAACGCCTCCGCCAAGGTGGATGAAATGTACGATAAGTACTATTCCGGCCCCGCGGAAGCGATGAAGAAGGCCTCCGAGGCGAAGAACTACCAGGAGGTCATCCAGATCATGTCCTGGCTGGACATGACCGACGCCCCCGCCCGCTACAAGAACCTGACCAGCCTTTACCAGGAGGCCCTGTACCAGGAGGGCAACCGCCTGTACGAGGCCGGCAAGCCCTACGAGGCCTACCGCTACTACAAGCTCCTGCCCACCACCTACCGGGCCCTGTCCGACAAGCTGCAACGGCCCTGCTACCTGATCCTGGGCACCTGGGAGGACCGCCAGGGCAACCGCTACATCTTCCGCGAGGAGGGCCTGTGCAGCCTGAACGGCGAGGTTCTCTACTTCAATGTGGAGGGCAGCAATGTCTACACCGGCGAAACCGCGGACAGCCTGACCTCCACCCACCGCCTCAACGGCGTGAACCGTTACAACGCCTACCTCTATGACAGGCGCGGCGACAAGGAGGTTTCCATCTACCTCACCCGCGTGAAGGAATAAATCCACAGACCGCTCCGCAATACAGCCGGAGCGGTCTTTTTTGTCAGCTTTGCAGGGAAACGCGCCGCTTCATCCGTTATATAGGTGCATCATAAAAGCCGCAGGGATCCTTCCCCGCGGCCCAATTCAGCCCAGATTTTCCTCTCCATCCGTGGTGTCGGTCACGGTGTTGGTGTCCACCATGGTGTTCTCACGGCCGGGCATGTCCTTCCTGGCGTCCTCCCAGGCCCGCTCGATGGCCAGAAGGATGTCGCCGTACTCGCTCTGCAGGCTCATGGTGGCGGAGGTGTTGGTCTCCGGCTGGGCGGTGGCGGCTGCTTCGCCCTTCTGAACGGTGGCGTTGTTGCGCTGGGAGGCCCATTCCTTGACTTCGTCAACGGTCTTGCCCTCCATCAGGCGCTGGTATTCGTCCATCTGCTCGCGCCAGGTGCCGCTGGTGAGGCGGTAGTTATCGCCCATCATGCCCTTGGTCTGCCAGGCGGAGACCTCCTCCATGAAAGCGTCCTCCTCGCCCACGCTGCCCGGAAAGCCGCTGAAGGCGCTGCCGCCGCCAAGGTTCGGGGTCACGATCTCCAGCTGATCCACCTGCATCGTGCGGATGGCGCCGTTTTCCTCGAACTCGCCGGCGGCAAAGACCACGTTGAAGGAGTACACCTGATTGCCGTCAGCGTCCTTGCCGGGGCCAACGCGGCCGGTGGAGGCCATGCCCACGCCCATGAGGCGGTTGACGGGCTGGGCTTCCGTGGCGCTCATGCCGTCCATGGGGATGACCTCCTGCACCACTCCGGTGAGGCCCATGGCCTGGCTGACGGCCTGCTTAATGGCGTTGGAGGTGATGGTCGCGCCGGAGACGCTGTCTACGTCGATGGAGTCCGCCTCCTCGATGGCGGAGGGCAGAGCCTCGATGGCGCGACTTCCCACGCCGGGGGTCTCGGAATGCTCAATAACCTCGACCTTCGTCACGTCCTCGCCGTTCATCGTCACCCGAACCTTGAGGGGGCCGCCATAGCCCTCCGCTTCGCCGGTGTGCTGTTCGGCACGGGCGGTGCAGCCGGTGAGAAGCAGCAGCAGGGCAGTCATCATGAGGGAAAGTGCTTTGCGCATGAGAGATTCCTCCTTGATTTGCAATGATGTCCAAGAAAATCATGCCCTGAGGAGGAAAAAAAGATGCAGTTTTTTCATTGAATTCGATATCTGGCAGGAAAAACGCTCTGAACGGCGAATATAGATACTGAATATGCCAATCTCTACCCTTTTGCAGGTGGAAATGGCATGGGAATCGTATGAAAACCCCGCAGAAAGCAGGTGTCAACCATATGAGCAACAAGATGATGGGTAAGAAGCGCAAGGATCCGATGGTGAAGCTGATCGTTCTGGCAGTCGTTATGGTGCTGCTGGTGGCGGCATGCTTCCTCGGCCAGGCTCTGGTGGATGGAATCGGTGAGGCGGATTATGCTGCCTACCAGCGCGAAGTGCAGGAAGTGCGTGACCGCAACGAAGCCAAGCAGGACCAGTATGACCGCGATGTGGCGGAGTATACGGCCAAGCTGAACCAGTCCAACCAGGTCAATGAGGCCTGGCCCGCTGCCAACCCCACCGGTTGGGATATCATCGACCTGACCAACTATCCCCTGGAGTACCCCGGCACCGTCACCGTGAACCGCGCGGATATCATGAACAATGGTCTGCTGCTGGTCAACGAGTGGCACTCCCGCCCGGAGGACTTCAGCGAGGAAGCGGTAGTGGGCGTTGCCGGCTATGCCCGCAACGACAAGGATCTCTCCAGCTTTGTGGAGAACAACACCTGCCGCCTGTTCCCCCAGGCCATCGACGCCTTCATGGCCGCCCTGAAGGACGCCAAGGCCCTGGGCCTGACCGGTTATGTCATGCGCGCCGGCTCCACCTACCGCACCTATGAGGATCAGTACACCCTCTTCCAGAACGAAGTGGACCGTCAGCGCAGGAATCATTCCAACTACTCTGAGGACAAGCTGATCGAGCGCGCCAAGCGCAGCGTCAACTATCCCGGCACCTCCGAGTACAACACCGGATTGTCCTTCAACCTTTTCCTCTACGAGAAGGACAACGCCGCGCTGAACAACGCCGCCTTCTACGAGACCGCTCAGGGCAAGTGGCTGTATGAGAACAGCTGGAAGTACGGCATCGTCTTCCGCTTCCCCAATGCCGGCTATCCCATGGCTGACACCACCGACAAGTCCTACAAGACCGGCGTCAGCAGCAACCTGAACATCTACCGCTATGTGGGCGTGGCCAATGCGGAGATCATGCACCACCTGGATCTGTGCCTGGAGGAGTACATCGAGTACCTGCAGGAGCGCACCCACCTGGCCGTGTTTGAGGACGGCGTGAAGAAGTACGAGATCACCTACCAGCTGGTGGGCGACGAGGCTGCTTCCTTCGCCGTGGATATCAACCGCATCACCGATAACTACACCATGTACCTGGACAACATGGGCGGCGTCATTACCGTGTATACCTACTGATTGTACAATACAAAAAGAACAGCACCCCTACAATGGGGTGCTGTTCTTTATTTACCTTGAAACCGTATTGTCAATCGTTAACCCTTGTAGCCCAGCTTGCGCGCCCAGAAAAGGCCGATCTCGCGAATTGCCTTTTCTTCGCTGCCGTAGGTCTTAACGGCAAACTTCCAAGAAGCAAACAGAATTGTTGCCAGCGTCTTAATAACTCCGCCATTGACATTCTCAAGCGCAGCTTCATCCAGCTCAGCAGCCGTGCCATTGGTTGCAGCGTTGATCACCTCAGCGATTTCCTCATCAGTCAGCTCAGCACCATAGTCGTCAAACAGCTGCTTCAGCTCCTCGGGACCACCCACCTCGTCAAACTTCTTAACGAATTCCTCGTTTCCAAACAGACCCTTGATCTTCTCTTCGTAGTTAGTCATTTTTCTTTCCTCCTGTTTATTTATTGCCTCACGGCGCTTTCATACATATATACACGCGAATCCTCATTGTGTTACACAAATCACATATTTTCCCGCAGAAACCTTGCCGTCCGTTTAGGAAGCACGGCTATTGTTATTTTCCGGGAGATCAGAGCATGCTCACGCAGCCCTCGCGGAAGGAAAGGTACGCGGTGTCGCCCACCTGGTAGACCTTACGGCCCACGGGGCAGTAATCCGCCAGCTTCACCAGGGTATCGCCCACCATGACGTGGTAGTTCTGGTACGCGCCCATGAAGCAGCTCAGCACCACCTTGCAGGGCAGCGCGCCCGTATCAGCCAGGATACCGGCCTCGGGACGCAGCACCACCTTGCACTCCTGCCCGACGGTGAAGCCCGCCGCATTGCCGACTTCCACCTCATGCCCGGCGATGCGCACCGTGCAGGTGTCGCCGGCCTTGATCACTTCGCCGGTCAGGAAGTTCACCTCACCGATGAAATCCGCCACGAACTCGGAATTCGGGTGGTGGTAGATTTCCTCTGGAGTGCCCATCTGGGCAATGACGCCCTTGTTCATGATGATGATCTGGTCAGAGATGGCCATGGCTTCCGCCTGGTCATGGGTGACGTAGACAGCGGTGATGCCCAGGGCCTGCTGGATGCGGCGGATCTCCGTGCGCATGGACACGCGGAGCTTGGCGTCCAGGTTGGACAGCGGCTCGTCAAAGAGCAGCACGCTGGGTTCCACCACCATCGCGCGGGCCAGGGCAACGCGCTGCTGCTGGCCGCCGGAGAGCTGGTTGGTCATGCGGCTTTCCATGCCGGTCAGCTCCACCAGGTCCAGGATCTTCGCGATGCGCTCGTCCATCTCCGCCTTGGGTACCTTGCGCAGCTTCAGGCCGTAGGCGATGTTGTCGTACACATTGTAATGGGGGAAGAGCGCGTAGCTCTGGAATACCATGGCCGTGTCGCGCTTGTTGGGGGTCAGGGCGTTGATGGCGGTATCCCCCAGGTAGATTTCGCCCTCGTCAGGGCTTTCAAAGCCGGCGATCATGCGCAGCGTTGTGGTCTTGCCGCAGCCGGAGGGGCCCAGCAGCGTCACAAAGCTGCCCGGCTTGATCTCCAGGGACACGTCGTTGACCGCGTAGAACTGCTTGCCGGTTTTGGGGTCGTTATAGATCTTGGAGATATGATCCAGCCGTACCCCTTTCTTTTCCTTGCCAGCCATATCAATCACTCTCCTTTACACGCTGGTACTTGCTGGTGCCGAAATGCTTGATGACGAAGTTCATCACCACGATGGACGCATACACGATGGCGATGAGGATGGTCGCGTAGGCGCAGGCCACGCCGTAAGCGCCCTTCTCGGCAAACTCGTTGATGCGGCAGGTGATGAGGAGGTAGCGCGGCGTCACCAGCAGGATGATGGCGCTGATGGCGGTGATGGAGCGCACGAAGGTGGTCACCAGGCCGCTGAGGAAGGAATCCTTGATCAGCGGGAGCGTCACGCTCACGAAGACCTTCGCACTGCCCGCGCCCAGGTCATAGGCGGATTCCTCGATGGACTTGTCGATCTGCCGCAATGCCGAGATGCCGCTGCGGGTACCAACAGGCAGCGAGCGCACCACGAAGACGATCACCAATATGATGCCCGTGCCATAGATGCCCTGCAGGAAGCCGGTGCGGAACACGCCGCCCGCAAAGCCGCGGATGAAGCCCACGCCCAGCACCGTGCCGGGCACAGCCATCGCCAGCATGGACACAAACTCGATGAAGCCCTTGCCGCGGAATTTCTTCTTGACCACCAGGTAGGAGATGATCATCGAGAGCAGCGCGGTAATGGGAGAAGCGATCAGGGACAGGACGAAGGAGTCGGTGAAGGCCTTGAAGCCGTCATCCCGGAAGAGCTGCTGGAACCACTTCAGGCTCAGGCTGTAATCGCGGCCCCAGAGCTTGAACAGTGCGCCGAAGGGGATGGCGATGTACATCAGGATGACGAAGGCTGAAATGAGGGAGCACAGCGTCGTCAGCGGAATGCGGACACTGCGGTCCTCAATAGCAACGCGGGCGCGGCTGGCCTTGCCGGTCAGCGTGGCGGCAGTCTTGGCCTCCAGGTAGTACTTCTGGATGAGGAACAGCACCAGCGTGATGCCCAGCAGCACCACGGCCATGGCTGCCGCGCCGGTGGTATCGTAGCTGCCGCCGGTGATGCGCAGGTAGATCGTCGTCGCCAGGGTATCGTAGGAGCCGCCGATCATCATCGGGTTGGCAAAGTCCGCCACGGACTCGATGAAGGTCACCAGGAACGCATTGCCAAGGCCAGGGAGCATCAGCGGCAGCGTCACGGTAGTGAAGACCTTCCAGCGGGATGCGCCCATGTTGCGGGCGGCCTCCTCCATGGAGGGGTCGATGTTCTTCAGCAGGCCCTTGAGCATCATGTAGCACACCGGGAAGAAGGTCAAAATCTGCACGATGGCGATGCCGCTCAGGCCGTAGACGTCGCTGTCATAGATCTTCAGCAGCTCGCGGGTAATCAGGCCGCCGCGGCCAAAGAGCAATATCATCGACAGCGACAGCACGAAGGGCGGCGACACAACCGGCAGCGTCGACACCACGTCGAACATCTTCTTCACCACGCGGGAGCGCACCTTCACATAGCAGTCCACATACGCGAAGAGGAGGCCGATCACCACCGCGCCGAAGCTGGTGATGAAGCCCAGCACCAGCGTGTTGGAGAAGGCGTTGCGGAAGGTGTAGTCCTGGAAGATGCGGGGGAAGGCGTCCGCCGTCCAGTAACTGGCATTGATCTTCACATGGGCGGTGGCGGGATTGATGGCGTCGCCATCGCGGATGACGCGGCCATTCTTGACGTAGAGATACCCGTAGGAGGCGCTCAGCTCCTCCAGGGGGATGACGGTCTCGACGTTCTTGGGGCCAACAACTTTCAGGGACTTGCCGCCGTCCAGGTAGTTGACCTCCGCCTCGCCGGAGAGGACCTGCTCCAGCGGGATCAGCTGGGTCTCCCGCACATGCACGCTGTCGGTCAGCAGCATAGCCAGGGGGTAGAGGATGAACAGCGCCAGCAGAAGAATCAGTGCCAGGATGGTGGTGACCATCACCGGATCAGCGAAGAATTTCTTCCTTTCCAGCGCTGCGCTCTGACGGGTTTTCATGGGCATTCACCCCTTTGGAAAATGAGAGGGGGAAGGGATTGCCCCCGCCCCCTCTTGTGGTCAATTTTTTGTTCAGATGCCGGACAGATTACTCGGTCTTGAAGCGGCCATCCGCAGCGTTGCCCAGGGCGTCAAAGAAGTCCTGCACGTACTGGGTGGTGTTGTTCTTGGCGTCCTCGAAGTCGTAGTCGATGACGTTGTTGGGATCCAGGCCGAAGGGCTGCACAGCCTTGGGCTGCTCAGCGCTGTTGATGACCAGGAACTGATAGCTCTCGGCGTCGTCAGCCAGCTCCACGCACTCGGGAGACAGGGCGTACTCGACCCACAGCTTGGCGGCGTTGGGATGCTCGCAGCCCTCGAAGATGGCGGTAGCGCCGATCTCGAAGGAGGTGCCCTCCTCGGGGATGATCAGGGCGATGTTGTCGTAGCCGGAGAGGATCTGCGCAATGCCGTCATGCAGGAAGCCAACGCCGATGACGCACTCGCCGATGCCGACCTTCTTGGAGGGGCCGGAGCCGGACTTGGTGTACTGCTGGATGTTCTTGTCCAGCTCAACGAAGTACTTCATGGCCTCGTCGTGGCCCTTGAGCTGCACCATGGTGTTGATGATCAGCTTCGCGGTGCCGGCGGTATTGGGGTTGGACATCCAGATCAGGTCCTTGTACTCGGGCTTGAGCAGGTCGTTCCAGCCCTTGGGGGCCTCCAGGCCCAGGCGGGCCAGCTCTTCGGTGTTGACCATGAAGCCCAGGATGCCCTTGTAGATGCCGTACCAGTAGCCGTCAGCATCGCGGTACATGGGGCCGGCCAGATCGGCGGCGTTCTGGGCTTCGTAAGCCATCAGCAGGCCGTCCTTGGCGGTCTCGTTGTAGGGATCGGTCGTGCCGCCGAACCACACGTCAGCAGAGGGGTAGCCCGCTTCTTCGGTGATCTTGGCCTGCACTTCGCCGGTGGACAGACGCTGGTAGTAGGTCTTGATGCCGTACAGATCTTCAAAGTGCTTGGCAGCAGCGGCCAGGTAGGGCTCTTCGCAGGAGCCGTAAACGATCAGTTCGCCCTCAGCCTGGGCGGCCTTGATCAGTTCCGGGTCGATCTCGGCGGAAGCAACGCTCACGCAGCCGAGGATCATCGCCAGGACGAGAAGCAGAGAAGCCAGTTTCTTCATGGTGTGTCTCTCCTTTGCAAGGTATTTGGTTGTTCTCGCGGCGCCTCACGCGCCTTGTCTGAAAAGATTATACCATTTGATGGAGATTGTGTCAATCCGTATTTATCCGCCGCCTCCCTTATGCGGACGCGGCCAGCAGTCAGGCTGATGAAAAAGAATCAACAAAAACCCCCTCTTTCCCTGACAACAGCCATCAGGAAGGAGGGGGGAAATGTTTATCCTGAGATTACAGGAAGATGTATTTGAGTACGAACAGCACCGCCAGGATGTACATCAGAGGCGTCACCTTTTTGGCCTTGCCGGTCAGCACATTCAGCACCACATAGGAGATGATGCCCAGGCTGATGCCCTCGGAGATGGAATAGAACAGCGGCATGGCGATGATGGCGATGTATGCCGGGATGGCTTCGCACAGGTTGTCATCGTCAAAGCGGATTTCCGTGACGGAGCTGACCATCAGGAAACCAACCATGATCAGGGCCGGCGCCGTTGCAAAGGAGGGAATGGCGGTGAACAGCGGCGCGAACAGGGTGCTCAGCAGGAAGAGCACAGCAGCCGTCAGCGCAGTCAGGCCGGTTTTGCCGCCAGCGCTGACGCCGGAAGCGGATTCCACAAAGGTCGTCACCGTGGAGGTGCCCAGCACTGCGCCAACGGTAGTACCAACTGCATCCGCCATCAGGGCAGGCTTGATGCCCGGCAGACGGCCTTCCTCATCCAGCATATTGGCCTTGGTGGCCACGCCGATCAGGGTACCCAGGGTGTCAAACAGATCCACAAACAGGAAGGCGAAGATCACAACGATGAAGTCCAGGGGCTTGACCACAGAGAAATCCACGCGGAAGCACTGGCCGAAGGTCTCTCCCAGCTTGGAGAAATCCATGGACATGATCTGGGAGGGAATCAGGGAATAGAAGCCGGTCTCAGGGGTGGGTGTATAGACGCCCGTCAGCTGGCAGGCAATGCCCAGCAGCCAGGTCGCAACGATGCCGAAGAGGATCGATCCCTTGACATTCCTGATGTGCAGCGCGGCGGTGATCAGGGTACCGATCAGCGCCAGCAGAGCACAAACGCCGTGGGTGGAGAAGTTCTCGGTAAAGCTGGTGATGGTGACGAGGGTGGAGGAATCCACCGCCAGTCCGGCATTCTGCAGGCCAATAAAGGCGATGAACAGGCCGATACCCACGGACACGCCGCGCTTGAGTGTCAGCGGAATGGCATTGAAGATCGCCTCGCGAACATTGGTCAGCGACAGAATGATGAAGATGATGCCTTCCACAAACACGGCCAGCAGCGCTACCTGCCAGCTGTAGCCAAAGCCCAGCACAACCGTGTAGGCCAGATAGGCATTCAGGCCCATGCCGGCAGACAGAACAAAGGGCAGATTCGCCATGAACGCCATACAGCAGGTGCCGATGAAGGACGCAATGGCTGTCGCCAGCAGCACCGCAGAGGAATCCATACCTGCATCTGCCAGGATGCTGGGATTGACCGCCAGAATATAGGCCATGGTCATGAACGTGGTGATACCTGCCATGACTTCCGTCCTGACAGTCGTTTTGTTTTTTGAAAGCTTGAAGAGCTTTTCCAACATGTACATTCCTCCTGAAAGTGTCGTCGGAACAGACCAATTATATCAGACCAAGGGAGCGGACGCTATCCTATTTTTCGAAGATATAGCTCCGAAACGCCATTCCAGCCGTTACACCTTGATATGATGCCATTTTTCGCTCCGGTAGCGCTTCAACATCAGCGCCATGCGCACCGTCATATCGCACACGGTGGCCATCCACGCAGATACCAGTGCAATATCGCTGCGGTGAAGGATATTCTGGCACACATATACGCCGACCAGCGCCAGCACCGGGCGGATGCAGGTGACCGTCAGCAGCATGACGCGGGCGGTATATTTCACATCGCCTGCGCCGCGCAGTGCACCAGAGGCAACCACGGAAAGCATCTGCAGCGGCTGCAGGATGCCCAGCACGATCATGACCATCTCGGCCATGGCACGCACTGCCTCGGATTCACCGGGATTGATAAACATATTCACCAGCGGTGCGCGCAGCAGCACGCAGGCTGTCGCCAGGATCAGGCCGGCCGTCAGCGAGAATCGCTGGGCCAGCGTACCATAGATATGGGCAAGGTCACGGCGCTTGCGGCCCAGCATCTGCCCCACCAGCGAGGTGCCGGCAACACCCAGACCATCGGCACAGGAGAAGGAGAGATTCAGGAACTGGCAGCAGATCTGATGGGCCGCAAAGGCGTCCGTACCCAGGTCAGCCACAATGCGGGCATAGGCAAAAAAGCCGATGCGCATGGCAAGCTGCTCCACCATGGCCGAAGAACCCACCTGTACCAGCGCTTTGCCGCTTTCCATGTCCGGCTTCCAGCTGTCGCTGGAGCTCAGCGTCAGGAATCCATGACGGTCATGGTAGATGGCGCGGACGCTCAGCGCAAAGCCGACCACCATACCCAGCGCCGTAGCGGTTGCGGCGCCATGCACACCCAGCTTCGGGAAGGGGCCGACGCCATTGATGAGCAGGTAGTTGAAAATCACATTGACAATATTGGAGGTGATGTTCACCTGCATGGTCAGTTTGGTGTTGCCCACGCCGCGCTGTGCTGCGCAGATGCCCATCGAGAGCGCCTGGAAGGGCAGCGCACATCCCAAAATGACGAAGTAATCCGTGGACAGCTCCAGCGTGCGGCCTTCCTCCGCTCCGGCAAAGCGCATCAGCGCGCTGCTCAGGGGCAGCAGCACTGCCATGAGCACCGCCGAGATCAGCAGGATCATCACGATGGCCGTTCTCAGCGCGGCATTGGCTTCGGCCCGGCGATTCTCGCCCTTGCGGCGGGCCACCACCGCAGTGATGCCCACGTTCAGCGCAAAGAACAGGCACAGCATGATCATTCGGGGCTGGTTCACCAAGCCAACCGCTGCCACCGCATCGGTGCCCAGACCGCTGACCATCACCGTGTCAATCATGCTGATCAGGGAGATCAGCACCATTTCGCACACGGAGGGTACAGCAATGCTAATATATTGCTTGTACATGTCCCGGCCTGCGGGAATTTCCGCTCCCTCGCCGCGCATGGAAGCAGGCAGCATGCGCGCCACATCAAAAAAGGAAAACAGCTTCTTGAACATCGTTCGTTTCCTCCGGCATCAAGCCGATCATTGGTTTCGCTTTGGGGTGATTCTACCCATCTGGAGGACATTTTCTGACGTGTTTGGGAGCCGTCACAGCACCGCAAAGGTCGCTGCATTCTCCGTCAGGGAGAGCCGTCCATTCTGTTGGTTATGTGGATTACAAAAGGAAGGATAGCACACTTTCACAACAAAAGCAAGTCAACAACGAACTGCGCAGCAACATTTACGGAGCGCGCCTCGCGAGTGATTGCCGCTGACGGTGGATGTCAGTTTTTCGGAGGCGGCAATCAAAGACATCCCTGTACATCGCGTCTTTCAGCTGCATACAAAAAACCCCTCTTTCAGCCTGCTGATGCAAACTGAAAGAGGGGAAAGTTTGTTGATTACTTGCCGATGGTCAGCTCGATCTCAACGCGGTTCTCGTAAGCCTTTTCCAGAGCGCCCAGGATGTTGCCGTGGCCGTCGTTCAGAGACATGGTGGCGGAAGTCACAACATCAGCCAGCATGGTCTTGTCAGCGTCGGACAGGGCGTCATACTTGGCGGCATCCTGCTCATTGGTGGAGCCAGCCTTCAGAGGACGGCCATTGCGGTCGGAGCAGTAGGCAGCGAACCAGGCGTTGATCTCCTCGATGGTCTTGCCTTCGAAGACGGTCTGGAACTTATCCATCTGGGCGGACCAGATGCCGGTGCCCATCACGTAGCCCTCGCCGCGCTCGCGCTTGGTCAGCCAGGTTTCGATCTCGGCCATGAAGGAATCTTCGGTCACTTCGATCACGCTGTCAACAACAGCGTCGTGGTCGGCGTCGTTGTTGTACTTCTGGCCGGGGAAGCCGGACAGGTGAGGCATGGAGGAACCATCGTAGTTGGGGGTAGCGATCTCCAGCTGGTCAACGTAGGAGGCAACGACCTTGCCCTCAGCGTCAAACAGCACGGCGGCGTACACGTTGTTGAAGGAGTACACGCCAACGCCCTGATCGTCAGCGCCCGGGCCAAGGCGACCCATGTTGTGGATGCCCAGACCGATGGAAGCGGCAGACTCGATCTGCAGGGGCACGCGGTTCTCGTAGGCCTTCTTCAGAGCGCCCAGGATGTTGCCGTGGCCGTCGTTCAGGGACATGGTGGCGGAAGAGGTGACGTCAGCCAGCATGGCCTTGTCAGCATCGGACAGAGCGTCGTACTTGGCGGCGTCCTGCTCGTTGGTGGAGCCGGCCTTCAGAGGACGGCCGTTGCGGTCGGAGCAGTAAGCGGCGAACCAGGCTTCAACTTCCTCGACGGTCTTGCCGACGAAGACCTTCTCGAAGGTATCCATCTGCTGGGACCAGTTGCCGGTGCCCATCACATAGCCCTCGCCGCGCTCGCGCTTGGACTGCCAGGACTCAACCTCAGCCATGAAGGACGCCTCGGTCACTTCGATCACGCCGTCAACAACAGCGTCGTGGTCGGCATCGTTGTTGTAGGTGGCGCCGGGGAAACCGGACAGGTGGGGCATGGTGGCGCCATCGTAGTTGGGGGTAGCGATCTCCAGCTGGTCGACCTTCGCCAGCAGGATGCGGCCTTCGGCATCAAAGACGACGGCGGCGACAACTTCATTGAAGCTGTACACGCCAACGCCCTGATCGTCAGCACCCGGGCCGAGGCGGCCCATGTTGTGCACGCCCAGGCCGATGTAAGCCTCAGAAGCCTCCACGACGGCGGGGGCAGCCTCAGCCTTCACTTCCTCTTCGAAGGGGAAGTTCACGGGGTCCAGAGCGTTCTTCACAGCGTTGATGATGCCGTTGGAGGTGCGGGTCGCACCGGCAACAACATCCACATCGGCGCTGTCGGTCTCCACGATCTTGGCGGGGATGGTATCGATGGCCGCCTTGGCGATCGCGGGGGTCTCATTGGGCGCATCGACGACGACAGAGGTAATGTCGTTGCCTTCGCGGGTGACGGTAACGGTCACAACGCCGCCAAAGCCCTTCGCCTGACCGGTCAGTTCCTCGGCCATGGCGGAAATGGGCAGCACCATCATGACACACAGCACGAGTGCAAGAATCTTGCGCATGGGGTTGTCCTCCTATTTATGTCCATATTTACGCCGGATGGCGCATCGGACATTATGTTTATATTTTAACAAACCCGGCTTCTTTTGTAAATATGCAAATGTTAGGTTTTTACTATTTTTACTGTATACATTGGCGGGTTGGTTCACCGTTTATCGCAGTTCTCAATCGACCCCTGCGACAATCGCCTGACCTTGCACTCCAGCAGGTACTCCATGATTGCATCCTTTAACAGCAACAAAAACCCCTCTTTCCTTGACAAAATGCCAACAGAAAGAGGGGAAAACGCCTATATTACTCATCCTGCAAACCGCCGGAACGGTTACAGAACTCGTTTAGTTGTTTATCAAGGTCGCGAAATTTCGCTTGACCTCACAGTGCTTCGAAAGCCTTGTGCGATGGAAGTCAACCTTGGGAAAAACGCCGATGTATGGCCCTTTTGCCCGCGGCGGCTCGCCGCAATTACAGCTCAGCGAAGTACTTGATGGTGCGGACCATCTGAGAGGTGTAGGAGTTCTCGTTGTCGTACCAGGACACGACCTGCACCTGATAGGTGTCCAGCCCGCAAAGCGGGCTGTTTCAAGGGTTTGCGGGTCTTTGTCCGTAGGCTTGTTGAATAGTTTTGGTCGAAAATGCCTACCGTACCTGATGCCTGAATGTTTATGAAACTACATTGATAGTTTACCATACCACCAGCAAAAAGGCAACGATTTGGCGAATTATGTAAGGGTAAGGGGAACCTATCATTGATACATTTCGCCTACGTTTTTCAGCATATCCTTCATCTTTTTCACGACAGATTTAGGCTCCAGGATTTCCACTTGTCGCCCCAGACCGAATATCCATCCGCAGAATTGGGGACTGATGGCAACGGGGACGGTAATTTCAAAGTGTTCGTTGTCCACGCGATAGACCACCACATCAGCACCAAACTTATCAATGACCGTGTTCATCATACGGTGAAAGAACTTCATCCGCACCATTTCCACCTTGCCATCATACATACCAAAGGTGTATTGGCGATAGTGGTCAAGGTCTATCTTCTCGTCAAAGACCTCCTGCCCCTGCCTGGGCTTCTCCGGCTCAGACCATACATCTTCCATTCGGTCAATACGATAGGGACGAACCTTCTTGCCATCATACGCCAAGAGATAATGGTTCTCGTCAGAGTACACCACCACGAATGGGCTAACGTAATAAGTTTCACCATTCTTGCGGTAAGTGCGCTTCTTTTTCATATCATAGTCAAAGTACTTGAAACTGATTTGGCAGTCTGATTGGATGGCGACCTGGATTTCATCCAGGGCATAATGTACCGCTTTGTTTGTGGTCTTGACCCGATTGGCGACAATCACTTGTCTGTCCAGCGTTTCAGCCTCGTACCTGCTACATTCCTTTTTGAGAGTGGTAATCAAGCGTTGGGTAGTCTTTTCATCCAACGTGCGGGCGGACAGCAGACAGTCAATAATCATCTTCAACTCGCTAAATGCGAAAGGACGATTGACCAGTTTATACTGATGGCTGTTTTCAGGATGCTCAATGTCATACCCCAGTGTTTCCAGGCACATCAAATCACTCTCAAAGGTCTTGCGGTCTACGCTGGTGTTCCACGCGACTTTGAGATGGTCTTCTACATTTCTGCGGGTGACGAAGTGATTATCGTCTGTCATCTGCTCAAAGTATTTTATCAAGCGGAACAGACGTAGTTTGCTATCTGCTACCTTCGGCACGAATAACAACTCCCTTGAATGATGGTAAGAAGTTGACTGAAACTCTCTTGGATGTGGTTAGAACTCTGTTGAAACTATGATGGAAGATCCCGTCCACCCCGTCATCGCCGTCTCTCTTGTTTTCTCCAAAGGTTGATGCTCCTTATACTTTTTCTCTTATGGAGCATCAACCTTTGGAGAAAAAATCCTGTGTTGGACAACGTTGAACAATCATTCCGCGACAATTTTCACATACCAATGAAAGGATGTGAGAAAATGTCTCAAATTATCATCAATCTTCCTTATGAGGATAAAAGAAAATTCGCGGAAATCGCGTACAAGAATGATATTACGATGTCTCAACTTTTGCGGTGGTTCATCCGCGACATCAACAGTAATTCTCAATACGGGATTACGTTTCACATTGAGAACAAACGGGGGGAGTTCTGATGGCACGTATTGGCTTACGCCTTCCCACAGAGGAAAAGGAACTCCTGATGTCCCTCGCCCGGGAAGAAAACACAACCCTGTCCCATTTGATACGCCAGATAATTACGGCAGAAACCAAGCGCAGAAAGGAGGAAGACTATGAATGTCAGCAAAGATTACGCCAACGCCAAGCGCAGTATGATGCGGGTACGTGGCGCGATGACCAGTGACAATCCCTATCACAACCAGCACATTGAGGATTTCTGTGATTATGCGGATGCCATCGCCAAGGGTGAAGCGCAGGAAGTGCGCGAAGAAGTCCCTGGTATCGTTCAATAGCAGATACAGAAAGAGATGGCAAGCCGAAAGGTTGAAGAACTTGGCGATTGCCTCCTGGGTCAGTTTCTTTCCCCTGTTGGAGAGAAACACATACGGCTCCGGCAGTTTATCCTCAAAATACGCTTCCCGCGCCATCCTGTATTTCATCAGGGTCTTCGCCAGGTAGGGCGACACAGGGACTAATCGCTCCTTGCTTCCCTTTCCGTGAACCAGAATGTATTCATCGTGGATTTGCTCTGGTTTCAGGGTGATAACCTCCGTCAAGCGCATACCAGTATCAAAGAACATTGCCAGGATGGCGCGGTTGCGGATGTCCAGAAAACTCTTGCCGTTGAAATGATTGAGCAGTCGCCGGATTTCGTCCTCGCTGAAAGTCAGTATCTTGGTCTTGGGCTGTTTCATATTCTTGACCTTGGTTGTCGGATTCTCCTTGATATGACCTTCACGTTTCAAGTAGTTGAAAAAGGTCTTGAAGGCTTTCAACAGGTCATTGATGTAGCGGGGCTTGCGCTGGCGGTCATCCATCATCGCCAGGAACATTTTGATGTGGGCAGTCCTGACCTGTTCCACACTCTTGATGCGATATTCCTGCTCCAAATAGTTCTGTAAATATCGCAGTTGCTTCTGGTAATTGTTGATGGATTTAGGGGACAACTTCCTTACTTTACAGTCAAAACCAAACTCCAAAATCGCATCCTGAAAAAGCATAAACAAAAACCCCTCTTTCCTTAACATAAACAGTCAGGAAAGAGGGGGAAATGCCTATCGTACCCAGCAGACTGCTTTTTCAAACAGCCTACTGTACTATTTCAACATTTTTCGTACCTGGGAGAACCTCAGCCAAACGCCTCAGCCCCCGCAAAGCCTTGTAATTCCTGAATTACAGCTCGGCGAAGTACTTGATGGTGCGGACCATCTGAGAGGTGTAGCTGTTCTCGTTGTCGTACCAGGACACGACCTGCACCTGGTAGGTGTCGTCATCGATCTTGGCGACCATGGTCTGAGTGGCGTCGAACAGGGAGCCGTAGGTCATGCCGATGATGTCGGAGGACACCAGCTGCTCCTCGGTGTAGCCGTAGGAAGCGGAAGCGGCAGCCTTCATGGCGGCGTTGATGGACTCCTTGGTCACATCCTGGCCCTTGACGACGGCGACCAGCAGGGTGGTGGAGCCGGTGCAGACGGGCACGCGCTGGGCGGAGCCGATCAGCTTCTTGTTCAGCTCGGGGATGACCAGGCCGATAGCCTTGGCAGCGCCGGTGGAGTTGGGAACGATGTTCTGCGCGCCAGCGCGGGCACGACGCAGGTCGCCCTTGCGGTGGGGGCCGTCCAGGATCATCTGGTCACCGGTGTAAGCGTGCACAGTGGTCATGATGCCGGTCTGGATGGGGTAGATATCGTTCAGGGCCTTGGCCATGGGAGCCAGGCAGTTGGTGGTGCAGGAAGCGGCAGAGATGATCTTGTCTTCCTTGGTCAGGGTCTTCTCGTTGACGGAGAAAACGATGGTGGGCAGATCGTTGCCGGCGGGAGCGGAGATGACAACCTTCTTGGCGCCAGCGTTGATGTGGGCCATGGACTTCTCCTTGGAGCAGTAGAAGCCGGTGCACTCCAGAACGACGTCAACATCCAGCTCAGCCCAGGGGCAGTTGGCAGCGTCCTTCTCGGCGTAGATCTTGATTTCCTTGCCATCGACGATGATGGAGTTCTCAGTGGCCTCGACGGTGTGCTTGTTCTCGCCGATGTAGCCGCAGTAGCCCTTCTGGGCGGTGTCGTACTTCAGCAGGTGAGCCAGCATCTCGGGCTTGGTCAGGTCATTGATGGCGACGACTTCGTAGCCCTCAGCACCGAACATCTGACGGAAAGCAAGACGGCCAATGCGGCCAAAGCCATTGATAGCAACCTTAACGGACATTGGAATTACCTCCTTAATCGTTGGCGGGGATTCCCGCGTTGAAAAGATTGGAAATGGCGTCTTTGCTTGCCGGATGTGGTGGCATCAGCAGACCATTTCTCCACCTATCATTGTACCCGATTTTCCCGGATTTTGCAAGAGGGTAAAGCACTTTTCTATCTGTAATTGTGAAAAAAATGACGGATCGGGAACGACGGAATCTGAGCCGCCCCTTCATAGGGGAGGTGAATTCGCCTTCAGGCGAAGACAGAAGGGTTATTCCACAAAAAACGACCCGCGCATCAGCACGGGCCATTTCACATGTTCAGCGTTCAGCCGAACATCCTTATTCCGCAGGAACTTCCTCGGTGGTGTCCTCAGTCACTTCCTCGGCAGGCTGCTCCTCCACGGGAGCTCCTTCAGCGGTGGTCTCCTCGGTCGCTTCCTCGGCAGGCTGCTCCTCCACGGGAGCCTCCTCAGCAGCGGGTTCCTCAGCCACTTCCTCGGCGGCAGTGGCGTCCAGGCCCTCCAGGATGGACTGCACGACGAGCAGCGCGTCGTTCAGGGTCGCTTCGGCATGCTCCAGGCGGGTGTTGGCTTCTGTCAGCTCCGCGTCCTTGGCAGCGATGGCAGCCTCGTACTCCGCAGCGGCGGCGGTCATCTGCTCGGTCAGGGCAGCGTTTTCAGCCTGCAGCTTGGCATTTTCGTCCTGCAGAGCAGTGATCTGGCTGGTCAGGGCACCGGTGCTGTCCTTGACCTTGAGCAGGGTCTGAACGGCAAAAATCAGGCAGCAGATAATAAACAGGGACAGGATCAGCTTGGCAATCTTCTTCATCATGGTTTCCTCCTTTTATTTGCTGGGGTGCATCTGGGTGAAGCTTTCATAATGGTCATCGGTGTAGTAGACCAGGCCATCGTTGGAATAAAGGATGCGGTAGGCGTTGCGCTTGCCCTTCGTATAGTAGCAGTCCGCCTCGTACCAGGTGCGGCCCTTCTTGGAGGGCAGGAGCCCCTCGTAGTTGCCGAAGCGGTCGCCGCCGATGGATTTGCCCGGCGCCACGTCGCTGACGTAGTTGCGGCTGGAATCCCAGCCCAGCTTCTGCGCCTGGGACTTGGTGATGAAGTTGTCCGGGAGCTTGCCATACTTGAAGATGTAATCCGCAATGGCCTGGGGCTCGATGATTGGCCCCTTCGCCTCATCCTCTTCAGGCTCGGTATAGACCAGGCTGTTCAGCGCGGCGACGAGGTCCTTGGAGGTCTGCTGGGCGTCCTTGAGGGGCGCAACGTCATCCGTCTTCTTATCGCCGATGGTCAGGGGGATATCCTTGCCGATGAACCGGTACAGGTAGCTGTTCTCCCCGACCAGCTGATCTCTGTCGGAGCCGTCCACCTCAGCAGTCAGCCCGTAGAGCACCATGTTCTCGTCCACCGTGGCGGTGACGAGAAGGTCGGCGTACCTGCCTTCATACTCGACGATCAGGTCCTCGCATTCGGCCTCCTCCGCCATGCGTGCCTGCTCGTCCTGCAGGTGCATCAGATCGTCCAGGGCCTGGGCGTACGCCTCGGCAGCGGCCTCCTGGGCAATCATCGCGTCGATCAGCTGATCCTGCGTTTTCGAGCTATTGGGGTTCTTTTCGTACTTTGCTTCCAGCCGGGCGACGTCTTCTTCCGTACCGGTCAAAACTTCCTCTGCCCTGTCCAGGGTGGCCTGCGCTTCCAGGAGGCGCGCGCCGAGCTTCTCAATGGGCGTTTGTTTCTCCGCTGCGAATCCCGTCAGCGGCAGCGCAAGCAGAAGTGCCAGCAGCAGCGCAAGCAGGCATTTGAGCTTCTTCATAGGTTCACTCCTTTATCTGATCCGGGGGATCATCTATCGCCCAGGTCATCGTGGGGCGTTTCGTACTGCGGGGTAAGGAGATTGAGCGCATCCACCACCGCCAGCGAGGTGATGGTCGCACCGGAAACGACGTCCACATTCTCGCCCGGGATCAGGGGCAGCGTCTTGCCGATCAACTGCTCCACATACCTGGGCAGCATGACCTGCTGGCCGTATTCGGCGTCCTCACAGGAGGCGTCGATGGTCAGGTAGGCGATCACGCCCTGCTCGGTCACCACCGCAGTCACGGTGACATTACCGTTCATACCGCGGGACTGCATCGTCTTGCCGAGGTTTTCCAGCATCATGTTCTGGGCGAGGGTCAGCTCACTCAGGGCCCCATGGAGCGCGGTCTGCGTCGCCTCCAGGGAGGCGCTCAGGCTGCCCAGCTCGCCGGTCAGGGCTTCCAGTGCGGCAGACAGCTCTGCATTCTGGGCGGTGAGGGCGGCATTTTCCTCCTCCAGGGCAGCACGGGCTTCGGTGGAAGCCGCAGCGCCGCTCAGCAGCACATTCACCTGCTCATTGAGGGCGGCTGCCTCGCCGGCCATGGTTTCCTGTGCCATTTGCAGCGCCGCATTATCGGCGGACAGGGCGTCGTTTTCCATCTGCAGCGCGGCGATCTGCTCAACCAGTGCGCCGGATTCTGCCGCCAGGTTCATCAGAGCGGCCTCCAGCTCAGCCGTCTGGGCGGTCAGCGCTTCATTCTGACGCTGCGCCGCCTGCAGAGCCGCCTCCGCCTCAGCAACCTGCTGGGACCAGTCCTTGCTTTGGGCAGCGGCTGCTTCAAGGGCGGCAACCTGTACAGCGAGGTTATCCTTCTCCGCGGACAATTCAGCAGCCTTCTCCTCGGCAGCGCTGAGGGCAGCAGCCAGCGCTTCATTGCTCGCCGCAAGCTCCGCAGCCTGGGCAGTCAGCGTGGCCTTCTCTTCATTCGCGTCAGTCAGGGACGCTTCCAGCGCCGCTTTTTCTTCGTTCACCGCAGCGAGGGTAACAAGCAACTCTTCCGACTGGGCAGCCAAGGCAGCCTGATCTGCAAACAACGCGGCAAATTCCTCATTCGCAGCGGTCAGGGCCGTATTCAGCGCGGCGTTGGTCGCCGCAAGCTCCGCAGCCTGGGCAGTCAGCGTGGCCTTCTCCTCATTCGCGGCGGTCAGGGACGTTTCCAGGGCCGCCTTCTCTTCGTTGGCGGCGGTCAGGGACGCTTCCAGGGCCACCTTCTCTTCGTTTGCGGCGGTCAGGGACGCCTCCAGAGCCGCTTTCTCTTCGTTGGCGGAGGTCAGGGCCGTATTCAGCGCGGCATTAGTCGCCGCAAGCTCCGCAGCCTGGGCAGTCAGCGTGGCCTTCTCTTCATTCGCGACGGTCAGGGACGCTTCCAGGGCCGCCTTCTCTTCGTTTGCGGCGGTCAAGGACGCTTCCAGAGCAGCCTTCTCTCCGTTCGCGGCGGTCAGGGCCGTATTCAGCGCGGCGTTGGTCGCCGCAAGCTCCGCAGCCTGGGCAGTCAGCGTGGCCTTCTCTTCATTCGCGTCAGTCAGGGACGCTTCCAGAGCAGCCTTCTCTTCGTTGGCGACGGTCAGGGACGCTTCCAGGGCCGCCTTCTCTCCGTTCGCGGCGGTCAGGGACGCTTCCAGAGCAACGACCTGCGTGGTCAGGGTCTCCTTGTCCGTGTGGGCAGTATTCAGCGCCATAGCCAGCGTGGTCTTTTCCTTTTCCAGCGCGGCATTCTGAGCATTCAGCGTATCCATCGCTGCGGCAGATTCCGCCTGGGCCGTCTCTGCGGTGGCCAGGGCAGCCTGTGCCTCTGTTAACTGGGCGGTCAGCTGCTCATTTTCCGCGCGGAGAGCGTCGGAAACGCCGCCCGCCGCCGACAGCTCCGCTTCCAGGGCGGCTTTATCGGCAGCCAGGGCGTCGCGCTCCTCAGTGAGCGCAGCGTTGGTTTCGGTCAGGGCGAGGGCGTCAGCATCCGTATCGGCAATGGCAGCCGTCAGCCTGTCCGTCTCCCGGGTGAGAATCAGATGATCCGCCGCCAGCAGCCCAAGGGCAACCAGCGCAATCACAAACACAACCAGCAGCGGAATCAACAGCGGATTGCGCCTGGTGGACTTCGACGGCATGCGGATCCCTCCTCGCATCTGTATAGCAAAATCGGTGTGAGTGTTCTATTATTGTATCACAGATGTGCTGAAAAAGGAAGTTTTTTTTGCCCCGGCGATGCAAAAGTGCAGCGAAAAAGCCGCCCCATCATGGGACGGCAGAGAGTGGATGAAACTGGGCTTACACGTTATCCCGGTGCCTGAACAGAAGCGTGATGCACCACAGCGCCGCCGCGCCGATGACGGTGTAGATGATGCGGCTGATCAGCGCCGCCTGTCCGCCGAAGATCCAGGCCACCAGGTCGAACTGGAACACGCCCACCAGCAGCCAGTTGATGCCGCCGATGATGGTCAGAAGCAGGGAAATGGTATCGAGCATGTTTTTTTCCTCCTTGCGGATGATTTGCTACTCACAGGATATGCAGGGCAGGCGGAGAATATGCGGGGAAAACTCCTGTGCGGCACAGAAAACTCCCTCCGTCATCCGCTTACGCGGCTGCCACCTCCCTCGCGGAGGGAGGCTTTGTAATACGCTGCCAAAAGGCTCCCTCTCCGAGGGAGCTGGCATCGCCGCAAGGCGATGACTGAAGGAGTGAATCCGTGAGCGAAGACTGAGGGAGTTCACTGACAATAAAAAACCCGGCCTCTTACGAAGCCGGGCGCTATTGCGTTCCTGTATCAATTAGTCAACAGTGTAGGGCAGCAGCGCGATGGCACGGGCGCGCTTGATGGCCTCAGACAGCTGACGCTGATGCTTGGCGCAGTTGCCGCTCATACGACGGGGCAGGATCTTGCCGCGCTCGTTGATGAAGCGACGCAGACGATTGACGTCCTTGTAATCGATGTACTCGATCTTGTCCACGCAGAAAGCGCAGACCTTGCGACGGGGACGGCGGCCGCCACGGGGACGGGGCCGACGCTCAGTACGTTCTTCAGACATGAGGATGACCTCCTTTTCAAGC
>SVGL01000016.1:41467-47236 GCA_015056325.1 Clostridiales bacterium | reverse complement strand
GATGGCTGTCACCGACCCCGGCGAGAACATCGAGCTGCACCGTCCCTTCATCGACGAGGTGAAGCTCCGCTGCGAAAAGTGCGGCGGCGAAATGCAGCGCGTCAAGGAAGTCATCGACTGCTGGTACGATTCCGGCTCCATGCCCTTCGCCCAGTGGCACTATCCCTTTGAGAACAAGGAGATGTTCGAGAAGAACTTCCCCGCCAACTTCATCTCCGAGGCCATCGACCAGACCCGCGGCTGGTTCTACACCCTGGAAGCCATCAGCACGCTGCTGTTTGACCGCGCTCCCTTCAAGAACTGCATCGTCATGGGTCACGTTCAGGATGCTGAGGGCCGCAAGATGTCCAAGCACCTGGGCAATGTCGTGAACCCCTTCGAGGCCCTGGACACCTACGGCGCCGATGCTCTGCGCTGGTACTTCTACACCACCGCCGCTCCCTGGCTGCCCAAGCGCTTCTCCAAGGAGGCTGTGCAGGAGGTGCAGCGCAAGTTCCTGGCGACGCTGCAGAACGTGCACTCCTTCTTCTCCATGTACGCCCAGATCGACGGCTTCGATCCCATGGCCCACAAGCTGGAGGACGTTGAGCTGTCCCTGATGGACAAGTGGATCCTGTCCAAGCTGAACAGCCTGATCCAGAAGGTCGAGGATGACCTGAATGCCTACCGCATTGTGGAGCCTGCCACCGCCATCCAGGACTTCGTGGACGAGCTGTCCAACTGGTACGTCCGCCGTGGCCGCGAGCGCTTCTGGGGCAAGGGTATGGCTGGCGACAAGGAAGCTGCCTTCGCCACCCTGTACCATGTGCTGGTGACCCTGAGCAAGGTCTGCGCGCCCTTCATCCCCTTCATGGCGGAGGACATCTACCAGAACCTCGTCGTGGCGAACGTTCCGGGCGCGATCGACTCCGTGCACCTGTGCGACTTCCCCGTGGCCGATGCCTCCCGCATCGACAAGGAGATGGAGGAGCAAATGGACGCGCTGGTCGAGGCCGTGCAGCTGGGCCGTGCCTGCCGCGCCCTGGCCAACATGAAGACCCGTCAGCCCGCAGCGAAGCTCTACGTCAAGGGCGCTTCCTTCGGCGCGGACTACCAGGCCCTGTGCGAGGATGAGCTGAACGTGAAGGAGGTTGTCTTCACCGACAACACCCGCGATTATACCACCTATCAGCTCAAGCCCCAGATGCGTACCCTGGGCCGCAAGTACGGCAAGCTCCTGGGCGCCATCGGTCAGCAGCTGGCTGCCATGGACGGCAATGAGGTCGTTGACGCCTTCGCCCGCGGTGAGATCGTGTCCTTCGAGCTGGACGGCACCCTGGTGGAGCTGGCCCAGGAGGATGTGCTGACTGCCCCCATGCAGAAGCCTGGCTTCGTCGCCCAGGAGGATCGCGGCGTGATGGTGGTGCTGGACACCAACCTGACCCCCGAGCTGATCCAGGAGGGCTACGTCCGCGAGGTCATCAGCAAGATCCAGACCATGCGCAAGGACGCCGGCTTTGAGGTCACCGACCGCATCGACGTGCGCTACACCTGCGGCGAGAAGCTGGCTGACGCCATCGCTTCCGGCCTGGACATGATCAAGAACGGCACCCTGGCCCTGACCGTCGAAATGGGCCAGGCTGACGACACCTACACCGCCCAGGAGTGGAAGATCAACGACCAGAAGGCCGTGATCGCCGTCCGCGTGAGCAAATAATCCCATATATACACCGGAGGAGGCTCGGATTTCGGGCCCCCTCCCGGTTTGCGTTTATCTGACATGCGACTCCCTTAGCAGGGGAGTCCACTGAAGACCGGAGGTACATATGAAGATTGCCCTCATTGGTCAGGACATTCCCACTCTGCTGCCCACATTGCTGACTGATCTTTTGTTCGTCGGCAAGCAGTCCGCCGTCGTCGCCCTGGAGGAAAAGAACGCTGCCATGCAGGACGTGCTCCAGCGCTACGGCGACGCCGTCATCCGCGACGCGCAAAGCCGCCATCCCGGCCTGAATGCGTCCATCAACGTCTCCGGCAGCCGCCGCGAGGTGCTCACGGACGCTGACTGCGTCATCTACGCCGGCGACTGCATGGCTGCCAGCCGCTTCAAGATGGACCGCGAGGCCCTCTCTGGCGTGGAGGAGGATGATCCCGGCCTGACCGAGCAGGCCCGCGTCAACGGCGGCATTGGCGGTCTGCTCCACACCCTGCGCCAGGGTGAGATGGTGCTGGATCTGGCGCAGGCCATGCAGGAAACCTGCCCCGAGGCGGTGGTCATCAACCTCGGCCAGCCCGTTGCCCGCACGACGATCATGTTTGAGAATGCCGGCTTCCGCTGCTTTGGCCTGGGCCGCACACCCCTGCGCGGCGCCAACGGTCTGGACAGCCTGGTGAAGAAGCTTTCCTGCAAGCTGGAGGATGTGAAGGCCACCATCGCGGGTCTGCCGGGCTTCAGCTTCCTGCTGGGTCTGGAAGACGCCAACACCGGCGACGACCTGCTGCCCCTGCTGACCGACCTCGCTGAGGAGGAAGAGCTGGGCCGCCTCACCAAGCGCTGGTACGACTGGTACAGCGCCATCGCCATCGGCGATGTGACCGACCATGCCGAGTGGCTGCCTGCCCAGGATGACTACATCCCGGAAAGCGAGCCGGAGTTCGGCGAGGGCGTTGAAAGGCGCAAGGAGCGCATCCTGTGGATGAACGCCGTGGGCGCGAAGGGCGCGCAGGAGAAGGAAGGCCAGATGGCTCAGCTCCTGCTGCTGTCGAAGGCGCCGCCCATCCGGCCCATGCAGCTGGCCTTGGCTGTGCTGCGCGGCGACGACTGCGACATCCCTGCCGTCACCCGTACCAATAATGGGGAGTTGCCACAGCTTGCGAAATCTGCTATCATAGAGGCGGAGTTGTCCCAGCGCGGAGGTGAGATCGTCCCCCACGGGATGGTGCTGCCCCTCCCGCTGATGGAGATCTGCGGCGAGATCGACGAGACGAACCGTCTGGCGGCTCTGGCTGCCGCCGGTGACCGCTCTGCCCTGCGTGAGTGCATCGAGGTAGATCCGGCCCTGGCTGGCCTGGATCGGCTGTATGTACAGGATGTGGTGGATAAGATGATCCAGCTGCATTCCGATGTGCTCAGCCGGTTTGATGAGGAAGAGGAGTAAGGGAACGCCTCCCTCAGTCATCGCCTTGCGGCGATGCCAGCTCCCTCACCCGGAGCCCGGGTGGCGGGAGGGAGCCATTTGGCCCGAGTATATCCCGTACCCTTCCGCAGGGGTCTTTGACCCGTTTATTCGGGCCGCCTCTCACGGCTCCAGAGCAGCAGTTGAGCAAGCGCGACGCGAGGACTCTTTGAACTTGTTCACAGATCCGAGCCAAAGCTCACGCAGCAGCGCGCTCAGTAGAAATAGCGCCGGATGATCGCGCAGCCGTGAAGCCCACCACCGCACGCAGCAGCACGCGCGCGCAACGCCAAAAGAACCACTCAACCAAGATCGCGAAAAGGGAGTCCAGAGGGTCTGTGACCCTCTGGCAGGGTCAAGGGGCAGCGCCCCTTGGAAGGAGTACCACACATGTTCTTAGCCAACACCTGGGAAGATTACGAAGTCCTCGATACCGGCGACGGCGAGAAGCTGGAGCGCTGGGGCAATGTCATTTTGCGCCGGCCTGATCCGCAGACGATCTGGCCCAAGGCCAATCCGGATTTGTGGCGCAAGGCGCAGGCCCATTACCACCGCTCCGAAAAGGGCGGCGGCGAGTGGGAGTTTTTGACGCGCCTGCCGGAACGGTGGACGATCCGTCATCAGGAGATGCAGTTTTACGTCCGCCCCACCAGCTTCAAGCACACCGGCCTCTTCCCGGAGCAGGCCGCCAACTGGGTGTGGATGCAGGATCTCATCCGCAATTCCGGCCGCAGCGACGTGAAGGTGCTGAACCTCTTTGGCTACACCGGTGCGGCGACCATCGCCTGTGCGGCGGCGGGCGCGCATGTGACCCATGTGGACGCCTCCAAGGGCATCGTGCAGTGGGCGAAGGAAAACCGCGACCTCAGCGGCCTTCCGGAGAGCCGCTTCCGCTTCATCGTGGAGGATGCGCTGCGCTTCGTGCAGCGGGAGATCCGCCGGGGCAACAAGTATGACGGCATCCTGATGGATCCGCCCAGCTATGGCCGCGGCCCCTCAGGTGAGGTGTGGAAGCTGGAGAACGAGCTCTTCGGCCTGATCGATACCTGCGCCCAGGTGCTCAGCGATCAGCCGCTGTTCTACCTGATCAACTCCTACACGACGGGCTTCCAGGCCAGCGTGCTCTCCAACATGCTGGAGAAGTGCGTCGTCAGCCGTCACGGCGGCAGGATTGACTCCCAGGAGCTGTGCCTGCCGGTGACCAGCGGCGGCGTCCTGCCTGCCGGCGCCAGCGGAAGGTGGTACCATGATTAATATCGTTTATGAGGACAATCACGTCATCGTGGCGGTCAAGCCTCCGAACATGCTCTCCCAGGCGGACAAGACCAAGGACGCCGACATGCTCACGATGGTGAAGGAGTACATCAAGGTCAAATACAACAAGCCCGGCAATGTGTATGTGGGCTTGGTGCACAGGCTGGATCGTCCGGTGGGCGGACTGATGGTCTTTGCCCGCACGTCCAAGGCGGCAGCGCGGCTCTCTGCCCAGATGCGCGAGCATGAGATGGGCCGCGAGTACCTGTGTGTCACCGAGGGACAGGTGAAGGATAAGTTCACGCTGATCAACTACCTCATCCAGAATGAACGCATGAACCGCGTGATGGTCTGCGATGCGGACGAGCGCGGCGCCCAGGAGGCCATCCTCCACGGGCATTGCGTCGGCCGGAGGAACGGCACGTCCCTGTGCTCGCTGCGGCTGGAAACGGGCCGCAAGCATCAGATCCGCGTGCAGATGAAGGAAATGGGCGCGCCCTTGTGGGGCGATCACCGCTACGGGCACGGCATTCCCGGCCAGCAGATCGCGCTCTGGGGCTACAAGCTGACCTTCGAGCACCCCACCACCAAGAACATCATGACCTTCCAGCACCTGCCCTGCGGCTCGGTGTGGAACCAGTATGCGGACGAGCTGACCGACATGGCCATCCGCTTTGCCAATTCCGCGGCGACCATCCTGCAGCCGGAGAGCGTTCCTGCGCCCGAGCAGCCTGCTGAATCCCCCGAAAGCCCTGCCCCTGCCGATTGAGGTCAGGCTTGCCTGACTAGCGATAGCGATTGCTTGCAATCGCAGAGCGTAGCCCAGCGCCGAAGGTTTCTTCGGTGATGGGCCGACCTGGTGAGGTCAGGCTTGCCTGACTAGCGATAGCGATTGCTTGCAATCGCAGAGCGTAGCCCAGCGCCGAAGTTCTCTTCGGTGACGGACCGACTTGGTGAGGTCAGGCTTGCCTGACTAGCGATAGCGATTGCTTGCAATCGCAGAGCGTAGCCCAGCGCCGAAGGTTTCTTCGGTGACGGGCCGACCTGGTGAGGTCAGGCTTGCCTGACTAGCGATAGCGATTGCTTGCAATCGCAGAGCGTAGCCCAGCGCCGAAGGTTTCTTCGGTGACGGGCCGACTTGGTGAGGTCAGGCTTGCCTGACTAGCGATAGCGATTGCTTGCAATCGCAGAGCGTAGCCCAGCGCCGAAGGTTTCTTCGGTGATGGGCCGACCTGGTGAGGTCAGGCTTGCCTGACTAGCGATAGCGATTGCTTGCAATCGCAGAGCGTAGCCCAGCGCCGAAGGTTTCTTCGGTGATGGGCCGACCTGGTGAGGTCAGGCTTGCCTGACTAGCGATAGC
>SVGL01000016.1:0-41457 GCA_015056325.1 Clostridiales bacterium | reverse complement strand
TGGTGAGGTCAGGCTTGCCTGACTAGCGATAGCGATTGCTTGCAATCGCAGAGCGTAGCCCAGCGCCGAAGGTTTCTTCGGTGATGGGCCGACCTGGTGAGGTCAGGCTTGCCTGACTAGCGATAGCGATTGCTTGCAATCGCAGAGCGTAGCCCAGCGCCGAAGTTCTCTTCGGTGATGGGCCGACTTGGAGGTAATCAATGAGCAAGCCCTTTTCCTATGAGCTGCTGCATGTGTGCAAGCAGTCCGGTGCGCGCCTCGGCGTGCTCCACACCCCCCATGGCGACATTCAGACGCCCATCTACATGCCCGTGGGCACCGCCGCGTGCGTGAAGGCCATGACTCCCCGCGAGATGGAGGAGATCGGCACCCAGATCATGCTGTCCAACACTTACCACCTGCACCTGCGTCCCGGCGAGGATCTGGTGAAGGAGGCCGGCGGTCTGCACAAGTTCATGAACTGGAATAAGCCCATCCTGACCGACTCCGGCGGATTCCAGGTGTTCTCCCTGGCGGGCATCCGCACCATCAAGGAGGAGGGCGTGACCTTCCAGAGCCATCTGGACGGCAGCCGCCACTTCATCGGCCCGGAAGAATCGATGGACATCCAGCAGGCCCTGGGCGCGGACATCGCCATGGCCTTCGACGTGTGCAGTCCCTATCCCTGCGATTACGAAACCGCCAAGATCAATATGGAGCGCACCCACCGTTGGGCTGAACGCTGCAAGAAGCACCACACCCGCGAGGATCAGGCGCTGTTCGGCATCGTGCAGGGCGCGTTCTACGAGGATCTGCGCATTGAGAGCGCCAAGACCCTGGCGGATATGGACTTCATCGGCTACGGCATCGGCGGCCTCTCCGTGGGCGAGCCCAAGCCCATCATGTACGACATGCTGGAGAAGATTCAGCCCTACATGCCGGTGAACAAGCCCCGCTACCTGATGGGCGTTGGCTCTGCTGACTGCCTGGTGGAGGGCGTGCTGCGAGGCGTGGACATGTTCGACTGCGTGCTGGCGACCCGCGTGGCCCGCAACGGCACCGCCATGACCAGCAAGGGCCGCGTCGTCATCAAGAACGCCAAGTACGCCCGCGACTGGGGCCCCCTGGATGACGAGTGCGACTGCTACGCCTGCCGCAACTTCTCCCGCGGCTACATCCGTCACCTGCTGCGCTCCGGTGAGATCACCGGCGGCCGCCTGGTGTCGATCCACAACCTGCGGTTCCTTTTGCACCTGATGGAGCAGATCCGCGAGGCGATCAAGGAAGACCGGTTCCTCGATTTCAGGAATGAGTTCTACAGCAAGTACGACATGTCCCGTAACTTCTGATGAAAATGCCCGGAGCAGCCTTGCAACAGGTTCGCTCCGGGCATTTGCTTATTCTTCGATGAGTGCCAGCAGATCGTAAGCGGTCTGCGGGTTGGAAAGCTTGTCTTGCCTCAGCGCATCCTTCAAGAGGTCAGCGCCGAGGTCAACACAAGTATACCCGACGCTGACTGCGTTGTCAGGCAGCCAGGTGGTGACGCGACCATGGATGAGGTCATCTGCCAGCAGCAGGATCAGCTCGCCAACATCGCCTTCCATATAGGGAAGATCGTGACCAAGCCGGTAAAGCAGCAGGGCGTCTTTAACGAGCCTCTGCTTGTACAGCTCGGTCAGCTGCGCGGCGCAATCATCCTCGTTGCAGCCCATGAAGTAGAACGATGCCGCAAGATGGGAATCCGCTTCGATGATGGTGATGCCGGACTGGTCAAGGCCATGGCGGAACAGATCGCCGATGATGCGGAAGGTTTGGTTGTTATCCTGATACATGTCAACAGAAGAAAATGCATCCGCAAGCGCTGTATCCGGCATGAGCAGGAAGGAACCATCCGTGGTGGTCAGGCCATTACGGAACATTTCGCCGATCCGTGCGAAATCATTGGCATATGCATAGTGGCGGATTGCCTGATTGACATCGACCATGCCCAGCGAGCCGTCCCGGTACAGGTCGCCCAAGGCAAGATGGGACCATTCCGATACGAAGGTGGAAGGACTGTCCATCGCAATAGCCTTTTCATACCATCGTGCGGCCTCGATGTAATCCACCATGCCGCCGCTGCCGTCGCGCCAGAAGGTGCCCATGTCCATTGCATCGGAGGCATGGGGAACACCGTCTGCCCACATGACGGGGGAGGGACGGGTTGCCAGTGTGTCCGGCAGAGTTTGTATGGCGAGGAAGGCTTCCTTTTTCTGGTCATAACGGGCCTGATAGACGTCGGCACTGTGGTGATGCTGGGAGAAGTACAGCTCGTCTTTCATGCTCAGGTCAAACCAGGCAAGCGCCTTGTCCATGTCAGGGGCGAGGTTGCCATGGCCCAGCAGATACAGCTGTGCCAGTTCTGATGAGCCGATCCCGGTCTGCTCAGCCAGTTTCGTCATATGTTCGGCAGCCAGTGCGGCATCCGGGACGACATCCCAGCCGTTGAGATACACCAGGGCAATGCTGCGGTGCGCGGTTTGTTCGCCCGCTTCCAGGGCGCGCTGATACCAGTTCAGTGCTGCTTCCCCGCTTTGCGGTACGCCGAGGCCGCTCAGATGGTGGGCACCCAAGCGGAGCATGGCGTTTGTGTCGCCGGCCTCAGCCAGCAGCAGGTTGAGAACGCAACCGGCTTCCCAATCTTCGTCGATGTAGCATCCGTGCAGAAAGGTCTCCGACGTGCTGATCGCGCTGCTGGGACCATCATACCAGGTAAGTGTCAAACCGTCCGGCGTCGTCAGATGTCGGAGAACAGGCTCCGCTGCATGGGCGGCAGGAACGAGGAACATCATCAACAACAGCAGAATAAGCAGCTTTCTCATGACATGCACCTCCTTGATCTGCCAGCATTTTACCATGCCCGCGCGGCTTGCCGCAACGGCTGAGGTGCGTAACAATTGTAACAATAACGGCTCTCCCACCGGGAGAGCCGTTGATATTGCTTTATTGATCATTGCGGATTGCCATGACCACCTGCTGTGCGATGCTGCCGGCTCTGAGCGCCTGGACTGCCTCATCCAGCGTGCACCACCGTGCGGACAGCACCTCGCTGGCGGAGGACTGTACATTCCCTTCTGCCGTGGCGCAGAAACCCAGCATCAGCTGGTTGCCGTCCATATGGGGATAAGAAGCTACGTACCGCAGCGATGTGGCGCTCAGGCCGGTTTCCTCGGCGATCTCGCGGCGGGCAGCGTCCTCGGCGGATTCGCCGGGCTTCATGTAGCCGGCTACCAGCACCTCGCGGTCGGGACGGCGGGTTTCCCGCTGGAGCAGGACTTCGCCCTTCGCATTCATCACTGCTGCGATGATGCAGGTGGAGAAGCTGTCAAACCAGGGACGCTGGCAGCCTTCGCACCAGGGTACGAGGCCCTCGTCCCCAAGCGGTCGGGAGGTCAGGCGCTGCCCGCAGTCCGGGCAGAACGTGTAGCGCATGGCTTACTCCTTTCGCAGTCGTCGGACGATCCGCCACAAACCCGCGCCGCACAGGCTGCCCAGGAAGTTGAGGATCAGGTCGTCCACGTCCACCGTGCGGCAGATGAAGAGCTGCGTCCCCTCGATGAAGCAGGTCAGCCCCAGGCACATCCCGGCCACAGGGAAGAAGTGGCGGAACTTCCGCCACAGAAGCGGCAGGAAGAACCCCCAGGGCAGAAAGAGCAGCGTGTTGCCCAGCAGCTGGGTGCGGGAGTCGTCTGTGTTGAGGGTGGAAAGCTGCTGGCGGATGGTCTCAAAAGGCGTCAGGCGGAGGCCATCGCCGGCGGAGATGCGTTCGCGGGCACTTTGCAGCATTGCGGCAGGGGAGGCCCAGGTACCCTCCAGCGCCATCGTCAGCAGCGCGGCGATGTACATCACGAACAGGCCCAGGGCGATCTCGCGTCCGGCAGGGCGTTTCCATGGCCGGCGGAGGATGACCCACACCGGCAGCACGCAAAGGCAGATCAGGGCGAAACGGGTCAGATATTCGGTCACTTGACGGCCTCCAGCGCCTGGGCGATGTCGGCGATCAGGTCTTCCGCGCTCTCCAGGCCGCAGGAGATGCGCACCAGGCCCGCGGGGATGCCGGCGGCAGCCAGCTGCTCCTCGCTCATCTGGCGATGGGTGGAGGTGGCGGGGTTCAGGCAGCAGGTGCGGGCGTCGGCCACGTGGGTCTCAATGGCGGCCAGCTTGAGATTCTTCATGAAGGCCTCAGCCGCCGCGCGTCCGCCCTTGAGCTCGAAGCTGACCACGCCGCAGCCGCCCTTGGGCATGTATTTCATGGCCAGGTCGTAATACTTGTCGCCCTCCAGATGGGGGAAGGCCACCGCCTTGACCGCGGGATGCTCCTTCAGGAAGGACGCCACGGCCAGGCCGTTCTCGCAGTGCTTGGGCATGCGGACGTGCAGGCTCTCCAGGCCCAGATTGAGGTAGAAGGCGTGCTGCGGGCTCTGGATGCAGCCCAGGTCGCGCATCAGCTGGCTGGTGCACTTGGTGATGAAGGCGCCCTCCTTGCCGAACTTTTCGGCATAGGTGATGCCGTGGTAGCTCTCGTCAGGGGTGCATAGACCGGGATACTTGTCCGCGTGGGCCATCCAGTCGAACCTGCCCGCGTCGATGATCGCGCCGCCCACTGCCACGCCATGGCCGTCCATGTACTTGGTGGTGGAGTGGGTCACGATGTCCGCGCCCCACTCGATGGGACGGCAGTTGACCGGGGTAGGGAAGGTGTTGTCGATGATCAGCGGCACGCCGTGGCGATGGGCTGCATCGGCGAATTTCTCGATGTCCAGCACGGTCAGGGCCGGGTTGGCGATGGTCTCGCCGAAGAGCGCGCGGGTGTTGGGCTGGAAGGCGGCGTCCAGCTCTTCCGCCGTCGCGTCGGGGGACACGAAGGTGGAGGTGATGCCCATCTTCTGAAGCGTCACGCTGATGAGATTGAACGTGCCGCCGTAGATCGAGGAGGACGCCACGATGTGGTCGCCGGCATTGCAGATGTTGAAGATGGCGAAGAAGTTGGCCGCCTGACCGGAGGAGGTCAGCATGGCTGCCGTACCGCCTTCGAGGGAGGCAAGCTTGGCAGCGACATAATCGTTGGTGGGGTTCTGCAGGCGGGTGTAGAAATAGCCGCTGGCCTCCAGGTCGAAGAGCTTGCCCATGTCCTCAGAGGTGGCGTATTTGAAGGTGGTGGACTGCACGATCGGGATTTGCCGGGGTTCGCCGTTGCCGGGGGTATAGCCGGCCTGTACGCAGCGGGTATCAATGGAAGACATGGTGAATCATCCTTTCGGGCTGATGTAATGTTAGAATGCTATTGACGCAGGGGAAGAATGCAAAAATTATAGCACGCAGGTTGAACGGGTGTCAATCCGGCGTGCCTTTTGTATTGAATTAGGTACAATCCAGCTGGGAGAACACCTTCCCCACGCTGTCGTGGATGACCAGGGTAGCCTCGTCGTCCATGGGGGTGGCGTCGCGGTTGATGAGCACCAGATTCTGCCCGCGGAAGTAGTGTACCAGGCCAGCCGCGGGGAATACCGTCAGGCTGGTACCGGCGATGATCATCGTGTCCGCCTGGCGGATGTGGTGCACGGCGGCGGACAGCACCGCGTCATCCAGGCCCTCCTCGTAGAGCACGACCTCGGGCTTGATGATTCCGCCGCACACACTTCGTGTGCCTTTCTGATGATCGACTTCTCTATCGCAGATCGGGATGCCCTTGCTGTCCCGGATGTACTCCGGGGGGAAGAACTTGGCGCACGTCAGGCATCGGTTGCGGTGGATGGAGCCGTGCAGCTCCAGCACATTTTTGCTGCCGGCCGCCTGGTGGAGGCCGTCGATGTTCTGGGTGATGACGGCGGTGAGCTTGCCGGTCTTCTCCAGCTCCGCGAGGAAGCGGTGCGCGGCGTTGGACTGGGCTTCCAGGGGGAGCATCTTGTCCCGGTAAAAGCGGTAGAATTCCTCCGTGCAGCGGCGGAAGAAGGTAGCGCTCAGGATGGTTTCCGGTGGGAAGGCGTAGCGCTGGTTGTACAATCCGTCCACGCTGCGGAAGTCGGGGATGCCGGATTCGGTGCTCACCCCTGCGCCGCCGAAGAATACGATGCGGCGGGAGGAGGAGATGATGTGTTGAAGTTCAGGGTACATGCGGTTCACCTCATGTTGATGTAGATTTATTGTACCATGCTTCGGAGGCTTCGCGCAATCCCCATATATCGCCAATCCATGTATTTTTGCCGTGAATCATCGCCCGGAAAGCGCATGTTCCTCTTGCAAAATTTTCCCGTTGCCGGTATAATGATAAATGTATGATTGCGCCCCTTTCATCGGGGCCTCCAAAGAAAAAATCGGGAGGAATGAATCATGGACGTTATGACCGCTTACGAGCAGTGGCTCAAGGACTTCGCTGCTGACGCTGATACCGTGGCCGACCTCAAGGCCATCGCTGACGATCCCAAGGAGATCGAGGATCGCTTCTATACCGAGCTGTCTTTCGGCACCGCCGGCATGCGCGGTGTGCTGGGCGCCGGCATGAACCGCATGAACCGCTACAATGTCCGCCGTGCCACCAAGGGTCTGGCCCAGTATCTGCTCAAGACTCCTGAGCAGGCTGCCCGCGGTGTCGTCATCGCCTATGACTCCCGCCGTTTCTCCGCTGAATTTGCCAAGGATACCGCGCTGGTGCTGGCCCAGGAGGGCGTGCCTGCCTTCCTGTTCGACGCCCTGCGTCCCGTGCCTGTGCTGTCCTACGCCGTGCGTCACCTGAATGCCATCGCCGGCATCGTGATCACCGCGTCCCACAATCCGCCCCAGTACAATGGCTATAAGGTCTACGGTGAGGACGGCGCTCAGGTCGGTCCCGAGGCTGCCGAGGGCATCACTGAGATCATCCGCGCCACCGATTACACCGACTGCACCCTGATGGATGAGCAGGAAGCCATCGAGAAGGGCCTGCTGAAGTACATCGGCAACAAGGAAGTTGACGATGACTACATCGCTGAGGTCAAGACCCTGTGCGTCCAGCCCGAAATGCTGGAGAAGATGGGCGCTGAGCTGTCCATCGTGTACACCCCCGTGCATGGCTCCGGCAATGTGCCTGTGCGCCGCATCCTGAAGGAGATCGGCATCTCCAACGTGTCCGTCGTGATGGAGCAGGAGCTGCCCGATCCCGCGTTCCCCACCGTCAAGGTGCCCAATCCCGAGGAGGCTGACACCTTCCGCCTGGCCATCAAGCTGGCGGACGAAAAGGGCGCGAAGGTTATCTTCGCCACCGACCCCGACTGTGACCGCCTGGGCGTGGCCGTCAAGACCTCCGCTGGCGACTGGCAGCTGCTGACCGGCAACCAGATCGGCTGCGTGCTGCTGCACTACATCCTGTCCGCCAAGAAGAAGCAGGGCACCCTGCCTGCCAACGGCGCGGCGGTGAAGTCCATCGTGTCCACCAGCCTGTCCAATAAGATCGCTGCCTCCTTCGGCGTGGAGATGTTCGAGACCCTGACCGGCTTCAAGTTCATCGGCGAGAAGATCCAGCAGTTCCAGGATACCGGCAGTCACACCTTCCTCTTCGGCTTCGAGGAGAGCTACGGCTTCCTGTCCTCCACCTTCGTGCGCGACAAGGACGGCGTCAATGCCTCCATGCTGATCGCCGAGGTTGCCTGCGCCTGCGCCGCTCAGGGCATCACCCTGTACGACTATGTGCAGTCCATCTTCGCCGAGTACGGCTACTTTGTGGAGAAGGTTGTGTCCGTCACCCTGCCCGGCAAGGAGGGCCTGGGCCGCATGAAGGAAATCATGGCTGGTCTGCGCACCAATCCTCCGGCGGAGATCTGCGGCATGAAGGTCACCGCTGTGCGCGACTACAAGACCGGTCTGCGTACCGCGAACGGCGTCGCCGAGCCCACCGGCCTGCCCACCTCTGACGTGCTCTACTTCGAGCTGGAGAAGGGCAACTGGGTTTGCGTGCGCCCCTCCGGCACCGAGCCCAAGATCAAGCTGTACGTCAACACCAACGCCGCCGACAAGGCTACCGCCGAGCAGCTCAATGCGGACCTGCGCGTTGCCTCCGAGGCCCTGCTGAAGTAAAAATGGCAATGGGATAAAGTCCCTTTTCCCCGAAGGATGCAGAAATGTGTCCTTCGGGGCTTTTTCTTCTTTGCATTTCCGACAACATGTGCTATAATAAGATGATATCGTCTGCCTATGGGCGGACGAATGGTGGCAAACATTCATCAAAGGAGGACATCCACGATGTTCGGTAAGTTTGTGAACAACTACTATTACGGCAAGTCCGGAAAGGGTGACTATACCCCCGAGGATCTGCCCAAGACCCGCATGCAGCTTTTCTTTGAGATGCTGCGAGTGCGTTTCAATGGCCTGTGCCGCATGAACCTGATTTATATGCTGCCCTGGCTGCCCACCATTCTGGTGATCGGCATGGTGTTGATGTATACGCTGACCATGGGTGCTGCCCCCGGTGAGGAGCAGACCTTTGTCAATGAGGATGGCACCACGACCACTCAGTATGTGGAGATGGAGATGACCGATGAAGAGCGCATGGCTCTGCTGGATCAGCAGATCGCGCTGCTGCCCGGCATGATCAACACCGCCCTGCTGATGCTGATTCCCTGCATTTTTATCACTGGCCCCTGGACGGCCGGTGTAGCCTGGGTGACCCGCAACTGGGCCCGTGACGAACATGCCTTCATCTGGTCTGACATGAAGGATGCGATGAAGGAAAACTGGAAGCATGCCCTGGGGCTGAGCGCCATTACTTCTGTGGTGCCCTTCTTTGCCTGGGTGTGCTATCAGTTCTATGGCAGCCTGGCGGCAGATAACTGGATTATGGTTATTCCCCAGACCTTCACGGTGATGGTGGCCGCCATGTGGTTCCTGGCGATCACTTATGCCTACCCCATGCTGGTGACCTACAAGATGTCCTTCTTCACGCTGATCAAGAACAGCCTGCTGCTGGCTGTTGGCCGCCTGCCCATGAGCGTGGGCATCCGCCTGCTGCATCTGGTGCCTGTGGCCCTGGGACTGGCGCTGACTTTCCTGCTGGGCAGCATCTGGATGCCCCTGGTGCTGGCTGGCTACTACATTCTGATCGGTTTCGCGCTGTCCCGCTTTGTGACTGCGTCCTACACCAATGCCCAGTTTGACAAGTACATCAACGTCCGCATCGAAGGCGCGCAGGTGAACCGCGGCCTGGCAGAGGAGGATGATGCGGACTACGAGGACGATGAAGAAGAGGAGCGCGAGCTCAAGCCCTGGGAAAACGGTTACGCGAGCCAGGACAAGTAACGGCTGAAAAACGACACGAAGTGTCCGCGGGCCAGGACAAGTAACGGCTGAAAAACGACACGAAGTGTCCGCGGGCCAGGACAAGTAAGCATGAGAATGCCAGAACATGTGCATCCTATCCGCAATGAAAACGCGGAGGTGCATCCATGACCTGGCGGCTTTCTCGGGAACGAAAAAGGAAATATGAGGCGGCGGAAGCGCTGGGACTGATCCCACGGCTGCAGGAGCACGGCTGGGCTGGCCTGACGACCAAGGAAACCGGACGCGTGGGCGCCATGGTGCGCCGCATGCCGCAAATACGGGAGTAACAGGAAATTGTACACGAGTTTTGCTGAAGTATACGATCAGCTCATGGACAATGTGAACTATGAGCGCTGGGCGGATTTCTACGCCGAGATGCTCCATGCCAATGGCGTGGGCGTGGGCGAGAAGGTCTGCGAGTGTGCCTGCGGTACCGGCGGGCTGACGCTGCCTCTGGTGCGGCGCGGCTTCCAGATGACCGGCGTTGACCTCAGTCAGGAGATGCTGTGGATTGCCGCCCAGAAGGCCCGCAAGATGGGCCTGGGACTGCCCTTTATCCAGCAGGACATGCGCAAGCTCCACCTGCACCGGCAGATGGACGCGGTGCTGGCCACCTGCGACGGTGTGAATTATCTGCTCACGGACGAAGACGTCTGCGCCTTCTTCCGCGCGGCATATGCGGCGATGCGTCCTGGCGGCGTGCTGATCTTTGACGTATCGACCCCCTGGAAGCTGGAAAACGTGCTTGGCAACGAGATGATCGTGGAAGACCGCGAGGACGTGACCTACATGTGGCAGAACAGCTTCAACCCCAAGAAGGGCATCTGCGAGATGGCGCTGTGCTTCTTCCTCCGGGAGAAGGACGGCCGCTACCGCCGCATCGACGAGGAGCAGAAGCAGCGTGCCCACACCCGCGAGCAGCTGACGGCGCTGCTGCATGGCTGCGGCTTCACCGATGTGCACGTCTACGGCAACAGCCGCATGGAATCCCCCCGTGATAAGGAGCAGCGCTGGCACTTCACCGCCCGCCGCTCAGAGTAATCGCTGGTTTATTCGACGGCAACGCTGGCGATGCCTTTTCCGCCATTTGCTGCTCGCGAAAATCTCGATTTACCTCCAGTAAACCTTCGATTTTCGCAATTGCATCTGACGAAAAATTCATTCGCCATCGTACTGCCTCATAGACCATCGCTTACTCAAGAGGCATGACATAAGCAAGGAGAACATAAACATGGATGCTGAAAAGAACATTCAAATCGAGCGCCGTGAGGGAGACGAGATCCTCCGCGGCACGCTGATGGACGGCCAGGTGCGCATCATGATGTGCGAGACCACGCAGATGGCCCAGCGCGCGGCGGATATCCACCACGCCACCCCCGTCTGTACCGCCGCCATGGGCCGCCTGATGACCGCGACCTCCATGCTGGGCGTGATGATGAAGGGCGAGAATGAGTCCGTGACCGTCAACATCAAAGGCGGCGGCCCCATGGGCACCGTGGTGGCTGTGGCCAACCATGGCGACCTGAAGGTCTGTGCGGATGATCCCCAGGTGGAGCTGCCCCTGCGCGAGGACGGCAAGCTGAACGTCGGCGCCGCCATCGGCAAGGACGGCTATATGACCGTCATCAAGGATCTGGGCCTGCGCGAGCCCTACATCGGCCAGATCGAGCTGGTCTCCGGCGAGCTGGGCATCGACTTTGCCAATTACTACACCGTCTCCGAGCAGCAGCCCTCCCTGGTGGCTTTGGGCGTGCTGGTGGCGGGTGATACCGTGCTCAAGGCCGGCGGTCTGCTGATCCAGCCCCTGCCCGGCTGCCCGGATGACATCATCGACCAGATTGAGCTGCGCAGCCCCATGTTCTCCGATATCAGCCGCGAAATGACCTTCGCCCCCAAGGAAGAGCTGCTGGAGGACTGGTTCCGCGGCATGGATCTCCAAATCCTGGAGCGCTCCCCCCTGCGCTACCACTGTGCCTGCTCCCGCTACCGCATGGAGAAGGCCCTCATTTCCCTGGGCCGCAGGGAGCTGCAGACCCTGATCGACGAGGATCTGGGCGCGGAGCTGGGCTGCCATTTCTGCCACAGCCAGTACGCCTTCTCCACCGAGGAGCTCAAGGACCTGCTGGCCCGCGCTTCCCGTGAATAAGGATTTTTCCCGTAAGGAGACTGAATGAGTCAGAACGAACAGGGCATGGTGTATGCCTTCCGCCTGTCCGGCAGCCGGATGCGGCAAAGCGCACAGAATCTGCGCCGGCAGGGGCAGATCGTGGATGCGCTGACCCTCACGCGCCGCGCGGCGGAGCAGGAGGACACGCCCTCGGCCTGGCAGGCTCTCGCGGCGGAAATGCGTCACACGGGCAACTGGGAGGCGGCCTCCCGGCTGCTGGCGAGGGTGCTCAGCCGCGACCAGCATCAGAGCGGCGCTTGGGCGGATATGGCCCGCTGCATGCAGGCCCTGGGCCAGAACGACGTGGCGGTGGACTGTGCCTATCACCAGCTCCAGGATGAACCCTGGGGCAAGGACGGCGATACGGCCCGCGACGTCATCGCAGCGCTGGACGTCATGCCTGACGCCAAGGAGCCCCACCGTACCCAGCGGCTGATCCACCGGGGCCTGACTGCCTGGCAGTCCGGCACCCGGGCAACGGGCGAGCGCCGCATCCGCCGTGCCCTGCGCGTGGCTGCGGACAGGGAGCGACTGCTGGTCACCACGGCCATGCTGTGCATGCTGGAGATGGACTTCGACGGGGCGCTGCACTATCTGCCCCGGGCGCTGCGGCTGAACCCCGACGATCCCCGCACGCTGACGGCCCTCTCCACGCTGTACCAGCAGCTGGGCAAGCGTCGGCTGGCACGAGGGTTGCTGGCAAGGGCCGGGAAGCACGCTGACTCCGTTATGGCGGAGGACGGATTCCTCACCTCCGCCTGGGCCCAGGACGCCTGGGATGAAATGAATGATTATCTCGCTGCCCGCATGAAGCGTCAGCCCCACCGCATCCCTCTGCTGGCGGCAAAGGCCACCATGCTCTGCGAGAACGATGACCTCGATTCTGCCCGGCAGCTGTGGAAGGAGATCCTCTCCATTGACCCGGATGACCGCAGCGCCGCGACGCTGCTCGCCCGGGCGCAGCATGCTCCGGAGCGGCTCTTTATCGCGCCGGGAATGCTGCCCCGTGCAGAACGTCAGCGCCAGATGAAGGACTTGCAGATGGCCGTCGAAAGCCTGCCGATGGAGGATGTCCTCCGCACCGGCAGCCAGGGCCGCCGCACGCTGGACTGGTTCCTGGCAAGCAGCGACGCGCAGGAGCGGCAGTGTGCCATGGATATTCTGGGCAACAGCGGGGATGAAGCGGTTATTCTTTACCTGAAGGAGCTGCTGTGCCGGCCTTTCCTGCGGCATGACTTGCGGCAGTGGGCGCTCGTCCGCCTGGCGGAGATGGGCTGTCAGGACGAGATGCTCATCCTGGCGGGCACTCATTACACGATGATCGCCTGCCGCAAGGTGGACGAGGAGACCGCCGCATCCCCCTGGCGGCAGTTCCTGCCGGAGCTGCTGCGGGAAACCCGGCGCTACCGTTGCAACGGGGAAATCCTGTGCTTTGCTGCCAGCGTCTGGCGGAAACTCCCGGAGGATGCCCGCTTGCAGGCGGGGGGGATCCACCGCTACCTGTGGGCAAAGGCGGTGGAGGTGCTCTTCCTGCTCCAAAGCGGAGAGGAAGCTCTCGCAGCCAAAGCGGTGCGGGAGTCGGCACAGTCTCCCAGGCGCATCAGCCGGGTGCTGCGGCGCATCCACCGCTATATGACGAAATAAGTCCGGCCCTGCCGGAGAATGGAGATAGAGCATGAAGTGCATTAACTTTGACGATAAGTTTGCGGATTTTGCCTCCCAGTGGATGAAGGTCCACAGCAAGGAATACCGCAATTTTGACGCCATGGAAGCCGATATGCCCCGGGTGTACATGATGTTCCTCAACACCCCTGCAAAGTGGCTGGACGGCGTAACCCCCGGCGCTTACTTCACCCAGTTTGAGGACGCCAAGGATCTGGTGGACTGGCTGGTGGAGTACACCAACAAGGAAATCCCCGTGCCGGATCTGCTGATGGAACAGATCACCGCGGTGGGCAAGCCCTGCGAGAAGCGCCTGCTGGCCCTGCTCAAGGACGAAAGCCCCGCCATCAACGAGGAGGCCCGCATGACCGCTATCGGTCTGCTGCGGGAGATGGAATCCACCCTGCCCAAGATGCTCTACATCCAGTGGCAGGTGAACCGCGAGGATCATGATGAGCTGGCGGACAACGCCCTCGACTCCCTTCGCGACATGGGAAAGGCCGTCGTGCAGCCCATCCTGCAGGAGCTGCCCCACGCCAACCGCGCCGGTCAGGAGGCCTTCCTTGACATTCTTGTAAATTATCCGGGCAATGAGCAGACTTTTGCCCTTGCCATTCGTTTGTTTAAGGAGAACCCCTCCCGCCGTGCCCTGTTTGCCAGCTACCTGGCCAAGCTGGGGGACGACCGCGCCCTGCCCGTGCTGATGGAAGCTGCGATGGACGAGAAGTGCAAGTATATGGACTTCATCGAGCTGCGCAATGCCATAGAGATGCTGGGCGGCGAGGCGCCCAAGAAGGAGTTCTACGAGGACGAGGAATATGCTGCCCTCCGAGCCCTGGAAGGCGACAACGACTGAGTCGATACGTCTTTCCCCAGGGGAGGCCGCTCGCTCAGCCGCCTTGACGGCGGCAGCTCTCCCGGAGGAGAGCCTTTGTATACTTTTATCCGAAGGGAGCCCCTATGGTCACATTACAGGAAATCAAGCAGAACGAAGCCATCCGTGTACTGATCAGGACCGGCAACCGCTATCTGGATCACATGGGTTACACCGAGCATGGCCCCCGCCATGTGGGCTATGTCAGCAAGACCGCGTCGTATATCCTCAAGGCACTGGGCTATTCTCCCCGCGAGGTGGAGCTGGCGGCGATTGCAGGGTGGGTGCATGACGTGGGCAACTCTGTCAACCGGCATGACCATGGTCCTCTGGGTGCAGTGCTGCTGCTGCCCATCCTGCAGGATGCCGGCATGGAGATGGCGGATATCATCGAGATCGTCACGGCTGTGGGCAACCATGAGGAGCAAAGCGGCTTTATTGCCAGCAATGTAAGCGCGGCGCTGGCGCTGGGGGACAAGTCTGACGCCCACAAGAGCCGTGTGCGCAATGGCCAGCCGGACGTAACTGATATCCATGACCGGGTGAATTTCTCCATTCAGGAGAACCAGGTGACCGTGGACCGGGAGAAACGCGTCATCCGTCATGAGCTGACGATGGACGATTCCTCCTCGGTGATGGAGTACCTGCAGATCTACATGAGCCGTATCGTCATGTGCGAAAAGGCGGCGGCGTTTTTGAAGTGTTCCTTCGACCTGGTCATCAACGGCCGCTCCATCAACAATCGCCCTGATAAAGACTGAATTCTGAGGAGGTGAAGCGCATGCTTTGCCCGGATTGCAATACCTATGCCGCGGAGAATGAGATCGTCTGTCCCCGGTGCGGCAAGCTCCTGGATCGTCAGGTGACGGAGGAAGAGGAGCTGATGAACTTCCGCCAGGGCCGACATCTGCGAAGGGTGCAGCAGGAACTGCCACCGCCGCCCATGATGCCGGGCAGCAGCGGCGCCAGCCGTTCCTTTGAGGACATCCGCCCCCGTGAATCGGCGGAATCCACCGGCGCAGTCTATTCCCGCCGGGAAAACCTGGCCAGCACCGGCCGCTATTATGGCCTGGAGGATGGCCTCATGGATCAGTCTCCGCTGAGCTATGGCCTCAGCGATACCCCGACCATCATGGCCACCAGCCAGCGCTCCCGCCGCGCAAGAAAAAGCCTGCGCATGAAGCGGCTGGTCAACTGGGCTTGGGTGCTGATCACCTCCTTTGTGCTGTTGATCGGCCTGATCGTCGGCATATACTTCTACCTGGATAAGACGCCCTCCGGCCAGGTGATTATGGCCCGCCTGGGACAGGACGCCACCTCTGCTGCCATGTGGCAGGTGGGACAGGAATTCCTGCATACAGGCGATATTGAGCGTGCCATTGAATACTTCCTCATCGCCCGCCAGAAGGATGAGGAGGTCAAGGAGCCCAATGTGACCGGCCTTCTGCAGCTGGGCAGCGCCTACGAGGCCAATGACCAGCTCGCCGAGGCGGAAGAGGTCTATGCGTATCTCTATACCGAGGTCGTGCCCAGTGCACCGGAGGCCTACCGTGCCCAGGTGCGCGTGCTGCTGGCTCAGGGCAGGGAAGCCGACGCGGCCCGCTTGCTGGCAGAAGCCTATCAGAAGACAGACGTGGCGGCCTTCCGTGCCCAGCGGCTGGAGATTCTCCCCCAGGTGCCTGTGGCCAGCGTGCTGGCGGGTTACTACAATGCGGCACAGACCATTGAGCTCCTTCAGGCGCAGGACTGTGAGGTCTGGTACACACTGGACAAGTTCGCTACCCTGCCGGAGGACGGCATCCTCTATGAGGCGCCGCTGGAGCTGAGCGAGGGCGAGCATCAGCTGCGCGCCGTGGCGGTGAACGGCGATCTGGTCAGCGATATCATGGTTTCCACCTACCAGATCTACCTGCCCACGCCCCTGCAGCCGGACAAAAACCTGGCCCCCGGCACCTATCCCCGGAAGCGTACGGTGACCCTCCGTCCCGGTAAACTGAGCGACGAGGATCTGGAGAAGAATCCCGGCTATGCGGCCACCCTGGATGACCCGGTGGCGCAGACCATCACCATGTACTACACCATCGACGGCTCCCAGCCCGATCAGGACAGCCCCATCTGGAACGGCACGCCTATTGAGATGGGCATCTACGGCGGCTATCAGGTGCTGAAGGCTGTGTCTGTCAACGGCTATGGCAAGCAGGGCAACATGCTGGAGGTCAAGTACAAGTTTGAATCCAGCCCCGGCTACCGCAAGGTATTCTCCGTGGAGGACACCATCGCTGACCTCAAGCTGGGTACGACGACCCGTGAGGCCTTCCGCACCAAGTACGGTGAGGGTCAGGACCCGGAGATGGTCATCATCAACACCGTTGAGGGCGAGTGCGAGAAGTATACCTATGACTGGGGTTATGCCTCCTTCATGAAGATCAAGAGCGGCTGGGTGCTGGCAGAGGTCTATTTCACCAACAATCAGTTTACCGGCCCCCGAAACACCAAGATCGGTATGGAGGAAACCAAGATCACCGGCTTGTACAAGGACTTTGGCCAGGTGGTAGGCGCCACGGGCATCAAGCGCGGCCTCTATTACGAGAATGAGGACAAGCAGGGCGTTATCTCCATTCTCCCCACCGGCGAGAGAACCATCTACTACCGCACCGGCACGGCAGACGGCCATGTCTGGCAGCTGGAGTATGGGATTGATAAGGGCGGCAAGTGCACGTCCATCCGCTGGGTCTTCGAGCGGTAAAAGACAGATTGCACAGGCCCGTCCGGCGTAAGTCGGGCGGGCCGTTTTTGATTCGACATGATGGCTGCCGGATTCTGTCCTCATGGGCAGATTCAGCCCGGGAAAGCTCGGAGTTTCGACGTTTGAGTGAAGCATGATGTCGTTATTTAGGAGGTTTCATCGCATTCCCCACAAAGCGCCGCCAAAGTGCTATAATGCCCTCGAATGGTAAACATGCCCCGCCTTTCCTGTCGGGGTTTGAGCACAGAGAGGAGTATTTGACTGATGAACGATATGCGGATTATGCTGGTGGACGATAACGCGGAGCTCCGCCGCACCATGCGGGAACACCTGCAAAAGCAGGAAAATATGCGCATTATGGCCGAGTGCAGCACTGGTCTGGAGGCACTGGAAGCCCTGGAAAAGACGCCGGTGGACGTCATTATCCTGGATATCATTATGCCCCAGATGGACGGCTATTCCTTCCTGGAGGAGATGAACCGCCAGCAGCTGCAAAATCCTCCCCAGGTGATCGTGGTGAGCGCCCTGGGCCGGGACGATTTCATCATGCGCGCGGTGGAACTGGGCGCCCGCTTCTACATGATCAAGCCCGTCGACCTGAATGCGCTGACCCACCGCATCCGCGAGGTCTGCGGACAAGCTTCCGACACGCCCGCTGCGGCCAACCGGGTCAGCCTTCCGGGCCGAGCTCCCTCCATCGACGAGAAGCTGGCCAGCCTCTTCCTGACCATCGGCATTCCGGCGCATATCAAGGGTTACGCCTTCCTGCGCGAGGCAGTCAAGATGGTGATCGAGAACCCGGACGTGATCAACCGCATCACCAAGGAGCTGTACCCGGGCATCGGCAAGCGTTTCAACACCTCGGCCAGTAAGGTGGAGCGGGCGATCCGCCACGCGATTGAGGTTGCGTGGAGCCGGGGGAGGATTGACACGCTGAACAAGGCGTTCGGGTGCAGGGTCGCGACGAAGGAGGACAAGCCCACCAATGGCGAGTTCATCGCCATGATTGCCGACAAGCTCGCCCTGGAGCAGAGGACGGCGTAAGGCGGGGGAAGCAAGGAGTTCAGGGGTTTGCCATGCCAACCAATGCTGCAAACACCCAATAAATAGCGCCTGAAAAGGAAATGAATGTTCAAATGCCATAGCGACCAATGTCCGGCATTGATTGGGGTCTCACTGTGTAAAGGAAACACGGGTGTGAAACTGTCAATGAAAGGGGTTGGCCGCTTTTGAATTTCCAGAGGATGATTGCGTGTTTATGGACTGCTGCATGAGCAAGCGGCTCAGGCCGAAGGCGATGAAGGGGTATGAGCAGGCACTTTGTCTGTTCATACGATGGGTGACGGAGCGCTATGGCGTGAAGGATGTGGAGGAACTGAAGGAGGGGCATAGTCCGATTGAAGCTGTCTACTACTTCTACAACGAGAATTACATCCTGGCCGCTTCTCTGGGCCTGTACAGCACCATGGGCCGCCGTGCCGGTGAGGCTGCTGCCCAGGATGCTCTGGCAAAGTGAGCACATTTAAGAATCCTCGAGGGAGGACGCTGTCAGGCGTCCTCCTTTTTCATGGGGAACATTGAATGGAGGAGGAAAGGAAAGAGAAAACCGCCCGGGCTGAAACAACGCGGGCGATGCTCGCGCAGATCGGGTTTGTTTCTTCTTTCTTCCTGCGAGCGTATCCCAATGTGCTGATTTCCAGCTGTCGCTGCGATACCGGCATGCTGACAGCCGGACGGATCAATGGCAATGAGGATTTGATCTTCACCTGGACAGCGGCAACGACCGAAAAAAAGATGCTCCCACGGCGCTGATGTATTCTGTCCAGAACGACTTGTATCAACATGATCGCCGTGTGAAGCCACGGCCTCGGCAACGGCTGCGATTGCTTGAAACACCATCATGCGCTTCCTTTTGTGTAAATCCTGATGTTTTTTTACCAAAATGGTTTGACAGGAAGGCCGCAAACGTGTATATTATAGGTAACGACATTCGTTCGTAGAATCAAATAAGGAGGTTCCCCTGTATGAAGAAGCTCATTTCCCTGCTGCTGGCGCTGATGATGCTGGCAGGTACCTGCGCGATGGCTGAGTCCGTGGCTGATCTGGCCAAGGCTGCCGAATCCATGACCCATGAAGAACTGGTCGCGAAGGCTCTGGCCGAAGAAGGCACCTTTGTCGTGTATGGCAATACCAGCCGTATCGTGACCGCTGCGGAGGCGTTCAGCGCCCTGTACAACATCCCCTTTGAGGGCTCCAACCTCAAGGACGGCGAGATCTACACCAAGCTGGAAACCGAAATCAACGGCAAGGTGAAGGGCGCTGACATGGTCATGATCCAGGACGGCGCATCCCTGCAGGATATCGCCATCGCCGGCGGCTACCTGGTCAACTTTGTGCCCGCCTCCGTCAAGGACAAGGTGGCTGAGTCCGATCAGAATCCCCTGATCCAGCAGTTCATCAACAAGACCTTCATCTGGAACAACCTGGGCGAGAACGTCCCTGCCATCACCAACGTGTGGCAGCTGACTGAGCCCCAGTTCAAGGGCAACATCGTCTTCAAGGCCCCCGACGCCGAGCAGGTCAACATGAACTTCCTGGTGATGCTGACCAATGAGGAGTGGTCCGGCAAGCTGGCCGCGGCCTACAAGAACCTCTACGGCAAGGACATCGAGCTGGGCGATTACGAGAACGCCGGCTACAAGTGGATTGCTGAGTTCCTGGGCAACTGCGTGTTCGGCAACTCCGATACCACCCTGGCTGAGGAAGTCTCCCAGGAGACCGCTCAGGGCAAGCTCGGTCTGTTCGTGCTGTCCAAGCTGCGCTCCTCCTCCGTTTACACCGAGAATCTGACCGTGGGTCAGTACCAGGCTGCCGAAACCGGCACCCCCATCGAGCCCTTCTCCGGCTTCATGTACCCCATGTACGCCATGCTGTCTGCCAACGCGTCCCGTCCCTACACTGCGATGCTGTTCATCGAGTACATCATGGGTGCTGACGGCTTCGAGCCCTGGGGCAAGTCCATCGGCGCTTACTCCGGCAACTCTGAGATCGCGCCCCTGGAGGGCGACCTGCCCCTGGCCGATTGGAAGGCCTCCCTGGTCATGGAAGATCCCGAGTACATCCTGGAGAACTATGAAAATGTTTACGCCTTCGTGAACATGTTCCTCCAGTAAGGCGCGGTGCTTTCGTCAAAATGCTGAAGCATTTTGACGAGGTTTGCACTCGTTCGCTGGTCGGGATGTGAACATCCTTCCCGGCCGCTTACTCGCGTAAGGAATGTTCTCGGCCGAGCCGAGAACGCCCCGCCCGCGCGGCAAAGCCCCGCGATACGAATGAAAGTCAGAGGGCCTGCGGGCCCTCCGACACCTCCCGGAGGTTTTCGACAGTCTGGGGCTGTAAAGCAGCAGCTTTACAGCCCCTTTTTCTTCAAAACCTCCATCTCTACCCTGCAAAAGCTGAGGTGAACCTATGCTCAATCCCTTCTCTGCCAAGCAGCGGGCCCGGGTGCGGGCCTTCTTCGGCAAGCCGGCCAATGTCATCTTGGTCGTGTTCTGCGCGGTGCTGTGCGTGCTGACGTTGTATCCGCTGATTCTCCTGTTCCTGGAGACCATCACGGTCCATGCCGGCAAAGAGGTGCGCGCCACCAAGCTTGCGGTGGACGCCTTCTCCACATACAGTCTCCAGCAGATTTTCGCCACCTCCAAATACAACTACAGCCAGCTGACCTTCTATGAGCCGCTGCTGAATACCTTGGCGGTGGCGCTGACGGCGTCCTTCATCGCCATCCTCTTCGGCGGTGCGGTGGCCTGGCTGATCACCCGCACCAACCTCAAGTACAAGAAGTTCATCTCCTCCGTCTTTGTCTTCCCCTATATGATGCCGGCCTGGACGCTGGCGACCTTCTGGCAGACTTTCTTCAAGAATGTCAACGTGGGCGCCGGCACCTCCAATGGCATCATGGCCTCGGTGTTCGGGGTGTTCATGCCGGAGTGGTTCGTGTATGGCTATTTCCCCATCTCCCTGGTGCTGGGCCTGCACTATGCGCCTTTTGCCTACATCCTCATTGGCGGCATCCTGCGCAACATGGACGCCAACCTGGAGGAAGCTGCCACCATCCTCAAGACACCCCGCTGGCGCACGATGCTGCGCATTACCCTGCCCATCGTCAAGCCCGCGCTGCTGTCCACGCTCCTGCTGGTCTTCGCCAGCTCCATGAGCGCCTACTCGGTACCGGTATTCCTGGGCAGCCCGGTGCGCTACTATGTGCTCTCCACCAAGATGATGTCGCTGATCAACAACTACCCCGGTCAGGGCTACATCATCGCCGCAGTGATGATTGTCTTCGGCGTGACCATCCTGGCTATCAACCAGAAGATCACCGGCAGCCGCAAGAGCTACACTACCGTCACCGGCAAGTCCTCCCAGATCTCTCTGGTGAACCTGCGCCGCTTCAACCGGCCGATCGCCATCGTGCTGACCATCGTGATGATCATGGTGGCTGTGGTGCCGCTGATCACCTTCGCGCTGGAGTCCGTCATCATCAAGGCGGGGGACTACTCGCTTTCCAACATGACGCTGGACTTCTGGATCGGCACCAACCTGAATTACCTCGATCAGGGCGACTCCACCGGCATCCTGCTCAGCGCCAAGGTCATGAAGGCCCTGGGCTTCAGCCTGCTGCTGGCCATCACCTGCTCTGTGGTGGCGGGTACCAGCGGCGTGCTGGTGGGCTACGGCATCGTCAAGCGCCGCAACAGCAAGCTGGCTACCATCGTTTCCAACCTGAGCTTCTTCCCGTACCTGATGCCCTCCCTGGCCTTCGGCGCCATCTATCTGGCGATGAGCACCCGCATCCCCGGCCTGCAGGGCTTTGTGGTGCTGGCGCTGATCGGTTCGGTGAAGTATCTGCCCTTTGCGTCCCGCTCCGGCGTGAACGCCATGCTCCAGCTCTCGGGTGAAATCGAGGAGGCAGCCGTCATCGTGGGCGTGCCGTGGTACAAGCGCATGCTGCGCATCCTCTTCCCCATCCAGAAGAGCAGCTTCCTCTCCGGCTATCTGCTGCCCATGGTGTCCTGCATGCGCGAGCTGTCCCTGTTCGTGCTGCTGGTGCCCACCAGCAATACGCTGCTGACCACCATGCTCATGCAGTACTCCGAGAAGGGCTGGGCCCAGTTCGGCAATGCGATCAACCTGATGATCATCATCGTCGTGCTGCTGGTCAACTTCGCCGTGAACAAGCTCACCGGCGCATCCATCGATAAAGGCGTAGGAGGTTAAGCCATGCCTGAGATTATCTTGAAAAATGTCACCAAGCGCTTTGGCAAGTTCGTCGCGGTGGACAACCTCAACCTGACGATCCCTACGCGCTCCTTCATCACCCTGCTGGGCCCCTCCGGCTGCGGCAAGACCACCACGCTGCGAATGATCGCCGGCCTGGAAACGCCCACCGAGGGCGAGATCCTCATCGACGGCGTGACCGTCTTCTCCTCCGAGAAGGGCATCAACGTCCCGCCGAACAAGCGCGATGTGGGCTTCCTGTTCCAGAACTACGCCCTGTGGCCCCACATGACGGTGTACCAGAACATCGCCTTCGGCCTGGAGAACCTCAAGTGGGACAAGCAGCGTATCCGCGCCCGCGTGGACGAGCTGCTCAAGATGCTGAAGATCGAGGAGTTCGAGAAGCGCTACCCCAGCGAGCTTTCCGGCGGTCAGCAGCAGCGCGTGGCCATCGCCCGCACCCTGGCGCCCAACCCCAAGGTGCTGTTCATGGACGAGCCCCTGTCCAACCTGGACGCAAAGCTCCGCACCGAGATGCGCACCGAGCTCAAGCGATTGCACATCGACACGGACTCCACCTTCGTCTACGTCACCCATGACCAGCTGGAGGCCATGACGCTCTCCACCAAGGTCTGCCTGATGGAGAAGGGCCTGCTGCAGCAATACGCTGCGCCCCTGGAGATGTACCTGCGCCCGGCAAACCTCTTCGTGGCGGACTTCATGGGCAGCCCCACCATGAACTTCCTCAAGGGCACGGCGAAGAAAACCGGCGAAACCACCTGCGAGGTTACCTTCTGTGGCCTGAAGCGGACGTTTACCAGCCCCCAGCCCCTGGGCGATATTCCGGAGCAGGTGACCCTGGGCATCCGGCCTGAGTTCATCACCATTGCCAAGAACAGCGACGTCAAGGCCAGCGTCTATTCGACTCTGCCCTCCGGCATGGAAACCACCGTCAAGCTCCGCCTGGGCGATGAGATCATCACCAGCGTGATCTTCGGCAGCGTGGACTTCCCGGTGGACACCGAGGTCTCCCTGGCCTTCCACGGCACGGATATGCTGCTTTACGATACCGAAAGCGGCGCGTTGCTGGCGGACGGCAGCCTGTAAAATAGGAACATTTTTGTCCCGCTCAGCCGGAATAATGGCGGAGCGGGCTTTCTTTTTGCGAAGATAAACTCCGCAGAGCATAGAAATACGATGAAAATACAAAATGTCTGCATAAGAAATTGTCTGTAGGAGAGAGAATGTAAGCTCTACCGAAAAACGCGGCGAAACCGTTGAAAAATGCAGAATGATATCGTTACCGAAAATGAGGCGGGATGTAGGCGATGGACAAATTTTGAGCATAATAAGACAAAATTTCCTCTTGATTTTTGGCAAACCATCATGTATACTATGCTTACACGAAACCGGTTTAGAAATACAGGAAATACTGATGAAGTGTTTCTGGTTTTAGCATTTCGCAATACGAAGGGCTGGTTTTCTTGTTCAACCGTCTTTAAGCAGGGCTGAGGCGCTGCTTAAGATAATCGCAGCCGCGAGCTGCAAAAAACAAAAGGAGGAACCCCTATGAAGAAGATCCTTTCCCTGGTTCTGGCTGTCATGATGCTGATGGGCGTTGTGAGCTTTGCCGGCGCTGAAGAAGAGATCACCCTGAACGTGTGGTCCTTCACCAACGAGCTGGAGGGCATGATCGAGAAGTACTACAAGCCCTCTCATCCCAATGTGAAGATCAACTACGTCATCTACCCCACCGACGGCGGTGAGTACACCTCCAAGGTGGACGCCATCATGGCTTCCGCTGCTGCTTCTGACGAAGCTCCCGACATCTTCACCCTGGAAGCTGCCTTCGTGAAGAAGTACGTCAACTCTCCCGTGACCGCTGACCTGGCCAAGGTTGGCATCACCGAGGCTGACGTGGCTGCTGCCATCCCCGTGATGAAGCAGATCGGCACCAACACTGCCACCGGCGAACTGAAGGGTCTGTCCTGGCAGGCTACCCCCGGCGCTCTGATGTACCGTGCTTCCCTGGCTGAGAAGTACCTGGGCGTCACCACTCCCGAAGAGTTCCAGGCCAAGGTTGCGGACTGGGATCTGTTCATGGAGACCGCTGCTGAGCTGAACGAGAAGTCCGAAGGCGCCACCAAGATGGTCGTTGGCGCTGGCGACATCTGGAACGCTTTCAACTTCGGCCGTGAGCAGGGCTGGGTCGTCGATGGCAAGCTGGTTATCGATCCCATCCTGTACGATTACCTGGATCTGGCTGTTGAGCTGGAGCAGGACGACCTGTCCAACAAGGGCGCTGCCTGGTCTGAGGTTTGGTTCGCCGGCATGAAGACCGACACCACCCTGACCTTCTTCCTGCCCACCTGGGGCCTGCACTACACCCTGAAGCCCAACTGCGGCCTGACCACTAACGACAAGATGACCGACGCTGAGATGCAGGCTGCCTGTGAAGCCGACGGCGGCACCTATGGTGACTGGCGCATGGTCGCTGGCCCCGTGGGCTACAGCTGGGGCGGCACCTGGATCGGCGCCAACAACGCCAAGGTCGAGGCTGCTACCGACGCCAAGAAGGCTGCTATCAAGGACTTCATCCTGTTCTTCACCATGTCTGAAGAGTTCCTGTACCAGTACGCCAAGGATTCCGGCGACTTCGTCGGCTCCAACGACGTCGTGAACAAGATTCTGGCCGAGGGCGGCACTCCCAACCCCTTCCTGGGCGGTCAGGACCACTACACCATCTTCGCTGAGGCTGCTAACCTGGCCAACGGCTCCATCATGACCGACTATGACGAGAAGATGAACTCCCTGTGGTCTGACTATGTAACCACTCCCTACTCCAAGGGTGAGATGGATCTGGACGCTGCCATCGCCGAGTTCAAGGCTCAGGTCGCCGCTCAGTTCCCCGAGCTGATCGTGGAGTAATCTGGTTGACAAATTGAATCATCAGTAGAACACATGGGGGCTGCCTCCTGCAACTTCATTGGGGCAGAGGCAGCCCCCTCTTCCCGTTATCAAAACGTGCGTTATTGATAGTCGGGCTTAGCCTTTCCTGATTCTCCCGCCGGGCTCTTCCGGCGGGGAGAATCCGGCGGAAGAATCAGGTTATTCCCCTGCAGAGGGGACAATCCATGCTAAAGGGGTGGAAGAATGCAACAGGTTTCCACAAATGTGCAGACCACCAAAAAGGTCAAGCGCAAATCCATCAGCTACGATAAGTACGGCTACCTGTTTGTGGCGCCGTTCGTTATCGTTTTTCTGATGTTCCAGCTCTATCCCATTTTCTTCACCTTCCGCACGTCTCTGACGGACGCTGCCGGCTGGACGAAGGTGCTGGACAACAAGATCATCGGCTTTGATAACTTTGCCAAGCTCTTTGCCTTTGAAACCGAGGTATCCAAGTTCTTCTGGCAGTCCCTGGGCAACACCATTATCATGTGGCTGTTCAACTTCGTGCCGCAGATCTCCATGGCCCTGATCCTGGCCAGCTGGTTCACCGACAGCCGTATGCGGCTGAAGTTCCAGGGCGGTTTCAAGGTGCTTATCTTCATGCCCAACATCATTACCGCTGCTACCATCGGTATTCTGTTCATGGCGCTGATGGGTTACCCCGTTGGTCCCATTAACGTACTGCTGCAGCAGCTGGGTCTGCTGAATTCTCCGTTTGAATTCATGCGCAATGTGGCGGCGGCCCGCGGCACCGTTTCCTTCATCCAGTGGTGGATGTGGTACGGCAATACCATGATCATCATGATCGCCGGCATCATGGGCATCAACCCTGCGCTGTTTGAGGCGGCGCTGGTGGATGGCTGCTCTTCCCGCCAGACCTTCTGGAAGATCACCCTGCCCCTGATCAAGCCCATTCTGCTGTACAACCTGGTCACCTCCCTCGTCGGCGGCCTGACCATGTTCGACATTCCCCACCTGATGACGCAGGGCAACCCCAACTACACCACCAACACCGTTGCCCGTTTCATCTATCAGCAGGGCTTCGAGGCGCCCAATAACTTCAACATGGCCAGCGCGGCCTCCGTCGTGCTGTTCGGCATCATCGTCATCTGCTCGCTGATCCTCTCCGCGCTGATGAAGGACCGCGATGCCAAACCCAGGAAGAACAAGGGGGTGGGCAAATGAAACTGAATCGAAAGATCATCTATTCCGTTCTGATCATTCTGTCCCTTCTGTGTATGTTCATACCCCTGGCCACCTTTGAGGACAACACGCTGGTTTCCTTGATGGAAAACATCGTCAAGGAAGAGGGCGCTGTGACCCGCGCAGCGGATAAGCTGGTGCGCGAGAACAACAAGGTCAAGAACGTGACCATCGAAGCTGTTCCGACGGAAGGCCTGCAGGCCCTGCTTGCTGCCGAGCTGGAGGCGGCCAAGCCCGCCTTCGAGAACCGTCAGGCTGATCTGACTGAACTGCTGAAGTGGCAGTCCGCGTTGGATGCAAAGCGCGCGGATCTGGAGGAGCAGAAGGCCACCGGCAACGTGACCTCTGCGGATCTGGACAAGGAATTTGCCGCCTCTGATGAGCGCTACACCGTGATGATTCAGATCATCCGTCAGCAGCTGGCCATCGACGCCATGGCTGCTGAAGGCACGGATGTGGCCAGTGTTCAGAAGACCCAGGATGCTGTGTACAAGCAGCTGGGCAAGGTCAACAAGGAACAGGAGGGTGTTAACGCGCTCCTGGCCCAGAAGGAAGAGCTGGAAAATGCTGACTCGGCTTCCGGCCTGAAGTTTGCGCTGCTGCCCGTCAAGCTGCCCGCTGAGATTCAGATTGACATGCAGATTGTCAACCAGGGCGGTGCGCTCTATCCTACGACCTTCACTGATTTCTACGCTGCCATCTGGGTGGGCGCCGGGATGCTGGTGCTGGCCCTGGGCCTTGTGTGGGCCGGCGGCAGCCGTCTGAGCAGCAAGCTGTATACCTTTGCCAGCTTTGCCAACCTGATCGCTGTGCTGGCGCTGGCCTTCGCTGTGCTGCGCCTGAACGCCATCCCTGTCAAGCTGCCCTTTAGTGCCCCGGTGATGAACTGGCCTCTGGGCATCGTGCTGATGCTGCTGCCCCTGGCAGCGCTGCTGCTGCACTGCACCAGCGTCCGCAACACCAAGCGTACGATGATCTATGTGCTCTGCATCGCGTTGAGCGCGCTGAGCCTGCTGCCTTTCTGGCTGATGATCGTCAATGCGACCCGCAACTCCCAGCAGATCCAGAGCGGCGTGTCCCTGATCCCCTCCACGTTCCTGTCTATCAACTGGAATACGCTGCAGGCCAAGCACTTTGATGTGCTGCTGGGCTTCAAGAACAGCGCCATCATCGCCTTTGGCTCTACCATCCTGGGCGTGTACTTCTCCGCGCTGACTGCTTACGGTCTGACGGTGTACCGCTTCAAGGGCGCGAAGGTGCTCTACGCGATGATCCTGGCCATCATCATGATTCCCGGTCAGGTTACCGGTACCGGCTTCTTCATGTTCATGTACCAGCTGGAGTGGACCAACAGCTACCTGCCGCTGATCATTCCGGCCATTGCATCTGCCTCGACAGTGTTCTTCTTCAAGCAGTACCTGGAGGCCAACTTCCAGGTGTCGCTGGTGGAAGCGGCCCGTATCGACGGCGCAGGCGAGTTCTACACCTTCAACCGTATCGTGATGCCCATCATGATCCCCGCTATGGCGACCATGGGTATCATGGCGGTCATCGGCTCCTGGAACAACTACCTGACGCCCCTGATGCTGCTGTCCAAGTCCGAAATGAAGACCCTGCCCATGATGGTCAAGGAGCTGCGCGGCGATATCTATCGTACCGACTATGGCTCCATCTACCTTGGCCTGACGCTGACGGCGCTGCCGCTGCTGATCGTGTACTTCGCGCTGAGCAAGTACATCATCGCCGGTGTTGCGGTTGGCGGCGTGAAGGAGTAATCCTGACCGCATCATTACAGGGGAGGGGCCGTGTGCCCGACCTCCTCTGCGGAAAACAGATCAACGGCGCTCTCCGGGAAACCGGGGAGCGCTTCTCTGTGTCAGTAATGGGAAAAACACGAACGATCAATCGAAAACCGGAGCAAAGCATGTGACTGCTCCGGAGGCGCTTTTGCACGTTCGGAAGCAAAGTCCGGCAATCGGGGGGAGGAGCTCAGTCCTTTGATTTGCCTGGATTTTTGTGCTTTGCATCCGGCCGGGAGCCGACCGTGTCCCTCTTGCTGTTCATGAAGTGCTCCAAGAACAAGGGCCTGGCTTTCTGATCCGCGATTTTCCGGATGCAGGCTGCAAACGGTCTGCGTCTTTTTTGATGCATGCGGGGGCTGGCGGGGGCTGTAATGCCGGTTCCCACGCAAAAAAAGAGAGGGACGCAACCCCTTCCCCCTTGCAAATCGGATGCTTAAGCGGTATAATATTCTTGGCATGATATGCCACCAATGCACACAATCTACGACATAGAAATGGAGAGAGATTATCATGGCGATGGAACTCAAGCTCACCGGCGTCAACGGCTTTGTGAACCAGGCTGAACTGGACAACATGAACGACCTGATGAAGACTGTCAACGAAGTGCTGCTGTCCGGCAAGGGCGCCGGCAACGACTTCCTGGGCTGGCTGGATCTGCCCGTGAACTACGACAAGGAAGAGTTCGCCCGCATTCAGAAGGCTGCCAAGAAGATTCAGGGCGAGAGCGAAGTGCTGGTCGTCATCGGCATCGGCGGTTCCTATCTGGGCGCCCGTGCGGCCATCGAGTTCGTCAACGGCCAGATGTACAACGGCGTGCGTCCCGAGGGCATCCCGGAGATCTACTTCGCCGGCAACAACATCTCCTCTTCCTACCTGAACGATATCATCAAGATCATCGGCGACCGTGACTTCTCCGTGAACATCATCTCCAAGTCCGGCACCACCACCGAGCCCGCCATCGCCTTCCGCGTCTTCAAGAAGATGCTGGAGGAGAAGTATGGCAAGGAAGGCGCGAAGGATCGCATTTACGCCACCACCGACAAGGCCCGCGGCGCGCTGAAGAACCTGGCCAATGTTGAGGGCTACGAGACCTTCGTCGTGCCGGACGACGTGGGCGGCCGTTTCTCCGTGCTGACCGCTGTGGGCCTGCTGCCCATCGCCGCTGCCGGCATTGACATCGAGGCTATGATGAAGGGCGCTGCCGAGGCCCGCGAAGCCTGCAAGGAAGGCTGCATTGACTGCAACCCCTCCATGAAGTACGCCGCCCTGCGCAACATCCTGTACCGCAAGGGCAAGGGCACTGAGATCCTGGTGAACTACGAGCCCGCCCTGACCATGATGGGCGAGTGGTTCAAGCAGCTCTTCGCCGAGTCCGAGGGCAAGGATCAGAAGGGCATTTTCCCCACCGCCGCCAACTTCTCCACCGACCTGCACTCCATCGGCCAGTTCATCCAGGACGGCACCCGCAACCTGTTCGAGACCGTCATTTGGGTGAAGGAGCCCCGCAGTGAGGCCTTCATCGAGGAGGCTGCCGAGGACATCGATGGCCTGAACTACCTGGCCGGTCAGTCCGTGCAGTTCGTGAACAGCAAGGCTTACCAGGGCACCCTGATGGCCCATATGGACGGCGGCACCCCCAACATCATCATCGAGATTGACCAGGCGGACGCCTATCACTTCGGCTACCTGTGCTATTTCTTCGAGAAGGCCTGCGGTCTCAGCGGCTACCTGCTGGGTGTGAATCCCTTCGACCAGCCCGGTGTTGAGGCCTACAAGAAGAACATGTTCGCTCTGCTGGGCAAGCCCGGCTACGAGAAGATCAAGGCGGAGCTGGAAGCCAAGCTCAATTCTTAAGGCAGCGAATCAGTCAACATAATTGTCCGTGCCATGAGAGCGCGGCAGACTGCGTCGGGTATAGACCGAAGTGACACGCATTAGGTCTATGACCGAAGCAGGTCAACGACATTGCGAGAAAAAGGGTCGAAGACCCGCGCCGATTCCTCACGGGGTCGGCGCTTTTTCAAAGGAGCCTTTCATGTTTTACCTGATCCTTGCCATCATTTCCTCCGCGCTGGTGTCTGTGGTGATGCGCGTGAGCCAGAAGTACGCCCGCAACAACATCAGTATGCTGGCGGCCAATTATGTCATGTGTACTGCAGCGGCGGCCTTCCTGGCTGGCGGCATTGTGCCTGCCGGTGAGGGTGCGGCGCTCACCATGGGCCTGGGCAGCGCCTGCGGTGTGCTGTACCTGCTGGGTTTTGTGCTGCTGCAGTGGAATATCCGCCGCAACGGCGTGGTGTTGCCCGCCACCTTCCAGAAGCTGGGCGTGCTGGTGCCGACCCTCGCGGCCGTTACCATCTTCGGCGAGCCCGTGCGGCCCCTGCAGATGATCGGCTTTGCGGTGGCCTTGGCGGCCATCCTGCTCATGCAGCCCAAGGGTGCATCGACCAGGGAAGGCAAGGGCTTCCTGCCCGGATTGATTGCGCTGCTGCTGTGCGGCGGCTTGTCCGATGTGATGTCCAAGGTGTTCCAAACCTGGGGCAACGCAGACCACGGCAACTACTTCCTCGTGTTCACCTTCCTGGTGGCGCTGGTGCTGTGCTTCATCCTCTGCGTGGTGAAGAAGCAGTCGGTCACGCTGCCGGATATCCTCTGCGGCCTGGCTCTGGGCATTCCGAATTACATGTCCGCCCGCTTCCTGCTCTGGGCGCTGAAGGACCTGCCGGCTGTGGTGGTGTACCCCAGCTTCTCCGTGGGTACAATTATCGCGGTGACGCTGGTGGGCGTGATTTGCTTCCGCGAGAAGCTCGAAAAGCGCAAACTGATCGCCCTGGGGATGATCCTGGGCGCGCTGGTGCTGCTCAACCTGTAAAGGAGGATGCCCATGAAGCTGCTCATTCTCGGCGGCAGCGGCCAGCTCAGCGGTCGTGTCGCCGCTCTGGCTCTTCAGGAGGGCCACGAGGTGTGGACGCTGACCCGCGGCCGTCGGCCTCTGCCGGAGGGGGTGTACTCCCTCGTGGCGGACCGGGGCGATCATGACGCGGTTCGTGCGGCGGTGGAAGCCGCGAACGTCCGCTGGGACGCCTGCCTGGACTGCACTGCCCAGTCCCCTGCGGACGCCAGGCTCTGCGTGGAGGTCATCAGGCGGTACACGGAGCGCTTCGTGGTGGTGTCCACCGACTCGGTGTACCACCCTGCCTACAAGACCGTCCCCCAGGATGAGAGTAACGAGCACTACCTCACCGACGGCGGTTACGGCGCCACCAAGCGCCTGATGGAGGAAGTCTACCTCGCATCCGCCCTCAACTACACGATTTTCCGGCCCGGCCACATCTTCGGCGCGGGCTTCCAGGCGGGCTGCTTCCCGGAGCATTCCCGACAGCCTGATTTGCTGGCCCACATGCGCGCGGAGAAACCGCTTCGCCTGGTGGGCGGCGGCGAGTTCATCATCCACCCCATCTATGTGGATGACCTGGCCCTGAGCATCCTGGACTGCATCGACAAGCCCGGCGCGTACCGGCAGATTTTCTGCATCGGCGGTGCGGAGGCGGTGACCAACGCGGAGTACTTCCGCACGCTGGGCCGCGTCCTCGGGGTGGAGATTACCATTGACACCATCCCGCTGGCGGGCTATCTGGAAGCCCACCCCCAGTACAGCGGGCATCTGTGCCACCGCTGCTACGACATGACCAAGCTGCGCCGGGCCGGCGTCCGCGTGCCCTGCACCTCCCTGGAGGACGGGCTGCGGGAGCAGGTGGCGTGGCTGGAAACAACGAGGTGAATGCCATGACGCCTGAGCGTGCTCAATTCCATCTGCTGATGCTGGAGGCAGGGGAGAGCCGCCTCTTCCAGATGGAGCTGAACGCGGCCCTGGAGGCGGAGGAGCCTCTTTCTGATCTGACGCTTGCCCTGTCCCTGTGCGGCAGCGACGAGGAAAGCATGCATGTCTTGCGGGCGTATCTGCTGGATCATCCGGTGGATATGACGCTCGTCGGGCACATGCTGCGCCAGGAGCTGCGCGCGCGGCTTGAGCAGGGCGCAATGTCACCGGAAACCTGCCTGAAGATGATGCACACCCTTGCCTGTGACACCCAGGACGGACATGCGCTGACGTTGTTTGCAGACGTCGTGGCGGTGGAGGAATACCGTGATCTGGCGGCCGATGGCATCCTGTGTGAGGAAGCATATGTACTCAGCCTGGAGGCGCTGCTGAAGGCGGAGCCTCTACCAGATGTATGGAAGCTCAATCGACAGATCGTGCAGGCGAAGAAGTCGGAAAGGCCCTACTCCGGCGAGGGGCATCCAGCTATTTTGACTATTCCAGAAGAAATGATTCGACCCAAGGAGAAGTAACCCATGCGTAATTTCTTCCGTAAATTTATCGGCAACAAAGCCTTTTACCGCTCCGTGCTGATCATCCTGCTGCCGCTGGTGGTGCAGCAGGGCATCACCTCCGCCGTCAACCTGCTGGATAACCTGATGGTCGGCAGCCTGGGCGAGGAGGCCCTCAGCGCGGTCAGCGTGGTCAACCAGATCCTGATGGTGTTCAACCTGACCATCTTCGGCGGATTGAGCGGCGTGTCGATTTTCGGCGCGCAGTTCGCCGGCAAGGGCGATGTGGACGGCATGCGCCAGTCCTTCCGCACCAAGCTGTATTTCGGCGTGGCGGTGGCGGTGATCGGCATTGCCCTTTTGTGGGGCTTTGACGAGACCTTCATCGGCATTTTCCTGGCCGGTGAGGCGGACGCCAACCGTGCAGCTTTGGCGCTTGCTGAGGGCTGCGATTACCTGCACATCATGCTCTTTGGTTTGTTCCCCTTCATGCTGGTGCAGGCCTATGCAGGCTCCATGCGCGAAATGGGCAAGACCTTCGCCACCATGGTGGCCAGCGTCATCGCCATCCTGACCAACCTGGTGCTGAACTTCCTGCTGATCTATCAGACCCGCGAACTGACCGTCCTGGGCGAGACCTTCACCATGTGGGGCGCGGGCATGGGCGTGCGCGGTGCGGCGATGGCAACCGTCATTGCACGCTTTGTGGAGATGTTCATCGTGCTCATCTACGCCCACCTGCACCAGGAGCGCTACATCTTCCTCAAGGGCGCCTTCCGTAATGGCTATGTGCCCATGAGGCTGCTCAGGCGCATTGCGATCACGGGTACCCCCTTGATGCTCAACGAGGTCTTCTGGAGCCTGGGCATGACCTTTATCAACCAGTGCTACTCTACCCGCGGCATGACGGCCCTGGCGGCGCTGAACATCACCTCCACCGCATGGAATCTGTTCTGCATCATCATGTTTGCCATGGGCAATGCGGTGTCCATCATGGTTGGCCAGTGCCTGGGCCAGGGTGACAAGCGGGGCGCGCGGGAAACGGATACCCGGCTGATTTTCATCACCGTGGTGAGCCATATCGTGCTGGGCGGACTGCTGGCCTGTTTGGCTGGCATCATCCCGAACTGGTTTGCCGTGACGGACGAGGCCAAGCACCTGGCTTCCCAGACGCTGATCATCGCCGGCGTGTCCCTGCCCATCCATGCTTTCCTGCACGCGACCTATTTCACCATCCGCTCCGGCGGCAAGACCTTCATCACCTTCCTCTTTGACTCAGTGTACACCTGGTGCGTGCCGGCAGTGCTGGCCTTTGTGCTCAGCCGCTATACCGGGGCGAGCGTGGTGACGATGTACTTCTGTATCCAGTTCATTGACGTGACGAAGCTGGTCATCGGCCTGTTCATGCTCCGCTCGGACTTCTGGGCCAACGACCTGACTGCCAGCAACAAATAAAGGGGGAGTGATTCCATGCGGCTGACCATCCTGGGCATGAACGGCCCGTTCCCGGCGCCTGGTGGGGCGACCTCCGGGTATTTTCTCGCGGCAGGGGAGACACATATCGCCATGGATATGGGCAGCGGTGTGCTGTCCCGGCTGACGGCCCTGACCCCGCCGGAGGAGCTCACCGCCCTGCTGCTGACTCACTGGCACTACGACCACTGCGCGGACGTGCTGCCGCTGATCTACCGCCTGGAGGCTTGCGCGACCCAGCCGCTGCACATTTATGCCCCGGTGGACGAGAACTCCCTGGTGCGCAAGGCGGTGCAGACCTGCGGGAAGATCGTGCTGCACGACGTGGCTCCCGGCGAGACCTTCCAGGTGGGGGCGGTGAGGGTGACGGCCTTTGCGGCCCGGCATCCGGTGCCGGCGGTGATGTACCGCATCCAGGCGGAGGGCAAGACCTTCTGCTACACCGGCGATACCAACACGGTGGAGGGCCTCGTGGATTTCGCCAAGGGGGCTGATTTCCTCCTGGCGGACGGCTTATTCACCGACGCGACCTGGGCCGAGGGCAAGCCCCATCTGTCTGCGACCCATGTGGCCCAGCTGGCCAAGGACGCTGACGTCAGCCGCTTTGTCATCACCCATCTGAACCCAGCCATCGACCCGGAAACCCTGCTCCGCGAGGCCCGCGCCATCCGCATCGACGCACTGCTGGCCAAGCCGGGAGACTCCTGCGAGGTGTAATCCATGGATCGCAAAGAATTTTCCCAGCTCCTGAAGGCTGGCAATGTGCAGGGCGCCTACCTCTTTGAGGGCGTGGAGGAGAACATCAAGGCCGCCACGCTGCAGAGCCTGCGTAAGGCCATCCTGCCGGAGGGCATGGAGGAACTGAACGAGTCCGTTATGGACGCACCTGCAACGGACGCCATCATCGCCGCCTGTGAGACGCTGCCCTTCCTGGCGGACAAGCGCCTGGTCATCGTGAAGGAGCACCCTGCCCTCACAGGCCGCGCCGATGCGGACGAGCGGCTCATCTCCTACATCCCCAATGTGCCGGAGAGCGCCATTCTGGTGTTTATCTGCCGAGGGAAGGCTGACGCCCGCAAGAAGCTCTACGGGGCGATCAAGAAGGCAAACGGCATCGTTTCCTTCGCGCCGTTGACGGACGCGGAGCTGAACAGCTGGATCATCAAGACCTTCGCGGGCCTGGGCAAGACGGTTTCCTCCCAGACGGCGAGCGTGCTGTCCTTCACCGTGGGCAGCGACACGGCGCTCCTCCGCCGGGAAATTGAGAAGCTGGCTGCCCTTGCCGGTGATCGCGATACCGTCACCGAGGCGGACGTGCACGCCGTGGCTACCCGCAGCGTGGAATGCACTGTGTTTGAGATGGTGGATGCTGTCGTGGCGGGCCAGACTGCCAAGGCCTTCGGGCTGCTTCGCGATATGCTGACCACCGGCTCCGACCGTCTGGGCATTCTCGCGATGCTGCTGCGCCAGTTCCGCCTGATGCAGCACATCAAGATCATGCAGTTTGAGAAGCTCTCCCCGGGCGATATCAAGCAGCGGCTGGGCATTGCGCCCTTTGCGGCGGAACGCTGTATGCGCCAGGCCAGCGGCTACACTGGTGGTCAGGTGAAGAAGGCGGTGCAGATTTGCCTGAACGCCGAGTACCAGGTAAAGTCCGGCGGGTGGAACCAGGAGGGCGCCCTGGAAAGCGCCATGCTGGAGATTTTCGCGCTGAAGAGTGGTTTCTGACATATAGGGAGTTTCCCGGGAGGGAAGCTCCTTTTAATTGAGCAAGAAATGGCAAAAAACTTGCTCAAATTGAGCGAAAACGTTTGCGTAGAATGAAAAGCTGTGCTATAATGATGGAAGAATACAACCGCATCTGATGCGGCAGGAGGTTTAATTGAATGAAGTACGGCCACTTTGACGACAAGGCGCGCGAGTACGTCATCGACACGCCCCGCACGCCCTACCCCTGGATCAACTATCTGGGCTGCGAAAAGTTCTTCGGTATCATCTCCAACACCGCTGGCGGCTACTGCTTCTATCGGGACGCCCGTCTCCGCCGCGTGACCCGCTATCGCTACAACAACATGCCCGTGGACAACGGCGGCCGCTACTTCTATGTGAAGGACGGCGACACCGTGTGGAATCCCGGCTGGAAGCCCGTCAAGACCGAGCTGGACGCCTACTCCTGCCGTCACGGCATGGGCTACACCGTCATCACCGGCAAGAAGAACGGCCTGAGCGCCAGCCAGCTGAGCTTTGTTCCCCTGGGCAAGGACGCCGAGGTACATCAGATTACCCTGACCAATGAGTCCGATGCGGCCAAGGACGTCATCCTGACCTCCTTCGTGGAGTTCTGCCTGTGGGACGCTTCCGACGACATGCTGAACTTCCAGCGCAACTTCTCCACCGGCGAGGTTGAGGTCGAGGACGGCGTGATCTACCACAAGACCGAGTACCGCGAGCGCCGCAATCACTATGCCTTCTACACCGTGAATGCCCCCATCGACGGATTCGACACCGACATGGAGACCTTCCTGGGCCTGTACAACGGCTTTGACGCGCCCCAGGCCGTCATGACCGGCGAAATGGGCAACTCCGTGGCCTCCGGCTGGCAGCCCATGGCGGCTCATCAGCTGAAGGTCACCCTGCTGCCCGGCGAGAGCAAGAAGTACAACTTCGTCCTGGGCTATGTGGAAGTGCCTGTGGAGGAGAAGTTCGTTGCGCCCGGCGTGATCAACAAGGCGCCCGCGAAGGCCCTCATCAACAGCCTGACTACCAATGAGCAGATCGAGAAGGCCTTCAATGAGCTGAAGGCCCACTGGGATTACCTGCTGTCCGCCTACACCCTCACCACCGAGGACGAGAAGCTGGGCCGCATGGTCAACATCTGGAACCCCTACCAGTGCATGGTCACCTTCAACATGAGCCGCTCCACCTCCATGTTTGAGTCCGGCGTTGGTCGCGGCATGGGCTTCCGCGATTCCTCCCAGGACCTGTTGGGCTTCGTGCACCAGATCCCCGAGCGCGCCCGCGAGCGCATCCTGGACATCGCTGCCACCCAGTTCCGCGACGGCGGCTGCTACCATCAGTACCAGCCCCTGACCAAGAAGGGCAACAATGACATCGGCGGCGGCTTCAATGACGATCCGCTGTGGCTGATTGCCGGCACTGCGGCTTACATCAAGGAGACCGGCGACTTCGGCATCCTGGACGAGGCCACCCCCTACGACTGCAATCCCGATGACTGCGGCACCCTGCTGGAGCACCTCGAAAATAGCTTCTACCACGTCGTGAACAACAAGGGCCCCCACGGCCTGCCCCTGATCGGCCGTGCCGACTGGAACGACTGCCTGAACCTGAACTGCTTCTCCGACGCGCCCGGCGAGAGCTTCCAGACCTTCTCCAACCCCAATGCCCCTGACGACCGCGTGGCGGAATCCGTGCTGATTGCCGGCATGTTTGTGGCGATCGGCCCCGAGCTGGTGGCCATCTACAACCACAAGGGCATGACCGAGGCGGCTGCCAAGGCCCAGGCGGAGATCGACGCGATGCGTCAGGTCATCCTGACCGCCGGCTGGGACGGCGAATGGTTCGTCCGCGCGTATGACGCCTTCGGCAACAAGGTTGGCTCCAAGGAGTGCGAGGACGGCAAGATCTTCATCGAGTCCCAGGGCTACTGCGTCATGGCTGGCGTGGGCGTTGAGGATGGCAAGGCCGAGCAGGCCCTGAAATCCGTCGAGGAATGGCTCGAAACTGAGCACGGCATCGTACTGCTGCAGCCCGGCTACAAGGATTACCACCTCGAGCTGGGCGAAGTGTCCTCCTACCCGCCCGGATACAAGGAGAACGCGGGCATCTTCTGCCACAACAACCCCTGGATCATCGCTGCGGAGACCGTCGTCGGCCATGGCGACCGTGCCTTCAAGCTGTATTCCAAGATTGCTCCCGCCTACCGCGAGGAGATCTCCGACAAGCACAAGATGGAGCCCTACGTCTACTCCCAGATGATCGCTGGCAAGGACGCCAAGAACTTCGGTCAGGCAAAGAACTCCTGGCTGACCGGTACTGCTGCGTGGAACTTCTACGTCATCAGCAACTACATCCTGGGTATCAAGCCTGACTGGTACGGCCTCAAGATTGATCCCTGCGTGCCCCACGATTGGGATGGCTACAAGGTGTCCCGCCGTTTCCGCGGTGCGACCTACGAGATCGCCATCAACAACCCCGATCACGTCTGCAAGGGCGTGAAGGCGGTCACCGTGGACGGCAAGGCCATCGACGGCAATGTGCTGCCCGTATTTGCGGACGGTAAGGTGCATCAGGTGGAGGTTACTCTCGGCTAATTGGAATATCGGCCGCTGCATGGAAACGTGCGGCGGCTTTTTTGCATCGCCGAACGATTCTTCATCCGAACGTTCGGCGAAAACGTCCGATGACGCACGATTTCCGCTGGCGAAAACATTTTCGCATGCGCAACGTTCGTCTTTGTCCAAAATGGCAAATTTTCTTCCAAAAATTCAATTTTTGCAGCAGGAATTGAAGGACGGACGGCGAAATGTATAATCACAAAGGGGAAGAAAGTCCCACTTATAGAAAACGGGACAAAGTCCCCGGCGCATACCGTCAGGGCGATAAAGGCCCAAACAATGCGCAACCAGATCAGAAAGGGCGTGATGCCAGTGGCGCATCATCAGGAGCGGAAGCTCTGATAGCAGCTCCGTATTTGCTCAACTATGAGTGCTTCCGCATTTGAGAGTTTATCTGCGAAAGGAGCACCCCTATGAAGTTGACGATTTATGCGAAGAATATGACGGTATCCCCCAACGTTACCCGCCGCATCGAGAAAAAGACCGAGAAGATGGGCCGCTACCTCCTGCCTGATACCGAGATGCAGATCCGGCTGAGCAAGGAAGCAAAGCGTGACCTCCGCGTCGTTGAAATTACTGTACCGATGGGCAATAACGTATTCCTGCGCGCCGAAGCCTCCGAACCGGAGAACCTCTTCCTGGCTATCGACCAGGCACTGGCAAAAATCGAGCGTCAAATTCACCGTCACCGTACCAAGCTGGGCAAGCGTCTGAAGGAAGACGCCTTTGCAGCCCCCGAACCCGAGTATATCGAGGACGAAGCCTTGCCTGAGGCTGGCGCGCCCGAGATCGTCCGTCGGAAGACCTTCCCCGTGCGCCCCATGTCCGTGGAGGACGCGGCGGTCGAGATGGAACTCCTGGGTCATAGCTTCTTCGCATTCGTCAACGTGGAAACCGAGAGAACCAACATCCTCTACCAGCGCAAGGACGGCGGACTGGGTCTTCTTGAACCCGAAGCATAACGGGATAGCCTGGGCGGATTGAATCGCCCGACCTGAATGTTGACAGCCGAAAGCCTGTGTAGAAAACAGACGTAATTTCAACATAGATGAAGGAAAATTGAATAAAAGATGGAATAAATAAAGTCGAGGAATCGACGTTCAGGGCTTCCGGAGCGATGACTGCGGAAGCCCTTTGTTTGCAAAAGGAGGAACAGCCCATGCAGAACTACCTCTTTGTCCACTTCCGCGAAAAGACCACCCCAGATGGCGAGCAGGTGTACTTCGCCATCAGCCGAGACGGCTTCTACTGGGAGGCCCTCAATGATGGTCGGCCTGTCCTGTGGGCGTATTATGGTGACCACGGTGTGCGTGACATGACCATCTGCCGGGACAAGGCGACGGGTCGCTTCCATATCTTCGCCACCGATCTGAGCCTCAGCTACGGCATGCGCGGCAAGTACCACCACTCCTGGCGCAACATCAACCTCCACGGCTCCAAGGATCTGGCCCACTGGTGGAGTGATGACCTCATCCATTGGTCTGAGCAGGAGATGATCCGACTTGGTGACGAGGGCTGCGGCTGCATCTGGGCGCCGGACATCATCTATGACCCGGAGCACAAGGATTACGTCCTCCACTGGAGCTACTGCCACGCCGACAACAACTACGGCCCCATGGCGATTTATTACTCCCGCACGAAGGATTTTGTCAACTACACCAAGCCTGCACTGCTCTACCGTAAGGAGGACAGCGGCTGCATTGACTCTGCGATGTATGAAGAGGACGGCAAGTACTACCTGTTCGTGAAGTCCGAGGGTAACCCGCACCGGATGATCGAGCTGGTCAGCGACCACGTTACCGGCCCCTGGACGCGGGTAGAGGACTTCGACAAGTCCATGGAAACCGTAGAAGCCGGTATGTACGAGGCGCCCACTGCCGTTCAGCTGGACGATGGAAGATGGTGCCTGTTCATCGACTACTATGGCGTGAAGGGCGCGGGTCAGGGCTATGTGCCTTTCGTTGCGCCGAGCATGAAGAGCGGCGATTTCGTCCGAAGCGATGCGAAGTTTTCCTTCCCCTATGGCTTCAAGCACGGTACGCTGCTGACCATTACCGAGGAAGAGTACGACCGCATGAAGGCCCATGACTGGAATAAAGTCAAGGATAACAGGTAAGTAAAAGGAGCTGCTGCGTGATGCAACAGCTCCTTTTTATGGGGTGATGCGTACCTGACAGCCCGAGCGATGAGCACGAGGAAGTCAGTACCGGGCCCCTTAGTCAACTCAATCGCGAGTTGGGGGAACGGCAGGCTGCCTGCTTATTTCTTAAACAGACCGCCCAGTGCCCCCATGATGCCCTCAGCCTTTTCGGCCAGGTCGTCCAGGTTCAGTTTGGCCTTGATGCCCTTGATGATGGGGTCGATCTTGTCGTCGGGCAGGTCAACGCCCACCAGCTTTTCCAGCACCTTGGTAGGATTCTTCTGGAAGCTTTCCAGCAGGCTGTCATCAGCCTTCAGCTTGGCAACAACGTCAGAGATGATTTTCTGGATATCCATGGTTTGTCCTCCTTTATGCTGCATCTAGATATCTGGATTGGTGTGCCGGCTCATTCAGACCAGTGTTCAATTGTATCCTGAGCAACGCGCAGGAATGCACTGAGCTTGCTGCGCTGTTCAGGGCTGAAATCAGATGGCATGTGATTCATCAGATCATCATCCAGGCTGGCGCTGAGCAGATACTGGGGGGTGGTTTTCAGGTTGTTGCACAGAGCGACGAGGGTTTCCAGGCTGGCAACACGGCTGCCGCGCTCGATATGTCCCATGAAGGATGCAGAAATCCCGACCTGTTCAGCCAGCTCCTCCTGCGTGAGGGAACGCTTGCGGCGCAGGGTACGGATGCGCTCACCCAAATCCTTGTAATCAACCATATGAGTTCTCCTGTCTGACAATTCGTCGAAAAATCTTGCCTGTAAGAAGTATTATAGGCGACAAGTGTGGAAAAATACACGAAACAAAAGAAGGGAATACTTCTACAAGAATGATTGAGTAAAATTTTTCTGACGAAGTGATTCGGGGAACTGGCGGCGGGGGCGGGGTAGAAAAAATTTGCAAAAGGACTGTACTTTTCTGGGCAGACGTGGTATAATTATGTGTGCAGCCCAACCAAGGTATCCACGGTTCATTCCTCCCTCGGTGTCACTTGACCCTATGGAAGCAGTGAAACTAAATGCATAGGTGTGGGTGACATAATTTTAGGAGGTATCCCCATGTACCAGGATGAAACCCTTGTTTGCCGTGACTGTGGCAACGAATTCGTGTTCTCCGCTTCCGAGCAGGCCTTCTTCGCCGAGAAGGGCTTCCAGAACAAG
>SVGL01000051.1 GCA_015056325.1 Clostridiales bacterium | reverse complement strand
ACTGAGCTAATGGGTCATACAGCTGGGGTGGCAGGGCTCGAACCTGCGAATGCGGGAGTCAAAGTCCCGTGCCTTACCACTTGGCGACACCCCATCGCAGGTTGCCCGCCGCATGACGCAGCAGACCTTAATCCGGCCATCCCGCGCTTGAAAGCGCGTGCTGGCTACGCTCGGCAATTGCAAGCAATTGCTCTCGCTAGTCGGACTTCGTCCGACCTCCTTAGAAGGAAAGAGAAGGGAGAATAGTGGGGCTCGAACCCACGACATCCAGAGCCACAATCTGGCGCTCTACCACTGAACTATATCCTCCATATTCGGCCTGTGTCTGCCCCAAGGGCAGCCTCAGGCTTTCACCTGACCTCAATGTCGGGGGAACCCCCAACAATCAGCGCGCCTGGAGGGATTCGAACCCCCGACCCACGGCTTAGAAGGCCGTTGCTCTATCCGACTGAGCTACAGGCGCAGACCGGAAACCAGGCAATCCATCCCGCAGGACTTCTTGCTGACAGGTATAGATTATACCAAAGGTCGGAAGCTTTGTCAACACCCTTTTTAAAAAAATTCTGATTTCCAAGTAAAAAGGAGAGGGCACCCCTCCCCTTTGATTACCCGATATCACCAAGCGGGCGGCTGCCAGAGGACGACCGCACCTGCCGCCAGGGACTTCTTGACGTCGATCAGCCGCTGATTCCGGCTGCCGCAGTATTTCAGCTCCAGCGAGCGCTGGCTGAGGATGAACGGGCCGTCCACCAGCACGTCCAGCTCCTGCAGGAGCGCCATGCGGGCAGGGTCGTTCTCCGCCATAAGGGCCTCCCAGGTGTAGCCGGTGTAGCACCACACGTTCATGTGGGCCGTGTGGGCGGCCTCCGCCAGGATGCGGCAGCCCTCAGGCTGGCACATGGGTTCGCCGCCGGAGAGGGTCAGGCCGTCCAGGAGGGGGTTCGTCTTTATCGGGCGGATCAGGGCGTCGGTGTCGGCGAGCTTTCCGCCGGAAAAATCATGGCTTTCGGGGTTGTGGCAGCCGGGGCAGTGGTGGGGACAGCCCTGTACGAACACGCTGTAGCGAAGGCCCGGGCCATCGACAATGGAGTCCTCCACCGTACCGAAAATGCGGATTTCCATGCTGTTTCCTGCTTTCATCAGCGCTGCTTGATGGTGGTCACGCCATCCTCGCAGCGGAAATACACCACGTCCTCCTGAAGGACGACGCCGTCCTTGGCAAAGAGCTCGTCGATGGTGAGGATCATGTAGCCCTCCTCCTGCAGCCATTCGATCAGGGCCTTGGCCAGCTTGGGCGTACGGTCCTTGATGTCATGCATGAGGACGATGTCGCCGTCGGTAAACTGCTTCTTGACGTTCTTGAGGATGGTGGCGTTGGAGCGCTCCTCGCGCCAGTCGTAGGTATCCACAGACCACTGGATCAGCGGCATGCCGCCCTTGGCCTTGATCATCTGGGGGTAGAGGCCGTAGGGCACGCGGGCGAAGCGGGCGGAGATGCCCAGCACCGGCAGACAAGCCGCATCGAACTTGGTCTTCTGGCTGCGGATGGCAGTGCCGGACATCTTCGACACATCGCCGTGGGCATAGTTATGGCTGGCGACAGCATGTCCCTCGTCATGCTCGCGCTGAACAAGATCTGCGTTGTCCTTGATGCGGTTGCCCAGCACGAAAAAGGTCGCGCGGGTGCCCATCTCCAGCAGATTGTTGAGCATCACGGTGGTGTTGGTGCGGTTGGGGCCATCGTCAAAGGTGAGGGCAACGGTCTTGTAATAGCTCAGGTTGTCCGTCTCCATGACAGCCTTCATGGCCATGTGGGGGCGGATATCCGGGTAATACAGCGGCACCTCAATGAGGGTGTTCTTTCCTGCGTACAGGCTGCCCGCCGGAATGTGAATGACCATGGACATGCCATGCAGGGTGAAATCCAGATTGCGCAGGCCTTCGTCGGTCAGCAGGGCAGCGAGGACAGTCTCGTCAGGCTGTTCCTCCGGGAAGTACTCCCGCACCTTGGCTTCCACCGCATTGCGGAGGATGCTCCAGCCTTCGCCGTCCGCCTCGAAAATATCAGTAAGGTAGATGCGCTCGCCGCTGGTCATATCATAGGTGCGGCTGGTGATCTCCTGGCCGATGAGCTGTCGGTGGTAGGTGGTACGCGCCTGCACCAGGAAGCTCATCCAGGTCAGGCCCGTGCGGGAATAGCGTACCTCCACCTCCAGCCGGGAGTTCTTGGAGGTGGTGTTGGCTGCCTTTTGCAGCGTGGGCCCCAGACGATCAACGTATTCCTGGGTGAGCGCCGCCAGCTCCGCATCGACGCTGTCATCATAGGTGTCCAGCGTCCACAGGCGGATGACGCTCTTATTCTTCTGGGTGGTGTCCTTCTTGACGGAGGTCACCTTGTGGCATTCCTGCAAAGGCATGCCGGGCTCCATCTTTTCCGCCAGCGCGGGGACACAAAGGCTCACAAGCATCATCGCCGTCAGCAGCATACATACGATCTTACGCATAATGTTTCTCCTGTTGAAGAAGGGATTAACGATTTTATTATACCTTTCTTTTGCCCATTCGTCAATCTTCGGCATAGCAGAAAAGGAGACCCCTGCCGGGATCTCCCTTGGATACAGTCACGGCTCCGATGTGTCGCCGTCCACACAGCGCCAGTAGGGCGTTTCCGGCTGCAGCACCACGCCATCCTTGGCAAACAGCTCATCGACAGTGAGGAACAGGAAGCCCCGCTCCTGCAGCACCGGAATGAACATCCCGCTGGAAAGGATGGAATTCTTCTTCGCATCGTGCATGAGGATGATGCCGCCGTTCTCCACCTGTCCCAGCACCTGCGCCTTCACCAGGTAGGGATCACGGCCCCCCGAGCCTTCCCAGTCACGGCCCTCAGCAGTCCACTGGATCAGCGGCCAGCCGGCGCCTGCCCGGGCCATGGGCTTCCACAGTCCTCCGGGTGCACGGGCATAACTCGGCGCCAGGCCAATGGCGTCGATATGCGCTTTGTTCACCTTGGGCGGCATCGCCGCAAACACAGAGCCTGCGGTACGATCTGCATACAAATGCTGGAAGAAATGGGTCGCAATGGCGTGACCAGCATCATGCTCGCGCTGGACGTACTGCGCATACCTGCTGATATTGCCCCCCACCAGGAAGAAGGTCGCCCGGGTGCCGGTTTCCATCAGCAGATCCAGCATTTCACGGGTCACCCAGCTGGTAGGGCCGTCATCATAGGTCAGGGCGACGGTATCGTAGTAGGTCAGATTATCGGTTTCCGCCTGTGCATTCTCGGTCATGTAGGGCCGAATATCCGGGTAGTACAGGGGCACCTCGATCAGCTGCTGCTTGCCGGGGTAGAAATCCGCAGCATGCAGGTGCAGCACCAGGGACATGCCGTGAAGCGTGAAGTCCATCGCTGCGATGGCGTCCAGGGTGCAGGCTGCATCAACCGCCGCAGCGTCCGGGGCCACATCGGGATAGTAGGCGCTGATGCGCTCCCGCACCGCCTCCTCCATGATGCGCCAGGCCTCGCTGCCCGCCGGGAAGATGTCCGCAAGAGTCAGCTGCTGGCCATTCACCATGTCATAGGTACGGGTGGTAAAGCGCACGTCCCGGGTCGTATCATTGCGCACATAGCGCGCCTGAACCATGAAGCTCATCCACGTCAGACCCGTGCGGCTGTGCAGAATATACACATCCAGGCGAGCTTCCTCGTTGTACCTGAGCTTCTCCAGCCCGGGAACCATCTCGTCCACATAATCCTTGGCCAGCGTATTCATTTCCTGGCTGACGTCCTCATGGGCAGTGGTGATCTCCCATCGGGTCAGCCGCACGCCTGTATTCAGCTGTTCGATGCACTGCTTGTAGCTTACCTTGTGCGCGTCCTGCAAAGGGAGCCGCTGGCTCTGCGCCAGCGCCGTCACCGGCAACAAAAACAGACACATCAGCAGCGCCATCATACGCCTGATATGCTTCATATGTATGCACCTCATGTGATGCGGCTTATTCGGCGTCGGTCAGGCCTTCCAGGCCGGCTTCCACGCCCATGGCCACATACTTTTCAAACACGGTCTGGATAACGTCCTCTTCCTCGGCCACGACAAAAGCCAGGGAGCCGTCCTCGGTCTTCTCGACCTTGGTGATCAGCACCTGCTCCTCGCCGTTTTCGTCCAGCTCAAGCTCCAGCAGCACGGCGTACTCCTCCCCTGCATAGGGGACCATCGCGCCGAAGCGGAAGTGGTAGACTGTGCCGTCAGGGCCGGTGACGTCCACCAGCGGGATCCCTTCGAAAGCCTTGTTCAGTTCCGGATTACTCATCGTCTTCCTCGTCCATCAGGGCCACAAACTGCTGGAACAGCACGTCCTGCAGCTTCTCGTCCTCCACGGGAGAGTAGGAATCGTCCTCACCCTCGGTGATGATCTCCATGAAGAACACGCCGCATTCCTCGTCATCCTCAGCGGCGTCGGTCACAGCGATGTACTCCTTGCCCTCGTGCATGAGGGTGGCCAGGTGCAAGAACTGCACGGTTTCGCCGGATTCGTCGTCAATCAGCTCAATGATGTTCTCGTCCATTTGGATTTCCTCCTGTTGTGTCTGATTCTGTTGAAGGTTCCGCTGGGTGTCCAGCCACTGCTGGAGGATCACCGCCGCGGCGACCTTATCCACATTATGCTTGCGCTCGGCGCGGTGCATATTGCCCTCGATAAGCGCGTTGGTCGCGGTGACAGTGGTCAGCCGCTCATCCTGATAATACACCGTCAGGCCGGCTTTTTCAAGCTGCGCGCAGAAATTTTTCACCTTTTCGGACTGAAAGCCCGCCGTGCCATCCATATTCAGGGGCCAGCCGGCCAGGACCTCGTTGGTTTCATACTGCTCGCAGATGGCCACGACCTTCTTCGTATCCGGCCCCCAGCCCACCCGGTAAATGGTGTCGATGGGGGTCGCAATGAGCCTCGTCAGATCAGAGACAGCCACGCCGATGCGCGCGTCGCCGATGTCCAGGCAAATGATTCTTTCGTTCATAAATGCTCCTTGCTCAGTCGAGCTTCACCTGCTCCGCACCCTTGCCCACAATGGCAATGCAGGGCTCCTGGGTCAGCACCTCGCGGGCAACTTCCACCACTTTCTCCATGGTGACCGCCTCAATGGCCTTCAGGGTAGCCTCATGGGAGAGCGGCTTGCTCCGCAGCAGCGTCGAGCGGCCCAGTGCCTGCATGCGGGCGCCGGGGCTCTCCAGACCCATCAGGTAGCCTGCACGCAGCTGGGTGATGCTGTCGCGGAACTCCTTCTCCGTAATGCCCTCGTCCACGAATTTCTTCAGCTCCGCGCGGATTTCCTGCAGCACCAGCTCCGCATTCTTGGGGCTGACGCCGGCGTACAGGCCGAAGGTGCCCACGCCCTTGTAGGTGTTGGGGTAGGAGTACACCGAGTACGCCAGGCCCAGATCCTCACGGATGCGCTGGAACAGTCGGGAGGACATCGCACCGCCCAGGATGTTGTTGGCTACCGCCAGGGGGTAGACACGGTCCGTGGCATATGCCGCCCCGGGGAAGCCCAGGCAGATATGCATCTGCTCACTGTCCTTCTCCCGCAGGGCATTGACGCCGGTGAGGACGTGCCAGTCGGGCGTTTCCACGGGGGAAATCTCATTCTCCCAGCCGCCGAAGTAGGCAGTCACCCACTGCAGCACCTTGTCCGGCTCGTAGCTGCCAGCCAGGGCAATGACGGTCTCCTTGGGCGCGTAGTGCTTCTTGCGGAAGGCCAGCAGGTCCTCACGGGTGTAGGCAGCGATCTGCTCCGCCGGGCCGAGGATCGGCTGACCGGGAGACTGCTCGCCGAACTGGGCAGCCTGCAGCAGGTCATGCACCAAATCCTCCGGGGAATCCTCGTCCATGGAGATTTCCTCCAGGATGACGCCGCGTTCCTTTTCCAGCTCGGTCTCGTCCATGGTGGCATTGATCACCAGGTCGGAGAGGATGTCCACCGCCAGTTCGAGGTTCTCGTCGATCACCTTGGCGTAGAAGCAGGTACAGTCACGGCCGGTAAAGGCGTTGAGCTGACCGCCGACAGCGTCCATCTCCTCGGCAATCTGCCGGGCGGTGCGCTTGGTCGTTCCCTTGAAGACCATGTGCTCCAGAAAGTGGCTCAGGCCGTTTTCCTGCGGCTCCTCCATCATGGAGCCGACGTGCATCCACGCGCCGATGGACACCGAGCGCAGATAGGGCAGCCGCTCGCCGACCACGCGCAAACCATTGGGCAGAAGCCATTCGTCATGCATACGATCATTCGCTCCCGGGATGTTTTTCATCATGTTTTCCATGAGCTTCCTTTCTTATGCAAGCGATTCATCTTGTTATGAAAAAGCCGCAAAAGCCCGCATTGTGGACTTTTGCGACCGTAGGGATTTCATCCCATTTATATAGCATGATTACGTCCAGCCATGCAGCCCGCGCGATGAGCGCGCGGACGCATAGTTTCAACGGCAGACCCAACCTTCACGCGGTAGGTCTCTGAAAGAGCAGACTACTCAATCGCGAATTGGGTGAAGCGTCACGCTTCCTCAGCCCTGGCGACGGGGGGGACGGTTGCCGCGGAAGCCCTCGGAGCGGCGGGGCTCCTCGGAGCGGGCGGTGTACTCAATATCGTTGCGGATCAGGTTGATACGGCCCTGAGCGTCGATCTCGTTGACCTTGACCTCGATCTCGTCACCGATGTTCACCACGTCCTCGACCTTCTCCACGCGCTTGTTGTCCAGCTTGGAGATGTGGATCATGCCGTCCTTGCCGGGCAGCAGCTCCACGAAGGCGCCGAAGTTCATGATGCGCACAACCTTGCCGGTGTACACCTCGCCAACCTCGATGTCCTTGGCGATGCCCATGATGATGCTCTTGGCCTTGGCGGCAGCCTCGGCGTCGGGAGTGGAGATGAAGACGCGGCCATCGTCCTCGATGTCGATCTTCACGCCGGTCTCGGCAATGATCTTGTTGATCATCTTGCCGCCGGGTCCGATGACCTCGCGGATCTTCTCGGGGTTGATGGTGAACTGGCTGATCTTGGGCGCCCACTGATTGACCTCAGCGCGGGGCTCGCCCAGGCAATCCAGCATCTTGCCCAGGATGAACAGACGGCCCTGCAACGCCTGCGCCAGCGCGGTCTGCAGAATGTCGCGGTCGATACCGGCGATCTTGATGTCCATCTGGATGGCAGTGATGCCGTTCATGGAGCCGGCGACCTTGAAGTCCATGTCGCCCAGGAAGTCTTCCAGGCCCTGGATATCGGTCAGCACGACCACCTTGCCGGACTCAGTGTCCTTGATCAGGCCCATGGCCACGCCCGCAACGGGCGCAGTGATCGGCACGCCGGCGTCCATCAGGGACAGGGTGGAGCCGCACACGGAAGCCATGGAGGAGGAGCCGTTGGAGGACAGGATTTCGCTCACCAGACGCAGGGCGTAGGGGAAATTCTCCTCCGCGGGGATGACGGGCAGCAGCGCACGCTCCGCCAGAGCGCCGTGGCCGATCTCGCGGCGGCCGGGGCTCTTCAGACGGCCAGCCTCGCCGGTGGCGTAGGGCGGCATGTTGTAGTGGTGGATGTAGCGCTTGAAGTCCTCATTGCTCAGACCGTCCAGGATCTGACCCTCGGACACGGAGCCCAGGGTGGTGACGGTCAGGGCCTGAGTCTGGCCACGGGTGAAGATTGCGGAGCCGTGGGTGCGGGGCAGCACGCCGACTTCGCACCAGATGGGACGGATGTCGGTGACGCCGCGGCCATCGGGACGCACGCCTTCTTCAACGATCTTCTTGCGCATGATCTCCTTGTTCAGGTAGTACAGCGCATCGCCGATCTCGCTCTCGCGGCCCTCGAACTGGGCGCCCAGAGCCTCGAGGGTCTCGGCCTTGACCTGAGCCTCGCGCTCCTGACGCTCCTCGCGCACGGTGGTGTCGAAGACCCACTTGCACTTGTCGTAGGCAAACTCGCGGACGGCAGCCTTCACATCGTCGCCGGTGACGACCAGGTTGACCTGAGCCTTTTCCTTGCCGATCTCAGCGATGATCTCATCCTGGAAGGCGATGATCTTCTTGATCCAGTCATGGGCGAACATGATGGCGTCCAGCATGACCTTCTCGGACACTTCCTTGGCGCCGGCTTCAACCATCAGCACAGCGTCGCGGGTACCGGAAACAGTCAGGTG
>SVGL01000050.1 GCA_015056325.1 Clostridiales bacterium | reverse complement strand
AAACCGCCGATACAGTTCACATCAGCAGGAGGTGAAAGAAGTTGCCGAATATCAAGTCCGCTAAGAAGCGCGTGAAGGTTGCTGCGAAGAAGAACCTGCGTAATCGCATGGTCAAGAGCGCTGTCCGTACTTCCGTGAAGAAGTTCGAGGCTGCTGTTGCTGCCGATCCCGCGACCGCCAATGTGCAGTTGACCGCGACCACCTCCGCGATTGATAAGGCCGCCGCGAAGGGCATTATCCACAAGAACGCCGCCAATCGCAAGAAGGCTCGCCTGGCCAAGCAGCTGAACAAGGCTGCTGTGTAATCGCATAGCTGGATTCGCGTTTACCCCCTCCGTATAGGACGGGGTTTTCTTTTTATTTCACAGCTTTTTCTATATTTTGCGTCTATGCTTCGTCTATTAGGGTGAAAGGAGGCTGAGGCAATGACCATTGTCAAGGGCCCTGACAATGACAAGGAAGCCGTCATCCGGCAGATGATCGCTGAGCACCAAACGGCGCTGACCCGGCTGTGCTACCTGTACCTGCATGATGTGCAGCTCGCCGAGGACGCGGTGCAGGAGACTTTCCTCAAGGCCTACCGCACGCTAGAGCGGTTCCGTGGCGACGCCAGCGCCAAAACCTGGCTGACCCGCATCGCCATACGCACCTGCTGCGACATGCGGCGGAGCTTCTGGTTCCGGCGGATGGATCGCCGCGTTACCCCGGACATGCTGCCGGATTGCGCCAGCGAGGCTACGGAGGATGAAGCCGCCCTCACCCTGGCGGTAATGAATCTGCCGCGCCGTGAGCGGGAAGCCATCCTCCTTTACTACTATCAGGACATGAATGTGAGCGAGATCGCCAAAGCCCTGGGCGTCGCGCAGCCGACGGTATCCTACCGGCTGAAGCGTGCCCGGGAGAAGCTCCGTCAGGAGCTGGAGGGGAGGGAAGAACCATGACCGAAAAGCAGGAGAAAGCCAAGTTCAAACAGGCCATTGACCATACCTTGTCGGACATCCAGGGGGACGCCTTCCTGACGCAGCGGGTTCTCGCGCGCGCAGAGAAAGGAGCGAAACCTGTGAAGTATCATATTCCCAAGGGCGTTGTGATCGCCCTGATTGCGCTGCTGTGCATGGGCACGGCGGCGGTGGCGGTTGGATTCAATTACGGCGCTGATGTGCAAGCGCAGAAGGCAGCCAATTCGATTTTGCTTGAGAAATATGGCATCTCAAGCGAAAGCCTAGGACTGTTCGTGGTCGAAACCAGCGTAGATGAGCATGGGACGCATGTGCATTATAGCGCATTACCTTTCCTTCCGATGGACCGCATCGGCGAATATGAAGTGTTGATTACCGAGGAAGGGACGGAAGGTACCTGGAGCCATGATGATAAAGATCCTGCGCTGTGGGAATCCGGAGAGCCGGAGTGTCCTTATTGGGGTGAGAAGCAGCTGCAGGCTTACCTGGCGGTGGATGGTAACGAGCGCGACGAATGGCTGGAGGGATATCTGGCAGAAGGCTTTGAACCTGTTGCCCCGCATTCTGTGTATGATACCCTCGAGTATTCTGTTGTCGAACCTGAGGCGGGCGACCTGACTTCACGGCAGGTGCGTGAATATGCAAAGACAGCTGTTGTGGATGTCTATGGCTTAACAGAAGCAGAAGCTGCACAGCTTGAAGTGACGATATACCCGGAACTTCTGCGCTGCACGGATGGAAGACGTTTGTGGGATGTAGGCTTTGGCACCTACGAATGTTCATTCCGCATTCTGCTGGATGCAGAAACAGGTGAGGTGGTTCATATCAAGATGGAATCTGGCGGTAATGGCTGACGCTGGTTTATTCAGGTGATTTACGGAGAGGCTTCGTCCTCTCCTTTTCGCATGCCGAAGTTTTCTTTGGAAAATCTTTTTATCCCTGCAAGAAAATCCCTCCCTCATCCGTTGTATCAGTGTCAGACAAATTACGAAAGCGGGCAGCCAAAAGCAGGAAAGCGCGGCTGGTTGTCCGAATATATGATAGTAACCCCTTGGGAGGTAGAAATCATGAAGCGATTTGCTGCGCTGATCCTTACGCTGGCCATCGTGCTGACGATGCTGGCGCTTCCCCCGGCTCTGGCCGATGATTATGCCACGGCGATGGTCAAGGGCGGCTGGCTGCGTCTGCGCGACGGTGCGTCCCAAAGCGCCAACACCATCTCTGCTTATTTCACCGGAACCACCGTGACCATCCTCGGCGGCTCTGGTGAATGGTACCACGTCCTCACCCCTGACGGCAAGACCGGATATATGCATGCCGATTACCTGACCATCACCGGCTCTATCACCGGCGGTCAGCTGAGTGAAAACACCGCAGCTGTGGTCATGAGCGCCAATGGAAAGCCTGTCCGTCTGCGTTCCGGTCCATCGGTGAACTACTCCATCATCGCATCGTATAAGGTAGGTACGCCCCTCACCGTGCTGACCACCGGCGATACCTGGTCCAAGATCCGCATCAACGGCCGCACCGGCTATATGATGAACGAGTTCATCCAGCTCAGCCAGGGAAATGATACCGTCGCCGGCGGCTACACCGCATATGTGGTTTCCGGCAACGGCAAGACCGTGGTACTGCGCTCCGGCCCCTCCAAACAGTATGAGGCCCTGGCGTCCTACAAAGTGGGCCAGAAGGTGACGGTACTCTCCTACGGCAGCACCTGGTGCAAGGTGCGCATCAACGGCCTGGATGGCTATATGATGTCCGAGTTCCTCTCCACGGTGAAACCGGATACCTCCACTGGCGGTGTGTCCACCTATACGGCGTATGTCACCAGCCAGAACGGCAAGGGCGTCAGGATGCGCATGGGCGCGAGCAAGCTCTTCCCGACGATTGCGACCTACGCGGTGGGCACCAAGGTGACGGTGCTGGAGTATAACCAGGATTGGTGCAAGATCCGCATCGGTTCCAACACCGGCTATATGATGACCGAGTTCCTCACCACCCGTCAGCCCAATATGGTGGCTTCCGTGAGCATCAATGCAACGGCTGTGCAGCCTGGCGATACGCTCCGCGCTGCCGTCAGCCCTGAAGGCGCCAGCGTAAATATCTCCTGGATCAACGATCGGGGCGTTACCATCGGCTGGGGTGAAAGCTATGTCATACAGGAGACGGACGTGGGCCGCAGGATCCGCGCCTCCGTGACCGGCAGCGGCTCCACCAGCGGTACGGCCGTGTCCGCTTGGGCGACGGTCAGCGGCAGCTATGTCAGCCGCGTGTACCAGCTCAGGGGCGTCACCATCAGCGATACCACCCCCACCGTCGGCCAGACCCTGACGGCGACGCTGTCGCCTGCCGGCGCCACGGCGACCATCTCCTGGTTCCGGGATAACGGCGTGTTTGTGGGCAGCGGCAGCAGCTATACGGTCAAGTCTTCCGACGCGGGTTACAAGCTCTATGCCTGGGCGGACGGCACCGGCAGCACCTCCGGCGAGGCCACGTCCCCCCACACTGCTCAGGTGACGCAGCAGGTCGCAGCACCCATTGTGCTGCAGAGTGTGACCATCAGTGATACCACGCCCAACGTGGGGGATACCCTGACCGTCACCCTGACGCCCCGCAATGCCACTGCGTCCATCACCTGGCGCAGCTCTGCAGGCCATATCCTGGGCTATGGCGACAGCTACACCGTCGCGGCGGATGACGCGGGCAGCAGCATCTATGTCTACGCCAATGGCAGTGGCAGCACCTCCGGCTCCGTGGTCAGCAGCCTGACCAGTGCCGTGCAGCAGAAGGTTCAGACCCAGCTGCGGGTGGAGAGCGTGAAGCTCAGCGACACCACCCCCGTTGTCGGCCAGACGCTGTATGTGACGCTGAATCCGCAGAATGCCTCGGCTACCTATACCTGGCTGCGCGATGACGACAAGATCCTCTCCACCACCAGCTACTATACCGTCCGTGCCGAGGACCTGGGTCATACCCTGTACGTTTGGGCAGAGGGTGCGAACGGCACCTTCGGCAGCGCTACCAGCCAGATATCCGCACCGGTGGCAGCTAACTGATTCCACCAAAATCACCGGCGCGTCTGCACTCCCGCAGGCGCGCTTTTCAGGAGGTACGCAAGATGAAGCCTCAATGGCATTACCGCCCGGAACGCAATTGGATCAACGACCCCAACGGCCTCACGCACTACAAGGGCTGGTACCACATGTTTTATCAATACAACCCGCACGGTGATCAGTGGGGAGACATCCACTGGGGCCACGCCCGCTCCCGCGATCTGCTGAGCTGGGAGACTCTGCCCATCGCGCTCACGCCGAATGGGGAGAAAGGGGAGCTCCACTGCTTTTCCGGCGGCTGCTGCAAGGATGAAGCGGGTCAGCCACACTTCTTCTACACCAGCATCGGTGCGGAGGAGGATGGGCGCGACTGTACCCACGGCGCGCAGCAGTGGTACGCCGAACCTGCGGATGATGACCTCCTGACCCTCGTCCAGACGGACGAGAATGCCCTGCTGGACGAGATTCACCCCGGCTTCCATGTCCGGGACTGGCGCGATCCCTGCGTGCTCCGTCATGCGGGCCAGTACCTGATGGTGCTGGGCGGCTGCGTGGAAGAGCGCGGCTGCGTGCTGCTTTACACCTCCCCAGACATGCGGCGCTGGACCTACCGGCATATCCTGGCCATCAGCGACAAGGCGGACGGCATCCCGTGGGAGTGCCCAAACCTGATCCCGGTGGACGGCAGGTTTGCGCTGGTGTATTCGCCCTGCACGGAAGTCCGTGTGAAAACCGGTACATTGGACGCAGAGCTGCGCTTCATTGCGGAGAACGACGATGTGCTCGAGCCCGCTCGAAACGGATTCTACGCACCCCAGGCATTTACGGATGAGCAGGGAAGAGCCCTCCTCATCGGCTGGCTGCCGGAAGCTGACAATGTGCCGCATAAGGGCTGGAGCGGCGTGATGAGCCTGCCGCGCGTGCTTTCGATCACGGCGGATGGTCTGTGCATGACGCCCATCCCCGGCGCGGAGAATCTGCCCGGCGTGCAGCGCGTGAGCGTTCCCCGCGAGTCGCTGCCCTGCACCTGGACGCTCCACGACAACGGCAAGGAGCGCACGCTGCTGACCCTTGCCCCTGATGGCACGCTGACCCTCGACCGCAGCGCATCAACCCTGGCGGAAACGCCGGACAAGTTTCCCATTACCCGCACTGTTCCGGTGAAGGATGCAAACGACATCCTCCTCGCAGTGGACGGCTCTGCCGTGGAAACCATGGTCAATGGCAAGTGGCTGACAGCGCGCATTTACCCGACCAAATAAAGAATGCCTCCCCAGGGGGAGGCATTTTTGTGTGCGATTATCGCTCGGTCTGCTCGGTCATGATGCCCCAGCGGATGCCAAACCTGTCCACGAAAACCACCCGGCAGGAGCTGTAGGGCGTGGCCTCCATCGGGTAGATGGTGGTGCTGCCCTCCTGCAGCAGCGCGTAGGCCGCCTGCACTTCCTCTTTGGTGTCGTACGTGATGGTCAGGAAGTTGGAGTAGCAGGTCTGGAATTTAATGTCCGCGTGGTCGCTCATGATGATGCGTTCGTTGCCCAGCATCAGTTCTGCGTGGTAGATCCAGTCCTTCTGTTCCCCGGTGAGCAGGGGCATGTACGCCGGGTCATTGGCGTCCCGGTAGGAGATCAGGCAGGTGATCTTTCCGTTAAAGGCCTTTTCATACAGGTGGATGGCCTCACGGCACTGGCCGCCGAAGTTGAGGGTGGGGGTGATTTTCATGGGCACGCCTCCTCAAATTCTCCCGAAATGCCGCAAATACAGGATGTGCTTGAGCACGATGTGCCCCTTCCACCACATGGCGGCGACAGCGAACTCGTCGGTGTACTCGTTCCACCACTTCCATGGCACGGGCCAGGAGCCGTCCGCAAGCTGGCTGCCGATGAGGAAGTCGCATTCCGCCTGGGCTGCCTCCGCGATGAGGGGATACCAGGGATGCTGCGGCCCGTCGATCAGGTCGGTGGGGCGGTCAACATACTCCACGCCGTACTTGTCGAGGTCGGTGCACACGCACAGCGGCGCGAGGGTGTTGAGTCGTGCGACCATCTCGTCAAAGCCGGGGATGTCATGGCCCTTGCCGTACTGTGCCAGCCGCTGGAACAGAAAGACGATGTGCTTCTCGGCGAAGGGCTCCTGACGAAGCAGCCAGTCCACCGCCTCCCGGGCGAGGGCCAGGCCCTTGCGGTACACGGCGGACTCCCTGTCCGCATACCCCAGGATGAATGCCGCCAGGCCCGCGGTGGGGTTGTAGCGGTAGGCCTCCTTGTCCGCCTCATAGGTCCACCAGATCGCGCGGGGGTGGTCGTTATTCGTGGGCACAGAGCCGGGCCACTGGCGGTGCTCGACGCTGAAATCCGCGCCGGAATCCAGGTAGCGCAGCGCACCCTGCACGATGGGGTGATCTGCAGGTGCGTCCACTGCGTAGAGGATCTCTGTAGCGGTCTGGGTGGTCAGCGGGGAAGAATCGGGATTCCAGTTGTCCGCCTCCAGCGCATGGCCAAAGCCGCCGTCAGCATTCTGGTAGCAGGCCAGTACGCGCAGGACGTTCTCCGCGCTGCCGCCCTCAAAATGGTATTGCCACAGCGCCAGTTCCAGCGGGCGGGCGCAGCGGTACATGAAGGCTCGGGCTTTTTCATAGGTGTTCATCTGAATGCCTCCTTTGTGTCGGGTTCAGCCAATGTCCTGGCTGTCAAGCCGAATGCAGTCGATAATGTCGGTAGGCAGGGTGCAGTTCTCGCCGCGGATCTTCGCTGCGCGTATGCCCGCCAGCCCGTGGATCAGCGCGCCGTATGCCGCAGCATCCGCACTGCCAAACCAGTCGTATTGTTCCGGGAAGCGGCGGGCCAGCAGCGCGGTGATGATCCCCGTCAGCACATCCCCGGAGCCGCCCTTGGCCAGGGCAGGGGATGTATACAGGTTGCAGTAAGTGTCGATGCCATCGGTGATGAGGCTGCGCGCGCCCTTGAGCAGCACGGTGCAGCCGCAGAGGTCATGCAGACGATCGAGGGCAGCCAGTGCATCGCCGGTGATGTCGTCCACGTCGCAGTCCAGCAGACGGGCGGCCTCACCGGGGTGGGGCGTGATCACGTCTGCTTCCTTCAGCGGAAGCAGATTGTCGTGCTTGGCCAGCAGGTTGAGGGCGTCTGCGTCCCAGACGACGGGGCATTCCGCCTTGGCGAACAGCCGCAGGAGGGGCATCACGTCGGAGGTCTGTCCCAATCCGCAGCCGATGCAGGCTGCGTCTGCGCGGTCAAGGGCTTTGCGGGCGATCTCGGCGGCCTCCGGCAGCAGCATGCCGTCCCTTTCGGGGAGGACGGGGCACATCGCCCCGGGCGCCAGCGTCTGCAGAATGGGAAGCAGGCTTTCCCGGCAGAGGATGGTGGTCAGTCCCGCGCCGGAACGCATGGCGGCATTGGCGCAAAGGGCTGCAGCGCCCGCCATGCCGCGGCTGCCGCAGAACAGCACAACCCGCCCGAAATCACCCTTGTGGCAGGTCTGAGGGCGACGGAAAAGGCCGTCATCCAGGTTGGAGGGTTCAAGGATGGTCAGGCCGAGATAGCTGCGGTCAAGGTCGCCGTTCAGCAGATCATCACCAAATGAGATGCCAATGGGATGTACGGTGATCTTGCCCACATGCTCCGGCGCATCGTTCAGAAGCAAGCCTTGCTTGATTCGGTGGAAGGTGACAGTTTCCGTGGCGCGGATGGCATAGCCGCGATTTTTACCGGTGGTGCCGTCAATGCCGGAAGGGATATCTACCGCAAGAATGGGCGTGCCAAAGTCCAGGTTCATATCGTACGCGCAATGGATGATGTGACCTGCCGCGCCGCTGATCGGGCGGGCGAGACCTGTACCGAAAAGTGCGTCCACGATCACGTCGCAGCGGGGAAGGGCGTAAAAAGCGTCATCTGATGCGATTTCACAGGGGATGCCCGCCTCAAGTGCCTTTTGCCGGTTGAGCAGTGCATCGCCATGGACGTCCGCCGTAACCTCCACGATGTGGGCCTTTCCGCCTCGCGCCGCCCAAAGTCGTGCCGCTGCATAGCCGTCCCCGCCGTTGTTGCCCGGACCGCACAGGAACACCACCGTGCCCTTGTCGGTATAACGGGCGATGGCTTCCACCACACCAAGCGCGGCGTGCTCCATCAGCAGCGCGCCAGGGACGTTGTTCTCCTCCATAAAGCGGCCTTCCAGGGCCTTCATATCAGCGGGGGTGATGGTCATTTTCATGAGGCAAGCCTCCTAACGATCGTATGTATCTACTATTATACTTCTTTTGCGGCGGATTGCAAGCCCCGGTACCGTCGGCGTGTGGCCTCGCCGCCCCGCAGGTGGCGTACGGCTTTGTTGTATTCCAGCAGTACGGATACCTCCCTGGCCAGCCGGGCGTCGATCTGCGGCAGCCGAACGCACATGTCCTTGTGCACGGAGGACTTCGATAGTTTGAATTTTGCAGCCGCCTGGCGGACGGTGGAACGTGTTTCCAGCATGTGCTGCGCCACCATGATGCAGCGCCGGATGATGTCTTCATCCATGCCCTCAACCCCTTTGATTTTTGTTGATCCTATGCCGGTGGCAGGGAAGACATGCTCCAAACCCGGTAAAATCAAGGGGTTCAAGAATCTTCAAAAAAATCTGAAAAAAGTTAAAAAAAGGGGTTGACATTTCGCCTGCATTGTTGTAATATATAACACGTCGCCTGACGCACCACACGATGGCGGCACGGGAAACCGGGGTGTAGCGCAGTCTGGTAGCGCACGTGCTTTGGGAGCATGGGGCCGGGGGTTCGAATCCCTTCACCCC
>SVGL01000049.1 GCA_015056325.1 Clostridiales bacterium | reverse complement strand
TACGCAATTTCATTGCTTATTTAAAAACTTAATTCATCTTTTTCTTCACCTTCTTTAGCGAGCAAAGACCCCCCGTAACAAAACACAGCAGAACCCAGTATTTCAATTCATTCACCACACAGGAGGTGAATTGTAGAATAGCTGGATTATGAACATGTATTAGGCAGTGCAATTAAGCATGCACACGACACTAATTCAGGAATCTCGACATTCTCCGACAACATTCTACACTTTTCCGTATTAGACAAAATGCCCCTGCCTGTACGCAACGCACATACAGGCAGAGGCTCAGAGACGAAAAGGATGCTATTTAGTTCAAGGAACAATTCCCGAACAGAACAGCATAGACTCCGTGATAGACGGAAAATGAAACGAACAGAGACGCAATCACAATCAGTGTTTTGCAGAATGACAACACTGGGGCAGACGGCCATGCACGCCGTCTGCCCCTCCTTTCATTTTCGAGTGGTGCCCCCTTGCGATTTACTCGCAGGACAGCCGCATGACTTATCATACGATCATAGGGTTGGGGATGCTGCCCAACAAGCAGACATGAGGATATGGATATCCAAATACATTGCTTGTCTGACCTCAGCAGGATGCTTACAATCCATATGCGCTTCAACTGAGTAAATATTCCCCAGCACACCGCTCCTTACTTTTGCAAGAGCTTCTTGAATCTGAGGATTAAAACGATACATATATCCTATTGGAATGTGATTTGTCAAGGGTAAATTTATCCGAATCTCCCGATACAGAAGTTTTTTCATTTGTCTGGGAGAACAATAAGAGGAGTTCCCTGACTTTCGTATCCTCTGTCATTTTGAATGCCGCTGACGGTATTCACCGGGTGTGATGCCAGTTCCCCGGTGGAATACCCGCGTGAAATGCCCCTGACTGCTGTAACCCAGATAGGCTGCGATGGCGGCAATGGATTTATCCGTATACCGGAGCAGGCGCTTTGCCTCTTCGGTCTTTTCTTTTGCGATGAAGGCAGAGAGCGTCATGCCAGCATCCCGATGAAACTGGCGCGAAAGATGCTGACGGCTCATGTACAGGTGTCTGGCAATTTCTTCTGTGGTAATCGGGTTGGACAGGTGACGGTGGATATAGCCGGAAACATCGGTGATCAGCACGGACGGAGGCTGCCCTGTGCCCGTCATGCCACTTAGGCGGATGCGGGCAACCTGTCCGGTGTAGTGCAGCACCATGCTGTAGGTCAATGTGCTGATCTGTGCAAGGTCGTTCAGCAGCTCGCACTGCTGGATGTACTGGTCGCTGGTTGTCAGCGCTTCCTCCACATCCATTCCGCCGCGAATAGCGCTGCGTGATGCAAGTGACACCGTGACGATGAAGGCATTCCGTGCCTGCCGCAGTTGATCGGCGGCCATTACACCAGGCCGCACTGCCGGTGCGTTGGCTGCAAACTGTTCAAGCGCAGCTACGTCTCCCTTGCGAATGATGTTCATGATGGTCTGCTCTACCGCAAGGGTGTTATGAACATCGACATTTTCTTCAGCCAGGTCACGCTCCAGCTGCTGTACCGCCATCCTGCGCAGGAAAGTGTCGTGATCGTGCATCCGCAGCGTGACGTCGCTCAGGCTCAACCGCTCACTGTTCAGAACAAAATTCACCGTGCACAGCATCTGGATGACGCTTTCCAGCGGCAAATGGACAATCTGTTTCATTCCGGTGATGAACGCAGGAACATCATCGCTGTCCACATCAGCGAGAAAGGCTATTTCGCGCAACTGCTGCTCCTGGAGGTCGATCTGCCGTGACGGGCCCAGCACAATCCGGTTTTCCCCGGCATTGACAACGCCGTAATACAGAAACTGAGGTGTAACATAATACCCCACATGCTCGCGGATGGCAAATACTGCTTCCTCGCAAAGGCATAGCGGATCCCTCGGCAGATCAACCATGGCATGATAATGGACGAGTTTGCCCGCCTGATAAAGCCGGATCGGAATGCCGGCAAGATTGCCGATAGCGTTGCAAAGCCAGATCAGGTCTTCCTGTTTCATGCACATTCATCTCCTTGTGTGACAAATATATCATGTATGCGACAAATATGCAAGATATGCGACAGAAAGTGTGATACAATAAAGCTACTACAATGGGAGGAGTGCAGCTGCATGGACATCAAACGGACCATTTCACAAATGACGACGGAGGAAAAGGCGGCACTGGTATCCGGCACGAACTTCATGGAAACCAATCCGATTCCCCGGCTGAAGATACCCGGCCTTCGCATGGCGGACGGCCCCCATGGCCTGCGCAAGCAGATCGGTACGCAGGACAACGGCATCAGCCAGTCCGAGCCTGCCACCGCTTTCCCCACGGCGGTGACGACTGCGTCCTCCTGGAACCCGGAGAACCTGCGCCACATGGGCGAGGCCATTGCAAAAGAATGTCGGCACTATGGCGTACACATCCTGTTGGGGCCGGGCGCAAATATCAAGCGTAATCCTCTGTGCGGACGCAATTTCGAATATTTCTCCGAAGATCCCTGTCTGGCGGGGGAAATGGGCGCGGCTGAGGTGCAGGGCGTACAAGCGCAGGGCGTGGGTGTATCCGTCAAGCATTTCGCCATGAACAACGCGGAAAACTTCCGCTTCATGGGCAATTCTCTGGTGGACGAACGCGCCGCCCGGGAAATATACCTGAAAGTGTTTGAACGCATCGTCAAGCAGGCGCATCCCGCCACGATGATGTGTGCGTACAACAAAGTCAATGGCACGTTCGCGTCGCAGAACGAATGGCTGCTGACGGATGTACTGCGCAGGGACTGGGGTTTTAACGGCGCTGTCATGACCGACTGGGGCGCGATGCATGACCGTGTGGCAAGCCTCAAAGCCGGTCTTGACCTGGAAATGCCAGGAGACACGCCCATCTGCCGTCGTTGGATTCTGGACGGTATCGCCGATGGCACGCTGGCCATGGAAAAGCTGGACGCAGCCTGCGAAAACATCCTGCAGCTGATTGCCAATTGTGTGGAGATTGCCCAGCCCTGCGAGGTGGACTGGGAAGCCCACCAGCAGCTGGCAGCAGAGATCGCGGCGGACTGTGCCGTACTGCTCAAGAACGATGGTGCGCTCCCGTTAGATGGCGGCAAGCCCTGCTTCGTTGTGGGTGAGCTGTTCGAAAAGATGCGCTATCAGGGCTCCGGCAGCTCGATGATCAACGCCACGCGGGTCATCTCCCCGAGGGAGGCCTTCGATCAGCACGGCGTGAAGTATGCCTATTGCCGCGGTTATGCGGAAAACAGAACCGAGCCGCAGGAGGAGCTGATCCGCGAGGCCGTCCGGCAGGCGAAGCAGCATGAGACGGTACTGGTCTTTGCGGGTTTGACGGACTATGTGGAAAGCGAGGGCTGCGACCGGGAGCACATGCGGCTGCCGGACAATCAGCTGGTACTGATCGACGCACTGATTCAGGCGGGCAGGAAGCCCATTGTGGTTCTCTACGGCGGTTCCCCGGTGGAGCTGCCCTTTGCAGAGAGCGCAGCTGCCATTCTGCATATGTGCCTGCCTGGACAGAGCGGCGGCATTGCCACGGCGCAGCTGCTTTTCGGCGAGCGTAATCCTGCAGGCCGACTGGCGGAAACCTGGCCCATGTCCTATGCGGACGTGCCTTTCGGCGAAGAATACTCCAAGGGCGTCAACGAGTGCTACAAGGAAAGCATCTACGTTGGCTACCGCTACTACCTCTCCGCCAATAAGAAGGTACGCTATCCCTTCGGCTACGGCCTTTCCTACACGACCTTCCGCTGGGAGGACATGCAGGTGCGGCAGGCGGATGGCTGTGTTACTGTCACCTGCAGGGTGACCAATACCGGCAGCCGGGCTGGCGCAGAGGTCGTTCAGTTCTATGTGAAAGCTCCCGAAACTGCTGTCTTCAAGCCCGCGAAGGAGCTTCGCGCCTTCCGCAAGGTATACCTGGCCCCGCAGGAAACGAAAACTGTCACGCTGACCTTCCCGCTGGAGGACTTGCGCATCTGGCATGCGGCTGAGCACCGCTGGGTGCTGGAGGGCGGACAGTACGAGTGCCAGCTGTGCAGCGACTGCGAGACTGTGCGCCTGACGCAACTCATCCATATCGACGGAGATACCTGTGACGCGTCCGGCTCTGCACGGGTGCAGGGAATCTACCGCAGGGCCGATCTCTCGCAGGTGACGGATGATGTGTTTGAGCAGCTGCTGGGCAGCAGGATTCCACCGCTGCCGCCGCACATGCCCATCACGCTGGAATCCCGCTTCACGGATCTCAACCAAACCTTTATGGGCCGGATCCTGTACAAGGCGGTGCTGTCCGTGGCGGAGAGCCAGCGCAGACAGGCGGAGAAGCTCCCCGACGGCCCGGAGCGTGACAACCGGCTGAAGGGTGCGATGTTCCTCAAGCGCATCTTTGAATCCAACAGTCTGATTTCCATGTCCATGAGTGCGGGCGGCTCAATGCCGTATCACTTTGCGCAGGGCTTTGCAGCGCTGTCCAACGGGCAGCTGTTTCGCGGCGCAATGTGCTTCCTGCGGCCGGTGAAGGTTCCGCCGCTTCCCAGAGATACCAAGGAGGATTGAGTATGAACAGGCAGCTTCCCCTTTCAAATCGCGTTTTCTCCAGCCGCGTGCGTGCGCAGGATGTAACTGCGGGCGAGAAATGGCTGGGATATCTGCTGGGCCCCAGCGGCGCGCTGCTGCTCAATGCGGTGCTGGCGACCTACCTGAATGTGTACTACACCGATGTGCTGAATCTGACCGGCGTGTGGGGCGGTCTGTTCCTGATGGTATTTCCCATTGTGTCCAAGGTGATCGACGCCATCACCAATGTCATCATGGGCAACATCATCGACAAGACCCGTACCGCGCAGGGCAAGGCCAGACCGTGGCTGCTGCTGTCCGCGCCGCTGGTGACCATCACGGGCATCCTGCTTTTTACCGTGCCTTCGGGCAGCGAGACACTGCAGGTGTGGTGGGTGATGATCTCCTACAATCTCTACTATTCGCTTGCTTACACCATCTTTAACATGAGCCATAACCTGATGGTGCCCCTCTCCACCCGCAACACCACCCAGCGAGGGAGCCTGGGCGTATTCAATCAGATCTCCACCATCATGATGAGCGGCATCCTGGTGGCGCTGGTGTTCCCGATGGTGTTCATGCCCATGCTGGGCGTGGACAAGGGCAAGTGGATCACGCTGATGTCCGCGTTGTCCATCATTGCCCTGCCGCTGACGCTGCTGGAATACTACTTCACCAAGGAGCGTGTAACCGAGGAGGCAGCTGGTGCAGAAAACGACAGCGTGACCTTCATTCTGCGGCTGAAGATCATCCTGACAGACAAGTACATGCTCGTGACCTTCGCCTATTTCCTGATCTATACCATTGGCACCAGCTTCAAGAACCTGGGCCTTGTGTACTACTGCAACTATGTGCTGGGCAGCTATAACGACGGCGTGACGCAGATGCTCATCTCCGTGATCGGCGGCGTGCCCATGGGTATCGGCATCTTTGCGGTGTGGCCCCTGGCAAAGCGTTTTGGCAAGCGTAATGTGACCCTTGCCGGGTTTGTGCTGTATGCTCTGGGCAGTGCGATCTGCTGGATGTTCCCTGCCAGCATGGTGATCGTATTGATCGGCCAGTTCATCAAGAACATCGGCGGTCTGCCCTGTGCGTATGTGTTCATGGCGCTCTTTGCAGATGATCTGGATCACCTGGAATGGAAGAGCGGCGTCCGCTGCGACGGCGTGGCGATGTCGGTGTATAACATCATCGCTGTTGCAACGGTGGGCGTATGCACGGGTATCTTCAACTGGCTGCTGGCTCAGACCGGCTATATCGCACCCAGCATCGTCGATGGCCTGACCGTCGCCGCAGTCCAGCCCGATGCGGTGCGCAGTGCGATCACCTTCTCCTTCGTGGGGCTGGAGGTCTTCACCGGCCTTGTACTGATTCTGCTGCTGTTCTTCCTGAATGTGGAGAAGACTATTGCGCAGAAGCAGGCGGTCATCAAGCAGCTTCAAGGCGATGAAAACGCGGTCATTCCCGGCAGCGACGATCCCCTCTGGCGCAGGGAACAGCCCCAGGGAGAAGCATACCGTGCAAAGATCGCAGCCGAAATGCAAAAGCACGCATAAGGAGGAACGCGCGATGCATGCCATCCGATTGAGAACGGAGCATCTGCAAAACCCCATGGGTATTGACATCACCACGCCCATGATGCACTGGAACTGTGCAGAGGGACTCCGGCAGAATGCGTTTCAGCTGAAATGTACAGACGCCCATGGCGCGCTGCTGTGGGATTCCGGCAAGCAGACGGGAGCTCAGATGCGCGTCAGGTATGCCGGGAAGCCTCTTTGCAGCCGGACGCATGTGCGCTGGCAGGTACGTCTGTGGGATGAGAATGACATGCCCGGCGCATGGAGCGAAGAAGCCTTCTTTGAACTGGGGCTGCTTCGACCGGAGGACTGGCAGGCCGGGTGGATTACCGGTGACTACAGGCCCAGACGGTCAAAGCGTTACCCGGTGGGTTGCTTCCGGAAGGAACTCAGTTGCGAAAATGTTGCGCAGGCGAGGCTGTATATCACTGCCTGCGGTGCGTACGAGGCCTGCCTGAACGGGCAGCGGGTTGGTCACTTCATCCTCGCACCGGGCATCACGGATTACCGCAAGCGCATCCAGTACCAAACCTATGATGTAACGGAGCTGCTGCAAGGCGGGATAAACGTCCTCGAAGTCCAGCTGGCTGATGGCTGGTATCGTGGCAGTATCGGCGCATGGGGGGTACGCAATCAGTATGGCACGGAGACCGCGCTGCTGTGCCAGCTGGAGATCACTCACCGGGACGGGCGCGTTACCACCCTCTGCTCCGACGACACATGGCAGTGGTGCAGCGACGGGCCCATCCGGGAAGCGGACAACAAGGACGGCGAGGTCGTGGACGCCCGCATGCAGCCGACGTATACCGGCCATGCAAAGCGTACCCGGCGCAGCGTCGTTCCCTCTGCTTCAAACAACGTGCCCGTCACCGAGCATGAGACCTTCAAGTCAACGGTCATCCATACGCCCGGCGGGAAAACTGTGCTGGATTTTGGGCAGAACCTTGCTGGTTATGTGCATTTCAGGCTGCGGGCAAAGGCCGGTCAGCGGGTATCTCTCCGCTTTGGAGAAATGCTGGATTCCCAGGGCGAATTCACGCAGAAAAACATCCAGCTTGTCAGCAAGCACAAAACAACGCCCCTGCAGCGCATCGACTACACCTGCCGTGACGGGGTGAATGAATACAAGACGCGCTTTTCCATTTTCGGTTTCCGCTATGCGCTGCTGGAAACGGATGCAGCATGGCAGCCGGAGGATTTCACTGCTATTGCTGTCTATTCCGACATGGAGAACACGCTGACCTTCGACAGCTCCAATCCGCTGCTGAACCGCTTTGTGGAATGCACCCGTTGGAGTGCGAAAAACAACGCCGCTGACCTGCCCACGGACTGTCCCACCCGGGAGCGTCACGGTTGGACTGGAGACGCGCAGATTTTTTTCGGCACCGCTTCGTACCTGTTTGACTACGCCGGATTTGCACGGAAGTACCTGCGGGATGTGTACGATTGGCAGCGCAGGGATGGATGTCTGCCGCAGATCGCTCCTGCAGGCGGCGTGGACTTCTACATGTACACCCTGAACGGCTCTGTCGGTTGGGCGGACGCGGGCGTGATCATCCCGTACCGGTATTGGAAGCAATACGGGGACGACAGTATCCTGTACGAGTTCTATCCCGGCATGCAGAAATATGCCCGGTTCATGATGAAGCGCTGCGGCAGGCTGGGGCTGCTGGCCAAGCCGCTGGGACTGAAGGGCGAAGCGCGGAAATACGCCGTCAATGCCGGGCAAAGCTACGGCGAATGGGCGGAGCCTGCGGAGGTGTATCCCAACCGCTGGACGGACATGGTTGCACCGCATCCGGAGGTGTCTACGGCGTACACAGCCTATGTCATGGGCCTGATGGCGGAGATCGCCGACCATCTTGGCGATCAGGAAGGGCAGACACTGTACAGCCGCTATCACGAAGGCTGCCGGAAGGCGTATCAGGCCCTCGTGCGAAAGCCGGAGTTCTCCCTTGATACGGATCGGCAGGCCTGCCTTGTGCGCCCGCTGGCCTTCGGGCTGCTGGACGATGCGCAGACGGAATACGCCCGCAAGCGGCTGATCCAGGCAATTGAGCATTATGGCTGGCGGCTTGGCACGGGCTTCCTGTCCACGCCGCTGATCCTTGATGTGCTGGCCCAGAGCGATATAGAAGCGGCTTACCGCCTTCTGGAGAATGAAAAGATGCCCGGCTGGCTGTTCATGCCGAAGATGGGGGCGACTACCGTGTGGGAATCCTGGGAGGGGACGGAAGCGCAAAATGGTATCGCCTCGCTGAATCACTACTCCAAGGGTGCGGTGTGCGAATGGCTCTTCCGCGTGGTGTGCGGGATCCGGATGGCAAACGAACCCAACACCTTCCACATTGAGCCCCGTCCGGACGGACATTTTACCCACGCAAGCACGGTGTACCAGAGCATGTATGGCGAGGTCTCCTGCGCCTGGGAGCAGCAGGAGGGCAGCACAGTTTTCACCCTTTGCATTCCTGCCAATACCAAGGCATATGTACACCTCCCGGATGGACAGAAAATGCTTCTTTCAGCCGGAGAGCATGTGCGGACCATTGAGCACGCCTGACCTTCATAAAAGCAAAACAACCAGCCGCAATGACCGGAGGGGCTCAAGGAAGATCGCATGAATGGGATTCTTAAGGGATGAAATCCCTTAAGCAGAGTGCAGAGACAGCGTCTCTGCCAGATTGTCAAGGCAGAGCCTTGACCGAGAGACCAGAGAGCAGCGCTCTCTGGTCACCTCTCCAGCACA
>SVGL01000001.1 GCA_015056325.1 Clostridiales bacterium | reverse complement strand
TTGGCGGGGAAATCGTACAGGTTCTGGGGAGTATCCACCTGCTGCACGACGCCGTCCTTCATAACCACGATACGGGAAGCCATGGTCATAGCTTCGGTCTGGTCATGGGTAACGTAGATGAAGGTGGTCTGCAGGCGCTGATGCAGCTTGGTGATCTCGGTACGCATCTGCACGCGCAGCTTGGCGTCCAGGTTGGACAGAGGCTCGTCGAAGAGGAAGACCTTGGGCTCACGGACGATAGCACGGCCCAGAGCAACACGCTGACGCTGACCGCCGGACAGAGCCTTGGGCTTACGGTTCAGCAGGTGATCAATGCCCAGGATCTTGGCAGCTTCTTCCACGCGGCGCTTGATTTCATCCTTGGGAGTCTTGCGCAGCTTCAGGCCGAAGGCCATGTTGTCATACACGGTCATATGGGGGTACAGGGCGTAGTTCTGGAACACCATGGCGATGTCGCGATCCTTGGGAGCAACGTCGTTGACCAGCTTGTCGCCGATGTACAGCTCGCCGTCAGAGATCTCTTCCAGACCGGCGACCATACGCAGGGTGGTGGACTTACCACAGCCGGAGGGGCCGACCAGAACGATGAATTCCTTGTCCTTGATGTCCAGATTGAAGTCGCTGACAGCGGTAACGCCGCCGGCGTACACCTTGTAAATGTGCTGCAGGGATACGCTTGCCATAATCCGTTTCCTCCTCTGAAATATGAGTGAAAGGTTTGCATGAGCAGACATGCTACTCATTCGACTGTAACTATTATAGCTGAAAATCCATCAAATGTGAAGTGACCGGATTGACAAATCTTTGCGGGTTTCCTTGTGCAGAATGTTTCATAAGGCCACGAATTTTCCAGAATGGCAATGGTGAATTGCTGTAAACGCTTTCTTATTCACTTCGCAACGCCTCCACAGGTTCCAGCCGGGCTGCCTGTGCCGCCGGAAGAATACCAAAGCCTACTCCCACAATAGCTGACACAACAAGCAACAAAAGAATCTGAAGCTCACTTACCCTTCCATCGATTCCAATCAGTGATCCGAAAAGCTTCGTCATGCAAACGCCAAGCAAAGCCCCCAACAATCCTCCCAGCATCGCAATCACAGCTGCTTCTAGAAGGAATAGCAGGCAGATTTGCTGCTTCATACCGCCGATTGCCTTGATCATGCCAATCTCCTGCCGCCGTTCACGCACTGTTAACAGCATGACGTTCATTACGCCAACACCGCCCGTGTATACGCACACACAGGCTACGGCCATCAACACCATCACAAATATGCGCACTACTTCTCGGGCGGCATCTATCTCTTTCTCTAGGGTGTCTGCACGATAATCCCCTGAAGCCGGCAGCGCTTCCAGTGCCTGCCGGGCTACAATCCCAGCATTTTGACCACTCTGTACACTCAGGATAATCTCGCTGATCTCACTTTGATATGTGGCAAGGAAGGTGTTCAGCGGCATGATCAGCAGCCCTGCACCCGATGCGCCGAACTGGCCTGCCATCGTCTCAACCACGCCGGCTACCACAAACCGTCGATTGCTCACGAATATCCTACTTCCCGCTTGTTCCACCCGGAAAGCGTCAGCGAGCGTCCCATCGATCAGGCATACCAAGCTCCCCTCTTGAAACTCACGTTTCAGGATTTCCCGTCCTGAAATCAGTTTCAGGGTATGCACATCAAACATCTGTTCATCAAAACCAACAACCTGAACGGCCGCTGAATGACCGTTATGCTGCAGCGGAACAATGGTATATGCGCTGGCACAGGCGGGCGCCCCAGTTGCAGCATATAAACGATTTGCATCATTGGAGGTCAACGGCACACTCCGGCCGCTCTGGCGGATCCAGACTTTGTTGACGCCGAGCTTAGCAATTTCAGCTTCGACCCGTGTTTCACCAGCTTCGCCAAGTGCCAGAACCGTGAGGACTGCTGCAATTCCTGTTGCGAATCCCAGCACGGTAAGCAGCGAACGGAACCAGTTGTTGCGCAGGCTGCATAGAGCGAATCGAAGCGCATCCAATCCACTCATTGGCTGACCTCCGCAACCCTTTGTCCTTCCATGAATTCACCAACTGCCACATGTATTCCTTCCGGCAGATCGACCCAGGCTCTATTTTCGTCGCAGATGACAATTCTTGCCGGAATTTCTGTACATATTCCCCCATCGCTTACCCACCATACAGTCTCTCTGTCAGTAATTACTTCGACCGGCAGGGATATCACGTCATGACTGCCGCTAACATACACATCCACATCTATGCTGGAACCCTCGTGAAGTTCGGTATTTTGCTCAGGTGACAGCTTGATTACATAAATAATCTGTCCCGTCGTGCCATCCGTCTGTTTTTCAACCGATTGGACAAATGCAGTCCCCAATTTCTGTCCTTTGGCGGCAATCCAGGCCCACATTCCAGGCATGACTTTTTCAGCATCTGCCTGCGAAGCAAAGCATCGTATTTCCTGTGCCGTGCCGCTGACACGCAGCATCGGCGTACCTGTAACAACCGTCCCTTGATCCTTTACCAGTATCTGTCTTATCGTACAGTCAGCATCTGATCTCTGCACGGAATTGGTAAGAACTGCGTTTGCCCATTCGGCGTCTTGCTTCAGGTTAAGCGGAATTTTCTCCATCTCTGCAACCAACGCGGACACAGCTTCTTCTTGTCCGTTTCCACCAAACCGAACAAGCGCTTCTTCCTTGGCAACCCTTTGTCCTTCCTCAACGCATATTTCGTCGATGGTTCCCGTTGTTCTTGATAAAATGTACCGTTCATCAACATATCCTAGTTGTCCGATAAAGCCGATCGTATTGAAAACATCAGCCCGTTCAGTCCTGACGATTTCCACATTTACACGAGCATTCGTTCGATTACACCCAGCCGGAATTACCAACAGGACCGTTATAATGATCATCGCCAAGGAGATTGCTGCTTTTTTCATAACAAATCCCGCCTTGATATGTGTTCCCTGCCAGCATGTCCCGCAAAATGACTTTCAATGCATCACAAAGGCCGCCATGTGAACACAGCGGCCTTTGCTTGTATGGAGGATAGGGAGTTCGCTGATGCAATGATGCACCAGCATGATTTGCAGCTTACAGGTGGTGGCGCTCCCCTCAACTGCAGTCAGAGTATATCCTCCATCTATGAAATGTACATGAAATGATGATGAATTATCTTTGAGCAGCGTTCAGCGCTTGTTAATGAGCTCCTGACGTTCTGCGCGGATGCTGGACACAAGGCTAAGCAGATACTCGTCCACCTCGCCCATCATGTTGCACAGTGCGCCCACGTAATGCTGGCGCATGGCTGACATCTCCTTTTCGGTTTCTTCGCGCAGTTCGTTAGCCTGCATGACCGCCATACGATACACATTCTCATCGGAAACAGCTGCACGGGCTGCGTTCTCTGCTTCAGCACGGATCATCTGGGCTTCCTGCTGCGCTCTTGCAATCAGTGCATTCGCTTCCTGCTGAGCCTGCGCATAGAGAGCATTCGCAGCATTCTGCCCCTTCTGCCGGATGGACGCAGCATCGCTCTCCGCCTGTGCCTTCATCGCATTCGCGGCATTCAAGGCATTGGCGTTGGCACGGGCAGCGTCTTCGGCAGCCTTCTTGCTGTCAGAGCGGAGTTTCTCTGCCTCGCGAGCAGCTTCATCAATTGTTTTCTGTGCAGCACCACGGGCAGCAGCAGTTTGCTCAGCAGCGTCCCGCTTAGCGTTTTCACGAATATTTTGCTCCTCACGCACAATGGCAGACGCCTGCTTAACAGCATCTGGCAAGAGCCGTGCGATAAGATCAATGTGATCCGACAGAACCTTCTTGTCAACCATGCAGCGGCCTGTGCCCCAGATCATCTGTGCGCCGTTAACAATCTCCTGCAGCTCCTGAAGCGAGGTCATCAGCTGACGCATGTCGCCATCTTTGCGGGCAGCAAATGGGTCGCGCTGAGTCTGATTCATATTGTTTTCCATCACAGGGTCACTCCTTACCGGTTCTCAAAATGCTCTTTTACATCCATCTGAATGCAAGGTGGAACGAAACCCGACAAATCAGCCTGAAACAGTGCCGCCTCCCTTACTGCGGAGGAGGAGATGCAGGCCAGGTCAGGTCTCGTCAGCAGAAACACAGTCTCCAAACCAGGCAGCAACCGCCGGTTCAATTCTGCAAGGTTTGTCTCGCTCTCCAAATCCGCAACGCCACGGATGCCACGAACCACAAAGTCTGCATCCACCTTTTTAACATAGTCCACCATCAGTCCGTTCCAGGCATCAACTTCAACATTGGGGATGTCAGCTGTTACCTTGCTCAGCATGGCCATTCGCTCGTTAACAGAGAAGCAGCCGGATTTCGCCGGATTATACATCACCGTCACAAGAAGACGATCGCAAAGCTTTGCCGCTCTTCGGATAATATCCTCATGACCAACGGTGACCGGATCAAAGCTTCCGGCATAGACACAGGTTGTGGACATCACTCGGCCTCCTTGCAGCTCCATTTCCGGAAGAAACTCACTCCAGCAATGCCGTACTTACGGCTATCATACAGTTCAAAACCATCCGGCGTACTTGGGAACGTCTTTGCCTCATGTTCCAGGACAATGACAGCATCATCACTAATAACCTTATTCAGCGCATCCATAACAGGAGACATATCATGCATTGCATAGGGCGGATCCAGAAAAACGACGCCGAATCTCTCTCCCCTTGCAGCCAGTTGCTGTAAGGCCATCTTCCAATCCTGCTGCACAATCGTGCATTGGCTCTCCATATGCAGCTTCTGTGCATTTTGCTTTTCTACAGCGTGAGCCTGTCGGTCACAGTCAACCAGGACAGCAGCTTCAGCACCGCGGCTGATCGCCTCAAAAGCCATCGCACCTGACCCGGAAAACAGATCGAGCACCTTAGCACCGCGTACTTTCATCTGCAAGATGTTGAAAACATTCTCACGTACCCGGTCCAGGGTAGGACGTGTATCCATGCCCTTCGGCGCATCAAAAGTGCGTCCGCGGGCATGGCCGGCGATAATACGCATCGGCGACCTCCTCTGATCAGTTCAGCTGATTGGGTGTGCGCTGAACGCGGGCACGACGTTCCTTTGCCTGCTTGCGCTTGGCCTTCTTCTTGCCCAGTGCAATGTCGGTATGTACAGTGGTACGCACTGCGACGCCGCGCATATAGCCGATGCCGTAAATCACGGCGGGCAGCAGATTCAGCACAGGACTGACGCGCTCCAGCGTAAGCATGGCATCCATGTTCTCAGCACCAACGATATTGACAAAAGGCATAACAGTCATACGGATGATCAGACGCATGATCGTTTCCAGACTCATGCCATCGACCACATGATAATAAGTCAACGCACCGCCGATTTCCTCGCGGCCCTCAAAGCTGGTCACCCAGGCTGGCAGCGCTCCCAGGCTGGTCATCTGTCGCTTTGCGATGAACGCCAGAATCAACGAACAAAGAACCACCGGCAGAGAACCAATCAGTGCAGACAGGAAGCCCTTGAAAGGATGATAACAGAGCTTCTTCTCCCAATCAGCCACAGGGCGGCCCTTTTCCTGACGGGCATACATGATTTCACCCTGATTGACAGCATCAGCGCCGGCATTCATGCCAAACTGGGCATAGAAAAGGTAAAAAGCCATCACAATGGCCAGGTTGACGATTACCCGAAGCCAGATATGATCAATATTCAGCATCACACAGAAGATCACAAATGCAACTGCCATGCCTAACATGCCGAAGAAAAACTTGATCGCACCGGGTATGGTTGTGCGGTCATACATATCACCACGGAGATAAGGCTTGCTGACTTTTTCAATCTTCTGCTTATTCTTCTTGACAGTCATCTTTGCTCGTTCCTTTCTGATTGACCCGTATTTCACTATATCAAAACAGATTAATCCCATCGGGCGTGGCACACATTTTCAAAGGCTCGTCCCACGGATCCCGTGGAACCCTTTCGATCACCTGCCAGTCAAGCGCACAGCCCATCGTCGTATATTGGCCGCCAGCCAACGCACAATCATAGTATCCGCCGCCCTTGCCCAGCCGGTATCCCTGATGATCGATCCCTTCCAGAGGCACCAGGACCAGATCAACATCTGCGAGAGGGATGATCTCCGCATCAGAAGACGGTTCAGAGATGCCATATGCGCCGGAAACAAGCTCTTCCAGGGATGTAATTCTTCTGAACGTCATCGCCGGCGGCCGGTCGCATCGCGGCAGTACAAGCGCCTTGCCAGTACGAAGTGCATGCTTCAGCACGGGCATAATATCTGCCTCGTGCTTCATAGGTACATAGCCTGCAATCACCCCTGCCTGCAAGTATACCTGAGAGTCCAAAATATGGCAGCAGATCTTATTGCTCTGTTGGCGCCGCACTTCGTCTCCTTTGTATCTGCTTCTCAGGAGCACACGCATGTCACGCTTTGTCATCGCAGTCATGAATCCACCTTCGATGAACTCGTTCGGTAGCGGCCAGAAGTACTTCATAGCTGATGGTGTTGCTCCAGCTGCCGAGTTCATCCGCCGTAATTGTCTCATTCCCGTCAGCGCCAATCAGAATTACTTCATCTCCGGGAGCGACATCCTCAACTTCTGTCACATCAACCATCATTTGATCCATACAAATGCGGCCAATCACCCTGCAGCGGACGCCGTGAATGATAACCTCCGCTTTACCCGAGGCACAGCGATGATATCCATCGCCATACCCACAGGCAACCGTCGCGATTTTCATCTCGCAATCCGCAGTAAAGGTGCAGCCGTAGCTGACCTTCTCCCCTGGCAGAAGGGTTTTGACATAGGTAACCGCCGTACGCCAATCCATGACCGGTCGAATCGGGAGACATGTATCTACGGGCGGATACCCATACATGCTGATCCCAAGGCGAACCATGTCAAAAACAGAATCAGGATGCCGGTGTATCGCCGCCGAATTAGCACAATGGCGTATAATCGACTGTGGCAGCAGGGCTGATAAACGGCGGAAACGCTCAAGCTGCGTGATGGTATAGTCGTCGGCATCGCCGTCAGCGTCAGCAAAATGCGTGAACACGCCAGTCAACTCGACATTCGGACATGCCGCTGCTGCTGAGATCAACTCCTGTACCTCTTCCGCGGTTCTCACGCCGATTCGTCCCATGCCGGTATCCAATTTGATATGGATGTCCCCGCGCTTTCCCTGGGCCGAAGCATGCCTTTGAACAGCATAAATCATCCGCGGATCAGTCACTGTCAGCGTCAGATCGAATTTAACGCCATCTCCGATCTCCTGCCCCGATGCCGCACCCAGCACCAGAATAGGCGCGTGGATACCCGCATCACGCAGAATGATGCCCTCATCCGTTCGCGCAACGGCCAGCCAGGAGGCACCGGCGAATAGCGCATTCTTCGCTACAGGAACGATGCCGTGACCATAAGCGTCCGCTTTAACAACTGCCATCAGCAGGGCTGTCTGCGGCAAATTCTCCCGGATCAGCCTAACGTTCTCTCGGAGGATTGCCAAATCAATCGTGCGAACAGGATACTGCGTGATCACGCAGCTCACCTTCTTTATACAGATACATTAAGAGCAGCTGGCGCTGCCAGCCGTATCGCTATTATAGCACATCCAATCATGAATGAAAAGGGCCTGCCAAACTTTTCGAAAATTTTGCATATAACAATAGGACGAAACAGCTTCCACCCAACAATGGATACACCCATTCCACCACACCGGTGAAGCCGAGAAAAGAAACAATTAATATCCCACCTATAGACAAGGCGCTGCATTTCACGCCCTTTACGCATGCAACAAGCGTTGACAGAATCGCCAGATACAGCGCAGCGGCAAACAGGCAATATCCCCAGCTGCCGTATGCAGAAGCCACCTTCAGAAAAGGAAGTGATTCTCTGAGGATTACCGATTGTCTGAGCAGTACAGCATTCCCCAGACACAACACAATAGTGATCACAATGCAGGCCCGCATAACACTTCGCCTTTGACAGGGAGAAGACATATTGCTGCGGGCCAGCACTGAGGCCTGTAATGCAGCGTTGAATCCACCATACTTGATTCCGCTCAGCAAACACGCAGGCACACTTCCTGTATCGATGTATATCCCTCTTTGTGGATCAGTGAACAGCGAAAGTCCAATCATCACAAGCAGAACAATCATCATCGCTTGGCTGATATGGCTCAGCCCGTCTGGAATTTTGACCGCCAACAGCCATGAAAACAATAATGTCACCAACAAACCAAGCCAATATGCGCCACGCACTGGCAGCGTTAACGCGAACACCTCTCCGCCGCCTGAAAGCATCGCTCCTCCCGTTGCAACAAGCAATGCCGACAGCAGTATCTTCCACAGCTTTTCCATCCACGCATATCTGAATATGAGCGGATACCGCATCGTCCCCAGCAAGTAAAGAACAACTCCGGCAGCCGCAATTCCTGCATAACCAGCATACCCGAATCGGGAAAAGAAAGCAGCAATTTCCCGTCCAGAAGCCAATCCAGCTCCGACAACAGCTCCGACAAGTTCCCACATCATTGCACATCACCTCAGATGATGATATGCTACGGGACGGAAAAAACGCAGCAGAATGTCCTGCTGCGTCCAATGAATTTACTTTTTGCGGGCCAGCTCATGCTGATGGATCTGCTCATTGAGCATATTTACATCGCCGCAACCCATGGTGATAGCAAGATCGCCAGGCTTAAGATGGGCACGCAAATATGCCTCCGTATCGTCAAAAGACGGCGTCCATACGGCATTGATGCCGTTGGCTTTCATCCCCTCCACCAGCATGCCGCTGTTCAGATCGCCGGGATCCTTCTCGCGAGCAGCGCAGATATCCATAACAACGGTTACGTCGGCCTGCTCGGTACAGGTGAGATAGTCATTGAACAGCGTGCGTACACGGCTGAAGGTGTGCGGCTGCATGACCGCATAGAGCGTACCCTTGCAGCGCTTGCGCGCCACGGAAACAGCATTGCGCATTTCGGCTGGGTTATGCCCGTAATCATGGAAGATCTCCGCACCGTCGATAACATCTGTCAATTCAAAACGGCGGTGCGCACCGATGAAGCGTCCAAGACTGTCAGCAGCCCTCTGCATATCAGCACCCAGCACATAGGCACAGGTCAGGGCGGCCAAGCCGTTTTCAACGTTGAAATCACCAGGGACAGCCATCTTCACATGAGCCAGCTGATTTCCTTCGCCGATAAGGTCGTAGGACGCGTAGCCGCGGTCATCTTCCACGAGATTCTCGGGGTGGAAGTCGCAGTCCGCCGTCATGCCGAAAGTCAGGATGCGGCAGGAAAGCTTCTTCATCTGACGCAGAACACGTTCGTCATTGCCCTTACCGATGCAGACGCCGTCTTCCGGCAGCAGATGCATGAATTGGCCAAAGGTCGCCTCAATCTCGTCAATATCCTTGTAGCAATCCAGATGGTCAGCGTCGATGTTAAGCACCACGGCAATGGTGGGCTTCATCTCCAGGAAGGAGCGGCGGAACTCGCAGGCCTCCGCCAGGAAGGTTTCCCCCGCCCCGATGCGAGTCGAGCCGCCGATGGCATCCAGCTTGCCGCCGATGTGCACGGAAGGATCCAGACCGCATTCCACCAGCATCTGTGAAAGCATCGACGTGGTACTGGTCTTACCATGGGCGCCGCAGATGCCGATCGCCTGGGGATAGCCTTCCATCAGCTGACCCAGTAGCACACTGCGTTCAATGGAAGGAATGCCCAGGCGCTCCGCCTCGACACGCTCGGGATTGTCACTGGCAGCAGCACCAGTGTAAACCACAAGGTCAGCGCCATGCACCTGCTCTGCCGCATGGCCGATGTACACCTTCGCGCCCGCTGCGCGAACATCGCCGATGAGATAGCCCTCCGTGCGGTCAGAGCCAGAAACCTGATAGCCCTTCGAAATCAGCATCTGCGCCAAACCAGACATGCTGCTGCCGCCGACACCGATCATATGGATTCGCTTGCCAACATAATCGCGGATATGTGCAATCTTCATGATAAACACTCCTGTTGCTGGTGGGACATCGTCCTCATTTCTCCCCTATTATACGCCAATTCCATCCGCAACATCAAGCGAACATTTTTTCGTATTCGCATTGACATGACGACGGTATCACGTTACAATATACCCATGAGGTGATTATATGGAGACGCTCAGGGCAAAGCATCTGCTGACGGCGGTTCGTGGAAGTATCGACGATTTCTTCTACGCCGACTGGAACATGAATATTTACCGCGGCTGCTCCCATGGCTGCATTTACTGCGATTCTCGTTCTGCCTGCTATCAGATTGACCACTTTGATACCGTACGCCCCAAGGAAAATGCTCTTGAACTGTTGGCACACGAACTGCGCAGCAAACGCTCAACAGGCGTGATCACCATGGGCAGTATGAGCGACCCATATAATCCGTTGGAAAAGAAATTGTGCCTCACCCGCGGTGCGCTGGCATTGATCCGTCGCTACCAGTTCGGTGCAGCATTTACCACAAAATCCGCCCTGTGTGCAAGGGATGCTGATCTCCTGGCTGAGATCAGCCGTCATGCCCCTGTCTGTGCCCGGCTGACCATCACCTGCGCGGATGATGAACTCTGCCGGAAGATTGAGCCGCAGGTATCTGTATCTTCGGAACGCTTTGCAGCCATGCGCACGCTCGCTCAGCACGGCGTGTATACCGGCACCTGGCTCAATCCGTTATTACCGCACATCACGGATACTGAAGATAATATCCGACGCATTGTGCGCATGACCGCAGATGCTGGCGGACGCTTCGTGGTATGCTTCTTCGGCATGACGCTGCGCACAGGCAACCGAGAGTATTACTTCGACGCTCTGGAACGGGATTTTCCCGGCGTGCGGGAGAGGTATCTGCACGAGTACGGCAACGCCTATGAGCTGACCTCACATAATGCGGAGCGGCTCTACGCTGCCTTCTGTGATGAATGTGCAAAGCGCGGCGTCTATTGGAAATTTGCTGACGTCAACCGGGAGATGCTCGCCCGTATGCCGCAGCAAACGAGCTTTCTTTGACGACAAAACTGGTGCAACGTGTGATCATGCTGATGAAAGGATGAGTGATCGATGTCCATTGAAGACAAAGCCGTTGTGAGTAACCAGTACGCTACCAGCTCGCGGCTGGAAACACGCATCAGTATCCACGAGAAATACAGCCGCAACAAGCTGCCCTTTGGCGAGTGGGTCGTCAGCCATTATGACCTCCAACCCGGGGAGCAGGTGTTGGAGCTGGGCTGCGGTACCGGAAGCATGTGGCAGGGCATGACGCTGCCTGACGGCTGCCATGTCACACTGACGGATCTGTCAGCCGGTATGCTGGAAACTGCCCGACAGAACACAGCCCATCTCTGCGCGGATTATGCCGTCTGTGATGCTATGACGGTACCTTATTCCGCAGCTGCCTTTGATGTGGTGATTGCCAACATGATGCTCTACCACGTACCGGATATTGATCGGGCGCTCAGCGAAATCCGCCGTGTGCTGAAGCCCAATGGCCGTTTTTTTGCCGCAACCTTCGGTGAGCATGGCGCTGTGGAGGCGGTCTTGGAGATGCTGAAGCTCCCTTGCTCGGCCAATCATCGCTTTACACTGCAGAATGGAACGGCACAACTTGAAAAGCACTTCAGCGAGATACACCTCATACGCCGGGAGGATGCGCTGGACGTCACCCATCTGCCGGATCTGATCACCTATCTGCGTTCCATGCAGGGTATGACTGTGCTGGCAGACCTCCCGGATGATGAACTGCTTGCAGTCTTCTCCGCCCATTTGAAGGATGGTGTGCTCTCTCTGCCCAAGGAATACGGTTTGTTCATTTGCACATGAGATCGCGTGACATGTTATCATGATGTCACCTTGACCTTGTGATCTTCGGCTCTGGAGCATTGTGTTGATTTGCTGTCCCTGTCAATACTTGACAGGGACATTTCGTATGCGTTATAATCGTTGCATATGCAACAATTCATCGCTGAAAGGCTGTGATTTCATGCCCCGCAAGCTTCATCCATTTATGAGGCAGATCTCCATCACCTACCGCTGTGCAATGCGCTTCCGCGAAAACGCCCTGGCAAACACCGGCCTTGCTGGCTGCCATACGCCGTACCTGACAGCGCTGTATCGTCAGCCGGGCATCTCCCAGGAGGAGATGGCCCGACAGCTGAGCGTGAACAAGTCCTCCGTCACCAGGCAGCTGTCCGTCTTGGAAGAAAAAGGCTACGTTCGCCGTGAGCCATCTGCCACTGACAAGCGCATTCTTCTGGTCTTTCCCACAGACAAAGCGCTTGAGGTCAAGGAACGGCTCTACCGCTGCTATCACGACTGGAATCGCTACCTCACCCAGGATTTCTCCGACGAGGAACAGGAGGTGCTTTCCCGGCTGATGGCACGTATTGCCGACCGGGCCGAGGATTATGTTAAAGGAGGCGACTGTACTTGCGAACGCTCGGACAATACATAAAACCCTACAGCTGGCGCATTGCCCTGCAGATGTGCGTGAAGATCAGCGGCACCGTGATCGAGCTGTTCCTGCCCAGCATGCTGTCCATCATCCTGGACGAGTATGCCCCGGTAGGAAACAAAACCGGCGTTTGGGTGATGGGCCTTGGGATGGTCCTGTGCGCCATCCTGGCGTGGCTGGGTAACTGCTGCGCCAACCGTATGTCCACCAATGTTTCCCGGGAAATCACCCGCAAGCTGCGCTTTGACCTGTTCAGCAAGGTGACTGCCCTTTCCGCTGCCCAGCAGGATGCAGTGACGGATGCCTCTCTCGTGTCCCGGTTGACCTCCGACACCTATAACGTTCATAACATGATTGATCGTCTGCAGCGCCTGGGCATTCGAGCGCCCATGCTGCTGATGGGCGGAATCATCGTCTCCCTGCTGCTGGAGCCTGTGTTGACGCTGGTACTGATCGCCACGCTTCCGCTGCTGGCCGCAATTACCATCTGGTCTTCCAGAAAGGGCGTGCCACTCTTCACCCGGGTGCAGGAGGGCCAGGACAAGATGGTCCGCAAGGTACAGGAAAATATGTCCGGTGCGCGTGTCATCCGTGCCCTGTCCCGTACCCCTTATGAGCGGGATGACTTCGGCATGGTCAATGAGGAACTGGCCGCCCGTCAGCGCACTGCGGACCTCACCATGGCGAAGGTCAGCCCGGCGACCAGCTTCATTCTGAATGCCGGTCTGGCCATCGTGGTACTGGTTGGTGCATACCGCGTGCACAGCGGCGCTTCTGAGCCAGGTACCATCATCGCTTTCCTGTCCTACTTCACCATCATCCTGAACGCATTGCTGATGGTCACCCGCATTTTTGTAATGTACTCCAAGGGCAGCGCCAGCGCCCGCCGCATCGAGGAGATCCTGCACATGCCCGTCGACCTCCAGCAGGAGAACGGCACTGCCGCCGCTGACACGGAGCATATCGTGTTCGACCACGTGAGCTTTTCCTACAACAAGAACTACGATAATGTCACCGATCTGAACTTCCGCGTTGGTCATGGTGAAACACTGGGCATCATCGGACCTACAGGCAGCGGTAAATCGACGTTGCTGTCGCTGCTGATGCGCCAATACGACGTGGACAAGGGCGAGATCCGCATTGGCGGAAAGCCCCTCAAAACCCTCACGCCTGAGGAACTGCACAGCCGTCTGGGAGTGGTGTTCCAGTCTGATTTTCTCATGGCAGACACCTTGCGGGAGAATATCCGCTTCGGCAGAAACATCGCCGACCCGGAAATCTTCGATGCTATCGACTGCGCCCAGGCATCCTTCATCCACCAGAAGGAGGGTGTGCTGGATCACGAACTGACCGTCCGCGGCCGCAACCTTTCCGGTGGACAGCAGCAGCGTGTGCTGATCAGCCGTGCCCTGGCTGGCGATCCCCGCATTCTCCTGCTGGATGACTGTTCCTCCGCGCTGGATTTCCGTACGGATCGCGAGCTTCGCCATGCCCTGCGGGATCGTCATGGACTGGCGACCACCATCATCGTGGCACAGCGCGTCTCTGCCGTGATGGCGGCGGACAACATTCTGGTGATGGACAAAGGCCATATCATTGGACAGGGAACTCACGATGAACTGGTGGAAAACTGCCCGATGTATCGTGAACTCTGCACATTGCAGCTGGGAGGTGACGCAGCATGAACAAAGGACGCGGCCCCGGTCGCGGGCCTGCCTTCGCCAAGCCGAAGGAAAAGACCAGCGTCGTACTGCTGAAGCTGTGGCGCTACCTGGCCAGATATCAGTGGATTATCGTTTCTGCATCGTTGCTGTCCATCCTGGGCAACGCCCTGGGATTGCTTTCACCCAGGCTGTCCGGCGCGGCCATTGACGCGATAGAACATGAGGCCGGTGTGCAGATCCCGGTGGTGTACAAGTATGTCCTGCTGATGATTCTGCTGGCTGCCTTCACTTCGCTGACCTCCTGGGCTTTGAGCGCGATCATGATCCGACTCAGCCGCAATGTGGTCAGCAAGATGCGCAAGGATCTTTTTGATCACATGACCACTCTGCCCATTTCTTTCTTCGACCAGTATCAGACAGGTGATGTCATCTCCATCCTTTCCTACGATGTAGACACTGTCGGTGCCACGCTCTCAACCGACCTGACACAGATTCTCTCCAGCCTGATCACCGTCGTGGGCAGCTTCCTGATGATGCTTTCCATCGCCCCGGAGATGCTGCTGATTTTTGTGGTGACCATCCCATGCTCCATTGGTGTGACCAGATGGCGTGCCAAGATCGTCCGGCCGCTTTTCTCCAAACGCAGCCGAATGCTCGGCGCCATGAACGGCTATGCCGAGGAAGCCGTCAGCGGCCTGAAGACCATCCGTGCTTATCATCAGGAGGAGGAATTCAATACCCGTTTCCGCACCCATAACGACAATGCCGTTAACGCCACCTGGAAGGCGGATCATACCGCAGCAATCACGGGACCAACCGTCAACCTGATTAATAATCTGTCTCTGGCAGCAGTCAGCATCTTCGGTGCACTCTTGTACATGGCAGGCGGCATCACCCTGGGCAATGTGAGCAGCTTTGTGTTGTACTCCCGCAAGTTCTCCGGACCTATCAACGAGTTCGCCAACATTCTGTCAGAGATTCAGTCCTCCCTGGCGGCAGCTGAACGGGTTCTGGGCCTGCTGGCGATGGAGCCTGAACCCGCGGATGCTGTGGATGCACAGCCCATCGCAGATTGCCAGGGCCATGTGGAATTCCAGGATGTATCCTTTGGCTACACGCCGGATACGACAGTGCTGCACCGCGTCAGCTACACCGCTGAACCCGGCAAAGTCATGGCCATCGTCGGCGAGACCGGCTGCGGCAAGACCACGATGATCAACCTGCTCATGCGTTTCTACGATGTCTCACAGGGTGCCATTCTTCTGGATGGCGTCGATATCCGCCAGCTGCCCCGTGATGATCTCCGCCGCCAGTTCACCATGGTGCTGCAGGACACCTGGCTATTTGACGGTACGGTTTTTGAAAATATCGCATATGGCCGCGACGGCGTAACACGCGAGGAGGTCGAACACGCTGCAAAGGCCGCCCATATCCACGACATGATACTGTCCCTGCCCCAAGGGTATGACACCATCGTCACCGGCAGCGGCAACAGCATTTCCAAGGGACAGAAGCAGCTGCTGACCATCGCCCGCGCCATGCTGATGGATTCCTCCATGCTCATCCTGGATGAAGCCACCTCCAACGTAGACACCCAGACAGAGCGCCGCATTCAGGATGCGATGCTGCAGCTGATGAAGGGGCGTACCTGTTTTGTGATTGCACACCGGCTGAGTACCATCACCGGGGCGGACTGCATTCTTGTGATGGACAAGGGCCGCATCGTTGAAAGCGGCACCCATGAGGAGCTGCTGGCCAAACATAGAACTTACTACGAGCTTTATCACGCTCAGTTTGACAGGCCGAATGAAGCGGCGTAAAGGAGAATGTCATGCCTGCAAACGACAACGCACACTCCTTGCGGTTGATAGAAGCAATTCGAAATATAAAGGGAAATGATGCTGCAAATGCTTTTGCAGATGCGCACCCACTCTCCAAGAGTGCTGACGTTCATAAGAAATTCCATTGGGCATGTGATATCTGCACAGCCCTGAATACGCAATTCAGCAAGGAAGAAGCCAATGCCATCCGCCGCTCCTGCCGCTGCGGCGACGGTAAAACCATGGCCCGGGAGATTTCTGCATGCATCCACAAAGCTGGAAACATCGTTGAAGGATGTAAGCTGTTCTCTCAAAAGAACAAGTATGCCTTTCTTGAATACGTCACTGAGCATGAGCTGATCTTCGGCTACTATGCCTGTGTGTGCAGCTGCATCAAACGTGCAGAAGGCACGGTTCCACGTCGTTGGTGCGAATGTTCCGTAGGGTATACGGAACCAATGTTCAAGCAGCTCCTAGGTGAAACGGTTCAGGTTACATTGATTGATACTGTAAAGTCCGGCGGTAACCGCTGTGCCTTCCGGATTGTATGGTGATTACATAATGATCCCGCGGAAGTGCTGAAAATGCAGGTTCTTCCGTGGTTTCTCTTGACAAAATAAGATTTCTACATTATAGTATGATGCTGGTATGGTTTGTCCATGCCGCTGTTTCGTGTACCCATCAGGACGGACTTTCCGTCCAGGATTTGAGGAGGTATATAATATGACCAAAGCGCTCATTTCCGTCACCGGCCAGGATACCACCGGCATCATTGCGCGCGTGGCCACCAAGCTGGCTGACCTGAATATCAACATCCTTGAGATCTCCCAGACCATCCTGTCCGGCTGCTTCACCATGATGATGGTCGTTGACCTGGACGGCGCCGGCATGGAGTACGCCGCCATCGACGAGGCGCTGGAGCCCATCCGCAAGGAGAAAAACCTGCACATCCACATGCAGCGCATGGACATCTTTGACGCCATGCACCGCATTTAAGGAGGGCTCTCCATGATTGAAACCGGCGAGATCCTCCAAACAATGCAGATGATCCAGGAGCAGAACTTTGATATCCGTACTATCACATTGGGTATCAACCTCCTGGACTGCTCCCATCCCGTGGCGGAGGCCTGTGCAGCCCGCGTGTATGACAAGATCTGCATGACCGCCAAGGATCTGGTCAAGACCGGCGAGGCCATCGAGCGCGAGCTGGGCATCCCGATCGTCAACAAGCGCATTTCTGTCACTCCCATCAGCTTGATCTGCCAGGGCGATCCCCGCCCCATCGCAAAGGCGCTGGACAAGGCTGCTCGGGAAATGGGCGTGAACTTCCTGGGTGGTTACAGCGCGCTGATGCAGAAAGGCGCCACCAAGGCTGATGAGCGTCTGGTAGAGTCCATCCCCGAGGTGCTGGCCACCACCGAGCGCCTGTGCTCTTCTGTCAACGTTGGCAGCACCCGTGCGGGCATCAACATGAATGCCGTGCGCCAGATGGGCCAGATTATCAAGAGGACCGCTGAACTCACCGCTGATAACGACAGCCTGGGCTGCGCGAAGCTGGTGGTGTTCTGCAACGCCGTGGAGGACAACCCCTTCATGGCTGGCGCCTTCTGCGGCGTGGGCGAGCCTGAATGCGCCATCAACGTGGGCGTCTCCGGCCCCGGCGTGGTCAAGACTGCCCTGGAGCAGGTCAAGGGCCAGCCCTTCGACGTGGTAGCTGAAACCATCAAGCGCACCGCTTTCAAGATCACCCGCGTAGGTCAACTGGTTGCCCGCGAGGCTTCCCAGCGGCTGAACATCCCCTTTGGCATCGTTGATCTGAGCCTGGCCCCGACCCCCGCTCGCGGTGACTCCGTGGCTCACGTCCTAACCGAGATGGGCCTGGAAATGGCCGGCGCCCCCGGTACCACCGCGGCTCTCGCCCTGCTGAACGACGCCGTCAAGAAGGGCGGCGTGATGGCCTCCAACCATGTTGGCGGCCTGAGTGGCGCTTTCATTCCCGTGTCCGAAGATATCGGCATGATCGAGGCCGCTGCCGCCGGTCAGCTGACCCTGGAAAAGCTGGAAGCCATGACCTGCGTATGCTCCGTGGGTCTGGACATGATTGCCATCCCCGGCGACACCAGCGCCGAGACAATTTCCGGCATCATCGCTGATGAGGCTGCTATCGGAATGGTGAACAGCAAGACCACCGCCGTGCGCGTCATCCCCGCCATCGGCAAGAAAGCGGGCGACACCGTGGAATTCGGCGGCCTGCTGGGCTATGCACCTGTCATGCCCGTCAACACCTGCTCCAACGCGGAATTCATCGCCCGCGGCGGCCGTATCCCCGCTCCCCTGCAGAGCTTGAAGAACTAAGCTCTCTTCCCCAAAATTTGGAGGTATGCATCACCCATGTCCAATTTTGTAGACCATGTTAAAATCACCTGCAAGGCCGGCAACGGCGGCAACGGCAGCCTGAGCTTCCACCGTGAGAAATTCGTGCAGGCCGGCGGTCCCGATGGCGGCGACGGCGGCAACGGCGGCGATATCTGCTTCTATGCCGACCCCAATATGCACACCCTGCTGGATTTCCGCTTCCACCGCAAATTCATGGCGGAAAACGGCGTGGACGGCTCCGCCAACCGCTGCACCGGCAAGCGCGGCGAGAACCTGATCATCAAGGTGCCTGTGGGTACCGTCATCCGTGATGAGGAGTCTGGCGCTGTCGTGGCCGATATGGACACCCCCGGTGAGACCCGGACCGTCCTAAAAGGCGGCCGCGGCGGCTGGGGCAACAGTCATTTTGCAACCCCCACCCGTCAGGCGCCCAACTTCGCCAAGCCAGGCACAAAGACCGAGATCCACACCTTCCACCTGGAGCTGAAGACCATCGCGGACGTGGGCCTGGTCGGTTACCCCAACGTGGGCAAGTCCACCATCCTGAGCGTGGTGACCGCCGCTCGCCCCAAGATCGGCAATTACCACTTCACCACCCTGACCCCCAACCTGGGTATCGTCCGCCGCCACGGCAAGGACATCGTCCTGGCGGACATCCCCGGTCTGATCGAGGGCGCTGCTGACGGCGCCGGCCTGGGGCATGACTTCCTGCGCCACGTGGAGCGCACCCGCCTGCTGATGCATGTTATCGATATCGCCGGCAGCGAGGGCCGCATCCCCACCGAGGACTTCGACCAGATCAACCACGAACTGGCCAACTACGGCAAGCTGGCGGAGCGTCCCCAGATCGTTGTGTGCAACAAGGCTGACCTGCCCGATGCCGAAGAAGGCGTCAACATGCTTCGCGAGCATATGGCGGAGAAGGGCCTGGATTATCCGATCTTCGTAGTATCAGCTGCGACCCATCAGGGCTTCGACGCGCTGCTGGACAAGGCCGCCGAAATGCTCGAGACCCTGCCGCCCATCGTTCACTTCGTGGAGGAGGTCACCTTCGACGAGAAGCTGAAGGAGGAGCCCTTCACCGTGGTCTTCGACGGCGCGGTATACGAGGTCATCGGCAAGAGCATGGACAACCTGATCGAGTCCGTCAACTTCGACGATGACGAGTCCATCTCCTGGTTCCATCGCACCCTCCGCCGCTGGGGCGTCATCGACGCGCTGCGCAAGAAGGGCGCCCAGGAAGGCGATACCGTCCGCATCGTCGATATGGAGTTCGACTTCGTCGAGTAAGCAATTCACCAACTACCGCTATATTAGGAGAATCAAATGACCAGTAAGCAGCGTGCATACCTTCGCTCCATGGCCAACACCATGGAAACCATTCTCTATGTCGGCAAGGACGGCATCGTCCCCGGCACCATCAAGCAGGCCAGCGATGCGCTGGAAGCCCGCGAGATCATCAAGTGCGCCATCCAGCAGAACTGCCCCCTGACCGCAAAGGAAGCCCTGAGCGAGCTTTGCGCGGAGCTGGGCGCCGAGCCCATCCAGTGCATTGGCCGCCGGTTCGTCATGTACCGCCCCAGCAAGGAAAATCCCCGCATCGTGCTGGAATAATCCGGAAATCATTGTCAAAGCCTTCCCCGTCAGCCATTGCAAGCTGACGGGTTTTGTGTTATGATAGGAAAATCAATTCCGAAAGCAGGTGATTTTGTGTTTTTCCTGACTTATCAGGCAAAATATAACATCGTGCGAAATGCGCTACAAAAACTTGATCCCTACTGTCTCCTTGCGCAAGGCGCCCCGGAAGACGAATTCGACGCTGAGGCACATGAAATTAGTCGAATCATCAACTGCGAAAGCTCTCCCCTCAATATTGCAGAGGCCTTCGCAGTTGTACTAAACAATGCTTTTAGCCGGACGGATGACGCATCAGTTTATTTGTTCATTGCTGAAGAGATACATACCAACCTGCAGAATATTGAATGAGAGGTGAGATTCATGCACACCCACGTCATCGAAACCGAACGTCTCATCCTTCGCCCCCTGTCCCTGGACGACGCGGAAGCAGAGTTCGTCTGGCTCTCCGATCCCATCGTCAACCGGTACATGCCCTACAACCTGTACACCGACGTCGCCGATGTCGTGAAGTGGCTGGAAACTGCCATCAACGCCGAAAAGGAGCTGCACTTCGGTTTTGTCCGCAAGGAGGACGGTCTGTTGATCGGCGCGGGCTCCATCGGCCCTCATGACCATCAGGACGGCTCGTGGGAATTCGGCTACAATCTGCGCCGTGATGCATGGAATCAGGGTTACGCCACCGAAGCTACAAAGGCCATGATCAATCTGGCACGTCGTGAATACGGTGTGCGCGTCTTTGTAGCAAGCCATGCAACGAATAATCCCGCTTCCGGCCGTGTGATGGAGAAGTGTGGACTGCATTTCGATCATGACGGCAAGTACAGTCGCTTTGATGGCAGCGAAACCTTCCAGGCAAAATTCTGGAAGATGGTTGTGGAGGACTAAATGCAGCGCGTTGATCATCCTTTCCCGCCTGTTGTAGATGCGAATTGCCACATCCTGATTCTCGGCAGTTTCCCGTCGGTGAAGTCACGGGAAAATGGCTTCTTCTACGGCCATCCGCAGAACCGCTTCTGGCGGATGCTCGCTGCCATATTTGATGAAGAGATTCCCGAGGACATCCCTGCAAAGAAAGCACTCCTGCTAAGACACCACATCGCCTTGTGGGATGTGATCGCTTCCTGCGATATCCAGGGTTCTTCGGATGCTTCGGTGAAGAATGCAACACCTGTCGATATTAGTCGCGTTACAGATGCCGCATGTATTGACCGTGTCATCTGCAACGGCAGCCTTGCTGGAAAACTATATCAGCGTTATCTTGAGACACACATTGGTATCAAAGCCTTCGTGCTGCCGTCCACCAGTCCTGCAAATGCAGCATGCTCCCTGGGTAAGCTTGTTGATTCTTGGAGAAAAGTCCTGCTCACATAAATACATCCCCCGATGCTGAACGCGTCGGGGGATGTATATTGGGGTTAACCGCGACTCTCGCGGAAATACGGCAAACCAAGGGACTGGGGCGGCTGATCTTCGCGCTTCTTGCGGAGGCTGGTGATGACCAGCACAATGATGGTGACCACATAGGGCAGCATCTTGAACAGCTCCTGCCAGCTGCGGGTCAGGCCGGGGATATACAGGTACAGGATGTACAAGCCGCCGAAGAGGAAGGAGCCCCAAATGGCATTGAGGGGGCGCCAGCGAGCAAAGATGACCAGTGCTACTGCCAGCCAGCCGCGATCACCGAAGCCGTTGTTGACCCATGTGCCGCTGGTGTATTCCATAACGAAGTACAATCCGCCCAAGCCTGCCAGCATACCGCCGGTGATGGTGGCGATATACTTATAGCGGGTCACATTCACGCCGGCAGCATCCGCCGTCGCAGCGCTTTCGCCAATGGAACGCAGGTTAAGGCCAATGCGGGTCTTGAACATGAACCAGCTCAGCACCAGCGTCAGCACAATGGCTGCGTAGGTCATCCAGCCGTAGCTGAAGAGCAACTCGCCCACCACTGGGATATCCCGCAAACCAGGAATGGTTGCCTGGAAGGCCTTCGCCGTGGTTGCGGTGGACAGCTGACCAACACCGCCCGCAAGTTTGGACAGGGAGCCGCCGAAGAAGTTGCCAAAGCCCATACCAAAGGTGGTCAGGGCCAGGCCGGTGACGTTCTGATTGGCGCGCAGGGTAATGGTCAGCACGCTGTAGATCAGTGCACCGAAGCCGGACATCAACAGCGCACAAAGCAGGGCAATCACCATGCCCAGGAAGGCAATAGGCTCGCTGCCCGCCTTTGCGCAGGCATTTTCATACAGGAAGGCGCCGATCAGACCGCCGACGCCGCCCATGTACATCATGCCGGGCACGCCCAGGTTCAGATTGCCGGACTTCTCCGTCAGGATCTCGCCACTGGCGCCGTAGAGCAGTGGAATACCCTGGGTAATGGCCTTCTGAAGGAAAGTGATGATCAGATTCATTTGACCGCCTCCTTCTCCGCTTTGTGAAACTCAAGGCGGTAATTGATGAAGAATTCGCAGCCCAGGATGAAGAAAAGGATCACGCCTGTGAGGATCTCGCTTGCGTTGGCGTCCAGCTGGAAGTCAGAGGCAATCTGAATGGAGCCCTTCTCCATGAAAACAAGGCCGAAGGCGACCAGCATCATCGTGAAGGGGTTCAGCTTGCCCAACCAGGCCACGACGATTGCCGTGAAACCGCGTCCGCCGGAAATGCCAGTGGAGATGGTATGACCCACGCCTGCCGTCAGCAGGTAGCCTGCCAGACCGGCGATACCACCGCAGATGGCCATTGTGCGGATGATGACCTTCCCCACGCTGATGCCGGCGTAATGAGCGGTATTCTCGCTCTCGCCGACAACGCTGATCTCATACCCCTGCTTTGTGTAGCGCATGTAAATGAACAGCACCACAGCCAGCACAACCACAATGATAATCGGCAGAAGATAGCTATTGTTCTTGATCACAGGCAGCCAGCTGATATCCCCTTCTGCGTTGAAGTTGATATTGGGCAGCCAGCCGATCTTACCTTTGGAGTTGATCAGGCCGACGGAGTTGGAGCCCTTCGTCTTCTCCCAGAAGATAATGCAGTAGGCCACCAACTGGGTTGCAATATAGTTGAGCATCAGGGTGAAGAGGGTCTCATTGGTATTCCACTTGGCCTTGAAGAAGGCAGGAACCACGCCCCACAGCACGCCCGCAGCCACACCAGCCAGAGGGCACAGTGTATACAGAGCCCATGCAGGCAGATCCTTGCCGAGGATCATGACAGCTGCCGTCGCCAACGCGCCAACCAGCACCTGACCTTCCGCACCAGTATTCCAGAAGCGCATGCGGAAAGCCGGCATAACCGCAAAGCCAATACACAGCAGAATGGCGGCGTCACGCAGGGTAATCCAGGCACGTCGAGATGTACCCACAGCGCCGTCAATCAGCGCGCTGTAAACGCTGATTGGATTCATGCCAGTCATCAGAACGATAATAACAGAACAGACAATCAGTGCCAGCACCAATGCACACAAGCGCACCAGCGCACCGCGCAGGAAAGAGGAAGAATCACGCTTCACAACATGGAAAAGCGGCGTTTTCTGCACATTGCTCATGCATTCTCCTCCTTCTTCTGAAAATCGCCAGTCATCATCAGGCCGATCTCTTCCTTGGTTGCAGTTCTGGCGTCCACCACGCCGGTGATCTTGCCATCCGCCATGACCAGAATGCGGTCGCTCAAGGCAAGCAGAACGTCCAGGTCTTCGCCGACACAGATCACGCAGCTGCCCTGCTTCTTCTGCTCATTAAGAAGACCATAAATAGTGTAGGACGAGTTGATATCCAATCCACGGACGGGGTATGCCACCATCAGCACCTGGGGCGAAGAGGCGATCTCACGGCCCACAAGCACCTTCTGGACATTGCCGCCGGACATGCGGCCCACAGGAGACTCAACGTTAGGCGTCACCACGCCAAGGTCACGTTTAATGCGCTCAGCCAGGTCGTGGGGCTCCTTCCGTCGGGAGAAGAAGCCGCGGCCAGCACGATAGGAACGCAGCATCATGTTATCCGTCATGCCCATGGAAGCCACCAGACCCATGCCCAGGCGATCCTCAGGAACAAAAGCCAGGCGAATACCGATCTCGCGGATCCTTCGGGCGGACATCTTGGTCAACTCCTTGATGTGGCCCTTGCGGTTGGTATACTCGATATTGCCGCTCTGAAGCTTCTGCAGACCAGCGATGGATTCCAGCAGCTCCTTCTGACCGGAACCCGCAATGCCGGCAATACCCAGAATTTCACCAGTATAAGCCTGGAAGGAGGCGTGTGAGAGCACCTCGCGGCCTTCCTTATTGACAACGGTGACATCCTTCATATCCAGCTTCAGCCGGGGATTGACAGGATCAGGGCGTTCAATGTCCAACACGACCTTCTCGCCCACCATCATTTCCGTCAGACTCATCTCTGTGGCGTCACAGGTGTTCACCGTACCCACATACTGACCCTTACGCAACACCGCGACGCGATCAGAAAGAGAAAGCACCTCATTGAGCTTGTGGGTGATGATGATGATAGAATGTCCCTGCGCGCGCATATTGCGCAGCACCTGGAAAAGCTTCTCCGTTTCCTGGGGGGTCAACACAGCCGTAGGTTCATCCAGAATAAGAATGTGGGCGCCGCGGTAAAGCATCTTGACGATTTCCACCGTCTGCTTCTGACTGACGGACATCTCGTAAATCTTGCTGTCCAGGTTCAGTTCAAACCCATACTTATCCAGCAGCTTTTGAATGTCAGCCTTAACCGCTTTCATATCCAGGGTGAACTTGCCTGAAAGACCAAGAATGATGTTTTCCGCCGCAGTCAGCACATCCACGAGCTTGAAATGCTGGTGGATCATGCCGATGCCCAGGTCAAAGGCGTCCTTGGGTGAGCGAATAACAACTTCCCTGCCCTCAACATAGATATGACCCGCATCCGGGAAGTAAATGCCGGCTAGCATGTTCATCAGTGAGGTCTTACCTGAGCCGTTTTCACCCAGCACAGACAAAATCTCGCCCTTACGGACGGACATGGTGACATTCTCATTGGCGACAACCGAACCAAAGCGCTTGGTGATGCCGCGCAATTCAATCAGATCAATACACTCGTTGCTTTGCAAAGGGAACGCCTCCGTTATCGGTTGTAGTCATCGAAAAAGCCGATACATAGAGAGAATGCCCTGCCGCCTGAGGGTGACAGGGCATAGGATTCTTTGGGAATTATTCCACCATGGTGATGCCGTCGATGTCCAGACCGAAGTAGGGCGCACTGCGCAGCACAGACTCAGCGAAGTAGCCGTCAACGATGGCCTCGCCGAAATCCGGCACATAGTCGCCATCGGTGTCATAGGCGGTGCAGGTGGTGACGGTTTCGCCCTTCACGGTGAAGGTAGCGGTATTGAAGACATGCAGGGTGCCGTTCTTGATGGCCTCCTCGATCTCGGCGACCTTGGCAGCAGTGCCTTCAGCCACCAGGCCTTCATTCAGTTCGGTGATGTAGACCGCGCCGTCCACATAGCCCTGGCACCAGTCAGAAGCGAACTTCTCGCCAGCCAGCACATTCTGCAGAGCAAACTTGAAGTAAGAAGCCCAGTTGATGGCAGCAGAGGTCAGAGCGGTGTTGGGGGCAGCGGGGATCATGGAAATGTTGTAGCCAACACAGGGCACGCCGGCAGCCTCACAGGCAGTGGGAGCACCGGTGGTATCGGCATGCTGGGAGATCAGCACGCAGCCATTGGCGATCAGAGCCTCAGCAGCTTCCTTTTCCAGAGCCAGGTCGCCCCAGGAGTTGGTGAACTTCACTTCCATGGTGGCGGAGGGGCACACAGAACGGGCGCCCAGGTAGAAAGCAGTGTAGCCGGACTTCACTTCTTCGAAGGGGAACGCACCGACGTAGCCGATCTTGGCCTGCTCAGCGGTGAACTTACCCTCGGCGATCATCTCGTTCAGCTTCATACCAGCAACGACGCCAGCCACATAGCGGGCCTCGTAGATGGCAGCAAAGAAGTTGTGAGCGTTCTCCAGGCCGGAGGCGGAAGCGCCGGTACCGGTGGCATGGCAGAACTCGATTTCAGGATACTCCTCAGCGGCCAGGAAAACATAGGACTCATGGCCGAAGGAGTTGGCAAAGATCACATCACAGCCCTGCTCAGCCAGGTCGATGGCGGCTTCGTAGGCAGCTTCGGTCTCGGGGGTGTTGTACTTGTAGATGACCTGGCTGGCGTCGATGCCCAGCTCAGCGCAAGCAGCGCGCAGGCCGTTAATGTGGTTGGCGGTATAGCCTTCGTTCTCGTCGCCGATGCAGATCAGGCCGATCTTGATCTCGTTGGCAGCGACCTCAGCGTTGGCAACGACGACCATGCTCAGCAGCATGCACAGGGCAAGCAGCAGAGAAGCAAACTTCTTCATGTTCATGTTCCTCCCGAATGTTATTGTCGAATTGAAAGGGACGACTGTACTATCATACACCTTTTCCTTCTATTTGTAAATAGAATAACGAACCATATCGTGAAAAAAACCAATTCTGTTCACCACACGCAATGGAGAAAATATTCTGGAAAAAACAAAAATTTATGCTTGACTTTTTCTTTTCTACGTGATAATATATAAAAGTCGCCTGGCGACATAGGGGTATGGTGTAATGGTAACACGTGGGTCTCCAAAACCTTTGTTCTGGGTTCGAGTCCTAGTGCCCCTGCCAGAAGAACCAGTTTCGCAAGAAACTGGTTCTTTTCAATAATTGGGCAGTGGAGTATTCAATGCATTACTTTGATGATTTCTATTCTCGTCTATCGTGGGGGCAGCCTGAAGATGTCCAGCGAGCTGCCATTGAGGAAGCAAGCAGCATACAGAACCTGTGGCTCTTCATCCAGCCAATGATTGTTCCAAATCCTAAAGCTGTGTGGGAGAATTGTGCAATCATTCTTGCTCAACGCACTGATAGCGAACTTGAGCCATATCTGGATCAAATATTTGAATGGCTGCAGGATTTGAATTGGCCGGGCGCAATTATTATTCATAACAGACTGCTGGATATGGAAGAACCAATGCTTAAAAAGCAACTTGCTCGCAGTCAGCAACAAGCCCAGATGGAAAATGACGATGAATGGCTTTTCAATCTGAAATATTTGCAGAACAGGATCAAGATGTAACAATGCTTGTCCCTGCCAGAAGAACCAGTTTCGAAAGAGACTGGTTCTTTTCGTATAACGAAGCGAAGGAGCAGCTGCTCCTTCGCTTTCGTTGTTATGCCATTAACCGTCCAGACCCTTGCGAGCCAGTTCCACAAATCGATGCACCTTTTCTGCAGAAGAACCTACCATATACACATCGCGCTGGATGATCTCAATTTTGCAGTCGCGGGCAGCTTTGCCAGTCTTTCGGAAGCAATTCAGCGTTGCTTCCTCGTCCAGCACAGGCGTATCCATGCCCAGGAGCGTCGCTGGCGGCTTGCGCAGGAACGTCACACCCGTACCACGGAGGCGTTCACCCATGAATTCCTCATCACACCAGGGAGAGACGGACACCTTACGCAGATGTTCGATGCTGCTCAGACAGTTGTCCCAGATGGGATGGGCTGCCTCACAGCAACCATAGCTGATCAAACCGAAGTGATCCATCACCTTCTTGTAGTAAGGGAAGACCAGTTCTTTGTACATTTCGGGGGAAACGCCTGCTGTCTCCTGGGAGTCCATGAAGAGCCACATGTCCTTAAGCTTGGCATTGGGCTGATCATCGGGCAATTCGCTGGTGAAGCAGTAGGTACCCTGGCAGAGGTGCTGCATCCGCGCTGCGGTATGCAGCGTACCACTGGCTTCCTGGGTATTAAAGAACTCGATGTAGTCATCCGTCAGACGATCCAGCATGTTGGTGAACCGCTCTTCATCGTCGATCATGGCCATGTACATATCGTCCATGTTCATGATATGCACGATATCCTGCATAGGCGTGCAGTAAGCGGCGTTGGAGATGCGCTTGACGGGCAGGATATCGCCGAAGATCTCCTGGGCTTCCTGCACGCGCTGCTGCGCCCAGTCCTCCCGCACGGCAAAGGGAGACTTACCAAGCAGATGCTCGTCCTCCTCCAGATCATGCAGATACGGGATGAAATGATGGCCCAAACCGCCCGAATGCTGGACCTTTACAGGTAGATTAAAGGGGGTGAACTGATAGTGATCGGTCACCTCAAAATAATCAGGCACCAGGGTATCATCCTCAAACAGGGTGAAATTGATGATGGGACGCAGCATCTGATGCTCAATTCGGCGGGCATCGTCTCCCTCGCACTTCATCATAGGGGCATGATCTGATGCTCGAACGTGTTGGTTTCTATACGGATCAGCGGACGGGTCACCTGCGTTTTGCTGGAACCATTTGCAAGCCAGTCCGCATAGATCTGCTTGTTGCGTGGGGAATGAGCCAGCTCCATCTGATACTTGGCCAGGTCACGCAATACCCGCCGGTCTTTTTCGGATATGTTCATATATATGCCTCCTTCAAATGGGAAGTGATCGTTGTTTCTTGACACGATCCCCCTTCATTTTGTATAATGAAATATCGAAATCCTGCGAATTGAGGTGTAAGGATGCAGCTTGACCCTACTTATTACGAGCCATCGTCCGTGCATTACTTCGTTCCGCAGCCTGAAGGACGGGAGCATCTGCTATACTACCCTGTCAGCATCGGCTATTTTGACTGCAAACCCAGCTACGGCGTCCAGCGGAATGTCTTTTCCAGCTATCTGCTGCTGATCATGCTGACGGGCTCGATGTACTACCAGACCATGAAGTCCCGTGGCGTCGTCCGTGCGGGCCAAGTGCTGCTGCTGGACTGCAACGCGCCGCATTCTTATAGCGCCCAGGGAAAATGTTCCTTTACCTTCGTACACTTCGCCGGAGCCCAAAGCAAGGAACTCTACGAGGAGATCGAGCGATCCACCGGAAATCTCATTCCCCTGCTCACCCCCAATGATTTGCACGAAACCATCGGCGAAATGCTCTCCAGCATGCGCTCGGAACGCCGGATGAACGAGAGCGATACGTCAGCAATGATCTACGGCATGCTGATGAAGCTGCTGGACAAAAGCGGCGCTTCCGGTGAAGGCGGTATCGGCAACCCAGTGGTGGACAGAGCCATCGCCTACATCCAGACCCACCTGACAGAGAAACTGTCTGTAGAAGAGATATCCGCCAAGGCAGGATATTCCGCCAGCTACTTCTCCCATCTGTTTGCTGAAGAAACGGGCATGTCTCCTTATCGGTTTGTGGTCAAGAGTCGGGTGGAACATGCACAGCAGCTGCTGAAAACGACCCGCCTTGCAGTCCAGGAGATCGCATTCCAATGCGGCTTCAACAGCGCAGCGAACTTCTGCTACACATTCCGCCGTATGACGGGCATTTCTCCACATGAATACAGAAAGCGCCCTATGTAATCCTATCATACGTCAAAGCCGAACCATATCAGAAAAGACCTATGTATTTTAGAAATGCTGCGATATGTGCTGTTTCAATACAGCAGCATTTCTATATAGCTGCACATCATTTCGATAGGCATTTCATCCTCTTGATGTTATACTGCACATAACCGGTATTGACCGGTATGAATATACGATTCATAAGGAGGCAAATCTCATGCTTTCTCAGATTTCTGAAAACCTTCAAAAGGGCAAGGCCAAGATTGTCAAGCAGCTGGTGCAGGAGGCCATCGACAGCGGAATCTCCGCCCAGAAAATCCTGGAAGAAGGCCTGATTGCCGGCATGAGCGTGGTGGGCGAAAAGTTCCGCAACAACGAAATCTTTGTGCCCGAGGTCCTGGTGGCTGCCCGTGCACTGAATATGGGTTCCGCTCTTTTGAAGCCCCTGCTGGCTGCTGACGGCGTGAAGGCTTCCGGCCGCGTCTGCATCGGTACCGTCCAGGGTGACCTGCACGACATCGGCAAGAACCTGGTCAAGATGATGATGGAAGGCAAAGGCCTGGAGGTCATTGATCTGGGTACCGATGTGTCTCCCGAAACCTTCATCAAGACCGCCATTGAGCAAGACTGTCAGATCATTTGCTGCTCTGCACTGCTTACCACCACCATGCCCACCATGGCGGAGGTAGTCAAGGCTGCAGAGGCTGCCGGCATCCGCAATAAGGTTAAGATCATGATCGGTGGCGCCCCTGTGACGGAAGAGTTCCGTGCCCAGATCGGCGCCGACGCCTACACTGATGACGCCGCATCTGCAGCCGACCAGGCCGTTGCGTTCTGCTCCTGAGGTGAACAGATGAACATCCGCAGCCTTCTTTGGGACGCTGCCAAGGTCGGCAGCAAGAGAGCGCTCCCCATCCTTTCCTTCCCTGCCGCACAAAAGCTTGGCGTCTGCGTTGAAACGCTGGTGAAGTCTGCCGAGCTGCAGGCGCAGGCCATGGAGATCATCGCCCGTGATACAGCCACCATCGCTGCCGTCAGCCTGATGGATCTCTCTGTCGAGGCTGAGGCCTTTGGCGCTGAAGTTCGCTTTGCCGAGGACGAAGTGCCCGCCATTATCGGCCAGATGATTTCCGATGAAGACGACGCCAACAAACTTCCTGTCCCTGAACTGGCTGCAGGCCGCGCTTCCCTGTGTGTGGAAGCCGTCCGCACCGCCAAGCAGCGCATCACCGATAAGCCTGTGCTTGCCGGTATGATCGGGCCCTACTCCCTGGCTGGCCGCCTGTGCGACGTGACTGAGATCATGTACCTTTGCTTTGACGAACCAGAAACCGTCCACATTGTGCTTGATAAGGTGACGCAGTACCTCATCCGGTATGGCCAAGCCATGAAGGCTGCCGGTGCTGACGGCCTTATGATAGCCGAACCCCTGGCAGGTATTCTCAGCCCCGATATGGCCGAGGAGTTCTCCATGCCCTATGTCAAGCGCATCATTGACGCGCTGCAGGATCAGGATTTTGCCGTCATCTACCACAACTGCGGCAACAGCGTTCCTCAGATGCTTCAAGCCATCTATCAACTGGGTGCAGCTGCCTATCATTTCGGCAACGCTATTGACATCGAAGCCGTCATGAGGGTCACTCCCTCCGACATTCTGGTCATGGGCAACATTGATCCTGCGGGTCAGTTTTCCAGCGGAACTGTAGATTCCATCACATCCGCCACTCGAGAACTGCTGGAAAAGTGCGGGAACTTTTCTAACTTCGTTCCGTCCTCCGGCTGCGATATCCCTGCTCACGCAAAGTGGGAGAATATTCACGCCTTCTTCGCTGCCGTTGAAGGTTAATGCATTGCGCCCGATGCAGCCCGGGCGCATTTTCACATGGAGGCTTCTATGGAAAAAATGTCCTATGTTGATCTCGCCCTGGATGCGGGCGCATGCAAAGCTACGATCATTCCGGTAGAGAGCATTGTACTGAACACCACGTTCAGGGACATCTGCAAGTCAAATGGCTGCGGTATGTACGGGCGCTGCTGGATGTGTCCGCCGGATATAGGTGATATTGAGCATCTGATGGCAGAAGTCCGCTCCTACAAGCAAGGGCTTTTGTATCAGACCATCTCCGATATCGAAGATAGCTTCGACATCGAGGGCATGCAGGATGCGGGACGCCGTCATGTGCTTGTCAGCCAGCGGTTGGAGGCTTTCCTGATGCTGGAAATGGGAAAGCACCTGCATCTGAGCTGCGGAGGATGCCGTGTCTGCGAGCGCTGCGCCAAACTGGACGGACTACCCTGCCGCGATCCAGAACGAGCTATGTCCTCCATGGAGGGCTACGGCATCGATGTGTACAACACCTGTAAGCCTACGGAGCTCAAGTATATCAACGGTCAGAACACCGTAACATACTTTGGCATCGTGCTTTACTGAGGAGGAACCATGTCCATCCTGAACATCCATCAGGGACCTCGCAACACTTCGGTGGAATTTACTCCGCCAACAGCACTTTCCAAGGTTCTGACTGACAATGGATTCTCCATCGCCCAGCCCTGTGGCGGACTTGGTTCCTGCGGCAAATGCGCCGTGCTTCTGTCCGGTGCTGTCTCTGTACCTAACGCCGTTGAGAACCGCTGCGGTGTGCGGCTTGCTTGTCAGGCTGTTCTGCACGGCGATGCAGATGTGACGCTTCCGGATATCCTTCCTATGCAGCAGATCGAGGGCGGCAGACTCGTAAACCTGTCCCCTGCACAGCCTATGAGAGGTCAATATGGCGCTGCAGTAGATATCGGCACGACCACCATCGCGCTGCAGCTCTACAGCCTGGGCACAGGTGCATTGCTTGGTGCTTCCAGCATGCTTAATCCGCAAACATCCGTGGCTGCCGATGTCATAGGACGCATCGACGCTGCCCTGCATGGCAAGGGTGATTCCCTCCGCGGTCAGGTTGAAAGCGCCATCGCAACATTGCTGGCAACTGCCTGCTCCCAGGCTGATATCTCCGCCGCGGAGGTATCATCCCTTGTTGTAACCGGCAACACAACAATGCTGTACCTGCTGACCCAGCGGAATCCCTGCACGCTCTCTCGAGCGCCCTTTGAGGCGGATTTCTTTTTTGGCCATGAGACATCCCTCCTGAACAGGTGCGTCTATCTTCCCCACTGTCTTCATGCCTTTGTTGGCGCTGACACTTCCTGTGCCCTACTCGCCAGCGGAATGACCACACGGGATGATACAGCCCTTCTGTGCGACATCGGCACCAACGGTGAGATGGCGCTTTGGCATCGAGGGAAGCTGTACATCGCATCCACCGCAGCCGGCCCGGCCTTCGAGGGTGCAGGCATCAGCTGCGGCTGTACCAGTATTCTGGGCGCCATCGACAAAGTAGATATAGTCAACGGAATGCTCAAGTGCCACACCATTGGCAATCGTCCCGCAGTGGGGGTCTGCGGTTCAGGCCTGCTGGATGCCATAGCCGCCCTCCTTGACACCGAATCTTTGGATGAGACCGGCTACCTGGAGGATGAATGCTTCGATTTAGCACCCGGCGTTACCCTCACCCAGGCAGACATCCGCGCCGTTCAGCTGGCCAAGGCTGCGACCTATGCTGGTATCATGACCCTTCTTTCTGCAGCAGACTGTACTGCCGAAGAAGTCAAAACACTTTATATTGCAGGCGGGTTCGGCAGTCACCTGAATCTTCGCAGCGCAGTCCGCATCGGATTGATCCCTGAAGAGCATGCCAACCGTGTTCAGGTTATCGGCAATGCCGCCCTGGACGGCGCGGCCATGCTGCTGCTGGACGTTGACAAGCGCGAAACCATCATGGACTTGCGGAAAAGCTCCGTTCACGTCCGCCTTGACGGTAATTCTGAGTTTGCAAATTGTTATGTGGACGCCATGCTCTTTGAATAAATCCATATAAAGAAATCCCATGGACGACTTTGATCGTCCATGGGATTTCTTTTACTTAGCCAGATAACCGTACTCTACAGAATTGGCTCCCTCGAAAAGCGCCTCCAGCACCGTCGGGAAGGGCGAAATCTCCTTAGCAGTCTTTCCGCGGTTCAGCCACGGATGACATTCGCCGCCGGAATTGCCCAGGTTGCCGTTATCCCAAATAACAATCGGAACGCCGTAGGAAGCAGATTTCATGCCCATGTAGTATGCCCAATTCTCGCGAGCTGTCGTATTGTCTTTGTTGGTTGCGCCAGTTTCGCCAATGATCACCGGGATACCCTTGTTGAGGAAAATACCCTTGATGTTATAGAAGATCATGTCAATCGGCATGGTATGGTTGGTAAAAAGCTTGTTGAAGTTCACCATTGTGTCGCTCAAGCAGAAATCATAGGGGGTGTAACTGTGTACCGAAACAATGATATTCTCTGCAGGTGAGCCATTCCATTCCGGGATTTTGAGCGCAGCCATCGCAGTTGCAGAACAAGCAGCTGCATAGGTGGGAATCATCAGTGCACGCTCGGCGTTATAGCCCTTCGCATCGGTACGCACTGTATTGACAAACAGCTGATTCAGATAGTTGACCGCCGCAATACCAGCCTCATTGCCGTTCCACTCAACGGAGGTATCCTTCATACGCGGTTCGTTCATACCTTCAAAGATCAGGTGCTGATCATAATCCGCAAAAGTATCGGCAATCTGGCGCCAAATCGCTGCCAGCTGCACGCCGATTTTCTCATAATCCTTGTCCAGGGTCTTGCAGTTCAGCCATTCCTCATGATGCATGTTGATGATCACAAACAATCCTGCATCATAGGCCATGTCCACCACTTCCTTGACGCGGGCCATAAAGGCAGGCACAATGGTATAGGTGCCGTCGTTCACCATCTGACGATACCAGGTCACTGGAATGCGAATGGTGTCAAAGCCAGCATCCTTCACCCGCTGAATCGCCTCTGCAGTCACCCTCGGGTTACCCCAGGAGGTTTCCTGCGAATATACATTGGACTTGTTGCCGTTGGTAGCGTCAAAAGAATTGCCGAGGTTCCAGCCAATTCCCATCTGAGCCACAATTTCGTTGGCAGTCATGCCAGTCAGCTCCTCCGCAGAGGCACTCACAGGCAGAGCAGCCAGCAGCATCATCGCGACCAGCAGTGTACACAGCATCTTTTTCATATTAGTACCTCCTCAATTCTCAGCAGGCTTTCGCATCGTCAGGCTGATGCGCTTTCGCTGCATATCGATGTCCTTAACCCATACAGTAACAATATCGCCCACGCGGACTGCCTCGCTGGGATGGTTGATCCGCCGCCCCGGGAACTGGCTGATGTGCACCAGGCCATCCTGATGAACGCCGATATCCACAAAGGCGCCGAAATCCGTCACATTGCGGACGGTGCCCTTGAGCTCCAGGCCAGGCTTCAAGTCCTTCATCTCCATCACGTCGGAGCGCAGGATGGGCGGCGGCAGCTCGTCGCGGGGATCGCGGCCAGGCTTGGAAAGCTCCGCAGCGATGTCACGCAGGGTGGGTTCACCCACACCTAGCTCCGCTGCAAGGGTCGCAAAACCGGCTTCCTCCGCCAACTGATGCAACGTGCCGACAGCCTTTGCCGGGGTCAGGCCGAAGCGTTTGAGCAGACCCTTAGCAGCATCGTAGCTCTCCGGATGGACGCCGGTGTTTTCGATCAGCTCTTTACCACCGGGGACCCGCAGGAAGCCCGCACACTGCTCAAAAGCCTTCGGGCCCAGGCGGGGCACCTTCTTCAGCTGCGCACGGCTTGTAAAGGCGCCGTTCTCCTCGCGATAGGCTACGATATTTTTCGCAATGGTCTTGTTGATGCCCGCCACATGGGAAAGCAGCGACACCGAGGCCGTATTCACATCGACACCTACGGCATTGACGCAGTCCTCTACCACGCCATCCAGGGCTGCATCCAACTCAGCAGGCTTCAAATCATGCTGATACTGTCCCACGCCAATGGCCTTAGGGTCAATTTTGACCAGCTCTGCCAGCGGATCCTGCAGACGGCGGGCAATGGACACTGCGCTGCGCAGATTGACGTCAAAGTCCGGGAACTCCTCCGCGGCCAGCTTGGAGGCAGAATACACCGACGCACCGGACTCGCTGACGATCATATACGCCAGGCCATCGCCCATTTCCAACTCCTTCATGACCTGCACGAAGAACTGTTCCGTCTCGCGGCTGGCAGTGCCGTTGCCGATGGCTGCAATGGACACACCATGCTTGCGAATCAGACGCTTGACGGTTTCCTTGGCAGTCTGCACCGCTGCCGCTCCCTTGAATACCGGGTAGATCACTGCTGTATCCAACACACGTCCCGTCTCATCCACAACAGCAATCTTGCAGCCGTGGGCATAGCCTGGATCGAGACCGATGGCGGTACGCCCCTTGACGGGCGGAGCCATCAGCAGGGGCTTCAGGTTCAGCGCAAACACGCGGATGGCCGCTGTCTGAGCTTTATCCGTCAGTTCACCGCGCAGCTCCGTATCCAGCGAAGGCGCAATGAGACGGGTATAGGCGTCATCGCAAGCGCGCGCCACATATTCACATGCGGAGGAGCCGTTGCTGCGCACATAGCCTGCCCTGACAACCGCTTGCGCCGTGGGGACGCTCACCTCCAGCGCCACCTTGATCACGCCTTCCTTCTCTGCGCGATTCATGGCCAGAACCCGGTGTCCCGGCATCATTCGAAGGGGCTCGCGGTGGTCGTAGTACATGCGGTAGGTGCTGTTTTCGTCCGGCTCATCTTCCGCAGCGCGGGTGGCCACCTGGCATTCACGATGATAGTAAGCCTTCAGGCGGGCACGCACACCGGCATCGTCGCTGACAGTCTCGGCGATGATGTCCATCGCGCCCTGCAGCGCATCCTCTGCCGTGGGAACGCCCTTTTCCTCGTCCACATATTTGGCAGCCATCTCCTCCGGCGCGGCCATGCGGGGCGGCTGCATCATAAGGACATTGGCCAGGGGTTCCAGGCCGCGCTCCTTGGCGATGGAGGCACGGGTGCGGCGCTTGGGCCGATAGGGACGGTACACGTCCTCCAGCTGAGCCAGGGTCGCTGCGTTGTCCAGCGCAGCTTGCAGCTCCTCCGTCCAGACCTCCAGCTTTTTGAGGGACTCACTGATTTCATTGCGGCGCTGCTCGATATTGCGCAGGGCGTTCAGCCGATCAGAGATATCGCGCAGCTGCTGGTCGTCCAGAGAACCATGTTGCTCCTTACGGTAACGGGCGATAAAGGGCAGCGTCGCACCCTCGTCCAGCAGGGCGATGACCGCCTCCACCTGCCAGGGCTGGATGCTGAATTCTTTGCAAAGTGTTTCGATGATGGTCAAGTCGTACTTCCTCCCGATGCCTGGATAACCAGGCTGATGAGTTCTTCAAAGGCAGCGGAAAAGCGCTGCCGATCTTCCTCGGTGAATTTCGCCGGGCCACGCAGATGATGCTTTCCGGATGCGCGACGGGCTTTCTTCGCCATATGACGCTCCATGAGCATCACATCGATGTTGTCGTCCGTATAACGTTTTCCGGAGTGATGGATGGCGTATGCACCCTTCCCCAGCGCCATGGCAGCTACGCCGTAATCCTGGGTGACCACAATGTCTCCCTTTTTGCATAGATTCATCAGTGCAATATCCACCGCATCAACTCCGGAAGAGACATGGCGTACCTGAGCATAATCGCTGTGCATCAAATGATGCTCGTCGCAGAGCAGCGTCATAAGCAGCCCATGCCTGCGAGCTGCATCCTCCACCTGCCGGACTACAGGACATGCATCTGCGTCCACCAGAATGTGCGGTGTCCTCATATGATGACTCCGTTGCAGTGGTCGATTTCATGCTGGATGATCTGCGCGATCCAGCCGGTGTACTTCTGTCTCCTGGGCAGGAACGCAGCGTCCTGATAGCTGACCTCAATGGTCTGCCAACGCTTGCACTTACGACCCCCCATCAGCGAGAGACAGCCTTCCTCCGTCTCGTATTCGCCGGATTCTGCGACAATCTCCGGGTTCACCATCGGCATGGAGATCGGGCCCATCCGCACCACGATGATGCGCTTATGTACGCCAATCATATTGGCCGCCATGCCGACGCAGCCATCCAGGTGAGCGTTCAGCGTATCCACCAGGTCAGTGATAACCTGCGTGTCCGCCGGGGAAGCCTTCTCGCTGGGCCGGGACAGGAACATCACATCCCGCATGATGGGCTTAATCATGCTTCTTCACCACCACGCCGCCGGTCTTCCAGATGGACTTCTCCGGCACAACGCCGCGCACAGAGGACAGCGGGTAGATGTTGCTCTCCCTGCCAATGACAGTACCAGGGTTGAGCACGCTGTTGCAGCCCACCTCCACGAGGTCGCCCAGCATGGCGCCCATCTTCTTCAGGCCGGTATTGATGAATTCTTCCGCACTGCGGACGGTCACCAGCGACTTGTCGCTCTTGACGTTGGAGGTGATGGAGCCCGCGCCCATATGGCTCTTGTAGCCCAGAATGCTGTCGCCCACATAGTTGTAGTGGGGCACCTGCACGCCGTCAAAAAGAATGACGTTTTTCAGCTCCACAGAATTGCCTACCACGCACCCCGCGCCCACCAGTGCGCTTCCACGGACGAATGCACCGTGCCGCACCTCTGTTTCCGCTCCGATAATGCAGGGCGCGCCAAGATACGCCGTGGGTGCAACCGTCGCCGTCACATGTACCCAGACCTGTGGCGCAATCTCGGTGTACGCAACCTTGTCGAGACTTTCGCCCAAGCGGATGATTTCATCCTTGATGCCCTTCAGCGCCTCCCAGGGATAGGTATACTGACGCAGATAATCTGCCGCCATCGTATGTTCCAAGGAATACAGATCGTTGATCGTATACATGCCTAATCCTCCAAACAAGCAAGTCATAATGATTTATTCGTCTCTTTGCCGGATTTCCCTGCCTCATTCGCAAGGCTTTTTCCAGCGGGTCATGTTGCGTGCGTGCTTGCCACGATAGACAGTCTCAAACTCTCCGGGCGTAATGTCAAAGCACAGCATGATGTCATTGAAATACATCAGCACATCCGCCAGTTCTTCCACGAACTCCTGGCGGACTTCGCCCGGCTTAGCAATCTCATCCGCCGGATGGCGCTTCACCACCTGGATGGCCTCGCCCAGTTCTGCCAGCATCCACAGCATCTTATTCTTACCATGTTCCGGGTCAACCGGCTCCCACCAGCCTGCATAGCGCGCCTGGAGCACCTGCTGCATTTCCCGCATGTTCTGCATATCAAGGCTCATGGTCATTCCTCCAAATCACATTTGATGATGCCGTAGATGCATACGTCATCATAGCTGCCATCTTGCCGGGCGTAATGGTGACGCATGATGCCCTCCAGCACCATACCAGCCTTTTCACATACCCGACGAGACGCAGTATTTCCTGCCCGCACGGAGCAGAACACACGGTTGGCCTGCACCTCTGTCAGCATATATCGGATGACAGCCTGCACAGCCTCAGTCATGTAGCCCTTGCAGCGGTGCTGCTCTCCGATGTCATAACCAAGCTGCAGATAGCCGTTATAAGGGTTGACGTCCCAAGCCTTGATACGCCCGATGATTGTACCCTGCAGCGTAATCACCCAATGAAAATTGAAAGGTTTACTCTGCTCGTCCACCATGGATGCAACGGCCTTGTGCGCCTCCATCAGCGTCATAGGCAGGGATTTGATCCCGACAAGAGCTTCTGAATCATCCAGCTGCGGCGGACGCAGAACGAGTCGGGATGTGGTCAAGGTATGTGTGCCGATTGGTTTCACAGGTTCACCACCTAATGATAATATATGATATTATACCATATCTTGCCCATCTGTGCAACTTATGGTATCATCATATTACACCATTGAAAAGGAGCCATCCCCATGCGTAAGACCATCGGCATCCTCGCTCATGTGGACGCAGGCAAAACCACCTTCTCCGAGCGCGTGCTGTTTCTGACACAGGCCATCCGCAAGGTGGGCCGCGTGGATCATCAGGATGCTTTCCTGGACTCTCACCAGCTGGAAAAGCAGCGCGGTATCACCATTTTCTCCGGCTTAGCTCATTTTGAGATGGACGGCGACACTTATTATTGGCTGGACACTCCGGGCCATGTGGACTTCTCCACCGAGATGGAGCGTGCCGTGTCCATGATGGATTATGCCGTGCTGATCATCTCCTGCGCGGAGGGCGTGCAGAGTCACACTGAAACCGTCTGGCAACTGCTGAAAGAGTACAATGTGCCAGTCTTCGTGTTCCTGAACAAGCTTGATCGGCTCGGCGCTGACCCTGAGCGCGTCATGCTTCAAATGAAGCATCGACTTTCCTCGGATATGCTCGACCTGCGCGCATTCCAGACCGATAGTCGGTTTTCAGAATCCGAAATCGAAGCCATCGCAGAGCGGGACGAAGCGCTATTGGAGTACCTCTTCGACGGCGGCTTTGATGAAGCGCTGTGGACCTCCTCTCTGCGTGAGCAAGTACGCACGAGACAATGCTTCCCTGTAATGGCCGGCGTGGCACTCGAAGGGCGTGGAATTACCGAATTTCTTCGGATTTTGGCGCTCCTCAGCACCACGGGATATTCGGCTGAAGCATCCTATTCCGCTCGCTGCTACCAAGTGCGTCATGATGCTCAAGGACAGCGTATCTGCTTCCTCAAGCTGCTCTCAGGCGTCCTGCGCGTGAAGGATGAACTCCCTGATGGACAGAAGGTCAACGAACTTCGGCAGTATCATGGCGACAAGTTCCGCCCGATGGATATTGCCCAGGCTGGCGACATCGTGGGCATCCCCGGTTTAGAAGGTATCCGTCCCGGCGACACGCTCGGCACAGACTTAAGGTCGGTTTTTCACACTGAGCCTATGATGGCCGCGGACGTCCTCTGGGATGAGAAAGATATCCCCTCCTTCCGAATGATGCAGGCACTTCGCATCCTGGAGGACGAAGAACCTACCCTCACCGTGACCGAACAGCGCGGGCATATCTCCGTTCGCGTCATGGGCCGCATCCAGCTGGAGGTTCTCAAGGAGCAGATCGCCAGTCGGTTCGGCTACGCCGTCGATTTCGGGCCCACGCATGTGCTGTACAAGGAAACCATCGCAGCCCCGTCCATCGGCGTAGGTCATTACGAACCCCTGCGTCACTACGCTGAGTGCCATGTCCGCCTGGTACCTACTGCACCAGGAACCGGCGTGACCAACCGAAGTCTCTGCCATGTCGACACGCTGGCCCTGAACTGGCAGAGACTGATCGCGGGCCACATCAGCGAGAAGCAGCACAAAGGCGTGCTAACCGGTGCACCGTTGACCGATGTCTGTGTGGAGCTGCTCACCGGCCGCGCTCACCTCAAGCACACCGAGGGCGGCGATTTCCGTCAGGCGACCTACCGCGCCATCCGCAACGCGTTGATGTACGCTGATTCAGTCCTGCTTGAGCCCATCGCCGGCTTCTCCCTGCGTGCCCCAGCCGACATGTACGGCACCCTCGCCGGTGCGCTGAACCGTATGCAGGCCGAGGTTGACCTGCCCGAATACGAGGATGATATGGTCATCCTGCGTGGTGAAGCCCCCTACGCCATCTTCGCGCCATGGCAGGAGGATTTTCTCTCCTTAACCCATGGCCGTGGTGCGCTGCGCGTGTGGATGAGCCGCTACGCTCCGGCCCGCGACCAGGCCGCCATCGTGGAGGCCGCTGGCTACAATCCCCTGGCGGACGATACGCCGGATTCCGTTTTCTGCAGTCACGGTGCAGGCTTTACGGTGCCATGGAATGAAGTGCGGAACTATATGCATATGAGTCATGAGGAGTTTCTGGAGAAAAGTACGTGAAAATGAAATACTTTGACACTCCTGTTAGTCTTAATTGAGAGGTGTTCCAGATATTTCTCAACATACAGGAGGCATTTGTATGAAGAAAGTATTCAAAACGCTACGGATTGTATTCAGGGTACTGCTGATTGCGCTGGGTATCATTATTGTTCTCCAGCTCCTGCTCTTCGGCGTTGTGATCTACTCCGCATTCAACCCGATCATCAAGACCGACACAAACTGGAACAACTACGAAATGTATCGCACCGAACTCCACTACGCAGAAGAGTTCCTACCCAGCCAGAATGAATTCTCCAACGCAAAGGCGGTGCACTTTTCCTATCAGAAGAATTTCATGCTGATGTTCATTTCAAAGACTGTCGCCGTGACCGTCCAATATACACCTGAGGAATACCTGCGCGCAAAGGAAAGCATTACCCAGCGTTATGATTTCCTGGATGCTCCCATGCTTTACCATCGTGATAACAATTATGAACTGGACAACGCCTTTACCTATAAGGGCTACGATTTCTGCGTGGTTTCCTGCGCTGGCTGCCGTTACTTTGGCATGGTCGGTACAAACGATGACACATGCAGTATCGCTTACCTGTATTACAGCGATACTGACCGGGACTATATTGCCCATGCAGACGAAGATCTTGATCAGGAAATGCGCGTATTGATTGACGATGAGTTTTGTTGGGTGCCCTTCACTGAATAAACAACCCGAGCCTGCCGGACACAGCATCCGACAGGCTCGGTTCTTTTTGATTACAGCAGCAGCTTCCGCAGCTCCGCGCCATCCTTCGGGGACAGCCAGGCCGGAGGCACATCAAAGATGGTCTTGCAGCCGTGCATCCCCGCCTTGTCCATGCGGACAACCGCGCGAGCACAGGCCACCAGCACGCTGGAGGTGAACTCCGGGTTTGAGCCCAGGGTCAGGCGGTACTCGATCAGCTGGGATGTTTCGCCGCTCAAGCCTGTCACCCCGCTGCGCAGAACGAATCCGCCGTGAGGAATGCCCGCATGATCGCGATCCAGCTCATCCTGCGTGATAAAGTGCACCGTGGTGTCATAGGGCTCAAAGTAGGCAGGCATGGTCTTGATTTCGCGCTCAATGCGGGCCAGATCAGCGCCCTCCTCCGCCACCACAAAGCACTCACGCAGATGCTTCTCCCGGGCAGTCAGCTCAGGATTTTCGCCGGCACGCACGCGCTCCAGCGCCGCATCCACCGGGATGGTGTACTGCTTGGCGTCCTTCACGCCCTCAATGCGGCGGATGGCGTCGCTATGGCCCTGGCTGACACCCTTGCCCCAGAAGGTGTAGTCCTGGCCGTTCGGTAGCACGCAGTTGCCCAGCAGGCGCTGCAGGCTGAACATGCCCGGATCCCATCCGGCGGAGATCAGCGCCGTCTTGCCGCCGGAACTGGCGGAAGCGTCCACCGCCGCAAAATGCTCCGGAATCTTCGAATGATTATCGAAGCTGTCCACGATGTTGAAGTGATGGGCCCATTCGGGGCTCTGTACGGGCAGATCGGTCGCGCTGCCGCCGCAGAGAATCAGCACATCGACGGCGTCCTTCATGGCGAGCAGTTCATCCACATGATAAACAGGTACGTCGGTCAGCGTCTTAACCGCTTCCGGCGGACGGCGGGTAAACACGCCTACCAGGGTCATATCGGTGTTGTAAGGCATGGCAGCTTCCACGCCGCGTCCCAGGTTGCCATAGCCAAGGATGGCCACACGGATCTTGCTGGTCATCAGGAATCAGTCCTTCCGTTTCGATTACCCGGTTATTTTACCGCAAAACGGGGCTTATTACAACGGTCATGCAAAGAAAAAACAAAACTGTGGGATCAGCGTGTGATCTCGCGGTAGGAATGCCAGTTGTAAATGGCATAGGTGACGCGCCGCATAAAGAATCGGCTGATGATATTTCGCGGCTGATCAATGCGTTTCAGCGCTGCATGGTACTCCTGGAAGTCATCATCCTCACCGGGAGCGACATAATAACAAGCATCCGCGTGCCATCTGCCAGACTTCGTATGCCATGACCAAATGATATGCGTTTTACCTTCCATGATGGCATGGATATTTTTCATCAGCTCAGAAAGTACGCATTCTTCTGAATATTCAAACAACTCATAGGAATATCGTCCAAAATGCAGGTCAAACACCTTGTTCATCACAGAAAACTCAATGTACAGGGGCGCTTCCTTGCATCCGCCATCAATCTGCAGCCATATGCCCTTACCAAATCCATAACCAACATTCGTCGGTTCGTACACCTGAGTGAAGGCAATGCCTTCTTCGGTTAATATCCGTATTACATTTTCCATTGTATGCATCGCAATCACCCCAGCAGCACATCACTCACCAGCATCACACAGAATCCCACCAGCAGCGCCCAGGTCGCACCGCGCTCGGAGCCATGGGCGTGGGTTTCAGGGATCATCTCATCACTGATGACATAGAGCATCGTGCCGCCCGCAAAAGCCAGCGCGAATGGCAGGATCGCTGCGGAGATGCTGACGGCAAAGTAACCGATCAGCGTGCCGATCACCTCCACCACGCCGGTAAGGCTGGCTGCGATCATCGTACGCTTGGTTGACACGCCGGAAGCCAGCATCGGCCCAATGATGACCATACCCTCGGGGATATTCTGCAGCGCTATACCACCGGCGATCAACAGCGCCTGTGAGTTATCCCCTGACCCAAAGCCTACGCCCGCCGCGATTCCCTCCGGCAGGTTGTGGATCGCGATCGCCATCACGAACAGCAGCACTTTGTTGAGGCTGGTGCTGTTGTGGCTCTCGATGTCGGGGCCAACCAGCTTATGCAAATGAGGCGTTAGCTTATCGATCAAGCCCAAGCACAGTGCGCCAACAAAGATGCCGGGAATGGTATAAAGCAGCCCCCACTCTCCGCCGTACTCAATGGACGGCAGGATGAGGCCCAGCACCGCTGCCGCGAGCATCACGCCCGCAGCAAAGGACAGGACGATATCGGAGAATTTGTGAGAAATGTCGCGGAAGATAAAACCGAGAAGCGAGCCGATCAGAGTCGCTCCGCCAACGCCGAGGGCGGTCAAAAGAACAAGCTGCATAGTATTCTCCTTTGGTATTTTGTCATTTGCATGATACCTGAACAGGCATCGTTTGAAACCATTATTGCTTCTTTCGTGATTGTAGATACTGTAAAAAAAGGTGATGTCTTCTCATCGACTCGGCGTCACTCAGCACCTTTACATAGCGCAAACGTGCATTAGTGGTAACATGTCCACGCAGATACGGGTGTATCTTCATATACTCTTCCTGAGCAGTTTGCCAGGCCTGCTGAAAGCAACGGTATCCATATTCTCGCACCAGATACCGCATACCATATTCAGACATAATATCCGTGTAATCGATATAGTCATGCCCTTTTTTGAGAGACCGCTCAAACTGCTCGCACATCATCTCCGTTTCCTGCTCAGATGCATACAGGGCATATCCTCGCATGAAATACATCCTCATGCACAGACGCCTTGACCGTTTGAATCTCTCTTCATAAAAGGATTTCAAATCAAATTGAACTGCTGTTGGATTCAATAGCAGCGGACGCAGATGATCGAAGTGAATCTCCCAGAAATGCTTCTTGGATACAATCATGCTGCACAAATAATCCACCAGTTCTTGCGTCAGTGGGCATACATCCAGCGCATCCAGCATAGCACGATATTCCTTCGTAAGTATGCCGTCTGAGCAGCGTTTTACCTCCGTTTTGAGCTGTTCAACCTGAATATTCATCATCTGCTGCACCTGCTTCTTATAATCGCAACGCCACCGCATCCCCAATAGACACGGTGGCGTTGTCAAGGTAAGTGGAGCTGAGGAGAGTCGAACTCCTGTCCGAAGGCTCGCAAGCAAGACCTTCTCCGAGCGCAGTCTGTGGTTCGAATTTCCCCCGCGCCGACGCCCACAGACAAGAGTCGGCGCGGAGTAGCTTCATGTTACGGACGCATGGCAAAGCTTAGATGCGCTCGTTCCCCGCGTAAATGACGCTGGTTACCGGCCACGCGGGCAGACCGGGCCAACGTCACGGCCTATTAGGCCGCGAAAGCAAAATTGCTATTGTCAGTTACTTTTTTTGCCCGTTTTAACGTGGTTCAGGCTCCACGGCTCGCTTATCCTGCCCCCGACAACCCCCGTCGAAACCGGATCAGCCCCATATTGTCTGACAATGCCTTGCATTCATTCACTTGTTGTTCTCACGGATGGCGCGGCGGATGTCCCGCTCGGCGTCCCGTTTGGCGATGGAATCCCGCTTGTCGTGCTCGGCTTTACCTTTGCACAGTCCAAGCTGCAGCTTCATGCGCCCATCCTTGAGGTAGACCTCCAGCGGAATCAGCGTATAGCCCTGCCGGGCAACCAATCCGTCCAGCTTGCGGATCTCCTGCTTATGCATGAGCAGCTTCTTGGGCCGCATGGGATCCCGGTTGAAGATGTTGCCCTGCTCGTATGGGCTGATATGCATTCCCTCCACCCAGATCTCGCCATCCTTGATGCGGGCCCAGGATTCCTTGAGATTCACGCGTCCCTGCCGCATGGACTTGACCTCCGTGCCGAAAAGAGCCAGGCCGCACTCGTAGCGTTCCTCCACGAAATAATCATGGAAGGCCTTGCGATTCTGTGCCACAGACTTTGTTCCACGCTGATGCGGCATCAAAATCACTCCTTCCTGCCTGCACTTTTGCGGAATTTGATTATAGCACAATTGTTTTGCGATTGCAAGTACCACCTTTTCATGCTATAATGTATGTTGAGTTTTTATGCATGAGAGGTGATTTTGTTGAAAGACCTCCACCAGATGGCCCATGCCAGCCGCGAGGCCGCGCTGACTTTAGCTGCAGCAGACCTGACCCAGCGCAATTCTGCCCTGCTGGCCATGGCACAGGTGCTCAATACCCACAAAAACGAGATTTTCGCTGCGAATGATGCAGATGTTGCCCAGGCCACGGCTGACGGTCTCGCCGCACCGCTGCTCAAGCGCCTGACCTTCCGTGAGGAGAAGCTGGCCGCTGTTACCGAGGGACTGGAAGCCCTCGCCGCGCTCCCTGACCCCATCGGCAAGACCACCTATGCCCGTGAGCTGACTGAAGGTTTGAAGCTCTACCGCGTAGCCTGCCCCATCGGCGTCATCGGCGTGATCTTCGAGAGCCGCCCCGATGCACTGGTGCAGATTGCCTCCCTGGCGCTCAAGAGCGGCAATGCGGTTCTTCTCAAGGGCGGACGTGAAGCCCTTCTCACCAATCAAGTGCTGTGCAACTGCCTGCGCCAGGCCGCCGCGGCCGTCGGTCTTCCCTCTGATTTCGCACAGCTGCTGACCACCCGCGACGACGTCGCCGCCATGCTCAAGGAGGATGAGATGATTGACCTGATCATTCCCCGAGGCAGCAACGAGTTTGTGCGCTACATCATGGACAACAGCCGCATCCCCGTTCTGGGTCATGCCGACGGCATCTGCCATTTGTATGTGGACAAGGCCGCCGATGTGGATATGGCTGTATCCATCGCAGTTGACAGCAAAGCGCAGAACGTGAGTGTCTGCAACGCCATGGAGACGCTGCTGGTGCACCGCGACATTGCGGCAGACTTTCTCCCCAAGCTCCTGCACCCCATGCAGGCAAAAAACGTCCGCCTGCTGGGCGACGAGGCGGTCCGGGCTATCATTCCTGCGAAGCCAGCCACCGCCGCCGACTGGGCTACCGAATATTTAGACTACACCCTTTCTATCCGCGTGGTGGACGATTTGAACGCAGCCATCGAGCACATCAACCATTATGGCAGCGGTCATACCGACTGCATCGTCACCGAGAATGTTGCCGCCGCCCAGGCTTTTATGACCCGCGTTGACTCCGCCGGCGTGTATCATAATGTGTCCACCCGCTTTGCCGACGGCTTCGTCTACGGTTTCGGCGCGGAGGTTGGCATTGCCACCGGAAAGATCCACGCCCGCGGCCCCATGGGCTTGGAGGGCCTGACCACCTATAAGTATAAGCTCCTGGGCTCTGGCCAGCTGATGGCGGAAATGAAGTCCGGCGAGCGCAAGTACACCCATAAACTGCTGAACGAGGAGTGTCCGCTGTGATGACCCCCACCCCCTTTGCCTTCTTTGACTTCGACGACACCCTGGCCAAGGGTGATTCGATCTTCCCCTACCTCTTGTACTGCATCAAGCGCGGCTATGCTCCGAAAATCCAGCTATTCAAGGCAGCTGCCGGCTTCCTGCGCTGGAAGATACAGCCCTCCTCCGGCCGCGCTGTGAAAGAATGGACCCTTTCCTATATCAAGGGCCGCACGGTGGAAGAGATGGACGAGCTGGCCCGGGATTTCTTCCGGGATGTGCAGCAGAATGCATTCTTTGAGGACGCTGCACCCGAGCTCTTCCGACTCCGCGAGCTGGGTGCCCAGATCATCATCGTCAGCGCATCCAGCGATCTGTATATGAAGGTTTTGCCGGAATTTCTGCCCATTGACGCCGTCATCAGTACCACCTGTGAGGTGGCAGACGGCAGATACACAGGCAAAATCGGCAAGAACTGCAAGGGCGAGGAGAAGGTACGCCGCATCCAGGAATGGCTGAAGGAACGCAACTTGTCTATCGACAAGGAGCATTCTGCCGGTTATGGCGACTCCCCTTCCGATGCCCCCATGCTGCTGCTGACCGCCAGTCCCAATCTTGTGAACCCCAAAGGTAAGCTGGTGAAGGCCATCCCCGATGGCCGCATACTCCATTGGCACTGATGTACCCAAGAACAGGAGGGATCCCATGCTGATCGTCCGCCGAATTAAGCCGGAAACCCTGCATCAGGTGCAGGAGTTGGCAGACTCCCAACTTGTCACGGAGGACGCCATTCTCCGAATCGGACGTATGGGAATGCATCTCGACTACGGCGCGCTGCCCAAGCCTGAATGGAGACTCTTTCCACCGGTAAGCTACGCTGAACCCGCCTTTCTCGTGCAGGACGAAAGCAGTGCATTCTACGGCGCCTTTGAAGGCGAAAAGTATATTGGCGGTGCGGCAGTCACCATGAACCCAAACGGCTGGGCAGACGTGCTGGACATCCGTGTGGATGCCGCCTACCGCCGCCAGGGTGCAGGGCGGATGCTGCTGGATAAGTGTGCATCCTTTGCAAAGAAGCGTGAGCTATACGGCCTGCGAGTTTCCTGCACGGATACCAATCCCGGTATGTGCCAGTTCCTGGAGCATGAAGGCTTCACACTCCACGGCTTCGACCAAATGGTTCTCAGCCAATCCCCCGATGAACGCATCAAGCCCAAATCCCGCCGGGCTTCCTTGCTCTACTTCTACCGACTGAACCAGAAAGGCTGATATTGAAATGATGAGACTGCAAAAGTACCTTGCTCTGTCCGGTGTGGCTTCCCGCCGCAACGCGGAAAAGATGATCGCTGAAGGCCGCGTGGCCGTCAACGGCATGGTGATTACCGAGATGGGCGTGCAGGTTGACGAGCTCCACGACAAGGTGACCGTGGACGGCAACCTTTGCCGCCTGGAGGAAGAGAAGCACTACCTTGCCTACAACAAACCCATCGGCGAGGTGACTACCGTCACCGATCCTGAGGGCCGCGCTACCGTCATGGACAAGTTCCGCGATTATCCGGTGCGCCTCTACCCTGTGGGCCGTCTGGACTACGATAGCGAGGGCCTCATCCTCCTCACCAACGATGGCGACCTGATGAACAACCTGCTGCATCCTTCCCGCGAGGTGGATAAGGAGTACTTGGTGAAGGTTTCCAACCGCGTGACCGACGAGGAAATCCGTCGTCTGCGTGCCGGCGTTCAGCTCGACGATGGTCGCATGACCTCCCCCGCGGACGTCCATCTAGTCCGTTACGAGGCCTTCTCCTCTGTGCTGCTGGTATCCATCCACGAGGGCCGCAACCGACAGGTGCGCCGCATGTTCTCCGCCATCGGCCATGAGGTCGTCAGCCTCAAGCGTGTTGGATTCGCCACCATCAAGCTGCATGACCTGCCCCGTGGTCAATGGCGCCGCCTGACCGATGTCGAAGTCAAGAAGCTGAAGGAGATCGGGCGTTAAGGCCGATTAGCGATCGCGAATGCTTGCATTCGCAAAGCGTAGCCTGACGCGCTGAAAGCGTGACAGGCCGATTAAGGAGTTGTAGGCATGGCATATGAACTCAGAAGTGCCCGCTGGATCGCGTCGGATGTACTGCATCAGGTGATTCAGGAGGGCGATACCGTCATCGACGCAACCCTCGGCAACGGCCATGACACTGTCATGCTGGCGGAGCTGATCGGGCCCACCGGCAAGGTCATCGGCTTTGACATCCAGAAAGACGCGGTCGGCCGCACCTCCGCGCTGCTGCTGGACAACAGCCTGCTGGAACGCTGCGAGCTCTACGCTGAGGGTCATCAGAATATCGCCAACCGCGTGCATGAGCCCATCAAGGCCGCTGTGTTCAACCTGGGCTGGCTGCCCGGCGGCGATAAGTCCATTACCACCCTCTGGGAGACGACGCAGGTTGCCATCTCCGCAGCACTGTCCCTTTTGGTAAAGGGCGGCGTGTGCACCGTCTGCGCATATCCCGGCCATGATGAGGGGGACCGTGAGCGTTTTGCCCTGATGGATTGGCTTTCAACACTTCGCCCACAGGAATTCAACGTGCTGCACCACCGCTTCCTCAACGCGGGGCCCGGCGCACCGGAATGCTTTGTGATTCAGAAGCAGTGAGGTGATACAATGAACATCCGCAAAGCCACACCTGCTGACAGCCTGACCCTGGCAAAGCTTGCATCCCGCATGTGGGAACATGATCCTGTCGAATTAGCCCCTGAATTCTCAACGCTGACCGCCTCTTCCGAAGCGGCGTGTTTCCTCGCATTTGACGGCGAACAGGCCATCGGTTTTGCCCAGTGCCAGCTGCGCCATGATTATGTGGAGGGCTGCGAAACCAGCCCTGTAGGATTCCTGGAGGGCATCTATGTGGATACCGCCTACCGCCGCAGCGGTGTGGCGCGGGCACTCCTCTCCGCCTGCGAGGAATGGGCAAAAAGCCTAGGCTGCTCCGAATTCGCCAGTGACTGTGAGATCGATAACCACGACAGCCTGACCTGGCATCTGAAGAATGGCTTTATCGAGATGGGCCGTACCATCTGGTTCGCCAAGAAGCTGTAAGGAGGAACCGTATGGGGAAAACACATCCGATTGAGCTGACCAACATGTGCATGCTCACCCGCGCTGACGGCAAGGTGCTGGTGCAGAACCGCCGCGATCCCGACTGGGGCGGACTAACCTTCCCTGGCGGTCATGTGGAGCCGGGCGAATCCCTGGTGGACAGCGTCATCCGCGAGATGCAGGAAGAAACAGGCCTGACCATCCGCCAGCCGAAGCTCGTCGGCACCAAGAGCTGGATGCAGAAGGACGGCAGCCGCTATCTGGTGCTGCTCTACACCGCCACTGAATACGAGGGCGAGCTGCATTCCTCCGAAGAGGGTGACATCGCCTGGATGACCGTCGACGAGATGCGTGCCGGGCAGATGGTGGAGGGCATGGAGCTGTATTTCGATGTGTATTTGGGTAACGAACACAGCGAGATCTGGTATGAACCAAACGGCGATGACTGGAATCTGATGCTGAAATAAGAAATGACCGCTCTGCACAGAAGCAGGGCGGTCATTGTTCATGATTGCGGCTGACTCATAAATCGCTGTATCACAGCACCCGGATTCTCCTTCAGCACGGCAGCGCAGATTTCGTCCTTGCGTGCCCACATGTCCGGCGAATCACACACAATGTCATGTATTTCGTAGGGTCCATAGCGGAAATGCCCCACCGATACGGCCCGGAATTCGCCGTCCACCAGCAAATAATACTGCGGATCGTGATCGTAGGGCAGCGCATCATACAGAGGCTTAAACCTGTTTTTTAATTCATGATCAAAAGCACGGACGAGGAAATCATTCCGGTGAAACGCCAATACCTGCGGAAACACCTGCTGCACATCATCCAGCATTTCCACGTCGCTTGACAGCATGTATCCGTTGTCCACCGCTGTAAACGCACCTTGTTCTGCCAGCCTGGCACAGGCCTGCTTGATTTCCTTCTCTGGAAGCTTATAGAAGGACTTGGCCATCTTCGTGTCAAACCAGGCCATACGGTATGCAAAGCGCTGCAGGATAATCTCCAACGCCTCCGCCCGCGTGTACCGGTTCAAATCATGCTCCGGGAACATCTCCTCAAAGCGATACCAAGCCCTGTCCCACTCGCCGTCGTACTGATCCTCGTAAAGCAGGAAGGCCTCCTGCAGCCGGTGCAGCGCAGGCGTGATTACCTTCACCAGGTAGCCGGTTTCCTCCTTGATCTGCTGTATGTTCAGCGGGCCCATACGTTCAATCAGCGTCATGATGGTCAGCTGAACATCATCCATCAGGAGGATGGGCTTGCGGTATAGCGCAGCAAATAACGGAAAATCCTCCGGCACAATCCACCCCAGGTTGCCGCCGGCGAAGCGCCCCTTGACGAGCTGCCGCCGCGCCTGCCGCTGACGGTTGTAGTCCACATCGTCAAAGTCCGCGCGGAAGGTACATTCGGGTGGCTGACCGAAGCCATGCCAGTACAGATTCATGCCTGGCTGCAAATCCCGGTAAAGCGCGTCATAACCCGCTGCAGCCACAGGCGTAACAAGCTGCTGTCGCTGCAGCCTGAGGGCCAGGAGCTTCGTCCGCATGGGATATCCCCTCTCTTTCAGCGACCTGTGGTGTAAATCTTCTTCTCAGAAGGGCGCTCTTTAGCCTTGTCTGCCTCGGCAGCATTCTTTCGGGCAGCCGCCTTGTCAGCAGCCATCTCCTCCACCGTTTTTGTATGCAGGCGCGCTGCACCTTCCGTCACGATGGGAGGAATCAGCGTACCTTCCGCCTCCGCCTTTGCCCAGCGTGCCTTGGCGCGTTCGATTTCCTCGGCGTACTGGGGCAGCCATTCCGCCTGAGCAATCAGCATCTCATCCACCATCTGCCAGATTTCCTCGGTATTGCACACAGCGCCCACAAGCGGATCCATCATCATTGCCTGTCGGAGCAGGTTGACGTCCGCATGGGCGGCAGCCTCTACCGCGAGGCGCTGCACGGTGATATTTGACTGGCAGCAGGCCGCGCAGCCCAGAGGAAGATCACCCAGCACGGGCGTATTGATGCCAAAGGTATCCACGAAGCCGGGCACCTCGACAACGCAGTCATCAGGCAGATTGGTGATGACGCCGTTGTTCACCACATTGAAATGGCCGCGGTAGACGCGTCCGGTTTCGATGGATTCAATGATCCAGCTGCCATGCTCCTGGGAGCGATTCTCCGCTGCGTAAACCTTCGGCGGCTCCTTGAGCCAGTTGGGGAAGTCCGTCTCGAACCAGTTGCGGCCTTCGGTGCAGACGCGCAGGTAGCCGCCGGTTTCGCCGTTGATCCACACGCCCAGGTCGATCCAGCGGCGGATCTCATCCGGACGCTTGCGGTACCAGGCCACATATTCAGAGAGGTGGCCGTTGGACTCGGTGGAGAAGTAACCGAAGCGCTTCATCATGTCAATGCGGACCTTCTCCGTCTTGGCGATCTCTTCATCAGCCTGGAGAGCTGCCAGCAGCTTGCCATTCAATTCCTCGCCATTGTGCTTGACAGACAGGTACCACGTCATGTGGTTGATACCCGCGCAGACAATGTCAATCTCATCCTGCTTGTATCCAAGCGCCTTGGCAATCAGCGCATGGCCGCCCTGCACACCGTGGCACAGACCGACCGTCGGTACTTTTCCGTACTTGTTGCAATACCAGGTAACCATGGCATTGGGGTTGGTGTAGTTGAGCAGCATGCAGCCCGGAGCAGCCACCTCATGAATGTCACGGCACATGCACTCCAGCATGGCAATGTCACGCTGGGCATACATGATGCCGCCCGCGCACAAGGTGTCACCCACGCACTGATCCACGCCGTATTTGAGGGGGATGTTGACGTCCAGCTCGAAGGCGTCCAGGAGGCCGATGCGGGCGCAGTCGATGACATACTTGGCTCCCTTGAGGGCCTCGCGGCGATCAAGGGTCGCGTAGATCTTGATGTTCAGCCCATTGGCCTCAATATCCCGCTGGCACAGCTGATACACCATGTCCAGATTGCGGGGATTGATATCCATAAAGGCAATTTCGATTTCCCTGAACTCCGGCACAGCCAGCAAGTCCGCCAGCAGACCACGGGTAAACCCGATGGATCCCGCGCCAATAAAGGCCACCTTGAACTTCTTCAGATTCATAAACTCATCTCCTTGCGACGTTTTACATTCCAAGGCGTGCGCAGATGCTCCCGCATGCCGCGCAGCCGCCCTCCCCAGTCTCACGCAAGGATGCAGGCAGCGCATCTCCCACTTCCTTCATGGCCAGGATGACCTCATCCGGGTCGATCGGGCAGCAGATTCCGGAAAGAACCATGTCAGCCGCAGTAAAGGCCACACCGGAGGAGCCAACATTTCGATATACACAGGGAACCTCTACCAGGCCGCCCACGGGATCGCAGACCAAACCAAGAAGGTTCATCAGCGCAAAGGCTGCCGCATCGGCACACTGCTGCTCATTTCCGCCCTGGAGATAAGTCAGCGCAGCAGCAGCCATGGCAGCAGCGGAGCCGCACTCGGCCTGACAGCCGCCCTCCGCACCGGAGATGCTGGACTGCGTCGCAATGGACTGGCCCACAACCGCAGCCACAAAGAGCGCCTCCACAGCCTGTTCTTCGGTGACGCCCTTCTCCTCCATCATGGCAATGATCGCACCCGGCAGAATACCACAGGCGCCCGCTGTGGGAGCAGCAACAATCTTGCCCATGCATGCGTTGCACTCAGCCGTGGCCAAGGCATACGCCTCCGCCTTTCCCAGGATGGAACCGCACAAGGAACGTCCCTTCTGGTAATAAGCCATCAGCAGGGCTGCCTGTCCGCCGGTCAGCCCGGAAACAGAACGCAGCTTCGCATCCATGCCGTTCTGCACGGCCTCCTGCATACACTGAAGGTGATGCTTCATAATCCCACGCACCTTCTCCTTGGAAACGCCGCTTTCCTGCGCTTGTACACAGACTGCTGCTTCCGCAAGAGAACCGTACTGCCGGGCCATTCTGACCCATTCACGGAGCGTATAATCCATTCAAATCAACCTTTCTGAAGTCAAATCTCATATCGGCAAGGTTTGCTTTCGCTGCGGTAATAACATAGACCCGATCAGCGCCCGCCTTCATCAGTGCCTCCGTGCACAAAGCAGCCGTGGAACCGGTGGTCATCACATCGTCCACCAGCAATACCGGACCCGTCAGCTTCTCATCGCACAGGAAGGTTCCCTCCAGATTGCGCAGCCGTCGTTCCCGATTCAGGCCGCGTTGCGTATGAGGATTTCCCTTGCGGGACAGCAGCTGCTTCACAGGCAGCCCGCAAAGGTCGCTCAGCGCCTTGCAAAGGACATGACCATGATCTATGGCGCGACGTTTACGCCGCCGCTCAGGCATCGTCACCCAGGTCAGAACCGTATTCGTCGGCAGCTGCATTTGCCGCACCAGATCATACATCCCATCTGCCAGCACGATTGCCGCATCCTCGACGCATCGATCCTTCAGACTGATCACGAGCTGTCTTGCCGCGCCATCATACCGGTACGCACAGCGCAAATCAACGCTGCTTTCTTCCATCGAGTCAAGCCGCATGGCTTTCAACGCCATTTTACAGTCAGGACAAAGGAGTTCACCATCACTGCGCGCTTCACAGCACAGGCATTTCACACCCCGCGGAGCAATCAGGTCATCCATTAGCCTGAGCAGGCGCCTCACAGATCACTCCTGCGTGCCAGGAAGGTACTTCCCTGCACCCCTGGGAGGGCATTGATGGCATCCAGCACTTCCTGTTGCGGTACGCCGTCCAGCTCCATGACAATCATGGCGTCGCCGCCCTGCTGTCGGCGATATCCCTGCACATTTGCGATGTTTACGCTCTTGCTGGCCAGAATACCTGTCACAGCGGCAATCGCGCCGGGAGTATCCATGTGGCGGATAATAATTGTATTTTCCTTGCCGGTGAAATTGACACTCAACCCATCAATCTTGTGAACCTCGATATTGCCGCCGCCCACAGATGCAGCCTCCACCTCCAGCACGCGTCCGGACACGCCGGTCACCGTCAGGCGCACAGTATTGGGATGTGCGCCACGGATGTTCATATGCTGGAAATGAATTACCATACCTGCTTCGCGGGCAATATTGAGCGAATCGCGCAGACGCTCGTCGTCCACATCCATGCCCATCAGGCCACCCACCAGCGCACGATCCGTACCGTGTCCGCGGTAGGTTTTGGCAAAGGACCCATGCAGGCCAATATCTGCCCGGATCAGTTCCTCGCCCATAAGCCTGCGGGCCGTCAAACCAATACGGGCTGCACCTGCCGTATGGGAGCTGCTGGGACCGATCATCACCGGTCCGATCAGGTCAAACAAATCCATAAACATTCGCCGCCTTTCGCCGCGTTTTCTGCTTACTATTTTACAGGATTTTCGTCCGAAGGTCAACGATAAAGCATCATATTCCTTCTTGCATATTTCAAAATTTTTCGCAAAAAAGTTGAAAATCCCCCTTGACATCCATATACAGCTTTGCTATAATAATCATCGTTGCGGTTGACCCACCGCGGCGCACAACCAAAGATGCAGAGTTGGCTGAGTGGTCTAAGGCGCACGACTGGAAATCGTGTGTGGGCTGATACCCCACCCTGGGTTCAAATCCCAGACTCTGCGCCAGAACCAGTATCCGAAAGGATGCTGGTTTTTCTTTTACCACAGCAACTTCCCCTGTTTCAGCTTCAAAAGCCCGGAGCAGCTATGTCTGCTCCGGGCACATTCTTTATTCGGTTACATCCAGCACCGGAATTCCTTCGCCATCCCCCATGTAGGTCGTGGGCAGCTGACCATTCCACTGCATGATCTCGTAGTAGGCCACCAGCTCAGGCGTCAGGGACGCAGCGATGGCCTGGTTAACGGCCGCTTCTTTCTGGCCGGCATACTCGGCAGCGTCAGCGTTGATTTTCTGCACTTCCAGATCTGCCTCAGCGTTGATCTTTGCGATAGCCGCAGCAGCTTCCGCTTCAATCTTGTCACGGGCCGCCTTCTGCTCTGCCTCCATGGTCAGCTTCTCCTGCTCGGTCTGGGCACGGAGCTTCTCCTGCTCGGCTACCTGCTTGGCTTCGACAGCGTTGGTGAACACGTCGGTAAAGTCAAAGTTGTCGATAATCACCGTCAGGCTCAGGCCGTAGCGCTCGCCGATCAGGGCAGCTTCCCGGTTGACATCCGTGGTGATGGCTTCACGGTTGATGATCAGGCTCTCAGCATTGGCCTTGCCGATGTAGGTCTTGATGATGGCATTGATAGCCGGGCTGATGACAATGTCAAAATAATCCGTACCGACATTTTTGTACAGCGTAGGCGCCGAACCCGGCTGCAGCATATGCTGAATGGTGTAGCTGTAGGAAACCTCCTGAATATCCTTGGAAAAGGCCAGGCCCATGCCGCTGTCCTTCTGCTCCTTATTGGACATGGTGATGACATTCTGCCAAGGGGCATGCACGTTCACTCCGTTAGGCAGGGACAAATCCTCTACCTTGCCAAAGGTGATCAGAATGCCGGTATGGCCGGTAGGCACCGTCGACAAGCAGGAACATACGATCAGCACAACGGCAAATACGCCTGCCGCAGCACTCGCGGCAATCAACTTAATCTTCTTTTCGGTAATGGCAAAGATCGTAAGACCAATAGCCACAAGCAGTACGAGGATACCGATGATAAACAAAAACATAAGCGCACCTCTTTCTTTTGTTGTTACTTGTTTGTAGTGTACCACAAACAAGCGTTCAATTCAAGACGGCAACCATCTGTCGCAGCATAATTTACAATTCAGCATTTCACATCCCGATCCCCTGCTGGGAGAAGCAGGGCGGGACATCCAGGTCATGTTCAAAGAGATGGCTGACAGCCACCTCATAGTTCTTCGGATTTGATTTGCGGACGTTCTTGGCTGCCTTGTCCGCATTCGCAAAACAGCAGGACATATAGATCATCAATTCCCGCATGCGGCTGTGGGCCTGATCCAAGGGACGCTCCTGGCGGTAGGCGTCCCATAATGCGTCGTGGAAGGCGCGGAACGCCGTCTTCTCCAGCGGAGTTCCGCCGCATACTTCCTGGGCCAATGCCGGATTGCACACCAGCCCGCGGCCCATCATAACAGGTGCGTTCGGGTACTCCACCTGAAGCGCCGCAGCATCCGCAGCGGTGAACAAATCTCCGTTGTACACCACGGGCAAGCCTTTTTCCGCCGCCATGCGGAACGTTTCAGGGTGCAGCGTGCCAACTTTATAGAAGCCTGCGCGGGTTCTGGGATGGATGATAATCTCCCTGAGCGGGAATTCATCCAGCACATTGAGGATCTCCGGCCATTCATCTGGAGATTCAAATCCGATACGTGTCTTGACAGACACAGCGATGGGGCTCTTCGCACACACTTCATTCAGAAACGCATCCAGCGCATACAAATCCCGCAGCATGCCGGAGCCTTTGCTCTTCGCCGTCACAGTGCCTGACGGACATCCAATATTCAGATTGACTTCCTCGTAGCCCATGGCCGCCATCTCACCTGCTGCCCATAGGAAATGCTCCGCGTCCTTTGCAAGAATCTGCGGCACGGTTGGAATGCCTGCATTGTGCTCCGGACCAATGGCGCGCAGCTCCTTTGGCGTGAACACATGATGCTGCGTAGGGCTAACAAATGGAATGTAGTATTTGCTCACACCGCCGAAATGCTGATAATGCATGCGACGGTAAATGGTGTCAGTTAAGCCCTCCATGGGGGCAAAGCGGATATCCATGCGGACGCTCCTTCACAAGTGGAATGTCACCATCATATCACATTCTTCACCAGAACACAAGAAAGGCCCGGACGCATTTGTCCGGGCCGGAATTGTATTACAGTTGGATGGTCTGTTCGGGAGTGTTCTTTCCCAGGGTGAGAGACGCGCCTTCGCCGTCCACCTCGATAGCATATTCACCGCGGAAGCCCTCCAGGGTGCACTGACCGTTCTCGTCAGTCATGAGCGTGACATCCGTGTGCCATTCCTGCCAGATGCGCTGCTTCATCGCATCATAGGAAGGCTTATGGCTGCCGTCCAGGCGAACCAGGCCGGCGGGAGCGCCCAGCCAGGCGCCATCGCAGAAATCCCAGTTGGTGAAGGCTTCCACCTGAGGATGGGCGAAGAGTTCATCAATCATCGCCAGGAAATCGCGGGCCTGACGGTCCTCTCCTTCGGGCGTGGTGGGCCATTCGGGGACCTTCCAGTCGTTAAGGTCAACGATGTGGGGCGGCATCAGGTCGCCGGATACGAAGGTGTTCTCGGTGAAGTGAATGGGCTTGCCGAAGGTTTCAAAGCGGGCCAGCACCTCCTGCAGCTTTTCCAAGCCCCAGAAGCCCTGATGCTGATGGCTCTGAATGCCGATGACGTCAATATCCACGCCAGCGGCCAGGCAGTCCGCAATCAGCTCCTTGTACTTTTCGCTGGTGTTGAAATCATTGAGCAGCAGCGTCGCGTTGGGATCGCACTGGCGGGCCATGTCAAAAACAGCCTTAACCATATTCACACGGCCGATCTTGGCACACAGGCGGGTGATGGCGTTCTCCTCCGCAGTAAAGATGGGCATGATGACAACCTCGTTGATCACATCCCACATGTGGATGTAATCCTTGAAGGCGCCGATCTCGCGGCGAATACGGAACAGCTGGTTCTCCAGCACTTCCTCATCGGTCTTGTCCATCAGCCACTTGGCGGACACAGTGTGCCAGCACAGCGGATGTCCCTTCAAAGCAACGCCATGCTCGTCCAGAAATTTCGCAGTGCGCAGAGTGCTTTCCTGCATCGTCACGCCCTCTTTGGGCTCATAACGTCCCTGGTAGAAGGGCAGCGTGCCGAAGTTGAACAGCGCAGACCAGGATTCCCACATCTTCTGAATCAGCGCACGGCGTTCCGCAGGCACCCGCTCGTCGAACATGGCGGGCAGCCAGAAGATGTTACAGCCAAACTTAAACTCATGCTTGCCCAGGCGGGCATGTACCTTGCGTCCAGGCATAGGATTGCCCTGCTTGTCCAGGAAGGTCAGCGTACAGGCAGACTTACGATGGGCATAGCGATCCATATGTATACCTCCAATCAACGGTTCCTAGTTTGCGATTTGATTATAACACGACTGCTGGTATTGGACAATACAGATTATGCAATGTTTCACTCATATTTTGCAATGTCAAAAAATCCCGGATGACGTCATGCCATCCGGGATAGGTACTCGGCTTAGTTTTCGTTGTCCTCTGCCTCGGCAGCTTCTTCCTCAGCAGCCTTCACCTGCGTTTCCTTCTTCTTGTCACCGTCGTCCACCCACTTGAGCAAGTCAGGCAGGAAGGTCAGGATCACGATCACCAGCGCAATGGAGATGCCCATGATGCGGCCCTTGGGGGTCTGCAGCCAATGCGCCAGGTAACCCAGATAAGGGATGGTCATGCGAGGTACGCCCACCACATTCTTGTAGTACACAGGCGTGCCGTCAGGAGATTCATTGGCGTCGCCCTTGGTGTAATAGTAGTAGCAGGTCTCCTCCAGAGGGAACTCCTCATAAATGATGTCGCCGTCTTCGTCTAGCATGGGCTGTCCATTCTCGTCCAGAACCTCGCGGGTACCGGTCTCGAAGGTAGCAATCTCGATGACGCGGTGGGTAGAATAATCACCCGCTTCATTGATAGTATAGGTGATGGGGTCGCCTACCTCGATCTTGGCCGGATCAGTCTTCTGAACAAAAATCAGAGAGCCGACATGGAATGCAGGTTCCATGGAGCCAGACATCACATACAGGGGCTGAAAACCAATCAGGCGGACACCAACCAGCACAACAGCCAGCAGCATCACCGCAATAACCAAGGTAGTCGTAACAATGTTCCATACCTTTGCAAACTTCTTCATAGCAGCATCATTCCTTGAATCAATCTTATATCCATCCGCAGATATCAATCTGCAGAATAGCCAAATTATTATAACACTTAATTCTCCCATTGTCTACCGTTACAGGCAAGAAAGTAAAAAACTTCGCTAAGAATCCTGATATACAGGCGAGAAAATCTATGCTATAATCTATCCGAATCTTTACGGAGGATACAGCATGCAATACACAGATCTGATATTTGACCTTTACGGAACGCTGGTGGATATCCATACGGAGGAAAACGAGCTCACCTGGGAAAAGACTGCGCTCTATTTCAGCTATTATGGTGTACACTACACTGGTTCAGCCCTGAAAACCGACTACGAGTCTGTCATCGCAAGCCGAGAGTCTGTTGCTGGACAGGGGTATGAAATGTATCCTGACATTCCTTTTCATGAAGTACTGGCAGATCTATTCCGCGCAAAGGGCATCACCGCACATGCTGACGCGCTCGGTTTGAATGCTGCCCAGGTATTCCGCATCGCATCGACAGAATATCTTCGCCTCTATGACGGCGTTACGGACGCTCTCTCCAAGCTGCGTAAGCACGGTTATCGTTTATGGCTGCTCAGCAATGCGCAGCGGGCTTTTACTGCTTATGAGCTTCGCGCGCTGACGCTTGAGGATCAGTTCGATCGTATCTATCTCTCGTCTGATTATCACTGCCGCAAGCCGGATCAGCGATTCTTCCAGGCACTTCTGCATGAGCAAAAGCTTGATCCCGCCCGGTGCCTGATGATCGGCAATGATCGTGAAACCGATATCGCCGGCGCTCAGGCCGCTGGCCTTGCCACACTGTACATGCACACCAATTTGACCCCTTCCCAGCAGGCAGCCGCCGACCCCAGCCTGCGCCTTGAGCCCAGCGCCAACCGTCGGCATTATGAGTTTGAGGGGTATGACTGGCAGCATCTGGCAGATGCCCTCTGTCTGCTGTGATACTCAGAAAGTATACAGTCTATCAAACCAAAAATACATGAATTTCGCTGGATTTTGGCCGATATCTGTAGTATAATGATTAGAGCCGCCAATCCTTTGGCAAATACCATCAAGGAAGGTATACCCATGATTTACGATTTGCAGCGGGCCAGCATGCTCAAGCGCGTGTCTGCCTGGCTGCTGGACACCATCCTGCTTTGTATCGTTGCTACAATGATGGCCTGGATGCTTTCCCTGGCGCTGAACTACGACAGCTATCAACAGCAATTTGACGCCCGTTATACTCACTATGAGACAGTATATGGCGTCAGTCGAAACGTAACGCAGGCCGAAGTAGATGCCATGTCCCCTGAGCAGCTTGCCAATCTTCAGGCTGCCTCTGACGCTTTCGCCGCAGATCCCGAAGCAATCTACGCCTGGAACATGATGATCTACATGATCATCACCATGGTCTCCATCAGCATCCTGCTGTCCTATCTGCTGCTGGAGTTCTTCGTTCCCCTGATCTTCAGCAACGGCCAAACGGTCGGCAAGAAGGTCTTCGGCATCGGTGTGATGCGTCAGAGCGGCATTCGCGTAAACGGTGTGTGCATGTTCATCCGCACTGTGCTCGGCAAGTTCGCCATCGAAACGATGATCCCCGTCATGATGCTGATGATGCTGTTCTTCGGCGCCATTGGGTTGCCGGGCTTGCTGATTGGCGGCGGCATTATCCTGGTACAGTTCCTGCTGCTGATCTCAACGAAGGAGCACAGCCTGATTCATGATAAGCTGGCCAATACCGTCACCGTGGATCTGGCTAGCCAGATGATTTTCGACACCGAGGAATACCTGATCGCCTACAAGCAGAAGATCGCTGCTGAAAAGGCCGCCCAGCAGAGTTACTAATATCCTTCATAAAAAGGAAAGGGATGCACTATGAAAATCGCACTGGAAAACCTGACGAAAATCTTCCCCAGCAGAAACAAGAAGTCCGGCGAGGAAGTGGTTGCGGTCAACAACTTCAACTTCACCATCCCCGACGGCAAGCTCATCGGCCTGCTCGGTCCCTCCGGCTGCGGCAAGTCCACCACGCTGTACATGATCTCCGGCCTGCAGAAGCCCTCCTCCGGCAAGATCTTCTTCGGCGAGGATGACGTGACCGAACTGTCCACGGAAAACCGCGGCATCGGTCTGGTGTTCCAGAACTACGCTCTCTACCCCCATCTGACCGTCAAGCAGAACATCCTCTTCCCCCTGCAGAATCTTCGCGGCAAGGATAAGATGACCAAGGAAGCCATGCTGGAGCGTGCCTACGAGGCCGCCAAGCTGGTGCAGATTGACGAGCTGATGGACCGCAAGCCCTCTGAGCTCTCCGGCGGTCAGCAGCAGCGCGTGGCCATCGCCCGTGCGCTTGTAAAGATGCCCCGCGTGCTGCTTCTGGACGAGCCCCTGTCCAACCTGGACGCCCGTCTCCGCCTGCAGACCCGTGAGGAGATCCGCCGCATCCAGAAGGAAACCGGCATCACCACCGTGTTCGTCACCCATGACCAGGAGGAGGCCATGTCCATCTCCGATATGATCGTGGTGATGAAGCTGGGCGTTGTGCAGCAGATCGGCGAGCCCCAGAAGGTATACGACGATCCCGCCAACCTCTTCGTCGCCAAGTTCCTGGGCACGCCCCCGATCAACGTCTTCTCCGGTAAGGTAGAGGGCGGCAAGCTCTTCATCGGCGCGGACTGCGTGCTGGACGTCCCCGGTGTGATGAATCAGGAAGTCATCGTCGGCATCCGCCCCGAAGGCTTCATCCTGGACGAGAACGGCCCCATGCAGTGCAAGCCCACCAACGTTGAGGTTATGGGCCGCGACGTGAGCATCGTCTCCACCAGCGACGCATCCCTCAACCCCCTGGTTCGCTCCATCATCAACGCGGATAACAACAACGTCAACATCGCTTCTGGCATTGTCCGCTATACCCTCAAGCCCCACAAGGTCTTCCTGTTCAACAAGGAGACTGAGGAACGCATCGTCATCGGCGAGGTGAAGTAATATGGTAGACAGCAAGCATCAATGGAAAGCCTGGCTGTACCTCGCCCCGGCGATCGTACTGCTGCTGGTTTTCACGGTGTGGCCCATCGTCAACACCGTGCGCCTGGCCTTCCTGAACAACTATAACAGCCTTGCCGCTGTGAATCAAGAAGAAGCCATCACCTTCTCCATCGGTATTGATAACTTCAAATCCGTCTTCAACTATGACGGCTTCATCATCGCACTGCGCAACACCGCCATTCTGACGGTCGTGACCGTTCCGGTCTCCACCCTGCTGGCGTTGCTGATCGCCGTTGCCCTCAACTCTATCAAGCCCCTGCAGAAGTTCTTCCAGACCATCTTCTTCCTGCCCTATGTGACCAACTCCATTGCCATCGGCATGGTGTTCGCCGCCATGTTCAATCGCGTCGGCGTGGGCAGACTGATTTCCTCCCACGGTATTGTGAACAACATCATCATGTTCTTCGGCGGCGAATCTATCAACTGGATCAATGCCGGCTCCGGCCTGGTGCCCAACATGATCGTGCTGATCATCTACATCATCTGGAACGCACTCCCCTTCAAGATTCTGGTGCTGCTGGGCGGTCTGCAGAGCGTCAACAAACAGTACTACGAGGCCGCGAAGGTGGACTCCACGCCCCGCTGGCGCGTGTTCACCAAGATTACCGTGCCGCTGCTCTCCCCCATGATCGCTTATGTCGTCATTACCGGCTTCATCGGTGGCTTCAAGGAATACAGCAGCATCGTCGGTATCTTCGGCGACCAGATGGGACCTCCTGGCGCCAAGGGTTCGCTGAACACCATCGTCGGTATGATCTACGATGTGCTCCCCAAGCAGGATTATGGTCTTGCAAGCGCTGCAGCACTGGTTCTGTTCGCGATCATCTTCGTCGTGACGATGATCAACATGCAGGTCAGCAAGAAGCGCGTGCATTATTAAGAGGTGCTGTATGTCTGAGAATAACAAGCGAATCAAGGTCATGCATGACCGCAACATGCAGCAGATGACGATGACGCAGCGCATCTTCAAGCCGCTGGTCCTCGCCGGAACTTACCTCTTTCTGTCCGTGATGGCGCTGATCGTCCTCTTCCCCTTCTACTGGATGGTCATCTCCTCCCTGAAGACCCTTGCCGAGTATAAACTGAACACCCCCACCTTCTGGCCTACAGAGATCATTCTTTCCAACTATACCGACGCCTTCTCCACCGGCAACCTGGGCCGTTTGTTCTTCAACACCGCTTACGTGGGCATCGTGTCCACCATCCTGTCCCTGGTGATCACCATCCTGACCGCCTTTGCCCTGGCCCGACTGGAGTTCAAGGGCAAGAACGCGCTCTTCGCGGGTCTGCTGGCCACCATGATGATCCCCGGCGAGCTTTTTACCATCACCAACTACCAGACGGTCAACACCTTTAATTGGATGAACACCTACACGGTGCTGATCGTCCCCTTCCTGGTCAGCGTGTTCTACATTTACCTCCTGCGCCAGAATTTCCTGCAGATTCCCAATGAGCTGTACCTGGCTGCAAAGGTGGATGGCACATCCGACTTCAAGTACCTGTGGAAGGTCATGGTTCCCCTGGCGCTGCCTACGCTGATCTCCATCACCATCCTGAAGATGATGGGCGCGTGGAACTCCTACGTCTGGCCGAACCTGGTGACCAAGAAAGAAGAAATGCGCCTGATCACCAACGGTCTGCGCAACGCCTTCAACGATACCTCCGGTCAAACCAACTACCCCGTACAGATGGCGGCTGTCGCCATGGTGTCTGCGCCTTTGTTCCTGGTGTTCATCTTCTTGCGCAAGTACATCATGTCCGGCGTGAGCCGCAGCGGCATCAAGGGTTAAAGGACGCTCAAACGTCTTTTACATATTTTCTCCACTACACTACACGGAAGGAAGGAACCACTCATGAAGAAATTCTTCTCCACCCTCCTGGCACTGATCATGCTGATTTCCTGCATGACCGGTCTGATGACTGCATCCGCTGAGGATGTTGTCGCCTATGACGGCAGCGAGGTGACCATCACCTTCTACCACACCATGGGCTCCAACCTGACCACCGTGCTGGACGCCTACATCGCTGAGTTCAACACCCTGTACCCCAACATCAAGGTTGAGTACACCTCCGTTGGCGGCTATGACGATGTGCGTGATCAGGTTGCCACCGAGATCACCGTTGGCGCACAGCCCAACATCGCCTACTGCTACCAGGACCACGTTGCCCTGTACAACCTGGCCCGTGCGGTGCAGCCCCTGGATGCTTACATCGACTCCACTGCCACCGTGACCCTGGCCGATGGCACCACCACCGTGATGGGTCTGACCGCTGAGCAGAAGGCCGACTTCATCCCCGGCTACTACGCTGAGGGCGCTGCCTTTGCCGATGGCAAGATGTACACCCTGCCCATGTCCAAGTCCACCGAAGTTCTGTACTACAACAAGACCTTCTTTGACGCCAACAACATCATCGTGCCCACCACCTGGGACGAGGTTGAAATCGCTGCTCAGCAGATCCTGGCTGTCGATCCCATGTCCATCCCGCTGGGCTACGACTCTGAGGCCAACTGGTTCATCACCATGTGCGAGCAGCAGCAGTCTCCCTACACCAGCGCCAAGGCTCCCCACTTCCTGTTCAACAACGAGCAGAACCGCGCCTTCATCAAGCGCTTCCGCGAGTGGTATGACGCCGGCTACATCACCACCCAGACCCTGCTGGGCGGCTACACTTCCGGCCTGTTCACCTCCACCGACGGTCTGGAGAGCTACATGTCCATCGGCTCCTCCGCTGGCGCTACCTACCAGCGTCCCGCCAAGGCTGCTGACGGCTCCTACCCCTTCGAGGTTGGCATTGCCACCATTCCTCAGATGAACGCCGACAACAAGAAGGTCATTTCCCAGGGTCCCTCCCTGTGCATCTTCAAGAAGGCCAACCCCCAGGAGGTTGCTGCTTCCTGGCTGTTCGTCAAGTATCTGACCACCACTGTTGAGTTCCAGGCTGAGTTCTCCATGGCTTCCGGCTATGTGCCCGTCCTGAAGAGCGTTGCCGAGCATCCTGTGTATGCCGAGTTCCTGGCCAGCGCTGATGGCGGTGACTTCATTGCCGCCCTGTCTGCAAAGGTCTGTCTGGAGCAGCAGGACGCCTACTACACCTCTCCCGCCTTCAATGGCTCTTCCACCGCCCGTGACGAAGTCGGCGCCCTGCTGACCAAGTGCCTGGTGGATTCTGCCTCCGATCTGGAAGCCATGATTCTGAAGAACTTCGAAGCTGCCATCAAGGCCTGCGAGTCCGACTTCTAATCTATCATGCGCAAAATCATCTGTTTCCTGCTCAGCCTTCTCATGATGTGTTCCTTTGCGTTGGCCGAGTCCCCTGCGGAGCCTGTTGACTACGCAGGGGCACTCCCCTTCAACCGGGGCTCCGAAACCGTGAAGGCTGAGGTCACCGTCAAGACCTACGTTGACGGCGACACCGTCCATTTCTATGTGGACGAACAGATCATGGAGAACGGCGTGCTCAAAGCACGTTTCCTGGCCATCAACACCCCGGAATGCACCGGCAAGATTGAGGAATACGGCAAGAAGGCCGCCGCCTTCACCCGCGAGAAGCTCAGCCTGGCGGAATCCATCATTGTGGAATCCGACGATGGCAAGTGGAACGTGGACTCCACCGGCGGACGTTACCTGGTATGGGTATGGTACAGATTGCCCGGCGCAACTGAGTACCGCAACCTTAACCTGGAAATTCTGCAGAATGGCCTTTGCATCGCCAATTCGACGGCGAATAACCGCTATGGCAGCATCTGCATGTCCGCGCTGAATCAGGCCCGAAGCCTCAAACTGAACGTACATTCCGGCCAGAAGGATCCTGACTTCTACTACGGCGACGCGGTGGAGCTGACTCTCAAGGAGCTCCGCAGCAACATCGAGAACTACAACGGCATTAAAGTTGCGTTCAATGGCATCATCACCATGAACAGCGGTCAGTCTGTCTTTGTTGAAAGCTTCGATGAGGAGACCGGACTGTACTACGGCATGTCCGTGTATTACGGCCACGGTCTCTCAGGGGCAGGTCTCAATATCCTGTCTGTGGGCAATGAAGCTCGCATCGTGGGTACCGTTCAGTACTACGAAGCCGGCGGTACCTGGCAGGTTTCCGGCCTCACCTACCGCATGATGAAGCCCAAGGATCCCGGCAACATTCAGAAACTCTCCGATGGGCATTCGCCCGCCTGGGTGCTGACTGCGCCCGAAACCTTCCTGAGCTCCATCAGCATCCCCGTGGGAGAAGCTGAACAGGCTTTCGACTACGCAATGCTTGCCCTTGGCACCTCCATTGAGATGCACGGCCTGTCCGTCAAGGACGTCTACACCACCATGGACGAGGAATCCTCCTCCTATGGCGCGATGACCCTGACCTGTGAGGCAGAGGGCCAGACCATCCTCGTCCGTACGGTTCCCCTCTACGATGGCAATGTCCCCGTCACGGAGGATTTCTTCCTTGGCAAGACCATTGACGTCAAGGGCATCGTGGACTACTACGAAGGTCAATACCAAATCAAGGTTTTCACACTCCCCAGCGTAATCATTCACAACTGACGAACGATAATAGAGGAGGTTTCCCATGAAGAAGCCCGTATCGATCATTCTTTCCCTGCTTCTGGTTGCCGCTCTCGTCTTTTCCGGCGTGACCGTCTCCCAGAAGAATGACGTTACCAAGGAAGCTGATCAGCTCAAGGCTGACCTGACCGCTTCCCAGGCCAAGGTCACCGAGCTGGAAGCTTCTGTGGCTGACCTGACCGCCAAGGCCGACGCCACCGCCGCTGATCTTGCCGCTGCCAACGAGACTCTGGCTGCTGCTCAGGCTGACGTTGAGAAGCTGAACGGCGAAGTCGCTGCTGCCAACGATGCCCTGGCTGCCGCCGAGGCCAAGGCTGCCGAGCTGGAAGCTGCCGCTGCCGCCCAGGCCGAGACTGCCGCTGCTGAGCTGGCCGCCGCCAAGGCTGAGGTCGAAAGGCTGACTGCCGACGTTGCCGCTGCCAACGAAGCGCTGACTGCCGCTCAGGCTCAGGTCGAGACCCTGACCGCTGAGCTGGAAGCCGCCAAGGCTGCCGCTGTGGTAGAAGAAGTTGTCGAGACTCCTGCCGTGGACACCGATCCCGTGCTGGCTGACGCTCGTTCCTACGTGCGCATGATGTACAAGAACAGCCCTGAAACCACCATGGCTGACTACGATGTGATCTCTGCTGTTGTGATCGACGGCGTTGCCTACCCCATCGCCTGGACTGCTGACAGCGATACCGTGAAGTTCGTCGAAAAGGATGGCATGGTGACCGTTGATGTGGATGAGAAGAATCCTGAAGAAATCTTCTACGTCCTGACCGCTACCATCACCTCCCCCGTCACCGGCGAGACTGTTGCGGTTTCCTTCAACCACAAGGTGCCCGCTGCTATGATCCTGGAAGGCCTGTCCTACGAAGAGATCGTGGCTGCCGCCTACACCCTGGAAGATGGCCTGGCCATGGAAGAGCCCCAGCGCCTCTTTGGTACCATCATCAAGATCCCCACTCCCTACTCCGAGCAGTATGGCAACATCACCGTTGACATCCAGATCGGCGATCTGGCCGATCAGCCCATCCAGTGCTACCGCCTGGCTGGCGAGGGCGTTGCTAACCTGCAGGTCGGCGACAAGATCACCGTCGAGGGCATCCTGAAGAACTATAAGGGCACCATCGAGTTCGACGCTGGCTGCCAGCTGGTCGGCATGGGCGAGATCATCTCCCAGCAGGGCTACCTGGATGCTGCTTATGCGCTGGAAGAGGGCGCTGCCATGACCGCCCCCACCGCTCTGGAAGGCGAGATCATCAAGATCGATACCCCCTGGTCCCCCGACTACAAGAACATCACCGTGACCATCGTTTGCGACGGCAAGACCGAGCAGCCCATCATGTGCTACCGCCTGGCTGGCGAGGGCGCTGAGGCCCTGGCTGTTGGCGACAAGATCGCCGTGTGGGGCACCATCAAGAACTACAAGGGCACCATCGAATTCGACGCTGGCTGCCAGCTGATCCCCTACGGCACTGCTGCCCAGGTTCGTACCCTGCTGAATGCCTACACCCTGGAAGATGGCATGGCCATGGATAAGTCTGCCACCCTGACCGGCGTGATCGTTAAGATCCCCACCGCTTACAGCCCCGACTACCAGAACATCACCGTTGATATGGTCGTGGCCGGCATGGCTGATCATGTGATCCAGTGCTACCGTTTGGCTGGCGAAGGCGCTGAAGGCCTGGCCATCGGCGATACCATCACCGTCACCGGTATCATCAAGAACTACAAAGGCACCATCGAGTTCGACAAGGGCTGCACCCTGGACGCTGTCGTCAAGGCTGAGTAACCAAGAACTCACACAATGAAGGAGCCGCATCCTGATGGATGCGGCTCCCCTTTTGTTTGCATCACTTTTTGAGCAGCTGGAATGCGGTCATATCCGTACGGTCGATGGTCAGAGGGGTCAGGGAAATGCAGCTGTGTTTCAGCACGCAGTCCGTATCATAATCGGAACCTGCCGTTGGCGCGAACACTTCCTTACCCATGGGGCGGTACCTATCGTTCGCTTCAGGGTGGAAGTCGTCTGAGTAGTAGGGCCCGCCCTGACGGGTAATACGGATTTCCCCCGTGGTATGCAGTGGGATATTCACATTCCAAAGGCGTGCCTTGCCGTACAGGTCGTTCGCCTGAATATATGTCCAGATCCTGTCCAGGTGTGCAAAGGCTTCATCAAAGGTTTCCGGCTCGGTGGACAGCGCCAGTGCATTGATTCCCAGGCCAACAGCCTCCATGGCAGCGCTGCAGGTACCGGAGTACATGATGTCCTGACCAATGTTCAGCCCCCGGTTAACACCGCTGATCACCAGGTCAAACTGCTCATGCCGACCCAGCACGGCAAAGCGTACGCAGTCTGCCGGCGTGGAATCTACCGCCCAGGCGCGAACCACACCATCCATTTTCACCTGCTTTGCCTCAAAAGGCTTGTGAATCTCCACCGCGTGGGATTTGGCGCTCTGCTCCACCTTGGGGGCATACACATATACCTCGCCCAGCGCTGTTGCCCATTCTGCCAGGCGCAGCAAGCCCTCGCTGCAGATGCCGTCATCGTTGGTGATACAGATTCTCATAGCCATCCTTCGTTGTTCTCCTTGTACTCCTTGATGTATGTATCGGCGTCACGCAGCAAATCGTGCATCTCCCTGACGCTATAGACCGTAGCTCCGCTGGCGCAGGCATGCCCACCACCATGGTACTTTTCCGCGATATGGTTGATGGCTGCAAAGCGGCTGCGCAGTCGCACACGGATGGCATGCTCCTCATCGCCGGTCTCAATGAAAGCGATCCAGCACAGGCATCCGCGGATGCCGCTCAGACTGCTGATGGCTGCGCTGGCACTCTCCATGTTCAGGCCAAACTTCTGCTGCATGGCCTTGTCCACCAGCAGCCAGCACACACCGTTCTCAGTCACCTTCATATGCTCGTAAACATAGGCGGTGAACTTGAGACTCTCGAAGGTCTTGAGATAGAGGTTAGCGTACAGCCAGTCCGTCTTGACGCCCTTATCAAGGATCAGGCCAGCCAGGCGCATGGAATCGCCGCTCACACCCTCATACATGAAACGGCCAGAATCGGTCACCATACCGGTGTAGATGCAGGTGGCGCCCCACTGGGTCAGGGTCAGCTCATCCTGGAAAGTGGCGTAGAAATCCGCGATCATTTCACAGGCCGCGGAACGTCCTTCTTCCACCCAGCTAATGACCCCATAGGGCGTCCGATCGATGTGATGGTCGATCTTGACGATCTCCTTGCACAGGCTGAATTTCTGGTTGGAGATGCGCTCTGTGTCCGCCACGTCCACCACGATGGCCAAGGCGGAGGCATAGAAGTCGTCCGGCACAGCTTCGTCATCCGGGCCCAGGAAGGCCAGATAATCGCTGCGCTCATCGTCGATAATGCGCACATCCTTCTCCGGGAAGGAGGCCTTCAGCAGCTCCTTGAGGCCCTTGGAGGCGCCCACGCAGTCGCCATCTACGCGCTTGTGGCGGAAGATCAGAATACGGTCATATTCCTTGATTTTGGCGAGAATCTCCTGCTTGACGCTCGTGTTCATAGTGATGCCTCCATCAAGGTGTCCAGGTCAGCCAGCATGGCCATAGCCTCCTCGCGGTCACGGACAGTCGCGCCACTGGCCTTGGCATGTCCGCCGCCGCCGTACTTGACAGCAATGGGGTTGATGTTGAAGCGACTGGAGCGCAGCTCGCACAGTACGCCCTTCTCCGTCTCGGTGAAGTTGACCCAGATGTCCACACCCTTGATATCGGACATGGTGCTGACCATGCCACGGCTGATACCAAAAAGGTCAGAGGGATACCGCTCGATTTCCTCCTTTGTGGTATAGATATAGGCCACGTTCTTCTCCGTAAACTGGATCTTCAGCACGAACTGTGCCCGCAGCCTCATTTGCTCATAGTCGCTGGCATAGAGATTGCGGTATAGTTCATTCGTGTCGATGGGATGCTGCATCAGGAAGGCCGCCGCTTTGAAGGTGCGGCCATTCACTGAGTCATAGCGGAAGCGCCCGGAATCGGTCACCATGCCGGTATAGAGCGCCACGGCAGCTTCTTCAGGCAGCTTCAGGCCGCAGGACATGCAGAAATCAGCAATCAGGCCACAGCAGCTCTCACAAGAGCTGTCCACTACCTCAACGTCTGCAATCTTCTCGCAGAACAGGTGATGATCCATCCGTACCGTCATGGCCGCCTTGGCGTAACGGTCATCGCTGATGAGCTTGCGGGCAGAGGTGTCCAGAATAATGGCCAACGCGCCCTCGTAGACTTCGTCCGGGATGACATCCATAACAGAGTCCGCCATAAAGGCATAGCGTCCCGCCTCGTCACCCACGGTAAAGACCGTCTTTTCCGGGAAATTTGCCTTGATAATATGCTTCAGCCCGATCTGGCTGCCCAACGCATCACCGTCAGGATTGTTATGACGGTGGATGATGATCACCGGATAGTCCTTGATGGCCTTGAAAACCTGCTCGTACATGGATTACACCTCTTTGGCTATAATGCGAATATTATAGCAGATTTCATCCCAAATGACAACACGGAAACCCCGTATACAATATCTTCCACTTAAAAACGAGAGAAACCAGAAAAAAATCTTTAGAAATTCAAATTTATCTCTTTCCAAATTGGCAAGATAGTATTATAATATTGAAGTAAATGGACTTCGGCGTTTGCCGTATTTCGTTTGCTATGTCACTGCACTATGCAGATTGGGAGTGTATCATATGAGCCGTATGCTTGGTACTGTTTCTATGGGCGTGCGTGCGCCGATCATCCGCGAGGGTGACGACCTGGCGCAGATCGTGGTTGGCTGTGTGGCCGACGCGATCAAGACCGGCGAGATCGTCGTACGTGACCGTGACGTCGTCTGCATGACCGAAGCCATCGTCGCCCGTGCCCAGGGTAACTATGCATCCGTTGACAATATTGCCGACGACGTCCGTGCAAAGCTGGGCGGCGAAACCGTCGGCGTCATCTTCCCTATCCTGAGCCGCAACCGCTTCGCCATCTGCCTGCGCGGCATCGCCAAGGGCTGCAAGAAAGTTGTGCTGATGCTCTCCTATCCCTCTGACGAAGTGGGCAACCACCTCATCGACTGGGATGTGATGGACAAGCACGGCGTTGATCCCTACCGCGACGTGCTCAGCGAGCAGCAGTACCGCGAGTACTTCGGCTATGTCAAGCATCCCTTCACTGGCGTTGATTATGTGGAATACTACTCCGAGCTGATCCGCGAGATGGGCGCCGAGGTTGAGGTCATCTTCGCCAATGATCCCCGCGCGATCCTGCCCTTCACCAAGAATGTCCTGAACTGCGACATTCACACCCGTGCCCGCACCAAGCGCCTGCTCAAGGCTGCCGGCGCCGAGCGGGTCTTCGGTCTGGACGAGATTATGACCTCTCCTGTGAATGGCAGCGGCTGCAACGAGCGCTACGGCCTGCTGGGCTCCAACAAGGCGACCGAGAACACCATTAAGCTCTTCCCCCGTGATTGCCAGGGCCTCGTGGAGGACATTCAGGCAAAAATGCTGGAGATGACCGGCAAGCACGTGGAAGTCATGGTCTACGGCGACGGCGCCTTCAAGGATCCCGTGGGCAAGATCTGGGAGCTGGCCGACCCGGTCGTCTCCCCCGCCTACACCGCTGGCCTGGAAGGTACCCCCAACGAGCTGAAGCTCAAGTACCTTGCAGATAACGACTTCGCCGGCCTCACCGGCAAGGAGCTGCAGGACGCCATCAAGGCCAAGATCAGCCAGAAGGATGGCTCCTCCCTCGTGGGTCAGATGGCTGCCCAGGGTACCACTCCCCGCCGCATCACCGACCTGATCGGCTCCCTGTGTGACCTGACCTCCGGCTCTGGTGACAAGGGCACCCCCATTGTCTACATCCAGGGTTACTTCGACAACTATACCGCTGAATAAGCAGCGAAAAGCGAACCGGCGCTTATGCCGGTTCGCTTTTTCATGCTCATAGCAGAATGCAGATCATCCCGCCATCGCCTTCATTGACCATCTTGGATAGCGTCTCACGCACCTTCTCCTGGGCATCCTGGGGCATCTGCAACACTTTTCCGCTGAGTCCTTCCCGCACCATGGAATCCAAGCTGCGTCCGAAGAAGCTGGTGTCCCAGGCCTTTTGAGGGTCGTTATCGAAGTCTGATTGCAGCTGCTTGGCAAAAGCCTCCGCCTGCTCTTCGCTGCCGACCACAGGGCTGACAACCGTCTCCACATCCACGCGAATCAGATGCAGCGATGGCGCTGCAGCCTTCAACTTTACGCCATACTGGCTTCCCTGGCGGACAATCTCCGGCTCCTCCAGCGCCACTTCATCCATCGATGGCGGAACCACGCCATATCCCGTGGCACGCATTGCGGACAAGGCCTCCGACACCCTGTCGTACTCCGTTTTTGCATTGACGAGCTCTTTCATCAGACTGAGAAGATGCGCATCACCGCGAATTTCCGTGCCGCATTCCTCGCCGAGGACACGGTTGAACAAGCCCTCCTGCAGCGGCATTGAGAACGCCATGCAGCCCTGACCCAGCTCGATGCCTTCGCGACGAATCGCCCCTGTGTACTCCGAATCTGCAAAAGCCGCGTCAAACACATCCTCTTCCCGCATGACTCGGGTATTGTCTCCGCTTCGCCGCACGCCCTCCAGAACATGCTGCACCAGCCAATGATCTGTGTCCAGCGCTGCCAGCCATGCCGGTACAGCCAGCCGTGCCTCCCGCAGCGGAAACTCCAGCAGCACGGATTCCAGCACCCGCTGGATATCTGCCGTCTGCATCTCCTTCACATTCAGCAGCATCACCGGCACGGAGTACCGGTCCTCCAGTGCATCACGAAGAGTCAGCGTTTCGGCACTTCGGGGTGTAGCGGAGTTCAGCACGATCACAAAGGGTTTCCCCAACGCCTTAAGCTCGCTGATGACTCGCTCCTCCGCATCCACATAGGCGCTACGGGGCAAATCCGCAATGGTGCCATCTGTGGTGACAACCATCCCGATGGTCGCGTGGTCGGCGATCACCTTGCGCGTGCCGATCTCAGCGGCCTGTTCAAAGGGGATGTCATGATCAAACCAAGGTGTATGCACCATCCGGGTGCCATCCTCGCTGGACACCCCCAACGCGCCCCGCACCAGGTAGCCCACACTATCCACCAAGCGCACACGCACCGGCGTATTCTCCCCCAGGGAAACCGACACAGCCTCACCTGGGACGAATTGAGGCTGAGTGGTCATGATCGTACGACCGGATCCGGACTGGGGCAGCTCGTCAGCAATGCGAGTCTTCTTCGGGCTCTCCGCCAATTTGGGCAGTACCAACTGCTCCATAAATCGGCTGATGAAAGTGCTCTTCCCTGTCCGCACCGGCCCCACGACGCCAATATACACGTCCCCATCAGTTCGTTCAGCAATATCGCGGTAGAGATTAAACTCGCGCGTCTCCGTCATCGTCATCCCTCCATTGGTCTACTGTCTGTCCAATGGATATGGGGGTGTCTTTCTTTTTATGCAAAACAAAAGAGAGAGCCGAAGCTCTCTCGATTTCGCTGTTCCACAGATCGGAAATGCGTGGGTCGAGCTTTAGCTCGACGAGCGACAGCGATTGCTCGCAATCGCCGAGCGTAGCCAGCGCACGATCTAAGTCGTGTGATGGCCGACAAATTACACGCGCTTGACTTCCTTGATCTTGGCGGCCTTGCCCTGCAGAGAACGCAGGTAGTACAGCTTGGCACGGCGCACCTTACCATGACGGATCACGGTAATGCTGCCCAGACGGGGGCTGTGGACGGGGAAAGTACGCTCCACACCGATGCCGTAGGAAACGCGGCGGACGGTGAAGGTCTCGCGGATACCGCCGTTGCGCTTGGCAATGACAACACCCTCGAAAGCCTGCAGACGCTCGTTCTTGCCCTCAACAACCTTCACCTGCACGCGCACGGTATCGCCGATAGCGATGGCGGGCACGTCATTACGCAGCTGCTTAGCTTCAATAGAACGGATGATTTCGCTCATGTTGGTTCCTCCTTCCATCATAGACGTTCATATCCGGCACTGCATGAGGTCAGTGTTCCAGAAAGCGGACCGTCCGTATGCACGCCTATTATTATAGCACAGGTATCCCTGTATTTGCAAGGGGGTTCGCACATTTTTCTGCAAATTTTATACAAGAAATTTCGGCAGACGGCTAATGCTGAGGCGCAGGGCCTCAATGGTTTTTGTCTCCAGGACAACACGGGCTCCGCATCGCTTCGCCCAAGCAAAACGACCCGCCAGGTCGATTTCACCATCGCCAAGCGGCAAATGATGCTTCTTTCCCACAGCATCGTGACCATGCATGTGGATGAGCTTCTCCTCATGCTGGCGGAAGAAAGGCTCGTCCGCATCTTCCACACCATGAGAGTGCCCAAGATCCATTGTAAGGCCAAATACAGGAGACGCCAGCAGATACTCGATTGCATGTCGCTCATGCGTCTTCCAGCCGTTGGTGTTTTCGATTGAAATACACGTTGCAGTACCTGCCAGCGCTTCCTCGCACATTTGCCGGAACGCAACGACCCCTGCATGAAACGCCTCCGCATAGCACTCATACATACAAACACGTCGGTCCGGCAGCGTGATATAATCCCCGCGTGGAAAATGCATATTGACAATTGGCATCTTCAGTGCAACGGCAATACTCAGTGCATGGCGACAGGACTTCAGCCAAGCGTTTCGAATGGTTGTGTTGAACGCAAACGGGTTGAATTCCTCTTCTATATGGAGCGTAAAATACACCCCATATTTGAGGCCGAGGCGATACAACTCTGCCGGATCAAGTGTTTCCACCAAGCAAGCCGGAAACCCCGCATTCAGCTCCACAAAATCCAGCCCCAGCTCTTTTGCAAGGGCACAGCATTCCTCAATGGATTGCATCTCCAGCAGATAGGGCATGCCGAAGTCCATATTAGTCCTCCCGGTAGGCGATGTCATCACGCAGACGGAATAGGGTCGCGCCGCGCCCCTTCACGCAGAAGGTGGAGGCCCACCATTCCACGCTTTTCACCTCGTCATACTGCACCAGGCCGTAGCGAATGCCATTGCGCTTTCCACCCCGCATGTTGGAGTCCAGCCAGTGGATTTCGTCCTTCTCTGCATCATAGCCCATCATGATGGCGCTGTGGGCACCGGTGCCATACTCGTACTTGGCGCTCATCTGGAAATAGTCGCCCCGCTGCACCTGACGCATGAAGTCCATCGCGAGGGCCATGTTTTCTTCCTTACTGAGCTTGGTGTCATAACGGAAGGCTGCCGCCTCATAGAATGGATTGCCGTCCTCCGCGTCAATGTCCTCCCAGTAGAAGCCGTAATAGTAGGGTTTGCATTTGGCACTGGGCAGATTGTTAGGCACGCGCAGCTTTACGTCGGGGTACTCCGCCATGCAGAAATCGTCACGGTTCTTGTTGAAGAGGTACACCGTAAAATTCTTGCAGACGTAGATGTCCTCCTTGTAATGAGCCCGCTGAGATTTGCCATTGGCGCCGATGTAGAGCTGTTCACCCAGGGTAATGATCCGGTTGATGAAGTCCTCCCGGGCAGTCAGTTCGGCCGTCTCGGGAGCAGGTGTCTCTATGGGGGCAGCCTCAGTGATTTCTTCTGTATCGATGTCGATCACATCCCAGATGGACCATTCGTCCTCTTCCTCAGCGAAAACAGGGAGAACCATCATCAGCATGATCAGGAGCGCGAGCAATCGTTTCATACAGTCACCTCTTTCGTTCTCACATTCATTGTACACGGTTGATGGCAGGATTGCAATCCCCTGCCGTAAAGTTTACATCCCTGGTGCAAAAAAGGCTGCCTTTTCGGCAGCCATGTTTCACTTGGTTCGAAGTGTTACCGGAGAGTCATCCAGATATTTCTGAAGGTTTCGAAGCGCCTTTTCCATGTAGCCGATCTGATCCTCCCCCATGCCGTCCGGGGCTGGCTGATCACTGATCACCACACGGTAGTAATACTGGCTGTCCTGTTTGTAACGCCATATGTACGTTGGCGTATAGCAGACCTTCTGAAAGCTGATGTCCTGCCCATCAAAATAGATCTGCAGCTGCAGAAGCATGCCGAACACGTTGCCATCCTTCCGGCTCTCATTGAGAAGGCTGCCGAGGCTCCAGGCACATAGGACATGCCTTGTTTCGCCATTTTCGTCTTTGGAGGCAAGCCATGTGATCGGCTGAACAACGCGGCTGCCAGCGCCGATGATGGCATCTGCACCAGCGTCTGCCAGCTGCTGAGCAATGGTCTTCTGCTCAGCAGTTGGCTTTGATGCGCTCACCTTTCCCCAATTCAGGGATACAATCACCACATCCGCACCAGCGGCCTTTGCGTCGCGGATGTCGGCGAGCATAGCGTCGGTCGTCCCATTGACTTTGATGGTAGACAGGGCATAGACGGCGCCAGCATTCTGCAGGTTTTTCTTCCCGCTGCTTGTGACAGACTCCGTATAATGCAGAAATGCCACATCTACGTTATCCACCGTGAACAGCCGATACCGCGCTGCTTCCTCCTGGTTGGCATAAATACCCAGCGTAGCCATCCCCTGCTCCTTGGCGGCATCAATGGTAGCCCTGATGCCTTCTACGCCTTTTTCAGCTGCCTTTGGATGACCCAGGGCCACAATTTCCACGCCGGCGCCCGCAAGGGCATCCATCACTTCACAGGGAGCATTCAAGCTGGAGACTTTGGCGTCCTCATAGGTGATGTTTTCCAGTGTTAGAAAGTTTAAGTCAGCACGCATCTCATCCCGGAGGAACACCATGATATCCGAAAAATCGTATTTCCCGGAATCACTGTAATATGCGGACTTACGAATTGCATCATCAATGTTGATGCTGCCGCCCAGGGTTAACGTCACCGTTCCGCCGGGGATAGGCGTACTGGTCGGCGCCGGGGTTGGCGCAGGAGTCGGCGTAGCTGTGTCTTGAACAGAATCTTCTTCATTCTCGGGTGCCGCGGTGGCATCTGAAATCGGGATTTCCGTCAGATTAAGCCTGGGCAGCGCGCCGTCCAGCGTCAAGGCAGAAATAGCACCGCTGACATCCATATTGAAGTTTGCAGTACCCAACAAGCGGGGCAGCGTCACTGCCGAGAGTCCAACCACCACAAACGCCACAGCCAGCATAAAGATTGTGCCAAAAGAGACCCCGCGCGGTGGTTGCTTCACGCTACTCGCTCCCCTTCTGCATACGCTTTATTCGTGGGTGTGTTCCTCTTCCTCCACTGTGGACATTTCCGTCAGGAGGTTGATGTATTCCTCGGTATAATAGTAATTACCGTCCTCCGCCAGATAAACCAAGCCGGCATCGATCATCGCCTGAAGCTGAGGATCGATCTGTCCCCCCTGGAACAAGCCAGTAATGCCGATGAGGGAACCTAGCGCGAGCATCACTACCAGCACAAGGCAGATGATGCGAACCGCCATCTTTTTCTGTTCTTCCTTCTTATTGTGCTTAGTTGTTACTTTTGTCATAAAGACCTCCTGTTGTTTACATTAAGCATCTTCAGATGCACCGCTCATCGGCGCTTCCTTCTTCCATACTCGAACCTGCATCACCCGGCGTTTATCCATCTGGGTAACCAGGCCGCGAATCTCGTCTGTCTCAAAGACAGAACCAACAAAGGGAATAATCCCCAGAACCTCAGCCGCAAAGCCGCCAACTGTTTCAGCATTGTAGATATCCTCTACACCGAACATATCCAGAAGCTCAGACAGCTGCATGCTGCCGTCCACCAGGCGGGAACCATCGTCCATTTCGACAGTGTCCTGCTCCACATCGTCGTGCTCGTCGTAGATTTCGCCCACCAGTTCTTCCAGCACATCCTCCATGGTGACGATGCCTTCCGTACCGCCGAATTCGTCAAGCACGATGATCAAATGCGTCTTCTGTGCCTGAATGAGCTTGAGCAGCTTGGACAGCTTCAGCGTGGTCGGTGCGTATACCGGAGGCTTCATAATCTCGGTAATATCCGTACACCCGTGGTGCTTCTGCAGGTAGAAGTCCTTCTCATTCAAGATGCCGACAATGTGATCCATGTCCTCATGGTAAACAGGCACACGGGAGTATCCGCTGGCCCGGAAAAGTTCAGCCGCCTCCTCCATGGTGGCCGTATCTTCAATCGCAGTGACATCCACACGAGGGGTCAAAATGGAAATCACATCACGGTCATCGTTAAACTCGATGGCAGAACGAATCAGCTCACCCTCGTGGGCGTCCATATCACCCTCAGACTGCGCCTCGTCCACCATGGTCATCAGCTCTTCCTCAATGAAGGACTCCTCTTCTTCGCTGGTTTTAATGACCTTGGTAAGCATCTTTTTGAGCAGGGTAAACAGAACCGCAAAGGGCGTGAAGATGGTGCACAGCATCCGCAACACCGGCGAAAAGGTCATCGCCAGGCTCTCGGGCGATTCCTTTGCAATCGCCTTGGGAGAGACTTCGCCAAAGATCAGAATCACGACCGTCATCACCACCGTGGAGACTGTCGTAGCCAGATTCGCCTGGTTGTTCAACAACACAAGAAACAGGCTCGTCGCGAGCGACGAAGCCGCAATGTTCACAATATTGTTGCCAATCAGGATGGTGGTGATCAGCCGATCATAGTCGTCGGTCAGGGTCAGAGCAAGCTTGGCACGCTTGCTGCCATTCTGCATCAGCGTTTTGAGCTTAACGCGGTTGACGGAGGTGAAAGCCGTCTCAGAAGCAGAGAAGAAAGCTGAGAGCGCCACACACACAAAGAGTATGGCAACAAGGATCCATAAATCGGGCGTCATGGAAATCAAGCAGTCCTTTCATAGTCAGCCGGTCCCGGCACAGTGGCAGAACCAGCTGCTTTCCCGGGCATCACCCGGTGCTTTCATCGCCTGCGGAAGCACATCACGGCCGTCGCAGGCACAGGACTACAAGGGGGCTGATCCACGAAGCCGTCACTCCTTCCACATACATAGATTTACACAAACTATATTATAGCACGCTCTGCCTGAAAAAGCAAGAACCCGATTGACACACGTATCAATCGGGTTCGATATTACCAAGGCGTCTCTCTGCCATTCAGGCCGGCAAGAATGCCGCTTCCGAAGGCAAACATCAGGTTGAAACCGCCGCAATCTCCATCCACGTCCAATACCTCACCAGCAGCATGTACACCCGGTGCCAACAGCGATTCCATCGTTTCAGGCTTGAACGCTCCTGTCGAAATGCCGCCTGCCGTCACCTGTGCACTGTCGAAGCCTTTGACACCGCGGATATTCAGCTTGAAATCCTCTGCCGCCGCTACCAACCGATCAATCGCAGCAGAAGATAGTTCCCCACAAGTAAAGCGTTGACTGCATTGCAATCCAGCCGCCTGAAAGATTGCCTGAGCAAGCTTAGGCACACACAGCCCCGTGAACAGGTCACTCTGGGGGCGCATCCCCCATTCGCCACGTCGCCGATCCAGTTCTTTACGCATCTCGTCCGCAGAATCAATCCCCATTGCCCGGATCAGGTTGATATGGAGCGTATCCTCCGGCGCTGCATAACGGGCGCACTGCATCACGCATACGCCTGTTACACCGTAATCCGCAAAGAGCAGCTCCCCGGATTCAGCATACTTTTCCATGTGCCCATTGGTGATCGTAACGCTCGTCCGCGCGCGTACGCCGCTCAAGCCCTTGATGGGCGCTGTATCTGTAACAATCTGCGTTAACGCAGGCCTTGCCTCTACCATTTTGTGTCCCAGTGTCGTCAGCAACGACCAAGCACTGCCATCGCTGCCGAGCTTAGGCTGGGCACAGCCGCCACCCGCCACAATCACTCGATCGGCCTTCCACTTGTCCTCACCCGCCATGACCGTCCAGCCATGCCGCGCCTTGAATACACCGCTGACATGCACGCCGGTCAGGATCTCCACGCCGAGAGCTTCCGCGGAAAAGCGCAGTGCATCCAGTACAGTGGAGGCCATGCCGCTGACGGGATACACCCGTCCGCCATCCTCCTGTCGCATACGAAGGCCGATATGCTCCCAGAACCGGGTTTGTTCCACCACGCCGCAACGATCAAGCACTGCACACGCGAGCGCACTACCGCCAGGGAAACGCCATTCACCGGTGTTCATCAGGTTGCAGCGGCCATTGCCAGTCGCAAGGATTTTCTTGCCGACCCGATCCATGCGCTCCAGAATCGTCACTCCATCGCCGCATTCAGCAGCCGCAATGGCTGCCGCAAGACCTGCCGCGCCTCCGCCAATGATGATTACAGTCCCCATGCCATGCCCTCCAGCCGTTCATTCGTCTCATTATACCCTTTTTAGCGGTATTTCGCAATGTCCCTCACTGAAAAAGCTGCCGCAAATGCAGCAGCTTTTGCCGGTATCAATGGATGCCAAACCGCATACCATGTCAAAGAGGTGATATGTATGTCCGAGAACCAACTGACCAAGACATACACATGGAGATCATTGGTTGCCCTTATTGTCGGGACACTTGGCGCAGGTGCCGCCGTAGGCTTCCTGACCCAACGGGATTCCTCATTCTACGAGGAACTGACTAAGCCCGTCTTTGCACCGCCGGGATGGCTTTTCCCGATCGCATGGACACTCCTGTACACCGCCATGGCAGTTTCCATGTGGTTTGTCCTGCGGGAAATGGGTCAGGATCGCTTTATCCTGCTCGGACTTTACATCGCGCAGCTGGCTGTGAATTTACTTTGGCCGTACCTGTTCTTTGTGCAGCAGGCACTTGGTTTGAGCTTCTTCTGGCTGCTTCTTTTGTGGATGCTGGCTGCCATCATGCTATATCAATTCTTCCGGGAGAGCAAAGTTGCCGGATGGCTGCTGGTCCCCTATCAGCTATGGCTGACGTTTGCGGCAGTGCTGAACTTCAGCATTGCCCGGCTCAATCCTTGATGTGGTAAATACGCCGCAGCTCGGACGTCATGGTTCCGTCCTGCTGATAGACAATCAGCGGAGACTCGGGATGCAGCATGGGCTTGGCGTCCTTCATTGCTTCTATGAGCACCAGGTTCGCAGGTTTGTCCGCATAAGGGTAAATCAAACGGAAGCGTTTGGGTTCCAGCCGTGCTTTGGAGAGCGCCTGCATAGCCTCTAACATACGCGGGGCTGGATAAATCATGTAGAAGCGTCCTTTACCCCGCAGGAGCTTGTAAGCCATGCGATACCAGGCTGTCAGCCCTTCTTCGCCTTGATGCCGGGCTGTGGATCTTGTTATCTCCGGGTTGAGCAATGTAGCACCCGGGATGCCATATGGCGGATTGCAGACAATCACATCGAGTGTACCGGGAGTAATCACAGTATCAGCCTTTTCCACGGGTATATGATGCACCGTGATGCGCTCCGTCAGCCCATTGAGGCTGACGGAGCGTTTTGCCATGTCCGCCATCTCAGCCTGGATCTCTACAGCGTCAAAGTGCGCGCCACGCCCCCGTCCAGCAAGCAGAAGCGGCAATATCCCCGTGCCGGTCCCAAAGTCCGCCGCACGGTCCCGCTCCTCCACACGGGCAAAGTCTGCCAGCAGCACTGCATCCATACCGAAGCGGAAGCCATTCCTCTTTTGCAGGATGCGGAGCCCAGCCAGCTGAAGGTCGTCGATCCGCTCATTCTCTTCAATTATCAGTTCGGGGCAAAGAAGAGCAGCTTGTTCGTCAAGCAATATCCTGTTTCTCCTTCATACGTAATCTTGCACCAGATATCACCCATCTCCAGCAGCCTTGGCGAGGCGCCGGCGGGGATGCTGGTCAGCTCAGGCGCTTCCATGGAGCACCATTTGCGCAGCCCCAAGGCCATGCCATCGTTGTTGGTCAGGACAGTCCAGCCTTCCACAGGTTCCATCGTCGGGTCATAGATGGGGGTATCATCGGGCGCATAATCAGTCGGCTTCTTCCAGCTCAGATAAGCTGTGGCGCAGTAACCAACATAATCGCCCCACTGCACATGGCTCCAATCGCCCACATGGCCATAGAGCATGAGCTTTTCGCCTCTGGGAATGCGCACCAACACCGTAGAGTCATACAGGTCAGCCTCATCACGCAGGGCCAGGGGATCCACATCGGTATTGACATACATCACACCGATGGATTCCATAGGCTTGGTATAGGTCAGATGCCTGGACAGTACATAGCCTGTGCCCACACCGTGACGAACATGGGTGAAAGTGCCCAGCACCTCGATCACAGCCACTTCATCACCGCTGGGAATGCGGGCAATCACCTCCGCCCCCGTGCTGGGCGAAACACGCAGATTGACATAGTTGACCGTCCCCATCACCCACGCCTTGTATTCCTCCGGTGCGCCGGTAATGTCAGGCAGCGGTTCGTCAGTGGGTGAAGGCGAAGGACTGTCGGTAGGTTCAGAAGTGGGCGTTTGGGTAGGATCATCCGGGAACAGCAGGTATTCGGTCATTACATAGCCATCCAGATCACCCCAGCGCACCGCGCACCAAGTGTCTCCACGCTCCGTAACGATAATGGACGTCCCCTTGGGGATCTGTGCTTTCACATTGTAATTCTTGGACGGACCTTCGCGCAGGTTCAGGGTATTGGCTTCGGAGTTGACAATGGCGGTCAATCCCTGGGTGCCGGGAACATCCGTGGGCGTCACGCCAGTCGCATCAAAATCAAGCTGGCTGGTCAGCAGGTAGCCCTCCACACCGGCCACCTTCACGCGGCACCAGGACCCATCATTGTGCAGCACGGTGACCTGGGTACCATGGGCAATATCCATAATGGGCGTTGCGGTCATGGATGGCGAAGACAGCAAGGAGATGGACAAATCCTCAGCACCCAGACTGACCATGGCAGAAGTATCACTGCTGATGGCTTCGGGATACGCTCTATGCATGGTCAGGAAATCCACGGAAACGTAGCCCACCATGCCGCCGCTTTGCACCTTGATCCACTCGCCCTGCGTGCCAAGCACACACAGCACCATACCTTCAGACAGGGACGCCTGCACGTTATAGTCAAAGCCAGGGCCCGTACGGAAGTTGAGGGAATTGGTGCCAGTGACGGTCGCCCACTGGCTGATATAGGTTGCAGACTGGTTGGTTGTCGTCGGCGGGGTATCAGTAAAGATCAGCAGACCTGTGGGCAGGTAGCCATTGATCTGTCCATACCTGACCAGCGACCAGTCCATCCCCTTAGCAAGCACCGTCACTGCCGCGCCATTGGGCACGCCAGTCAATGTGGCTCCGCTCTCGGACGCAGTATAGCGCAGCGGGATGGCATCCGTCGCCGATGCCAGCGTCACCGTAGCCTGATTCTGTACCGCAGGGCTGATTGCTGCCGGCGGCTCCGCGCTGACGATGTCGCCGCTGCCGCCTGCTGGCAGGATGGTATGGGTAAAGGTATACTGCACACGCTGGCAGCCTTCGTAGTAGAACCCCAGAATCTGATCGTAAGTATATCCCATCTGGGCCATCTTCTGGGCGCCGCGCTGGCTCATGCCAATTCCATGACCCCAACGGCCGACGGTGATCTTATAGCCATCCGCCACTGTCTCCACAGACCACAGCTCATTTTGGGTGCTCTGGATGCTCAAGCCCAGCTGCGTTTCCAGATCCTCAAAGATACCAAAGGACAGTGTTGCATACTGAACCGTCGTATTGGTGAGCACCGTCACGCCAAAGTCCATTCGGGTGTAGAGACGGCTGGGTGCTGCATACTTGGGTGTATGCGGAATCACGCTGTCGATGCTCTCAATCACCGCAGATGCACCGCACTGCTTGCGTGCTGCTGCAGTCAGAATGCTGGCAAGCGTTGCATTTTGGCTGGCATGATCAAAATCCTTGTAGATGGTCAGCCGACGACGATTGCTGGAGGCATTGGACGCATCAAAGGGATCATCCTTAACCTTCAGGTAAGAATATCCAGAACTGCCCCAGGCATTTTTGACCGACTCAGTCTGTCCGCCGTTGGAAGCAGTATAGTAGGTGCCGGTAAACGCGCTGCCATTCATGGCAACGATGCCCTTGGTCTCATCCACCGCCTTGGTGGCATTGTTTTCTGTCGCAGAATGACCCCTGTATACCTGCGAGGAAGAAGTATCGCTCACATCGTAATTGTACGAACCGCGCACATCCACCTCACGCAGGACGTAGGTACGGGCAGCGACAGCCTGTGCCTTGAGCGCTTCAATGGGATAGGAGGCGCTCATCTCATTGGGAACAACACCCTTCAGGTAGTACTCCAGGTACACATGCATAATGGGATACAGCCGATAGGTGCCATTGCTGTTCTGCACCGCCAGCAGCTGCAGATCACCAGGATAAAAGTTGCTGGGGCGCGACGCCTGCGCAATGGAGACGGCACTTTCGCCATCCGCTTGATGGCGGCGCAGACGCATTTCCAAGCCGCTGACTGCGTAGGTCGTTCCGCGAAGGGTAAATGTGATCGCACCGGTGGATTTGTTAAAATCAATGGCGATGGTTTCACCATCGTTGATCTTCATAGCAGTGTTTCCGTTGATGGAATAGCTGCCGGTGACAGTCACATCCAGATGGCTGAGATCCCCCATCTCCTTGAGCCACACGCGCACCATGCCGTTCTTCGCGGTAGAAGAGCGAACCAGGGGTGCGCTGAGAACAACCACATCATCCAGGGACTCAGCCGAAACAGAAATAAACAGAAGCGCAGTCATGACAAGGGCGGCCAATACACATGCCAGCCGTTTGATGTTCATGAGCGTTCCTCCTTCACATGGTTAGAATGATTCAGTTTATTGTATCACATTCTTCCCTGTCTGTCACGACCAGTTGTAACAATTCCCATCAAAAAAGCAGACGCCGCGCAGTGCAGCGTCTGCATAGGGATCAATTATTCAGCCTTGGGCTCTTCTGCCTTCTTGGAGCGGGTGCGCTTAGGCTTAGCGGGCACCTCTGCGCCTTCCACAGGAGCAGCCTCAGCCTTCTTGCGGGTGCGCTTGGGCTTCTCAGCGGGCGCCTCAGCACCTTCCGCAGGAGCAGCCTCAGCCTTCTTACGGGTACGCTTGGGCTTCTCAACGGGAGCCTCAGTCACCTCAGCAGGGGCCTCTTCGACCTTCTTCTTGCGGGGAGCGCGGGGCTTCTTGGGCTTGGGAGCTTCCTCCACGACGATCTCAACCACCACAGGGTTGGGCTCGGCGGGAGCTTCCGCGGCCACTTCCACAGCGTCAACCATCAGGCTCTTGTACAGATCCATGTACTTGCCAGCGGAGTTGGTCCAGCTGTAGTCGCCGCTCATGCCGCGCTGCTGCAGCAGGGCCCACACGTCCTTGTGGTTGTGGTAGTAGTCGCAGGCGCGCTCGATGACATGCAGCATGTCGTGGGCGTTGTAGTTGAAGAAGGAGAAGCCGTTGCCGTCGCCGGTGTACTCGTTGTAGCTCAGCACGGTGTCGCGCAGGCCGCCGGTCTCGCGGACGATCGGGATGGTGCCATAGCGCAGGGCGATCAGCTGGCTCAGGCCGCAGGGCTCGAACTGGCTGGGCATGAGGAACATGTCACAGCCGGCATAAATCTGATGGGCCAGGGCGTGATCCATCGCGAAGCGCGCGGCCACCTTGCCCTTGTACTCGCCTTCAGCCCAGGAGAACAGGTTGACATAGCGGCTCTCGCCCATACCCAGCACGACCAGCTGGACGTCCTGCTTGAGCAGGTCGCCGATGACGTAGTCCACCAGGTCCAGGCCCTTCTGGTTGCTCAGACGGCCCACCATGCCGATAATCGGCACGTTGGGATTGACTTCCAGGCCAAGCTTTGCCTGCAGGTCAGCCTTACAGATGGCCTTGCCTTCCATGTTGTCCAGAGAGTAGGTGGCAGCAATGCGGCTGTCGATGGCGGGATCGTAATCCACCATGTCGATGCCGTTCAGAACGCCAAAGACCTGGTGCTTGCGGGCACGGAGCAGGCCGTCCAGGCGCTCGCCGTAGTAGGCTGTCTGGATTTCCTCGGAGTAAGAGGGGCTGACAGTGGTGATCAGGTCAGCATACACCAGCGCGGCCTTCATGAAGTTGGCGCAGCCGTAGCACTCCAGCTTATCATCGGTCCACAGGCTGTTGTCGCTCAGGCCCAGGATCTCCTTGACCTGGTTGATGCCAAATACGCCCTGGTACTGCAGGTTGTGGATGGTGTACATGGTCTTGATGTTGGAGAAGAAGGGCAGATGATCGTACTGGATGCGCAGCAGAGCGGGCACCATACCAGACTGCCAGTCGTGGGCGTGGATCACGTCAGGCTGGAAGTCGATGATGGGCAGGCAGTTCAGGGATGCACGGCAGAAGAAGCCGAAGCGCTCGTACTCGTCGCCGCCCATGCCGTAGATGTAGGGACGGCCGAAGTAGAACTTGTTGTCCATGAAGTACCACTTCACACCATTCTGCTCGATCATCTCAATGCCGCAATACTGACGGCGCCAGCCCAGCTCGACCTCAAAGTCGCACACATGGGTCATCTGGCTGGTCCACTTCTCAGGGATGGACGCGTACAGGGGCATAATGACGCGAACGTCATGACCTTCCTTGGCCAGCACGGGAGCAAGCGCGCCCACCACGTCCGCCAGACCGCCGGTCTTTACAAAGGGGACGCATTCGCTGGCAGTAAACAGGATCTTCATATAGGTTCAACCTCCAAGTTGAATTTGAGTTTTGCGGCATAACATTGCAAAAGGCCGCGCCAGAAAGTTTAACACATTTTGGCGCGGCTTGCAACTGTTATTAGATCACAACATTCTTGGCAATGACGATCGGGTAGGCAGCGGGGCCGATGAGGCGGGCGTTGCGCTTGATGATCGCCTGCTTGTCCAGGATGCAGTTCTCGATGTAGGCGCCGGAGTGGATCTGGCCATCCTGCATGACGATGCAGTTCTTCACATGGGCGTCGGGAGCAACGCACACGCCGCGGGCCAGGATGGAGTTCTCAACGGTGCCTTCGATCACGCAGCCGTCAGCCACCAGGGAGTTGATGACATTGGCATTCTCGCCGTAGCGGGTGGGCATGTCGTCACGGACCTTGGTGTAAACGGGACGCTCCTTGTCGAACAGGTTGGCACGGACATCAGCTTCCAGGACGTCCATGTTGAACTTGAAGAAGCTCTGCACGGAATCCAGGCGCCAGCAGGGACCGGTGTATTCCCAGGCATTGACGGTGGACTTGCCTTCCTGGATCATGGGCAGCAGGATATCACGGCGGAAGTCATGCAGGCCATGGGCAACAGCCTTATCCACCAGGAAGCGGAGCAGCTCGCGCTTCATGACGACAACTTCCATGTAGGTGCACTCGAGGGAAGGATGGGTGGGCTCGACTTCCACGTCTTCCACGGAGCCGTTCTCGCCCACGGTCAGATACACGCCGTGCTCGTCGCGCTGCATGGCGGGATCGCGGGTGTACATGACGGTCACGTCAGCACCGGTCTCCTTGTGGTACTTGACCATCTCGTCCAGCTTGGCATTGTAGATGATCTCGCTGCCGGAGAAAACAACATACTCCTGCTTGGAGCGAATCAGATAGTCGGTATTGGAGCGCAGCGCGTCCAGGGTACCGGAGTAGACGCCGATGTTCTCGCGGGTCAGGAAGGGAGGCAGAATGTGCAGGCCGTCCTTCTTGCCGTGCAGATCCCATTCCTTGCCGGAGCCCAGATGGTCCATCAGGGAGTGGTAGTTCTTCTGAGTGATGACGCCGACGTTCTTCATGCCGGAGTTCACCATGGAGGACACCAGGAAGTCAATCACGCGATAGCGGCCAGCCACGGGCAGCGCGGCGATGGCGCGGATCAGCGTAAGCTCGCGCAGGCGGGCGTCGTTTTCGCCGGTGTAGATAACACCCATAACGTTCTTCATTGTATTCAATCCTTTCGCTGCTGTAAAGAAGCAGATTCAGAAGTTTTCAGGATCTGTAACGCATCAGAAGGTGGTGGTTTCGTCCACCTGGACGCCGGCCTTCACGGTCACGCCCGCGGGCAGATGCACATTGTTGCCGACCACAGCGATATCGCCGGTCTCCTCGCCCACCAGCGCGCCAGCGCCGACAACAGCGTTCTCAGCGATGATGCAGCGACGGACAACAGCGCCGCGCTTGATGACAGCGCCGGGCATGACGACAGCGTCGATCACGGAAGCGCCTTCCTCAACGGTAACGCCGGCGAACACGACGGAGTGCTCGACTTTACCGAAGATCTCGCCGCCCTCGGTGATCAGAGAGTCCTTCACTACAGCGCCCTTGGCGATGCAGTGCGGGGGCAGACCGGGGTTCTTGGCGTAGATGCGCCACTTCTTGTCATGCAGATCGATGGGCATGGGCTGTGCCAGCAGGTCCATGTTCGCTTCCCACAGGGACTCGATGGTACCCACGTCCTTCCAGTAGCCTTCGAAGTTGTAGGCAACCATCTTCTGGTCGTCGTTCAGCATGGAAGGAATGATGTTCTTGCCGAAGTCGTTGGAGGAGGTCTTGTCGGCCTCGTCAGCGGTCAGGTAAGCGCGCAGCTTGGACCAGGTGAAGATGTAGATGCCCATGGAAGCCTTGTTGGACTTGGGGTTCTTGGGCTTCTCTTCGAATTCGACGATGTTATCCTCGGCGTCGGTGTTCATGATGCCGAAGCGGCTGGCTTCCTCCCACGGCACGGGACGGACGGCGATTGTAGCGTCAGCGCCCTTCTGAATGTGGTAGTTCAGCATGGCGTTGTAATCCATCTTGTAGATGTGATCGCCGGACAGGATCAGCACGTAATCAGGATCGTACTGCTCGATGAAGGCCATGTTCTGGTAGATGGCGTTGGCGGTGCCGCGGTACCAGTCGCCGGTCTTGCCGGTCTGGTAGGGGGGCAGGACGAACACGCCGCCGTTGGACAGGTCAAGGTCCCACGGAGCGCCGGAGCCAATGTAACTATTCAGCTCCAGGGGCATAAACTGGGTCAGCACGCCCACGGTGTCAATACCGCTGTTGGTGCAGTTGGACAGCGGGAAGTCGATGATGCGGTACTTGCCGCCATAGGGAACGGCAGGCTTGGCAACCTTCTTGGTCAGGACGCCCAGACGGGTGCCCTGGCCGCCAGCCAGCAGCATGGCGACACAAGTCTTCTTCTTCATGGGAACACGCTCCTTAATCCTTTATCTTGAGGGATTGGGTTACCTTGGATGACCTGATATATGTGCATCGCCCTTTTGGGCGGATGTACCGAAGGGAATTAGGAATTTAGCTTGTGGGCTCTTTCTTCTTGCGGGTTCGCTTGGGCTTCTCGGCCGGTGCTGCTTCTGCAGGGTTCTCCGCCTTCTTGCGGGTACGCTTGGGCTTGTCGGCCGGTGCGTCCTCCGCAGGGGCCTCTGCCTTCTTGCGGGTGCGCTTGGGCTTCTCGACGGGAACCTCGATCACCACAGGCGCTTTCGCAGCATGGCCGGTAGCAGCAATGACGCTGGTCTCCTTCGGCTGCTGCGCCGGAATCACCTTGTCATAGCGGAAGTACACCGTCGACATCGGCGGCACGCAGATGTTGCAGCTGAAGGGGAATTCCTGCATCTGCACTTCCTCAGCCTTGATAGGCCAGGCATTGAACTGGTTCGAGCCGCCAAACTCCGCGCTGTCAGTGTTGAAGACCTCCGTCAGCGTGCCGCCGTAGGGCAGACCGATGCGGTATTCCGGGTAGAAGGTGGGGGTGAAGTTGGTCACCGCCAGGATCGACTTGCCCGACTTATCCGTACGGGTAAAGGCCACAATAGAATGGTCGCTGTCGTTGGCCTGGATCCACTGGAAGCCGTCCCAGCTGTCGTCGATCTCGTAGAAGCAGGGATTGTTGCGGTAGATCTCATTCAGCCGACGGACGCACTTCAGCACCTCAGGGTGCCGTTCGTACTGCAGCAGGAACCAGTCCAGCTGGTCGTCGTACTTCCACTCGATGAAGTGGCCGAACTCGCCACCCATGAACAGCAGTTTCTTGCCGGGATGGGCCATGGTGTAGCCGTAGAGCATGCGCAGGCCCGCGAATTTCTTCCACAGGTCGCCGGGCTGCTTATCCAGCATGGAATGCTTGCCATGCACAACCTCGTCATGGCTGAAGGGCAGGACGAAATTGTCGTTGAAGGCGTACATCAGCGAGAAGGTCAGCTTGTTGTGATGATACTTGCGGTAGATGGGATCCTTCTCGATGTAGGCCAGCATGTCGTTCATCCAGCCCATGTTCCACTTGAAATGGAAACCCAGACCGCCCAGGTAGACCGGTTTGGTCACCATGGGGAACGCATGGCTCTCCTCAGCAATCATCATCGCCCCGGGGAAATCACGGCCAACGGTGATGTTCAGGTTGCGGAGGAACTCAATGGCGTCCAGGTTCTCATGACCGCCGTACTGGTTGGGGATCCACTGCCCTTCCTCGCGGCAGAAGTCATAGTAGAGCATAGAGGACACTGCATCAACGCGCAGGCCGTCCGCATGATACCACTCCAGCCAGAAGCAGGCATTGGACATCAGGAAGGACTTGACCTCGCCCCTTGCGAAGTCGAACACATGGGTACCCCACTGGGGCATATCGCCGCGGCGGGGATCGGGATGCTCGTAGCAAGCCGTGCCGTCAAAGCGGCGCAGGCCAGAATCATCCTTGGGGAAATGGGCAGGGACCCAGTCGATGATCACACCGATGCCGGCCTGGTGCAGACGGTCGATCAGGTTCATCAGCTCATGGGGCTTGCCGTAGCGGGATGTCGCCGCATAATAGCCGCTGACCTGATAGCCCCAGGACATATCCAGCGGATGCTCCATCACCGGGAGGAACTCCACGTGGGTATAATTCATGTCCAGGATGTAAGGAATCAGCTCATCAGCGATCTCACTGTAGGACATGAACGTACCGTCTGCGCGGCGCTTCCAGGAGCCCAGATGGAGCTCGTAGATGTTCATGGGCGTGCGGAACATGTCACGGGTACTGCGCTTCTCCATCCACGCCGCGTCATGCCACTCGTACTTGGTCAGGTCGCAAAGCTTAGAACCGGTGTTGGGGCGCAGCTGCATCGCAAATCCATAGGGGTCGGACTTGTCATGCCAGTTACCGTCGCAATCACAGACGCAATACTTGTAGGTCTTCAGCCGCTCTGCTGCATCAGGATAATTGAAGCGGGCAGGGTCGCTGCTGACATCAAAGGTCTCAGCGGGCAGGCGAACCTCCCAAGTGCCGTCATGCTGCTTGATCATAGGGGTCGCTTCACGGTTCCAGTAATTGAACTCACCGATCAGGGAAACCGCACGAGCGTTGGGCGCCCACACCGCGAAATGCCAGTACTCCTTGCCGCCCTGCTCCACAGGATGGGCGCCGAGCATCTCGTATGCGCGCCTGTTCGTGCCCTGATGAAACGATTGCCTGACTTCTTCAGTCGGGCCAATGTAGCGCATAGGCCAACCCTCTTTCATCAAGATTTTTGCATGTAAACTGCTCCGCATTCATTGCGGACAATCTATTCGATCAACCATGTATTTTCCCATATACTATTGAACCACATTTCACCATCCTAGTCAAGGTAAATTTGCTGAATTTGACGCTATTTTTTTGCCTATTCACGTCTTTTATATATTTTATTTGGTTACTATTCTTCCGCCCGTGACAAAATCCAACAATATTTTCTCACATGGTGCTTTCTCACATGTACATGTTCTGTCACATGAACATTCATATGCATAAAGCCGTTTCAGCGCGGCAGAATAAAGATAAAAGAAGAAAGCAGGTCCTACCCATGAAAGAAGGTTTACGCCGCATCTTAAAACGGTATGTACACTTTGTTGATCATCATGGCTTTCCGATCATTGTGACAGTCTGCGTTGCAGTCATCACCGCTACAGCACTCTGGACGGGTCGTTCTGAGCCTGAGTTCATCGCACCCACCCCACCGGTCGGGCAGAGTATCTCCGCAGCGCAATTGGTGCAGCAATCTCTCCTGCAAGCATCAACATCCACCCCGTCTCCCACAAGCACAGCCCGTACCTGGCTTTCTCCCCTGGAACACACAGAAATTCTTTACGGTTTCTCCACAGATAGTTTCAAACAGGGCAATGCGACCGGCCTGTGGCAGATTCATGATGCAGCCGACCTGAAATGCGAGCTTGGCGACCCGGTACGTGCGATAGCGGATGGATCCATCCTTGATAACGGTGAGGATGACCTCAACGGAGCATGGCTGCTCATTGAACATGGGGATGGGATTGAAGTGCTGTATGCTGGCATGGCCATGAATGCTGCATACATCGCAGGTGATGATGTGAAAGCCGGGTCAACCATCGGTTATGCGGGCAAAGGCCCATTGGAGGAGTCTGATCTTCCTCCCCATTTGCATCTGCGCGCCACGCAGAATGGAATACCCATCGATCCTGTTGCGCTGTGGTTGCATTAATCCGTTTATGACGGCCTTTTCAACGCATATCATCGTCCGCAATACACAGAAAAGAGAGACAGGATGCTGCAAAGCATCCTGTCTCTTTCATTGCAGTTACAGCCTGATAAATGCAGGTTCGTCAAACTTCACGCCATTCTCCTGGAGATAATCCAGCAGATGGCGATAGTAACCCGGCCAGACAGCGTCGGTTTCGTCGAATGCGTGCATCAAAAGAATATGCCGCTGATTCTCGCCAAACAGCGCCGCACCACGCTGTGGGTTGGAATCGTTCACCTTTGCCCAGATAGATTCCTGGGTGAACGCGGGATCATACTGAATCCTGTACTCTTCAAAATCAAAGGTCCAGAGGGTGTCAATGTCCTTGTCCAGTTCATGCTCGCGCCACCAGGCATACGGGATGTGCCGGTCATCCACTTTATCGAAATGATGCTCTGCCAGATACTTCTGCAGCGCGTCCTTGTTCTCCCCGCCCTTGTCACCGTAAGGAAAACGGAAGGGCCGATACCTACGTTCCACGCCGGCAGCCTGATACAGCTGTTCAAGCACTTCCTCGCACCTCTCGATCTCCGTGATGCATTCCTCCTCCTTCAGAGAAGAAAACGCCGGATGAGAATAGCTGTGGTTGCCCACGATCATGCCCTTCTGCACCGCATAGATCGCCTCGTTCCAGAAACGCTCCACATTCATGCCCACGGCAAACATGACAGCCGTAATGCCTCTGGCACACAGAGCATCCACGATGGCAGGCGTATTCTGTGAGGAGACGTCATCAATCGTAAACAGCACGGTATTCATTTGCGTCGCCTCATTGTCGGTGACTTACACCGCATGTCCCTTCTCGCGGATGACCTTGACAATGCTCTGGCACAGCTCGTTGCACTCCGCCTGGCTCTCGGCTTCCACCATCACGCGGATAACCGGCTCCGTGCCGCTTTCGCGCACGATGACGCGGCCCGTATCGCCAAGCTTGTCAGCAACAGCCTGCACGGCGGCCTGGACATCTGCATCGCCGCGTGCGGCAGCCTTGTCATGCACGCGAACATTCATCAGCGTCTGCGGGTAGATGGTCAGCTCGCTGGCCAGCTGGTGCAGGGTCTTCTTCTTCGCGCACATGACCTCCATCATCTTCAGGCTGGTCAGGATGCCATCGCCCGTAGAGGCATAGTTGCGGAAGATGATGTGGCCGGACTGCTCGCCGCCAAAGGCACAGTTGTTCTCCACCATGTACTCGTAGACATACTTGTCGCCCACAGCCGTTTTGGCGTAGTTGATGCCCGCCTCCTCCAGCGCGCGGAACAGACCGAAGTTGGACATGATGGTCGTGACCACCGTGTTGGACATCAGCTGGCCCTTGTCGTGCATGTGCTTGCCGTAGATGTACATGATGTGGTCGCCATCCACCACCGCACCGGTCTCGTCCACGCACAGGCAGCGGTCAGTGTCGCCATCGTAGGCAAAGCCCACATCGCAGTTGTGCTCAACAACATACTTCTGCAGGCCTTCGATGTGCGTGGAGCCGCAGTCGGTGTTGATGTTGAATCCGTCGGGATCAGCGTTGATGACATAGGTGTGGGCGCCCAGAGCGTCAAAGACAGCCTTGGCAATGTTCCAGGCCGCACCATTGGCGCAGTCCAGGGCCACGCGCTTGTTCTTGAAGGAATACAGGCCCAGGGAGATCAGGTAGCCGATGTAACGGTTACGGCCGGAAACATAGTCCACCGTACGGCCAATGCGGTCGCGGGTGGCAAAGGGCACCTCGGTCAGCGTTTCGCCGAAGACTGTTACGCTGCCGTCGATATACTGCTCAACAAGGTCGATGGTCTCTTCGTCCATCTTCTCGCCCTGGCCGTTGATCAGCTTGATGCCATTGTCAAAATAGGGATTATGGCTGGCGGAGATCATGATGCCGCAGTCGAACTCATCCACACGGGCAACATAGGCCACCGAGGGGGTCGTCGTAACGTGCAGCATGTAGGCATCAGCGCCGGAAGCCACCAGGCCTGCGATCAGTGAGTACTCAAACATGTAGGAAGAACGTCGAGTGTCCTTGCCGATGACAATGCGCGCTTCCTCGCTGCTGCCCTCACGGCGCTTTTTCTCCCCGAAGTACCAGCCCAGGAACCGGCCCACCTTGTAGGCGTGATCAGCCGTCAAATTGATGTTGGCTTCGCCGCGGAAGCCATCGGTACCAAAATACTTGCCCATAATATACTCCTTTGATGGTGATATGTGTCATTCAAAAGAAGATGACATAATACAATGCCATACAACTTAAGTATACCCTTTCCCGCTCTGTCTGTCAACAAGGAAAAAGGGATACGCCGCGCAGTGCAGTGTATCCCTTGTGTATTACTTGCTCTCGTAGCCCAGTGTGCGCAGGTCGTCCATGCGGTTGCGCCAGTCAGGACGCACCTTGACCCACAGCTTCAGGTTAACGTGCAGGTCAAGAAGGTTCTCGATGTCATGGCGGGCCTCGGTGCCAATCTGCTGCAGCATCGCGCCGCGCTTGCCGATGATGATGCCCTTGTGGGCGTCGCGTTCGCAGTAGATGGTGGCATGGATCTCCATGAAGTCATCGGACTCCTTGATCATGCCCATGATCTCCACGCCGATGCCATGGGGAACTTCGTCCCGCAGATGCAGCAGCGCCTTCTCACGGATCATCTCCGCCACGATGAGACGCTCCGGCTGATCGGTCATCATGTCATCCGGGAAGTACTTGGGGCCTTCGGGCAGCTTCTCGGCCATGGTCGTGGTCAGCTGCTCCAGGCCATCGCCGGTCTTGGCGCTGATGGGGATGATGGCGTCGTAGCCGCAGTCCGCGAAGGACGCAATCAGCGCCAGCAGCTTTTCCGGCTGCAGCAGGTCGATCTTGTTCAGCAGCAGCACCTTCGGCACCTTCTTGGAGGCCATCTCCTTCACAATGGAGCGGTCATGCTCGCCGACTGCCGTGGCATCCACCAGCACCATCATGCCGTCCATGCCGTCCATCGCCTCACGGACGGACTGCATCATATAGTTGCCCAGCTTGGTTCGGGGCGTATGGATACCAGGAGTATCCAGGAACACCATCTGCCAGTCATCACGGGTCATCACACCCATGATTCGATTGCGGGTGGTCTGGGGACGGTTGGACACGATGGCGACCTTCTCGCCCACCAGGGCATTCATCAGCGTGGATTTGCCCACATTGGGACGGCCCACAATGGTCACAAAACCGGAACGGAACTTCTTTGCTTCAGTCATTTTAGATGATCTCCTTATCAGGACATTTTTATTTCTTGTAAATCAGGCCAGATCTTTCGGCCCAAATCCATGGGGCAGCAGCTCTTTCAGGGACATTTCATCCTGACCGCCGTCCCAGGTGACCAGCACGCGGATACCGGGGGCAAACTCGTTGAGCACCTGACGGCAGGCGCCGCAGGGCCAGGGCGCGCTCACCTTGGAGGCAATCGCGATGGCAGTGAACTCCGTCGCGCCCTCGCTGACGGCCTTGAACATCGCCGTGCGCTCGGCGCAGTTGGTCAGGCCAAAAGAAGCATTCTCGATGTTGCAGCCCTGGAAGATGCGGCCGTCCGCACACAGCAACGCTGCACCCACAGGATAGCCCGAATAGGGTGAATAGGAACGCTTCATGGCCTCGCGGGCAAGGGAAAGCAGCGCCTCGTCAGTGACAGCCCCTTCCCCATCACGGGTCTGGCCGATGGCCGTGAGGATCTTCTCTTCCATCGCGCGCATCCTCCTTTTGTCGTATTCTTCAATGTGATCGTACCCCATCAGGTGGCACATGCCATGCACCAGCAGGTATGCGCACTCCCGCTCTGGGGAATGCCCATACTCCTCCGCCTGTGCCAGCACGTGGGGCACGGAGAGGATCAGATCGCCCAGCATGCAGGCGTTCAGCTCATCATCCAGCTCCCGGCGCAGGTACTTATCCGCCTGACCAGCAGTTATGCCAGCCGGATAATTCACCGTCGGAAAGGACAGCACGTCCGTTGCACGGTCCACGTCCCGATATTCCCGGTTGATCTCATGGATGGCATCGTCATCGCACAGACGGATGCTGACCGCACATTCCCGGGTAACGCCCTCGGTCAGCAGCGCACAGTCTGCCGCCGTCTGCATCAGACTCAGCCAGGAAGGGGCCACCTCGGTATCAATCTGCCATAGGAGGATCATTCCTTACTCTCCTCCTTTTCAGCCGTCACAGCGTCCTTCGCCGTCTCCGCTGCATCAGGCAACCCCACAGTCGGCACCGGCGCAGTGGTCTGCGGCACAGCCTTTGCCACCGGTATGGGCGCCGTATTGGGGTTGACCGGCTTGGTAGGAGCCGTCGTCTGCGGCACAGGCTTCACCGCGGGCGTGGGTGCGGTTGTCTGCGCAACAGTTTTGACCGGTGCCGTGTTGACTGGCGTCTGCGCTGCCGGTTTGTTCACAGGCGCTGCAACCGCCTTGCCTTCAGCGTTGACATGCACAGTAGGATACTCGATTCTCTCATGGAACACGCCGGACAGCACGGAGGAGAAAGCCTCGCAAATGCCATCAATGTCCAGCAGCGACAAAGGGGAATTGCTCAGCTGACCATCCTCGATCTTGCCGCGGACGAGACGCTCGATGAAGCGCTGGATCGCCTGGGGCGTAGGATCGGGCATAGAACGCACAGCCGCCTCAATGGTATCCGCCAACATGACGATGGCACTCTCCTTCGTGGAAGGACGGTTGCCGCCATAACGGAAGTCCTTGATGTCCACGGGCTTGCCGTCCGCCTGCTGCAGGGCCTTGTGGTAGAAGTACATCACCGGCGTATCGCCATGATGTTCTACAATGATGCGCTGGATCTCCGGCGGCAGGTGATGCTTCTGCGCCAGGGCCAGGCCATCGGAGGTATGGGCTGTCACAATGGCCGCGGAAACATAGGCGTCAGTGCGGTCATGGGGATTCTCTCCCCGCTGGTTCTCCTTGAAGTACAGGGGGCGCTTGAGCTTACCGATATCATGGAAATAAGCACCGGTACGGGCCAGCAGCGGATTGGCGCCAATCTTTTCAGCCGCAGCCTCGGAGAGGTTCGCCACAATGATGGCGTGATGATAGGTGCCCGGCGCCTCCAGGAGCAAGCGGCGCAGCAAAGGCTGGTTAGGATTGGCCAGCTCCAGGAGCTTGGACGGGGTAGCCAGGTTGAAGGCTGCCTCAAACACCGGCTGGAAACCCACGGCGATCAGGCCACTGATCACGCCTCCGGCCATGGACCACACCGCATTGCGCAGGGTGTTGTTCAGGTCAGACGCCGTCATCAGACCCAGGGCCAGAAGCATTGCCAGATTCACAGCCGCTACCAGTACGCCGCAGATTACCGTGCGAACACGCTGAGGCTTGCCGGCCAGGAATTTAACCGCCACCACGCTGCCAACAACGCCCGTCAGCATCAGATGCACCATCTCATCCGAGTACGCGCCGTTGCTGCCGGCGGCAAGACTCGCCAGAATGACAGACAGGGCAATGCCGGCAGTCAGGCCCGTGCGTGCACCCAGCAGGCCTGTCAGCAGAATGGCACCCAGCGCTACAGGCACCAGGTAGATGTTGATCAGCTTCACGCACAGCACACCCAAACCGACGCTGATCACCATGACCAGCATCATCACCAGCACCTGTCGAAGATCCTGGAGGACGTCCGGGTTGAGCATGCGCAGCATGAGCACCATCAGAAGCACAGTGGTAACCACAATGAGCGCTGCGCCGCCGTAGACCGTCATATCAATGCTGGCGGAATCCAGCAAGCCCAGGGCGGAAAGCATCGCAATCTGGTATGTGCTGATCCGCTCGCCCTCGCGGACAATATTCTGTCCCTGCTTGAAGATGACAGGCTCCACACTGTCCCTGGCTGCCTGACGGGCGGCCTCAGTGGCTGCCTCATCAATGACCATGTTGGGCTTGATCACTGCATTGAGCACCACAGGGACGATTGAATTGGTCAGATCCGCATCCACACGGTACTTGCAGATGGCATTGATATTGCTGATGGAGGTGGTCACCTGGCCCTCGCGGATGGTGGTATTCAGCGCATTGGACACAGCATTTCGCACTTCAGACACCATGGTATTGAAGGCGTCGGTCTGCGTGCTGAGAAGGACCCGTGTCTGGTAGGTGGTCAGGGTAATGCCCCGCACCATGGACTGGGCATAGCCGATCTCATCCGTGGAATAGCTGCGCATGGTGGACAGCATCGGAGATTCTGCCGCATTGCGCAGATTCTGCCCGTACTGCTGCACCTGTGCCAGCTCTGCAAAGAGATCATCCAGCGCCATGAGCACTTCTTCCGTCGCGCCCTCCTGCAGATGATACGAGGCCTCCACCGCTGCAGCTGCAGCTTTTCGGTACTGCTCGGTGGTAACGGTATCCTCCACGTCCTTGGTAGCGGTGATGGTCTGGTGGGCAATATCGCCCGCCTGCAGGCTGTAGCGCGCCGAAACGCATGCCAGTGCAAACAGGCCGTAAAGCAGCACCGTGCCCAGGATAATGACCGCTGCACATTTGGCGCTGTTGCCATGGAACCAGGCAACCACCAGGCGAATCCCCTTGCGGCGGCGCTCTTCCTTTCGTTTCATGGATTCATCTCCTTAAACATGCTGCCATCGGGTAACATCTGATGCGGCAGCAGATCATCAGGCCTTGGGAGCCTGCTTCTTCTCGGTGAAATATGTGTCGTAGGCGTCCACAATCCGCTGAACCAGCTCGTGACGAACCACATCCTTGCTGGTCAGACGGACAATGCCGATCTCCGGGATGTCCCCGAGAATATCAAGCGCCTCTGCCAGACCGGAGCGCTTTCCGAAGGGCAGGTCGGTCTGGGTCACGTCGCCGGTGACGACCACCTTCGAATTGAAGCCCAGGCGGGTCAGGAACATCTTCATCTGCTCGGAGGTGGTATTCTGCGCCTCATCCAGGATGATGAAGGAATCCGACAGGGTACGTCCGCGCATGTAGGCCAGCGGAGCCACCTCCACCACGCCGCGCTCCACCAGCTTCTGGTAGCTGTCCACACCCATGAAATCATAGAGCGCATCATACAGCGGGCGCAGGTAGGGATCCACCTTCTGGGTCATGTCGCCGGGCAGGAAGCCCAGTTTTTCGCCTGCCTCCACAGCAGGGCGGGTCAGCACGATGCGCTCGATCTCCTTGTTCTTCAGCGCCACCACCGCAAGGGCCATGGCCAGATAGGTCTTGCCTGTACCGGCTGGTCCTACGGCAAAGGTCAAGTCATGCTCGCGGATGGCCTGCACATACTGCTGCTGACCCAGGGTCTTGCAGCGGATCTGCTTTCCGCGGTGGGTAATCGCCACCACAGAGCGGAGGATCTCGTCGATCATATCGACCTTGCCCTCCCGCGCCAGCGCGATGGCATAGCGAATGCGGCTGCGGTCCACCAGATCGCCCCGGCGAATCATGTCGCAGAGCTTTTCAATCACGCTCTGGGCCAGGAGAACGTCATTCTCCTCACCGGAGATGTGCAGCTCGGCACCGCGCAGGGCCACGGTCACAGAGCATTCCTGCTCGATGAGCGCCACATTCTGGTCATTGAAGCCAAAGAGGGTCATGTATGCGTCCATGGTGTCCACGGACAGAAGAAGCTTTTGGGTCATCGCCAAATGGGTATACTTCCTTTCATGCTGGTTGTATCCAGCGTTATCGCGGCTGATAGAGCACATCCTCCGCCGCCGGAGCCGCCATGCCGGACGCGGGACCGCGCAGACCGATCTCCACCAGCTTTTCGCCTATGGCATAAGCCCGCACTTTCTCATCCTCTATCATACTACAATTTCCCCAAATGTCAATGAAAGATTCTCCTGGTGCAGCCTTTTCCTGCAGCTTACGTCTGGCTGCAGCCGCTGCCTCTTCCTGAAGCTCCTTCATATCCCGATTGCTGCTGGCAACTTCAGCCTCCATGCGTGTCTCCCTGTGCAGTACCACCGGTAGAAATATACCACCCAGCGGCATTATAGAAACAGCCGTATCATACTGGGCGTAGTCGCAATCCGGCAGCCCCCACAGGTCAAAGAAGGGTGTTCGAACGGTGAAAACACGCTGTTCTTGTCCCGAGTAAGCAGTTATCATCTCAACCGCTGACATGCTGATCACAGCTGCCTCCCACACCCTTGCCGTGACGCTGCCCCGAGCTGCTACAGGCTTGACGCCGTCATCGCTGGTACGTTCCTCCCCCTTGATGAGCACATCGCCCCGGCGAACGATGTCACCCGGCTTCACCACCGGCGTGCCCGCCCGTGTCACGATGCTTTGAATGACAGCATCACGGGAAGCCACAATATCACATGGGCCTTCCATCGTTTCTTGGCGGGGCAGCACCCCCTCCACCGCGCGAACAACAAGCGTTGTTCCCCGCCAGCCCGCCTCAAACCAGGCGATGCGGGGATACCGCCACTCCAGCGCGTCCCGTATCTCGCCCACATGCACCCTGCTGCGCAGCATGGGCGCCTTCACCCCCATCTCCGTCAGAGCAGCACTGATGTCTGCAGTGTACGCGCCGCCATCAACCACCTCAACACGCCACATCACCCGGGAGGCAGCCAGCAGCGCAATGCCTGCACACAGCGCCGCAGTCACCAGTATCCATCGTCGTTGCAGCCAGTCAGCGCCGCGGCCTGCTCCCTGCCGATTTCCGGTGGTCAGCGTCCAGCCGCCGCGCAGGGCAAGCTCCTGCAATGCTGGCAGCTGATCCTCGCGCAGGAGTGCCGTGACCTTCTTCGGTGTGACCCGCCGCAGGCCCGTCATACGGACACCCGCTTCTCCCGCCTGCCGCAGAAAGCGCCCGATATTCAGTCCTTCCACCGTGACGCTGATCTGCCACAGCCGCGCCCGTCTCATCTTGCGCCCCCCTGCTGAACGAATTCCACGCAGTCGATCCGTCCTGCAATGATCGCTTCTGCCGTCGTGTACAGTTTGAATACCATCCCTGCCCCAGCAATGCGGATCAGCCCGCATGCACTTCGAATGATAATGTTCTCCGGCTCATAATCCACCAGACCCAGGTGCTGCTCAATGTGCAGCTGCTCATGACCAGAGAGGGTAATGAGGGGTACATTGGATATCACTTCCCTTGGAAAGATTCCCTGCTGCATCATACCACCATCCTTTTCGGGAGAATATATGCCGTGCGTAGTGGGCTCCATACTATACAGACAAAAAGAAATGGGACGAAGGCCCCGAAGTCCCTTTACGGATGGCAGAATTCGTGCTATAATGTCAAATTGATGTAGTATGCATCCACGACGATTTGTTATTTGAGGTTTTGAAATATGGCACAGGTAAGCGATCTGGGTATTGATCTGGGCACGTCCAACGTGCTGATTTATCAGAAAGGCAAGGGCATTGTGCTGCGCCAGCCGGCAGTGGTCGCCATCGAACGTACCAGTAAGAAGGTGCTGGCTGTGGGCACCGAGGCCTACCGCATGATCGGCCGCACCCCCGGCAATGTGCTGGCGCTGCGCCCGCTGCGTCAGGGCGTGGTCAGCGACTTTGAGCTGACCAATACGATGCTCCGCCACTTCATGAGCATGGTCATCGGCAAGCGATTCTTCGGCCGCCCCCGCGTGGTTCTGTCCGTCCCCTCTGGCGTGAACGAGGCGGAAAAAAGCAGCCTGATCAGCATCCTCTTTGACGCGGGCGCCAAGCGTACCCAGCTGCTGGATCGTCCCATCGCCGCCGCCATGGGCGTAGGTATGGACTTCCAGAAACCCTACGGCTGCATGGTGGTGGATATGGGCGCCGGCGTAACAGACATCGCCGTGCTGGCCTCCGGTCAGGTAATCGAGGCTGCCAGCGTGTGCTACGGCGGCGATTATTTCGACGACGCGATCATCCGCTACCTGCGTAAGAAGCACAACCTGCTCATCGGCGAGCGCTCTGCGGAGGAGGTCAAGATCACCCTGGGCACTGCGGTTCCGCCGCTTTCTTCCCTGACTGATGAGGTCACCGGCCGCGATCTGCTCTCTGGCCTGCCCAAGACCATCACGGTCTCTTCCATGGAGATCTACGAAGCTGTCAAGGACGCCGTAGCCGACCTGATCGAGTCCATCCAGGGCGTCATCGAGCGCACCCCGCCCCAGCTGGCCAGCGACATCTTCGAGGACGGCATCGTCCTCACCGGCGGCGCTGCCTCCCTGGCAGGTCTGCCCGAGGCCATCTACAACGAACTGCACATCCCCTGCGGTGTGGCGGATGATCCCCAGACCAGCGTGGTGCTGGGCTGCGGCCGCGCGCTGGACAACCTGAACGCTTACAAGAGCGTCCTCAGCGACAGCCGCCGCCTCCGTTAACAACATGAAAGCGCGTACTTCCCATTTCCGGGAGGTACGCGCTTTTGATTCTATGCAGGCATTCTTCTGCATATTGCTTGGCATGGAGGTGGGACAAATGACAGAGCTTGAGCTCTTTGCAAGGCTGATCCAATGTGAAGCCGGCGGCGAGGGCGATAACGGTATGCGGGCAGTGGCCTCGGTCGTCATGAACCGGGTTCGGACACGGGTCGGCGAATACGGACGCTACAACACCCTACGGGATGTGATCTTCCAGACCGGGCAGTTCAACTGCGCCCGCACCGTACTCGGCGGCCAGCAGAACCTGCAGAACATCTACAACATGAATCCCCAGCAGATCCACTACGACATCGCGAACTGGGCCATTGCCGGCAACCGCCTGGGCAACCTGTGGGAGGCGCTGTGGTTCTACAATCCCTACAGCCCTACCTGCCGCAACAACTTCCCGTCCAGCGTGGGATACTTCCAGATCCGCATCGGCGATCACTGCTTCTACAACCCGGCGCCGTCTTACGCCAACACTTGATGCGCCGTCACAGCGTCTTCACCAGGACCATACAGGGATTGTTCTCATCCCACAGGGCCGGAAAAATCTCCAGGGGCAGGAAGCCCACACCGCGGTAGAAGGCCACGGTGGCGTCGTACTCCGGATAATGTCCGGGAGCCACCGTCTTCACCTGGACGAAGTGATAGCCGCGTGCGCGGGCGTATTCCTCAAAAACACTAAACATCGCGCGTCCCGCCCCGCAGCGGTGGACGCGTTTTTTCACGCCGGTGACGTAGATCTCACATGCGTAGGGACTGGTTTCCTTCAAGGCCATAAAACCAAGTACATCCGCACCTTCTATGGCGGCGAAGAAGGGCATGTTCCCGCTTTCGCGGATGTACTCCTCCGCGGATTCCGGGATACCAAACCACTCCGGCAGGTCGAGAAGCACCTCGCGGGCGATGGTCCGCTTGCGCTCCGGATTGTCGATCATGGTAACGTGCATGGTGACTCCTTTCATCGCAGATAACGGGACAGCTTCTCCCCCAGCCAGCCAATACGTCCAAACCCCACATGACGGCAGAGCCAGTCAGAGAACCGCCCGAACTTGCGGTACAGCAGATTGAACATGAGGTACGCAGCCCGCTGGTCAGGCTTTTTCGGCATGCGCCGCAGGATGTTGCGGAAGGAATAGATTTGCCGGTACATCCACAGGTAGCCGGCTTTCAGCTCCTCAGGCGACATGTGTTTGGGCTGGTAGACCACGTTGGCTGTATTATACAGGGAAAGGTCGTCCGTCAGGATACGGCCCTCCGTCTTCAGCCGCTCATACAGTACGGTACCTGGATAGGGCGTCATGATGTGGGAGGTCACGGTCTCGATGCGGTGGCGGATGATCCAATCCAGCGTGCGGCGGAAGGTATCCGATGTATCGCCATCCAGTCCGAATACGAAGGACGCATTGACCATCATCCCCCTTTGATGAATATTGTACACCGCCCGCTCCGCGCGGTCAAGGCTGTTCTGGCCCTTGTGCACGTCCCGCAGGGAATCCTCGTTGACCGATTCCAGGCCGATGAACAGGCCCTCACAGCCGCTGCGCTTCATCAAGTCCAGCAGTTCCTCATCCAATGCAGCGTTGAGCGAGACAGCCGCATTCCAGCGGATCTCCAGCGGCGTGATGGCATGCAGCAGCTTCTTTGTCCAGGCGGAATCCCCGGCGAAGTTATCATCGATGAACATGATGTGCTTTCGCCCCACAGTGTGAATATCCCGCAGTACATCGTCAATGGGACGCTTCACATACGCATGACTGCCGCAGGAGTTGTAGCAGAAATCGCACCTGAACGGGCATCCGCGGCTGGTGTGGACGATGTTGCAGTAGAGGTAGTCCTGCTTGTCAATGGCGTCATAGGCGGGCGAAACGATGTCAGCACCGGTGAGAGTTCCCTTACAGCGATAGACGGGCTGCAGCTGGCCCCTTTCATAGTCCGTGACGATACGAGGCCAGGTCAACTCTGCCGGGCCGATGCACAAGGCGTCGAAGGCATCCTCAGGGATGGTATCCGGCGCGGTGGTGATATGAATGCCGCCTGCCACCACAGGGATGCCCCGCTTGCGGAAATGGGCGGCGATCTCAATAGCGCGGGGCAGCGTATCCACCGTGACGGAAATACCCACGATGTCCGGACCGTCGTAGTACTCAATCGGGCGGATGTTCTCATTTTCAATCCGTACATGATGCTTGTCCCTGAGCACATTCATCACCGTCAGCAGCCCCAGCGGCGGCGACATACGGGTTTTCAACTCGGTGTCCATGGGACGCTTGATCATCCTGGGCTGTATCAGCTTGACATACATGGCATTTCCTCCCGCATCGTATTTCAAACACGATTTATTGTTTTGCGATATATGCAGGATATCACACCATTTATCGTTTGTCAATACATTTTATGTGATTTTCGATTTTCTTGCGTCCGCGACGGAAATGTGATAGAATACTCCCGACAAAGAAAGGGGTAATCCCATGGCAAGCGCATTTTCCTTCAATGACGTGACCATCTTCTACTCCGAGAAGATGTTGATGAACAATGTGACCCTTACCATCTCCGACGGAGACCGCATCGGCGTGGTAGGCAAAAACGGCAGCGGCAAATCGACGTTCCTGCGCCTTTTGGCAGGGTTGGAGAAGCCCGACAACGGCAGCATTGCCGTGCAGCGGAACATGTCCATCGCCTATCTGCCGCAGACGCCCGTGCTCCGTGAAGACGCCACCATCACCGAGGCAGCGCTGCAGTACCTTCCTGCCCGGCCCGGCGAGGATACCGCTGCAGCCGCTTATGAGGCATCAACACTCCTCACCCAGCTGGGCTTTACCGATTTGCAGCAGCCCGTCAGCCAGCTTTCCGGCGGGCAGCGAATGCGCGTGGCATTGGCGGGCGTGCTCTGCCGGGACAGCGACGTACTGCTCCTGGACGAGCCCACCAACCACATTGACCTGGACATGGCCCAGTGGCTGGAGGATCGCCTCCTCAAGTGGCGCAAGACGCTGATTGTCGTCACCCATGACCGTTACCTGCTGGAGCGGGCCTTTAACCGAATCTTCAATGTTGGCGGCGGCGATGTGGGCGTGTACAACTGCGCCTACTCCGGCTATTTGGAGGAGCGCGCCCAGCGCGAAGAAATGCAGGCCGCAACCCTGCGCAAGAACAAGTCCCTCTACCGCAAGGAACTGGCGTGGATCCGCCGCGGCGCACCCGCCCGCTCCACCAAAGCTAAGGGCCGCATCCAGCGCTTTGACGCAGTGGCAGAAGCTATCAAGGAGGCCCCGCCGGAGGCCGAGCTGACGATGAAGTCTGTGGCCAGCCGCCTGGGCAAGAAGATCGTCAGCTGGGACCGCCTGGACGTGGCCATCGGCGGAAATACGCTGGTTCGTGACTTCTCCTACACTTTGCTGCGCGATGACCGCGTAGGCATTGTGGGCGGCAACGGCGCTGGCAAAACTACGCTTCTTCGTACGCTGTGCGGTGAGCTGCCCCCTGCATCCGGCGTGATCGAAAAGGGCGACACAGTCAAGATCGGCTACTTCGCCCAGCACTGCCCACCGCTGGATCCGGACACCCGCATCATCGACGCCGTGAAGGACGTGGCCGTCAAGGTCTACACCCCCGACGGTGACCTCACCGCCTCCCAGATGGCGGAAACCTTCCTCTTCCCCAGCCAGATGCAGTACCAGAAGGTTTCCAGCCTGTCCGGCGGCGAAATGCGCCGTCTGTACCTGCTGCGCATCCTGATGGCCGCGCCCAACGTGCTCATCCTGGACGAGCCCACCAACGATCTCGACCTGGACACGCTGAACATCCTGGAGGACTATCTGGACTCCTTCCAGGGCGCGATTATTGCCGTCAGCCACGACCGCTATTTCCTGGACCGCATCACCACCCACCTCTTCGCCGTGGAGGACGGCAAGATGGTGCCCTATATCGGCGGCTACCAGAGCTACCTGGACGCCCAGGAGGAGAAACGAGAGGCCGCCTCCCCCATCAAAGCGGAAATCAAGCCTGCTGAGCCCCAGCGCCGCCAGCACTCTGCAGTGCGGTTCTCCTTCAAGGAGCAGCGGGACTTCGAAACCATCGAGGATACCGTGATGCAGCTGGAGGAGAAGGTCGAGTCCCTTGCAGCAGAGATCGACGCAAACGCCGCGGACTATGTGAAGGTCGCGGCCCTCATGGCCGAACAGGAGGAGACCCAGCGCAAGCTGGACGAGGCCACCGAGCGTTGGCTGTTCCTGCAGGAAAAATGGGAGCAGATCCAGGCGCAGAAGAACGGATAACACACGAAGACCCGAGCCAACCGGCCCGGGTCTTTGTGTATACGATTATGCCGCAATGGGCGTTTCGTCCTCCGCATGGAACAGCTTCGACCGCCGGTAGAAGATGATCAGCAACGCGCTTGCCATCATCCATCCCATGGGGAACGCTAGGGACATCAGGTTGAAATGTGCGTCGGAGAGGTTGCCGATGATATTGAAGTCCACCAGCAGCTTCACCAGGAACAGGAACGCCTGGCGGAAGGCCACGAAGGAGCCCAGGAAGATGAACATCGGCGTTTTGGCGCTGCCAATGCCCCGCAGTGCGCCGGCGTACATCTGGTTGAAACAGATGGTGATGTAAAAGGGCGTAATGATACGGATGAAGCGCTCGCCATAGGCGATCTCTGCGGGGTTCTTGGTGATCAGGTGCAACAGCGGATTGGCGAAGAGGAGCACCGCAGCAGCCATGGTCACCAGGCAGATCATAGACATGATCACGCCCGAGCGCACGCCCTTTTTCGCGCGGGCATACTGCTTCGCGCCCCAGTTCTGCCCAACAAAAGTGGTGGATGCCTGGGCCAGCGCCATCACCGGCACCATCAGGAACATATCCAGCTTGTTGTACGCGCCCCAGCCGCTGGTGCAGTCCGCGCCAAAGGCGTTGACATAGCCCATGACGAACACGTTGGAGAAGCTAGTCAGGCCCTGCTGGATGCTGGAGGGCAGGCCCAGGCGGAAGATCTCCTTACACTCCGCCTTGTCAATACGCAGCGCGGGCAAACGCAGGCCGTAGGCGCTCTTTTCTTTCATCAGGACATACACCACCAGCAGCGCGGACAACCCCTGGGCAATAATCGTGGCCAGTGCCACGCCGAAGACACTCATGTCCAGCAGAATCACGAACACCAGGTCCAGCACCGTGTTGACCACAGCGGAAAAGATCAGGAAGTACAAGGGACGTTTGGAATCCCCCACCGCGCGCAGGATCGCCGAGCCCATGTTGTAGATCAGCAGTCCGCTGATGCCAGCGAAGTAGGTCATCAGGTAGGTGACAGACATCTCCATGATCTCCGGCGGTGTGTTCATCATCACCAGTGCAGGCCGGGCAATGAACAAGCCCAGCACTGTGGCAATTACACACAGGATGAGGGTGGCGAGCATCGTTGTGTGGACAACTTTGCCAATGCGTTCCTCATCATGGGCGCCATAGGCCTGGCTCAGCACCACGCCAGTGCCCAGGGACAGACCGTTGAAGATGCCGATCAGCATGTTGATAATGCTGCCGGTGGAAGTCACTGCGCCAAGTGCATTTGGCGGGCCGAAGTTACCGATAATAGCTGCATCCACCGCATTGTAGAGCTGCTGGAAAAGCAGGCCAACCGCCAATGGCGCTGCAAAGGCCAGATAATGTTTGAGAATACTGCCGCGGGTCATGTCCACGTCCTTGCGTGCCATGATAATCCCTTCTTTCTGTCGTATGACAGATAGAATAGCACGTTTTGGCCGCTGTGTCAAAGTAAAACGTACGTTATACTTCCATGACGATGTCCGCCCCAAGGCTGCCCAGCATTCCCGGCAAGTCCTCATAACCCCGGGCAATGTGCCCCGCCGGATCGCGGAGGATGGTCTCCCCCTCTGCAGCCAGACCTGCCAGCATCATCGCTGCACCGCCCCGCAGATCCGTGCTGGAGACGGTTGTGCCGGAGAGCATGCCGCCGCCGCTGACCAAGGCGATGCGGTCCTCAATGCGGATGTTCGCCCCCAGACGGACCATCTCCCGTGCATGCATGAAGCGATTTTCAAAGATGGTCTCCATGAAGACGGAGGTACCACGAAGCCGCAGCGCCAGCGCCATCATGGGGGCCTGCATATCCGTGGGAAAACCAGGATATGCCAGCGTACGCACCTGGATGGGCTGGCTGCCGCGCCCCGTCAGACGCAGGCCAGCGGGCGAATCCCGCAGGGTTACGCCTGTCTCTGCCAGCTTGAAGAGCACCGCCTGCATCTGATCTGCCCGGATCCCCCGCAGCAGTACGCTTCCTTCCGTCATCGCGGAGGCGCAGAGGATCGTCCCCGCCTCGATTCTGTCCGGAATAGGCCGCCAGGTGCAGCCGTGCAAGCTCTCCCTTCCTTCCACCGTGATGGTGCCGCTCCCGGCGCCGGTAATACCTGCGCCCATCTGCACAAGACAGCCACATAAATCAACAATTTCCGGCTCCTTGGCGGCATTTTCGATGCGGGTGACGCCATCCGCAAGGGCTGCTGCCAGAAGGATGTTCTCCGTCGCGCCCACAGAGGGGAAATCCAAGTATATATTCCCTCCCCGGAGCTTCCCTTGCAGCGTCACCGAGCCCGGTGTCAGCTGCACCTGTGCACCCAGGGCCTCCATGCCCTTTAAGTGTAGATCGATGGGACGCTGGCCGATGGCACATCCGCCGGGTAAACTGACGCGCGCATATCCGGTGCGTGCCAGCAGAGGGCCCATCACCAGCACCGATGCGCGCATCCGGCTGAGCAAATCCGTCACCGCAGGCGATTTGGGCTCCTCTGCCCAAAGCGTCAGCGTGTTTCCGTCCCGGCGCATGGAAACACCGCAATCCGCCAGAATATCCAGGAGCGTCTGTACATCCGTCAGATTCGGCACATGCTCCAATATCAGCGGCTCCCGCGTCAGCAGACACGCGCACATCAGCGGCAGCACGGCATTCTTCGCCGAATGGATAATCACTTCTCCCCGAAGCTGCTCGCAATGCCTGATGCGGTATGTCGCCATGCTTTCATCCCCCTTTGGACAGTAGTTTGGTCAATGCTTCGATCCTCATACACGCTGCCGAAAGATGGCATTCACAACGACATATTGATGCTGTTTGAAAGGAAGTGGGACGAAGTCCCCTTGACTTTTGGGCAATTCTGCCGCATAATAGGTATGATGCGTGAAGTATGCGCATCGCCTGTTTAAGTTGTGCAAAACTGTAGGAAGGAGGCGGCGTATGGCTACTGCAATCACCCATGTGCAGCCTGGCTCCATTGCCCAAAGGCTTGGCCTGCAGGAAGGCGACCAGCTCGTCTCCATCGCAGGAGAACCCATCATCGACCAGATCGATTATCAAGCCCTGACAGCGAATAGACGGTTTGACATGGTCATCCGCCGCGCCGATGGTCGGGAAGAAACGCTCCACGTCCGTAAGCAGGACTGGGAGCCACTTGGCGTAACCCTCGATCAGACCATCGTTTCCTCTCCCCGCCCCTGCAAAAATCATTGCATCTTCTGCTTCATTGACCAGATGCCCCCCGGCATGCGCAAAACCCTCTATGTCAAGGATGATGACTGGCGGTTGTCGCTGATGATGGGCAACTACATCACAATGACCAACATTGATGACGCAGAGCTTGACCGAATCATCCGCCGTAAGGTATCCCCGCTGTACATTTCCGTGCATTGCACCGACCCGGACATGCGCGTGAAAATGCTGCGCAACCCCAAGGCCGCGCAGATCATGGATAATCTCCGCTTGCTGAAGAAGCACGGCATCCGCTTCCATTGCCAGATCGTGCTCTGCCCCGGCTGGAACGACGGCGAAATCCTGATGAAGTCCATCCGCGAGCTGGCAGAGCTGGCTCCCGCGGCGCAGTCCATCGCGCTGGTGCCCATCGGCCTGACCAAGCACCGCGACGGCCTGCCCTACATCAAGCCCTACGACAAGCAGATGGCCACCGAGCTGATCGAATCCATGAAGCCCCTGCAGAAGAAATTCTTTTCGGAAATGGGCACCCGCTTCGTCTTCCCGGCAGACGAGTTCTACTGCCTGTCCGGCCTCCCCCTCCCCGAGGACGAGGAATACGAGGACTACCCGCAGATTGAGAACGGCGTGGGCATGCTGAGGATGTTCGAGACTGACCTGCAATACGCCGCCGAGGATTACCCGGTAGAAGAAACCGCGCCCCGCAGGCTGTGTATCGCCACAGGCACTTCCATCGCACCGTTCCTGCAGCGGCTGGCGGATCAGTACGCCCCCAAAGGTACCACCGTGGAGGTACGCCCTATCACAAACCGATTCTTTGGCGAATCGGTGACCGTGGCAGGGCTCATCACCGGCGGCGACCTGGTGGAGCAATGCAAAGACGTAAATGCTGACGAGATCCTCATCGTGCGGAGCATGATCCGCGCAGAGGGCGATCTTTTCCTGGACGATATGTCCGTCGAGGATGTGCGCAAGGCGCTGCCCGCACCCCTGCGAATCACCGAAGCAACCGGTGAAGGCTTCTGGCGCGCGATCTCCGGCTATCAGGAGTAAATCCTCAGCCGTTCATTAGGAGGACACAAATATGGCTAAGCCCCTCGTTGCCATCGTCGGCCGTCCCAACGTTGGCAAGTCTACTTTCTTCAACCGCATCACCGGCAAGCGCATCTCCATCGTCGAAGATACCCCCGGTGTCACCCGCGACCGCATCTACTGCGACGTGGAGTGGCAAAACCGCCGCTTCACCATGATCGACACCGGCGGTATTGACCCCCGCAGCGAGGACGTGCTGCTCTCCCAGATGCGGCACCAGGCGGAGATTGCCATGGATACCGCGGATGTGATCTGCTTCTTCGCCGATGGCCGCACGGGCCTCACCGACGATGATCGCGAGGTCGCCAACATGCTGCGCAAGACCTCGAAGCCCGTGATTCTTGCGATCAACAAGGTCGACCACATCTCCATGGTGGACAATATCTACGAGTTCTATGAGCTGGGCATCGGCGATCCAATCGCCATCAGCGCGGCGAACATGATGGGCCTGGGCGACCTGCTGGAGGCCATCTGCAAGGAGCTGCCGCCCCAGACCAAGGATGAACTGGACGAGGAAGATCACGTGCTGCAGCTGGCCGTCGTGGGCCGCCCCAACGTGGGCAAGTCCTCCCTGGTGAACAAGCTGCTCGGTCAGGAGCGCACCATGGTCTCCAACATCGCCGGCACCACCCGTGACGCCATCGACACCAAGTTCAAGGTCAACGGCACGGAGTACAACATCATCGACACCGCCGGCATCCGCCGCAAGAGCCAGATTGAGGACGAGTCCCTGGAGCGCTACAGCGTGCTGCGCTCCATTGCGGCTATCCGCCGCTGCGACGTGGCGCTTCTGCTCATCGACGCCCAGGACGGCGTGACCGAGCAGGACACCAAGATCGCCGGCCTCATCCGCGAGGAGGGCAAGGCTGTCATCGTTGTCATCAACAAGTGGGACGCGATCGAAAAGGAAACCGGCACCCTCGAATCCTACAAGAAGCAGGTGCTGGAGGACCTGAAGTTCATGGACTATGCGCCCGTGCTCTTCCTCTCCGCCAAGACCGGCCAGCGCGTGCACACCGTGATGGACATGGTGGATCAGGTTTGGGCCCAGGCAAGCAAGCGCATCCCCACCGGCATCCTCAACGACGTCCTCACCGACGCTACCGCCGATCTCCAGCCCCCGGCGACCAATGGCCGCCGCCTGAAGATCTACTACGTCACCCAGCAGTCTACCTGCCCGCCCCTGTTCATCCTCTTCGTCAACGACGAGACACTCATGCACTTCGCCTACGAGCGCTACCTGGAGAACTACTTCCGCAAGACCTTCGACTTCACCGGCACCCCCATCCGCTTCCTCCTGCGTGAGAAGAAGAAGGACAAGTAAGGAGGCAAACATGATGAATTACGTCATTATCGCGGTGATCGCCTATCTGCTGGGCAGCATCTCCTTCGGCATGATCGTGGCCAAGCTCAAGGGCGGCCCGAATCTGCGCGAGGTCGGCAGCAAGAACACCGGCGCTACCAATGTGCTGCGCGTCATGGGCGTGAAGACCGGCCTGATCGTCTTTGTGCTGGACATCCTGAAGGCACTGATCGCCTGCATCATCGGCCGGGTCTGGATGGACCTCAACGGCGCCATGGTTGCTGGTCTGGCGGTCGTCATCGGCCACAACTGGCCCTGCTTCTTCCAGTTCAAGGGCGGCAAGGGCGTAGCCTCTACCCTGGCGGTCATGCTGATGACCTTCCCCATCCCCGCGATCATCTGTTACGTTGTTGCCATCGCGCTAATCGCAACCACCAAGTATGTGTCCTTGGGTTCCATCACTCTGGCGGCGCTGTTCGCAGTGATGGTCATTGCCACCAACTGGGCAAACTGGCTGGTCATCGTATGGGTGATTGCTATCTCCGGGCTGCTGATCTGGCGTCATCATGCCAACATCGGCCGTCTGCTGAAGGGCACCGAGAACAAGCTCGGCAGCAAGAAGAAATAATGCATACAGCGCACGGGGAAACCTGTGCGCTTTTCTGTACAAGGAGGGATTTCCATGGTGAATCACAAAGGCACACATATCCTCACAACGCCGCGGCTGACCCTGCGTCCCTTTACCGTGGACGACGCGCCAGCCATGTTCGCCAACTGGGCCAGCGACCCGGAGGTGACGAAGTTCCTCACGTGGCCGACGCACAGGAGCGTCGAGGTGAGCCAATGGGTGTGTAACGACTGGATCAGCCACTATGCGGCGCCTGACTATTACCAGTGGGCCATCGTGTATGACGGCCAGCCCATCGGCAGCATGGCCGTGGTGGAGCATGATGACCGGGTTGGCAAGGCACACATTGGCTACTGCATCGGACGGAACTGGTGGCACATGGGCATTGTCAGCGAGGCCCTCAAGGCCGTGATGGACTGCCTCTTTGATGAGGTCGGCTATGACCGCATCGAGGCCCGCCACGACCCCCGCAATCCGCATTCCGGCGACGTGATGAAAAAGTGCGGCATGAAGTACGAGGGCACGCTGCGACAGTCCGACTGGAACAATCAGGGCGTGTGCGACGCCTGCTGGTATGCGCTGCTGAAAAGTGAACGGTGATGCAAGAAGGCTCCTCCACAAGGAGGAGCCTTTTGGTATGCTGTTTTATCCATGTCCGTAGCAGAAAATGCGTTCCGCGGCTGCGGTGATCAGGGTGGTCAATGCGTTTGAGCCAACAACGGTCAGCAGAAACCGCCACTTGTTACCCGTATGTTTTCGCAGCGTAAGAAATACCACTGGCACTTCAATCATCAGCGTCATGCACAAATATACACAACCGACCGTATAATAATGCCCGTTCTCCATCAACCAGGAGAAGGACTTCAGCGCCTCGACATGCATTTCAAAATTCATCCACAGATACGGCGCCGCAAAAGACAGCAAATTCGCAATCACCACAGCGACAGCGATTCTCACCAGATGCTGCTTCCCCAGCACATACCACATCGCCGCCGTTTCAATGGCAATCGTAATGACTGCCACAAAGGGCAGCACATCGTAAGGCCGGGTTTCACTCAGCCACCGCCAGGAAGAATTCGCCGAAGCTGTTATGGGCAGCAAACAGATCATCAAAACAGCCAAAGCTGTCATGCGTCGTTTCATCGCGATCACTCCTTTGTTGGCAGAATATCACAGACATGCCCCTGCGTCAATCATCCACAGCACATTTTACAATTCAACATAAATGGACTCCCCTGCTTCCACAGAGGAGTCCAGAAAGGCTAATTCAGTTGTGAATTAGTTGGCAGCCTGCTCCAGGCACTTCACAACGGCATCGATGATGGCGTTGGAGGTGACAGTCGCGCCAGCCACGGTGTCAACGTCAACGGTGTTGCCGGCGACGATGGCAGCGGGCACGGAGGCGATGGGAGCATCGGAGATGCCGGGGGTCTCGGTGTGGGAGACGACCTCAACAGAGGCGATCTTGCCGCCAGCGATGACAACCTTCACAGTCAGGTCGCCGCCGTTGTGGCCGATCACAGCACCGGTGTACTCGCCGTCCTTCAGAGCCTTGGTCATGTCGAACTTAGCCTCGGAAGAGGTCTCCTTCTCGAACAGGGAGGCATCCAGAATGTCCAGAGCCTCGTGGACGCGGTAGCCCTCGCCCATCTCGTTGGCCATGGCGTGCTGAGCAGCGATGCGGCCGAAGACGATGGGGCCCATAACGCCGGTGCCGCCGGAGACGAACTTGCCCCAGATGCCGCCGACGCACTCGCCAGCCGCATACAGGCCGGGGATGACATTGTTGGTCTCGTCCAGAACCTGCATGTTCGCATTGGCAGTCACGCCGCCCAGGGTCATGACACACAGAGCGTGCAGACGGATGGCGTAGAACTTCTCGCCCTCGATCTTGTTGATGGCCAGGTTGTAGTTGCCGTCGGTGCCATCCAGCTTACGGCCGAAAGCAGTGTCAACGCCAGCGTCAACAGCAGCGTTGTAGTCAGCAACGGTCTTGACCAGGTTCTCAGCAGGCACGCCGATCTCGGCAGCCAGACCCTCGATGGTGTCGGCCTTGTACATCACGTGATCGCCAGCGCCGCCCTCGTAGAAGTAGAAGTTCATGAACACCGCGCCGCCGGCAGCGTTCAGATCAGCCAGGATCTTATCGGTGTAGATGTCGTACAGAACAGCCTCGGGCTGCTTCTCCAGAGCGACCTCACGGATGGAAACGACATCCTCGGTCTCGTTGCAGAAGCGCTCGCCATTCTTGTTAACGGTGATGGCGCCAGCCTTCCAGGTGTAGGTGGAAGCGATCTGGCCCTTGGTGGGATCGGTACGGGAGATCATGCCCATGGGGAAGGTGGGGATGCAATCCATGCCGGTCACGCCAGCGCCAACCTTCTGCATCATGTAGATGCCGTAGCCGTCAGCGCCGGGAGCGCCGCCAGCCAGGTAGTACTCGCCCTCGGGAGCGTACTGCCCCATCAGCTTGCTGTTGGAGGAGTAGCCGCCGGTGCAGACGATGACGCCCTTCTTGGAGGTGTATTCGACCTCGCCGTTGGGGCCCACAGCCTTCACGCCGATGATCTGGCCCTTCTCGTTGGCGATCAGTTCCTTGGCGGTGGTCAGGGTGATGACCTCGATGCGGCCGTCAGCATTGACCAGCTTGTCCAGAACGGCATGGGACGCAGACTTGTATCCCTCGGGTGCAGAAGGCTTGTAGGTACGGGGCACGGAGTACAGAGCATGCTCGGGAGCAAACACAGCGCGGGCAGCGCCGGGGCGGAACATATCCTTGACGCCATTCTCGTACAGCCAGTCAAACACCTCAGTGGCGTTGTTGGCATAGACCTCGATCAGTTCCTTGTTGGGCTTGCCGCCGAAGTCGTCGCCATTGTTGATGATGTCAGCAATGTAGGACTCGACGGTGTCCTCGATACCCTCTTCCTTCTGGATGATGGTACCGGCAGCGGACATGGAGCCGGAGGTGAAGTTCAGAGCGCCGCCGGTCTTGGCGGTCATCTCCAGAACGATGACCTTCTCAGCGCCAGCTTCGGCAGCAGCCAGAGCGGCGGAGAGGCCAGCGCCGCCAGCACCGACAACGATGATGTCGGCATCAGCAGTCTCAGCCATGGCGGGCACGACCAGGGTGGTCAGCACCAGCGCCAGAGAAAGCAGGGTCGCAATGATACGCTTCATTTGGAGTGTATCCCCTTTCGTTTTATGTTGCGAAGTATTTCCTCGCACCAGGAAATATTATAGCAGATTTTCTTCCATTTGTGAATACATAAAAAAAACAATTTTGAGAATTATTTCACAGAATCCACACCCGATTTCCGTCCCCATTCCTGCAGCGAAAGAAATTATGAAGGAACGCCTTGCATTCCGCCGTAAAATACGTTAGAATATATACTGTATTGATATGCCCATTTGAACGGAGGCTACGACTTTGTCCGACAGACTTTCAAAGATTCGCAACTTCTGCATCATCGCCCACATCGACCACGGCAAGTCCACCCTGGCGGACCGCATCCTGGAGATGACCGGCGTTTTCGAGAAGCGTGAAATGACCGAGCAGATCCTGGACTCCATGGAGCTGGAGCGGGAGCGCGGCATCACCATCAAATCCAAGGCCGTCAACATGCAGTACACAGCCAAGGACGGCGAAACCTACACCCTGAACCTGATCGACACCCCCGGCCATGTGGACTTCACCTATGAGGTCAGCCGTGCCCTGGCCGCCTGTGAAGGCGCGCTGCTGGTGGTGGACGCCACCCAGGGCATCGAGGCTCAGACCCTGGCCAATGTGTACATGGCCCTGGACGCCGACCTGGAAATCATCCCCGTGATCAACAAGATCGACCTGCCCAGCGCTCAGCCAGAGGAGGTCAAGGCGGAGATCGAAGACGTCATCGGCCTGGACGCCTCCTATGCGCCCTGTGTCAGCGCCAAGACCGGTCTGAACATTCAGGATGTGTTGGAAGCTGTGGTGGAGTACGTCCCCGCCCCCTCAGGCGATGAGAACGCTCCCCTGCAGGCACTGATCTTCGATGCGTTCTATGATAACTACCGCGGCGCGATCTGCTTTGTCCGCGTGAAGGAAGGCACCCTCAAGGCCGGTATGCGCATGCGCCTGATGGCCACCGGCGGCGAGTTCGACATCGTCGAGGTGGGTACCTTCAATCCCGGTTATCAGGCCTGCGCTGAGCTCAAGCCCGGCGACGTCGGCTATGTGGCTGCCTCCATCAAGGACGTGCGCGAGACCCGCGTCGGTGATACGATCACCAATGCCGCCAGTCCGGCAGCGGACCCCCTGCCCGGCTACCGTCAGGTGACCCCTATGGTGTACTGCGGCGTATACCCCGCTGACGGCGCGGACTACCCTGCCCTCAAGGATGCCCTGGAGAAGCTGCGCATGAACGACGCTTCCCTGTCCTTTGAGCCGGAGACCTCCGTGGCACTGGGCTACGGCTTCCGCTGCGGCTTCCTGGGCCTGCTCCACATGGACATCATCACCACCCGCCTGGAGCGCGAGTGGGACCTGAACCTGGTCACCACCGCCCCCAGCGTTATCTACCGCGTCACCAAGACTGACGGCACGGTCGTCAACATCGACAACCCCTCCAACCTGCCGCCGATAGGCGAGATCAGCATGATGGAGGAGCCCTTCGTCAGCGCGACGATCTACACCCCTCAGGACTCTGTCGGCGCGATCATGGATCTGTGCCAGGACAAGCGCGGCATCTTCCTGGACATGCAGTACGAGGGCAGCCGCATCCGTCTCCACTACGAGCTGCCGCTGAACGAGATCATCTTCGAGTTCTTCGATCAGATCAAATCCCGCAGCCGCGGCTATGCGTCCTTCGACTATGAGCTCAAGGACTACCGGGAGAGCGATCTGGTGAAGCTTGATATCCTGCTCAACGGCGACCTGTGCGACGCGTTCTCCATCATCTGCCACCGCGACAAGGCCTATGGCCGCGGCCGCAACATCGCCGAGAAGCTCAAGGACGTCATCCCGCGCCAGATGTTCGAGATTCCGATCCAGGCTGCCATCGGCGGCAAGGTCATCGCCCGCGAGACCGTCAAGGCCATGCGCAAGGATGTGCTCGCCAAGTGCTACGGCGGTGACATCACCCGTAAGAAGAAGCTGCTGGAGAAGCAAAAGGAAGGCAAGAAGCGCATGCGCCAGTTCGGTACCGTGCAGGTACCCTCCGAGGCCTTCCTTGCCGTGCTTAAGATGGATGCAGACTGATCCACACCAACCAAAGGAGGTCAACCATGCCGACCTTCAGGCGTTTCCCATGGCAAGGGCCGCGCAATCATCCTGAACAAGCAAACGCGGCTGACGTACTTCGTCAGCCGCCTTCTTTCAATGCAGCAGACGGTGAGGTTGATCCCTACGAGCTGCGCACCCGCACGAATCGCGAGCACACCGTCTGCTTCACCGGTCACCGGGTTCTGGGAAAGACAGACGATCCTGCCCTTTCGCAGCTGACTGAGCTGCTGGAGCTCCTCTATACCCAGGGATATCGTGATTTTCTCTGCGGCGGTGCGCTGGGCTTTGATCTTTACGCAGCAGAACGGGTAGTTGAGCTGCGCCGGATGCATCCGGATGTGCGGTTGATCTTCTGCCTGCCCTGCGCTGACCAGAGTTCCAAATGGAAAAAAGCAGACTGCTCGCATTACGAGCGTCTGCTTTATGCCAGCGATGAGACCCGTGTGCTCTCCCCCCGCTATTACGATGGGTGCATGCAGGCCCGCAACGCCTATATGGTGGATCGCAGCTATCTGTGCGTGGCCTATATGTCGCGACTGCATGGCGGAACCCTATCCACCGTGCGCTACGCCATCTCCCAGGATGTGCCGGTCATTAATCTGGCGGTTCCCGGTGTGGTGGAGGAATACCGTCAGTCCTTTTGATGCTCCTCCAGCATGGCCTTTTCGCGCTTCTCTTCCACGCTGATTTCCCAGTGAATCAGCAGCGTCAGAGCACCGCGCAGCGCGATGATCGCGCCCAGGATCAGCAGCTCCGTCCATTCGCGGACGATAACGGTACGCAGCACCTCGCCGCCCAGCTTGAATTCCAGCGCCAGGGCGATGCCCTCCGCCAGATCCAGACGCAGATGCTCGCTCTTGCGGAAGTACCCTACGATTGCCTTGGCCACCGTGATCAGCAGGATAGCGATACCCGCCATCTCCGTAAGCGTGATGCCAATCTGTGCTGCAAAATGCACTACATCCTCAAGAAAATGAACAATTGCCTCCATTTGTACAACCTCCTTTTAGCCATTATACCCTATGAATCGAGTTTTGCCAAGTGTAATTTTGTTAAGGTGAGCTATGGAACTCTACATCCACATCCCCTACTGCCGACAGAAGTGCCGATACTGCGATTTTGCCTCCTACTCCGGGCAGGAAGGCACCATGGCCGCCTATGTGGACGCGCTGCTCCGAGAGGCGGACGCCATGACTGATTATGCCAAGGACGAGCCACTCCAAACTGTGTTTATCGGCGGCGGAACCCCCTCCACCCTGCCTGCTGAGCTGCTGTGCAAGCTGCTGACCGGTCTGCACGAGCGGTTTAACATCCCTGCAGGCATCGAATTCACTTCCGAGGCCAACCCAGGTACCCTGACAGCTGAATGGCTGGAAACCGCCAATTCCGGCGGTGTGAACCGCCTTTCCATGGGAATGCAGGCTGCGCAACAGGAGCTGCTGCGGACGCTTGGCCGCATCCACGGCCACGCCGATGTGGTGGAGTCGGTACAGCTTGCCCGCCGCATGGGGATCGGCAACCTGAGCGTTGACCTGATGTTCGGCCTGCCCGGACAATCCCCGGAGATGTGGCGGGAATCCCTTGAAGCTGCCCTCGCCCTGAAGGTGGAGCACATAAGCTGCTACGGACTCATTCCGGAGGACGGAACGCCCCTTAAGCGTGACCTGGACACAGGACGGCTTGCTCTTCCTGACGAAGCCGACGAGCGCGAAATGTACGATGACGCGCTGCACACCTTGGCGCGGCATGGCTACAAGCAGTATGAGATCAGCAATTTTGCTAAGCCGGGCCGGGAATGCCAGCATAATATCGGTTACTGGACGCGAGTACCCTACATCGGGCTCGGCGCATCAGCATCCTCCTTCCTCCAAACGAAGAGCGGCGGGCTCAGGTTGACCAACCCCGCCAGCATCCGCGAATATATCTCCATGGCAACCGAGCAGGCATGGCGCCGCCGGGAGCGGGTTTCCCTCCTGCCGGAAGACGCACGCTTTGAATCCCTGATGCTTGGCTTACGGATGACACGCGGTGTCTCCGAGGCCGATTTCGCTGCCATGCACGGCGTCACGCTGGATGATTACTGCGGCGATATCTTCCGCCAGCAGGAGAAACGGGGTCTGCTCCACCATCAGGGTGGATACTGGGCCCTCACCCGCCGCGGCATGGATGTTCAGAACGCCATCCTCGTGGAAATCATGGAGGCAACCGAATAAGCAAACGGACTGACCATGGCGGCCAGTCCGTTTTTGTGTCACTTGATTTGTGCTGCCATACGGTACGCCTCGTCATAAAGCCAGTTCTGACTGCTCACAGGCGCATTCACACCCGGATAACGGCGGCGATAGTTACCGTCAGGCTGCTGCTCGCGGGCTTGCACATTGTCGTGCCACATCACATCGAAGATGCGTTCCAGCCGGAACATGCATCCTTCATCCAGGATGGGCGTCGCGATTTCAACACGGCGCAGGGTATTGCGGGTCATCCAGTCGGCAGAGGAGATGAATACCTTCGCATCCGGGCCGACGCCGAAAATGTAGATGCGGCTATGCTCCAAGAAGCGACCCACCACGCTGATAATGCGGATGTTGTCTGTCTCCCCCACTACGCCGCCCCGCAGGCAGCAGATACCGCGGACGATCATGTCGATCTGCACGCCTGCCTGGGACGCTTCAATCAGCTTGTCGATAAGCGTCTTGTCAGTCAGGCTGTTCATCTTCAGGCGGATGAGGCCCTTCCGGCCTGCCTTGACCTTGGCAATCTCTCCATCAATCAAGTCCATCAGCTTGTTCTGCAGGCAGTGGGGCGCAACCATCAGCGTCTGCGTATGGTCGACGGTTTCACCCTCCAGCAGCGCCTCAAAGACTGCCATGGCATCCAGACCGATTTCCTCCCGGGCTGTCATGTAGCTGATATCGGTGTACAGGCGAGCAGTCTTCTCGTTGTAGTTGCCCGTGCCAATCTGGGTGATGTACTGGCGGCCGGCATGCGTTTCGCGGGTGATCAGGCACAGCTTGGAGTGCACCTTCAGCCTTTCCACGCCGTAAATGACATGGCAGCCTGCCCGCTCCAGGCGACGGCTCCACTCGATGTTGTTCTCCTCGTCAAAGCGGGCCTTGAGCTCCACAAGCACATCCACCTGCTTACCGTTTTCAGCTGCCTCCACCAAGGCCTCCACCACCTTGGAATCTCGCGCCAGGCGGTAGAGCGTCATGCGGATGGAGGTCACCGTTGGATCGTGGGCTGCCTGGGTCAGCATGTTCAGGAAGGGGCGGATGGACTGGTAGGGATAGTGCAGCAGCACATCCTTCTCGGCAATCTGATCCATGATGGGCCGGTTCATATCAAGATCCGGCGTCTTCTGGGGATGCCGGGGCGCATAAAACAGTTCAGCATGGCTGCGCAGGTTGTCCTGAATGCCAAAGAGGAAGCTGACGTCAAGAGGAGTGTCATACTCATATACCCGATCCATGCTGAGCTTCAGCGCAGCACAGAGCCGTTTGATGATACCCTCGTCAATCTGTCGGGAGAGCTCCAGACGCACCGGGCACAGCTTCTGGCGGAGCTTGACCACCTCTGCCATGTGATCGCGGTAGTTGAGATCCTCGTCGTACACCGCATCGGCGTCAATGTCCGCACTGCGGGTGATGCGCGCAAGGGTCTTCGAAACCACCTTGTAACCCGGAAAAAGCTCCGGCAAGAAATGCAGAATCAGCTCCTCCGCCAGCATGAAGCAGCCCGTCCGCTCCGGAATAGCAATCAGCCGCGGGAACACGCCCGTGCCACAGGGTACGATGCCGATCTTCTGCTTGTCGCCTTTTTTATCGCCCTTACCGCCCAGCACCGCCACAGCATAGATATCCCTATTTTTCAGGAAGGGGAAGGTCATTTTCTTGCTCACGATGTAGGTGGACAACAGCGGCAGGAACTCCCTGCGGAACATCGCTTTCAGGTAATCGCTGCTCTCCTGGCTGATCTCGCGGAAGTTGACGATGCTGACGCCCTGCTCGTGCAGCTTTTCCAGCATCGCAGCATAGGTACGGTCTCTGCGATGGCACATTTCGCGAATACGGCTGATGCATGCATCGATCTGCTCGCCGGGGGTCATGCGAGTCTTATTCTCGCGAGACTCCTTGTCCAGCAGCATCTGGTCATGCAATGAGCCAATACGCACCATGAAGAACTCATCCAGATTACTCTGGAAGATGGACAGGAAGGACAGTCGCTCGCACAGCGGCACGCGCTCGTCCTCAGCCTCCTCCAGCACCCGCTCGTTGAAGCGGAGCCATGACAATTCACGGTTTTCAAGGCAATTCACATCACAAACCTTCTTTCGGTTGATATCAATTGAGGGCTACCTGACGCAGCTTTTCGCCGTAGAAGCGCAGCGCGACAGCTTCCACCGCGGCACGTTCTGCAGCCATGGAAGCGTCCGCACGGAGCTGCTTCATGCAGTTCGCAGTTTCCTCCAGCAGCTTCACATCGCCGTCCAGCAGGAAGCCCTGCAGCATTTCGCCGGACTGGCGGGTGCCCATCAGGTCGCCGGGGCCACGCAGCTCAAGATCCTTCTGCGCCACGAGGAATCCGTCGTTGGTCTGGCTCAGGATTCGCAGCCGCTCGTTCTCCTCTGCCAGCAGGAAGCACCACGACTCCGCTGAGCCACGTCCCACGCGCCCACGCAGCTGGTGCAGCTGGCTCAGGCCGTAGCGCTCGGCATTCTCGATGATCATGACGGAGGCATTGGGAACGTTCACTCCTACCTCAATGACCGTGGTGGAAACAAGCACATCCAGCGCACCAGATGCAAAATCCGCCAGCACAGCGGCTTTGTCGTCCGCCTTTTGGGTGCCCCAGGTGAGCCCCACCCGGAGCCCATAAAGCACGCCATGTACGAGATCATCATAGGTTTCCCTTGCGCTGCGGACGTCCTCCAGCATTTCGCTTTCGTCCACCAGCGGGCAGACCACATAGCCCTGCCGTCCCTTTGCGACTTCCTCACGGAGGAAGCCGTACATGGCATCGCGCTTGCTTTCCGGTACCACTCGGGTCTTCACCGGCGTACGGCCCGGCGGCAGCTCATCCACCACGGAAACATCGAGGTCACCGTAGAGAATCAGCGCCAGCGTGCGCGGGATGGGCGTGGCGGACATGACCAGCACGTGGGGGGCCTTGTCGTTGGCCGCACCCTTTTCCTGCAGCGTCGATCGCTGACGCACACCAAAACGGTGCTGCTCGTCGGTCACCACCAGGCCGAGCTTCTTATACTTTACCCCCTCGCTGATGAGCGCATGAGTGCCGAACACCGCATCCCACTCACCTGAAACGCAGGCGGCATGGGCAGCCCGCTTCTCCTTGGCCTTCATGCTGCCGATCAGCAGCCCGCAGCGGAGGCCCAGGGGCTCCAGCATGGCTTTTGCGGACTCATAGTGCTGCCTTGCAAGGATCTCCGTCGGGGCCATCATTGCCGCCTGGAAGCCTGCCGTGCAGGTCATGGCAATCGCGCCAAAGGCCAGTGCTGTCTTGCCGCAGCCCACGTCCCCCTGGATCAGGCGGCTCATGGCACGGGTCTTACGCAGATCAGAAGCGACTTCCTCCAGCACACGCTTTTGCGCCCCCGTCGGCGGGAAGGGCATTGTCGCCCAGAAGTCCGCCGTGGCTGTATCGCTCAGCGGAATGGGCATGCCGTCCTCCTTGTGGTGCCGCATGAGACCCAATGCCGCCTGATACATCAGCATCTGCTCGAAGGCCAGGCGGCGGCGAGCCATCTTCAGATTCTCGAAATTCGCCGGGAAGTGAGCCTCCCGCAGCGCGAAGTTCAGCTCACACAGACCGTGCCGCAGCCGCAACGTATTGGGCAGCGTCTCCGGGCAGGTATCATCCACCTGGGAGAGCGCCTGCTCCATCATCGTACGGAAGGACTTCGCCGGGATGCCCTTGATCGCCCGGTACACCGGCTGAATGGATTTTTCATCCACAATGGACGCATTCTGCAGCACGCGGCGGCCATTCTTCTCTGCCACCCGGCCAAAGAGCATGATCGGCTCCCCCACCGGCAGCTGCTGCATCATCCACGGCTGATTGTACCAGGCTAACGGCAGCCGACCGGTGTCGTCATGGAACGATGCCGTCACCCGCACCAGGCCGTTGAAGCGGCTGTACTTGGGACTGTCCGGCACCACACCCATGACCAGCACCTCGCCGCGCGCCTCCTTGCAGGGCACGATCTGGGTACGATCCTCATAGCGCACCGGCAGGGTGTAAAGCAAATCGCGCAGTGAGGTGATGCCCACTGCGCGAAGAGATTCCATACGTGCAGGGCCGACGCCCCGCATTTCAGAAAGTTCCATTTTTACTCCACAGAGATCAGGTAGTAGTACAGCGGCTGGCCGCCAAAGAGGCAGTCCACATCGCAATCGGGATACTGTTCAGCGATCTCGGCGGTGATGGCCTCCGCGTCTTCCTTGGTAACGTCACTGCCGTAGTAAACAGTGATCAGCTCAGCCTCGTCGTCGATGATAGCGGTCATCATCTCCATCACCACATCGTGTACGGAGTTGCCGGAGTACGCGATCTGGCCATTGTGCATACCGATGATATCATCCTTGTGGATCTGCACGCCGTTATACTCACTGTCTCGCACGGCATAGGTGACGGTGCCGGTCTTGACGTGCTCAGCAGCCTCAGCCATGCGCTCGGCATTCTCCTGGGCGGAGGCGTCGGGCTGGAAAGCCACGGCGGCAGCAATGCCCATCGCCACGTTCTTGGTGGGAATGACGTGGACTTCCTTCTCCGCCAGCTCCGCAGCCTGGTTTGCGGCGAAGATCACGTTGCCGTTGTTCGGGAAGACGAAAACGCACTTGGCGTTGACGGCGTTGATCGCGCTGAGGATGTCATCCACGGAGGGATTCATGGTCTGGCCGCCCTCAACGATGTGATCGACAGTCAGATCACGGAAGATACTGGAGAAGCCCTCACCCAGGGACACGGCAACCATGCCGAAGTCCTTCTCGGGTTCAGCGGGAGCAGCAGGCGCAGCAGGGATCGCCGCGGGAGCCTTCTCGCCCTCCAGCTTGCGCTTCATATCCAGCATGTTGTCGATCTTGATGTTCACCAGCTCGCCCAGCTCGATGCCGTACTCGATGGCATTGCCGGGGTTGTTGGTGTGCACATGCACCTTCGTCTCGGTCATGTCGCCGGTGACCTGTACACGATCGCCAATGCGGTTCAGGCGGCGGCGGAAGGAGTCCACATCGCCCTCGGTGCAGTCCTCGCGGAAGTTCACGATGGTGAACTCGGTACAATAGGCGTTCTTGATTTCGCCGGAGAGGTCATGGATGTCCTCCTCAACGACGGAGCAGTCGCCCGCCAGCAAGGCCGCAGGATCGGCAATCTCCTCGCCGCGCATGACCGCCACATAGCCGGTGTAGATCAGCAGGAGACCGCGTCCGCCGGAGTCCACCACGCCTGCAGCCTTCAGAGGGGGCAGCATCTCGGGGGTCTTGCGCAGAATGGCTTCACCGCTGGTGAGGATGACGTTCATCAGGCCATCGTAATCATCCGGATTCTGCTCGGTGAACTTGATGGCGTCCTCCGCAATCACGCGGGCAACGGTCAGGATGGTGCCCTCCTTGGGCTTCATGACCGCCTTGTACGCCTTGTCAGAACCAGCCTTGAGGGCTTGGGCAAACTGAACAGGCGTGATCTTCTCCACACCCTTCAGGGCAGTGGCAAAGCCGCGCAGAAGCTGGGAGGTGATAACGCCGGAGTTGCCGCGGGCGCCCTTGAGCGCGCCCTTGGAGATGGCAGCAGCGGCTTCATCGGCACGCAGATACTCCTTGGCGTTGATTTCACGCACGGCGCTCTGCATGGTCAGAGACATGTTGGTGCCCGTATCACCGTCGGGCACGGGGAAGACATTCAGGGCGTCTACTGCTTCACGGTTCTGCTCCAGCAGATTCGCGCCGGCGATCAACATATCGCGCAGCAGCAGGCCATCAATTACTTTATGCTGTATCAAAGGTCGTTCCTCCATTCGGCCTGTGTCCGGCTGACCGTGCACAGGGTTCGCTTAATCGGTGGTATCAGACGCGGATGCCTTCCACCGAGATGTTCACCTTGCGCACCTTCACGCCGGTCATGCTCTCCAGCTTGTAGCGGACCTGATCGACAATGGTCTTGCACACCTCCGCAATGGAGATGCCGTATTCCACGACAATGAACAGATCCACATCCAGCATGTCGCCCACATTGCGGATCTGCACGCCCTTGGAAAGATTCTCCCGGCCGAGCCACTCGACAATGCCATCCTTGGCCCGCTTGGAGGACATCGCGACAATGCCGTAGCATTCAAGCGCCGCATAACCCACGACCTTGAGCATCACGTCCTCCGTGATAAAGATCGTGCCGACGTCATTTTTGATCTTACATTCCATAGGTTGCGTCTACCTCCTTGCTCCTTGCTCCTTGTGCCAGGGGCAGTCCCCTGCTGGGTAATCGGCGTGATTCCACGCCAAAGATACCCATAGACGGGGTCATTATGTAGTATACAGCTTTTTGGGCTTTTTAGCAAGACTTTTTTCATTTCTTTGGGGGATATTCATTTGTATTTCAAACAAATGTAACAAAAAGCCCTTCCCATGGGGAAAGGCCAAATAATCAATCCTGAATCAGTGTCAGATACTGGCTCTGCACATAGCCGACCCAGCCATCCTTCTCCACCGTGTACCAGCCTTTGTCTTCCGCGTGGACGATCACAGAGGTTCCGGTCTCCCACGCAGCAACCTTTGCCTTGCTGGTAGATTTGTCAGCACGGATGGTAACAGTCTTGCTGCCGTCCTTTACACCGTTGATGTGCAGGATACCGGTCCACAAAGCCCCCTCCTTGCCATCATGGAAAATCAGGCAGTCGGTACGGATATAGCCTTCGATATCATCGTAACGAATCTTGGTGAAGTTGCCGCCATCATACTCCAGAATGGCGACCACCTTGCCGGTCTTCCCCTTGCCGATCGCCTTGGCGCTGCCGCCTTCTTTTTCGCGGATGGTCGCTTCACCGGTACGAGGCGCATACACAAACCCCAGCAGATGCTGGGCATCCACGCCATCAGCAAATTTCAGGCAGTGGCTGGGCACAGTGACCTCATCCCCCTGCGCAGTGATAACAGTGGTCTGCGTAAGGCCGAGCTTCACCAGGCGCACAAGCATCGCACGGCTGTTCTCACCGTAATGCGCCTTTGTCCATTCCTCAGAGAGAGTCGCGTCATAGTCCAGCGCGGCGGAATCCCCGTCGGTGGTGTACATTCGTCCGGGGAAGTACTGGGCACAATAGGCAGCCAGGGCTTCAGCATCATTGCCAATCTCCGCGGGCAGCAGCGCCATACCGCCATCCTGGAAGTAGATCACCACATTCTGGAGCGTTTCTTCCGCAAAGGCAGAGGCCATCAGCAGTATACACGCGAAAATAATCAGCAGCCACTTCTTCATGGAACACATCCTCCTGAATATCAGGTATACGCCATCATCATACCACAAAAATTCCTCCTTGACAAGGGCTGTAAAAGAGCATATAATACCATCCATCAGGGCAATGAGGAGACGAGTAGCCTGCCTGCCATGCATCTTCAGAGAGCTTCCGGTCGCTGTGAGGAAGCGGTGCGTGCGAATAGGTGAAGTACAGCTCCGAGCCATGTGCTGAACGCCATGAGGTCAGTAGGTTGCATCCGGTGCGCCGGTTACAGCGCGGGAGGAATGATCGTTCCTCGCTGAGGGCTGACGCATATGCCAGCCGAACGGAAGTGGTACCGTGATGTATGCATCACCTTCCCCGGTTTTGCCGGAGAAGGTGTTTTTCATTTTAGGGAGAGTGATTTACGATGAAACTGGATGAACTGAAGTACGCCAGCCGGTTTGACAACGTGTCCGGCAGCGCCATCCGCGAGATCTTCAAGCTCATCGCCAAGCCCGGCATGATCTCTTTCGCGGGCGGCAACCCGGCCAAATCCGCCCTGCCGGACGACGTCTGCGCCGAGATCGCAAAGGAAGTGCTGCAAAAGGATGGTAAGGCCATCCTCCAGTATGGCGCCACCGAGGGCTACGCGCCCCTGCTGGAAAGCCTGCGCACCTATGCTGAGGAAGTTCTTGGCTGCAAGGTGGACGGCATCCTGCCCACCACCGGTTCCACCCAGGCGATGGATCTGCTGTGCAAGGCGCTGATCAACCCCGGCGACGTCATCCTGGTGGAGAACCCCACGTTCCTTGGCAACATGCAGTGCATGCGCCTGTATGAGGCCAATCTGGTGCCCGTGGAAAGCGACGATGACGGCATCATCATCGAGAAGCTGGAAGAGGCCATCATCAAGCATCACCCGAAGATCCTCTATACCATCCCCACCTTCCAGAACCCCACCGGCAAGACCCTTGCGGCGGATCGCCGTCGGCCCATTGCCGAGCTGGCTGCGAAGTACGGCGTGGTCGTGGCAGAGGACGATCCCTACCGCGACCTGCGGTATTCCGGCACGCCGCTGCCCTCCATCAAGTCCTACGACAAGGAAGGCTGGGTGGTGTTCCTGGGCTCCTTCTCCAAGATTATCTCCCCTGGCCTGCGCGTGGGCTACATGGCGGGTGATCCCCGCATCCTTCGCAAGTGCACCGTGGGCAAGCAGAGCGCCGACGTTCATACCTCAAACCTGACCCAGGCCATCGTCGATCAGTTCCTGCGCCGCAACCTCCTGCCGGAGCACATCAAGAGCATCTGCGCCTCCTACAAGGAGCAGATGGACGCCATGATGGAGGAGCTCAGCACCTTCCCTGCCGGCACCACCTACACCAAGCCCGAGGGCGGCCTCTTCATCTGGGTGGAGCTGCCCGAGCACCTCAACGCCCTGGAGCTGATGAGCAAATGCGTTGACCGCGGCGTGGCTTACGTCCCCGGCACCCACTTCTTTGCTGAGGGCGGACACCACAACACCCTGCGCCTCAACTTCTCCAACTCCACCGTGGAGCAGATCCACAGCGGAATGGCCGTCATCCGCGAAGTCATCGCGGAGGCGTCGAAATAAAAACAGCGACACACATAAAGGAGGATTTTCCCATGCACATTCTTGACATCCTGAAGGAGCGCGGCTTTATCGCCCAGATCACCTTCGAAGACGAGCTGTACAAGCAGCTGGAAGAGCCCACCACCTTCTACGTGGGCTTTGATCCCACTGCCGATTCCCTGCACATCGGCCACTACATCCCGATCATGGCCATGGCTCACATGCAGAAGGCCGGCCACAAGCCCATCGCCCTGATGGGCGGCGGCACCGCGATGATCGGCGACCCTTCCGGCAAGACCGACATGCGCAAGATGATGACCGTCGAGACCATTGACCAGAACGTCGAGTGCATCAAGAAGCAGATGAGCCGCTTCCTGGACTTCTCCGAGGGCCAGGCCATCATCGTCAACAATGGCGACTGGCTGCGTCACCTGAACTTCATTGAGTTCATGCGCGACATCGGCTCCATGTTCTCCGTCAACAACATGCTGCGTGCCGACTGCTACCGTGCCCGCATGGAGAGCGAGAATGGCCTTTCCTTCCTCGAGTTCACTTACATGCTCATGCAGTCCTACGACTTTCTGGAGCTGTTCCACCGCTACGGCTGCCGACTGGAAATGGGCGGCAACGACCAGTGGTCCAACATGCTGGGCGGCGCTGATCTCGTCCGCCGCAAGGACAACGAGAAGGCCTTCGCCTGCACCTTCCAGCTGCTGCTCACCCACGACGGCAAGAAGATGGGCAAGACCGAGAAGGGCGCGCTGTGGCTCGATCCCAACAAGACTTCTCCCTTCGATTTCTACCAGTACTGGCGCAACATTGACGACAAAGACGTCGAGAAGTGCCTGGGTCTGCTGACCTTCCTGCCTATGGACGAGGTGCGTCGTCTGGGCGCGCTGGAGGGCAGCGCCATCAACGAGGCCAAGAAGGTGCTCGCCTTCGAGGTCACCAAGCTGGTTCACGGCGAGGAAGAAGCCGCGAAGGCTGCGGACGCTGCGGCTTCCCTGTTCGGCGGCGGCATGAACAGCGCCAACGTCCCCTCCTTCGAGCTGACCGCAGCCGAGCTGGCAGAGGATGCCCGCGTGACCACCATGCTGGTGAAGTCCGGCCTGTGCAAGAGCCAGTCCGAGGCCCGCAACCAGATCAAGGCCGGCGCAGTGTCTGTGGCTGAGGAGAAGGTCACCGACATGAACGCCACGGTGTCTGCCGAGCAGTTTGGCGAGGACGGCCTGATGCTCCAGAAGGGCAAGAAGGGCTTCCGCCGTCTGATCCTCAAATGAGCACCGCGCCCTACAAGACGCTGCGGCAGGAAGCAGCCGATGAAGTGATCATCAACAAGAGCCGCTTCATCGGCTACGCCTGCCCGTGCGAAACAGAGGAAGAGGCCCTCGCCTTCCTGCAGAAGATCCGCGCCAAGCACAAGGACGCGACGCACAACTGCTACGCCTATGTGATCGGCAGGAATGCCGGCATCATGCGCTATTCCGACGACGGTGAACCCGGCGGTACCGCAGGCCTCCCCATGATGGAGGTGCTCAAGGCCCAGGGCGTGGTCAACTGCTGCGTGGTGGTAACACGCTATTTCGGCGGCGTACTGCTGGGCGCAGGCGGACTGGTACGAGCCTATACACAGGGTGCGGTCATCGCACTCAAGGCCGCACAGGTCGTCATCATGGAGCCCAGCCAGCGCTATCTGTGCGAGGTGGCTTATCCACTTTGGGATCGCGTTGCCCACGCGTTGAAGACCATGCCGGTGCAGCTGGTATCCAGCGAGTTCACCACCGCTGTCGGCTTCACCCTGCTGATGCGTGAGAAGGACGCAGAGGCCATGATCGCCGATCTCATCCGGCTGACAGACGCCAAGTTCGAGTACCTGCTGGAGGATGAATCCTACGAGGCTTGGAACGCAACGGAATAACCTTTGCCGCCGCAAGAGCTTTTTCTGCGGCGGCTTTCTTTTAAGGAGGCAACCATGGAAGTCACCCTTGTCCGCGCATCTGTAGACGACGCGGAAACCATATGGAAAATGCAGCTTGTTGCCTTTCAGGAGCTGCTCGACAGATATCAGGACTTGGACACCAATCCCGGGAACGAGCAGCTGGAAAAGGTACAGTGGCGTTTTTCCTTTCCTGCGACGTACTTCTACTTTATCCAGGTGGATGGCATGAATGCCGGCGCCATCCGTATCATTGATCACCACGATGAATCCCCCAAGCGCATTTCGCCCCTATTCGTGCTGCCTGATTTTCGCGGAAGAGGCGTAGCACAGGCGGCCATCCGCGAGGCGGAGCGCATCCACGGGAGCAGCAACTGGTCGCTCGGTACAATCCTGCAGGAGAAGGGCAACTGCCACCTGTATGAGAAAATGGGGTACCGCCAAACCGGCGAGAGCAAGGTCATCAATGACCGCATGACGCTGGTATTCTACGCAAAATGAGCTCTTCATTTCCAGTTCACAGCCTCCGTCTATACTTGTCTTGTAGGATACATAAAGCTGTGCTATAATGGAATCACAAAGGAGCTGGTATAGATGTTTACAATTATGGTCGTGGAGGATGATCTGGCGTTGCAGCGGATGATGTGTGCCTTTTTGGGGCTGAACGGCTATCAGACGATCCCCGCCGCCAACGGCGAGGAAGCCCTTGACGCCATTGAGCGGGTGATGCCCGACCTGGTCATCGCAGACGTGATGATGCCCGTCATGGACGGCTGGGAGCTGACCGCAGAGCTGCGCAGCGCTTATCCCCTGCTGCCCATCATGCTGGTAACCGCCCGGGATTCCATCCAGGACAAGCGCACCGGTTTTACCGCAGGCGCGGATGATTACCTCACCAAGCCCGTTGACCTGGACGAGCTGCTCCTGCATGTACAGGCATTGCTGCGCCGCAGCCGGGCCATGACCAGTCACCGCCTCACCCTTGGCGAGACCGTACTGGACTACGACAGCCTGACCGTCCGCCGGGGCGATACCCTGCTGACGCTGCCCAAGAAGGAATTCTTCCTCCTGTTCAAGCTCTGCTCCAGTCCCATGCAGATTTTCACCCGCCGACAACTGATGGATGAGATCTGGGGCATGGACTCCGACAGTGACGAACGCACGGTGGACGTGCATATCAAGCGGCTGCGCGAAAAGTGCGAGGTGTTCCCGGATTTCTCCCTCGTGACGGTGCGCGGCCTGGGCTACAAGGCGGTCAGAAACGATGCTTAAGCGCTACTTTCAGCCCTATACCTTCCGCGGCAGGATGATGATCGCACTTTACATCAGCGCTGCATTCTCTGCGGTGGTGTCACTGCTTTTTGCCTACGTCATCGCCCATGTGAATGTGCAGAGCGAGCTCCAGCTGCAGCAGCAGGCTCTGGGCGTGTACCTGCTGGAGATGGACAGCCGTACCGACCTCTCCATGGCCACGATGTTGGGCATGGTGGATGATGTGGAGGACACCCATGTTGAGCAGGTAGATCTCACCGACCCCGATCTGCCTGAAGATCTGGCTGTCACGCTGTCCATGCGCCAGGTGGTGACCGTGCTGGACGACATGACCAAATCCCCCGTGACCTACGTCCAGCTATCGGATGGCGTGGTGCGCATCTCCTCACTGTACGGTCGCTCACTGTTTGTGGTGGCTTTCTTCCGCATCATATCCACCTCCCTGAGCTTCCTGGCGGTCTTCGTGCTGATGACGACCTTCGCTTCCTTCCGGCTGTCCAAACCCGTGCAAACCCTTACCCGCGCCCATGAACGCGTACAGGAGGGTGACTTCACCGTCCGGCTGCCTGACGATCACCCCGGCGAAATGGGTGAACTGATGCGTTCCTTCAACGACATGACGGAAGCCCTGGGCTCCACTGCCTATTTGCAGAAGGACTTCATCAGCAGCATTTCCCACGAGTTCAAGACGCCCATCGCCTCCATCCGCGGCTTTGCCAAGCTTTTGCAGATGCCCAGCCTCACCGAGGATCAGAAGGCTGAATACATCAGCATGATCGCCCAGGAAAGCGACCGCCTCTCCCGTTTGTCTGAGACGCTCCTGCGCCTTTCCGCCCTGGAACAGCAGACAACCCTGGCCTCTCTCACCACCTTCTCGCTTGATGAGCAGCTGCGTCAGGTCATCCTGCGCCTGGAGCCCGCATGGAGCCAGAAGGATATAGGCTGGCAGATTGATCTGAGTGAAGTGTCTGTCACCTCTGATCAGGAGCTGCTCAACCAGGTGTGGGTGAATATCATCCAGAATGCCATCAAGTTCTCCCCGGCGGAGAGTGAAATTGAAGTTCGCGTCTTCCGCGAGGGCAATGCCATTGTGGAGATACAGGACCATGGCTGCGGTATGACCGAGGACGCACAAAAGCGCATTTTCGACAAGTTCTATCAGGCAGACAAGAGCCGCACGCAGGAGGGCGTCGGCCTGGGACTGAGTCTGGTGAAGCGCATCGTAGACATGATGGGCGGCACCATCACCGTAACGAGCGCACCCAACCAGGGTGCCACCTTCCGCGTCGAACTGCCCGTGAGCCCGCCGCGTCACCATCGTCATGATTCCCTTCCGGCCCACAGCGAACAGGAGGCAGACCATGTCTGACGAAAATCGAATGCAGGAAATGGGCGCGGTCCTTCAGCGAATGATGGATGAGTTTTTCTCCATTCAGTACCGCTATTCCGCTGCCATGAAGGAAGTGCAGACCAAGCTGGAGATCCTGGACGATGAGTTCCAGCTCAGGCACCGCCGAAACCCAATCCATCACATCGAAAGCCGGCTGAAATCCATCCACAGCATCATGGAGAAACTCAACCGAAAGCACTTCTCCGTCACCATGCAAAGCGCCACAGAGAATCTGAAGGACATCGCCGGCATCCGTGTCATCTGCTCCTACGTGCAGGACGTGTACACCGTGGCACAGCTGCTGACCAGCCAGGATGACGTCACCCTGCTGGAGATGCGGGACTATATCCGCAACCCCAAGGCAAACGGCTACCGCAGCCTCCACCTGATCATTGAAATACCCATTTTCCTGCGTGACGGTCGGATGTTGATCCCTGTGGAAGTGCAAATTCGCACCATCGCCATGGACTTCTGGGCGTCGCTGGAACATGATCTGCGCTACAAGGCCGCGGGGCAAGTGCCGGAGAATATCTGCCAGGAACTGCAGGAGGTTGGTCGCGACATCGCCGCACTGGATGAAAAAATGCAGTCCATCCATGACAGAATTGACAGCATCGTCGCCACAGAAACCGAATCCACCAGATGAATAAATGCCCGACATCCCGCCATACTATCCGCAAAGGAGTGTGACGCGATGCTGGGCTTTCTTTGTGCGCTGGTAGCCGGCGCAGCGATGAGCATTCACGGTGTGATGAATACCCGCCTGGGCGACAAGGTGGGTGTGCTGGAGACCAATGCACTGGTGCAGGGTGTGGGTTTTCTGCTGGCCATGGCAATCGTTTTTTTCTTCGGCAAGGGCAACATCCGGCTGATCGGTCAGGCGCCCTGGTATTCCTGGCTGGGCGGCGTCATCGCACCAGTCATCACGGTGACGGTCATGCTTTCCATCAAAGGGCTCTCCCCCACTGTGGCAATTTCGACCATCCTGCTGGCGCAGCTGACGGTGGCTGCACTGATCGACGCCTTCGGATGGCTGGGCGCGGAGAAGATGCCCTTCACCTGGCAGAAATATGTCGGCGTGGGTCTGATGGCAGCGGGTGTGCTGCTGATGAAGTGGAAATCGGCATAAACCGCACATGCCTGTCGAACACTTCCGTCCATACGGCAAAGGTCGCGGTTTTTCACCGCAGGGATTCTGACACCTGAACATGAATACTACCTCCCGTGAATATCGTCACAGGAGGTTTTTTATATGCTACAATCCATCCGCGACGGAGACAGCGTGATCGTCCGATTGGCGGGCGAGCTGGATCACTACTGCGCCCAAAGCGTCCGCCGGGAGTTGGACGGGCTGATTGCTGACCGCAGTGTCCGCTGGCTGGTACTGGACTTTTCCCGCCTGCAGTTCATGGATTCTTCAGGCATCGGGGTGATCCTGGGTCGCTACCGTCAAATGCGGGACCGGGGCGGGCAGGTGGGCGTCACGAACATGAACAGCCACATCTCCCGCATTTTCCACATGTCCGGCATGGACAGGGTGATCCGAAATCTTGACCGGAGGGAGGCCGCTCAATGAACAGACACAACGAAATGGAAGTACACTTCCTCAGCGTCCCGGAAAATGAGGCCTTCGCCCGCCTGGTGATCGCCGCCTTTGCCGTACAGCTTTCCCCTACCATGTCCGAAATCGCCGATATCAAAACTTCCGTATCGGAGGCTGTCACCAATGCCATCGTACACGGCTATGAGGGTACCCGCGGAATGGTCACCATGCGTGCCCGCATCGACGGACCCACCATTGCCATTGAGATCAGCGACCGCGGCAAAGGCATTCGCAACGTGCAGCAAGCCATGGAACCCTTCTACACCACACATCCGGAACAGGAACGCAGCGGCATGGGCTTTGCCGTCATGCAGACCTTTATGGATGAGGTGGATGTCCGTTCAACGCCAGGTATTGGCACCTGTGTACAAATGCGCAAACGGATCAGCTTGGCAGACACGCATTGACACGACATAGAAAAAAGGCAGGCGGCGCTTCACCGTCTGCCTATATTTATTTGATTCGAGGCAGGACTTCCTCCCGCACCAGATCGTTAGCATCCGCCGGCTGCACATGATAGAACCTCTCCCCGGCGATGCGCACACAGGGGCCATTCTGGCACTCTCCCAAGCAATGCGCCCGGTAGATTTCCACTGCATCCGCCACACCGATAGCCTCCAGCGCATGCTGAAGGGCGTCCTCCAGCGGACGGCCTCCGCCATTGGCAGAGCAGTTCATACCCCCGCATACGCGGATGCGCAGCTTGTCGCTGTCATAAAAGAGCTGAGTCATGTTACCTCACTATTTCAAGTTTACTATTGATCAGAATAACGCTTCTTGTATAGCGCCTCGCGCGCACAACTATGCAAAAGAGTACAACTCAAATGCGAAATTGGATTCTTAAGGGGCTAAGTCCCTTAAGCAGGGTCCAGGGGCAGAAACCCTGGTCAGGCGATTTCCAATGCAATCTCCATCATCTTGGTGAAGGTATTCTGACGCTCCTCCGCGCTCAGTCCTTCGCCGGTGAAGGGGTTGTCGGAGATGGTGCAGATGGACAGCGCATTCTTGCCTGCCTTGGCCGCGTTCAGGTAGAGGGCGGCTGCCTCCATTTCCACTGCCAGCACGCCCAGGCCCTGCAGAATCTTGCAATTGGGATGGGCGTCATAGAAGGTATCGGTAGAGTACAGCGCACCAGGTACCACATGGACACCCAGTCGTTCGCCGGTCTCCACAGCAGCCTTGAGCAGCTCCCAGGAGCAGCTGGGCGCCACATGGCCCTTGAAGCCAAACTGATCCCCGTAGGAAGAGTTGGTATAGGCGCTCATACCCACTACAATATCCCGCACCTGCAGCTTGTCGCTGAGCATGCCGGCGCTGCCCACGCGGATAATGTTCTCCACACCATAGAAGTTGAACAGCTCATAGGAGTAGATCCCAATGGACGGAATGCCCATGCCGCTCGCCATCACGGACACCCGCTTACCCTTGTAGTAGCCGGTATAGCCCTGTACACCGCGGGTGTTGTTGACCAACACAGCATCGGTCAGATAATTTTCCGCGATGTACTTGGCACGCAGCGGATCGCCAGGCATGAGGACAGTACGGGCGAATTCGCCCTCTTTGGCAGTGATGTGGGGGGTAGGAATCATATAGAACGCTCCTTTCGCGCGAAATCTCTATACTGGTATTGTATCATGAATCCTGCTGATTTGTACAGAGGTATTTTGCACGGGGATTCCTCCTTGACTTTCCCCGTCTCATCCTCTACAATGGATTTGTATTTCCCGTGAAAGAAGGTTCCCAATGAACAAGCAGTTTCTCCCGGTGACGATGGACGAATGCCGCCAGCGCGGCTGGGATCAACCGGATTTTGTGTATGTATGCGGCGAGGCCTATGTGGATCATCCGTCCTTTGGCCACGCAATCATCAGCCGCACGCTGGAAAAGGCAGGCTACCGTGTGGCGATGCTTTGCCTGCCAGACTGGAAAGACGAGAGCGCTTTCAAGCGTTTTGGCAAGCCGAGACTGGGCTTTCTGGTGTCATCCGGCGTGATCGACAGCATGGTCAACCATTACACCGTAGCCAAGAAGCGTCGCCATGACGACGCCTATGCCCCCGGCGGCAAGGCCGGCATGCGCCCTGACCGCGCGGTAGTGGTGTACTGCAACCGCATCCGCCAGGCATACCGCGATGTGCCGATTCTCATCGGCGGCGTGGAGGCCAGCTTGCGCCGTTTCAGCCATTATGACTACTGGGACGACAAGGTGCGCCACAGCGTGCTGGTGGACTCCGGCGCGACGCTGCTGATGTACGGCATGGGCGAAAAGAGCATCGTCGAATGCGCCAACTGGGTGGCCGACGGCATGAATCCTGCCGAGCTGCCCAAGCTCCGGGGCGTGTGCTACATGTCCAAGACGGCAGATCCGACCTGTTTGCAGCTGCCCTCCCACCAGGAGGTCATCGCAGACAGGAAGAAGTACTGCGAAGCCTTCACCCTGCAGTATGACGAGCAGGATCCCATCCGCGGCAAGCGCATGTGCCAGCAGCAGGACAAGGATCGCTACCTCATCCAGAACCAGCCCAGCCTGCCCCTTACCCGCGAGGAGCACGACGCCATCTATGAACTCCCCTTCACCCGCACCTGGCATCCCATGTACGCGAAAGACGGCGGCGTCCCTGCACTGCAGGAGGTGGAATTCTCCCTGGCCTCTACCCGCGGCTGCTTCGGTTCCTGTAACTTCTGCGCCATCACCTTCCACCAGGGCCGTATCATCCAGAGCCGCAGCCAGGAGTCCATCGTGAAGGAAGCCCGCCTGCTGACCACGCTACCCAACTTCAAGGGCTACATCCACGACGTAGGCGGCCCCACCGCCAACTTCCGTATGCCCGCCTGCGAGCACCAAGGCAAAGTCGGCGCCTGCAAGCAGCGGCAGTGCCTCTTTCCCAAGCCTTGCAAGAACCTGCAGGTCGACCACACGGAGTTCATGAGCCTGCTGCGCCAGCTACGGGAGATCCCGAAAGTGAAGAAGGTCTTCGTGCGCTCCGGCCTGCGGTATGACTACATCATGGCAGACCCCCACGCCGCATCCTTCCTCAAGGAGTTCTGCGAGCACCATGTTTCCGGCCAGCTGAAGGTGGCTCCGGAACACGTCAGCCCCCAGGTGCTGGACAAGATGGGCAAGCCCCGCCGCCAGCTTTACGATTCCTTCTGTGACCTGTATGGGCGCGTCAACGAGCGTCTGGGCAAGAAGCAGTACCTGATTCCCTACCTGATGTCCAGCCACCCCGGCAGCGATTTGACCGCCGCAGTAGAGCTGGCCTGCTACCTGCGGGACATCGGCTTCCAGCCTGATCAGGTGCAGGACTTCTACCCAACCCCGGGCACGCTGAGTACCTGCATGTTCTACACCGGGCTTGATCCCCATACGATGAAGCCAGTCTTCGTCGCCCGCAGCCCCGAGGACAAGGCCATGCAGCGCGCGCTGATGCAGTTCGGCAATCCCCGCAACCACGACCTGGTGCGTAAGGCGCTGCGCCTGGCAGGCCGGGAAGACTTGATCGGCCGCGACCACGAGAGCCTCGTGCCCCCGGAGCGAGACCCTGTCCGGGACGCCCGCCGCACCGCAGCCAAGCGGGACAATCCTGCCCACGAGCGCAAAGCTATCCGCCACGCGGACAAGCAGCCGCAGAAGCCTCGCCGCCATGGCCGGGATGATGGGCCGCAGGGCCACACCGGCAAGCTCCGCAACAAGCGATAACAAAAAACGCAGGCCTATCATCGGGTCTGCGTTTTCGTATCAGCTGATCAAACGGTTGATTTCCTCAACTTCCTCCACCCGGAGGATCTCAATGGAACCATATGGCGCGTCCAACAGCAGCTCAATGGTGCGCCGATACTTCTCCAGCAGCGTCAGGCACGCTGCTGACTCCAAGCGCTGGCCCTTCTCCCTGGCAGTAACCATTGCTGCCGCAACGGTCATCCAAGCATGATTGACGGTATTGAGGATGACTCGCTCCATGTCCTTCACCTGCGGGAACACCACTTGCACTGCTGCAGCTGCGGCAATCTCTGCCCTCAGCAGAGGCAAGAAATCATTTTCCAGCGCATCCTGGTAGATCATGGAAACGCCCCGGCCTTCAGGCTTACAAATCACCGGCAGCAGCAGCGCAATGAAATCCGCTTCCTCCCGGCGCAGAGGCATAAAGCCCCGCAGCACAGCATTGATACGCCCCATAGGACTCCCTGCCTGGTTCAGTGCCTCGGTGGTATATGCGGCAGCACGCTCTGCATGGCGGCTGCACAAAGCTGCCAGCACCTCATCCTTGCCGGAAAAATGATGATAAAAGCCGCCCTTGGACAATCCGGTTACGCCGAGAATGTCCTGCACGCTGGTTTTTTCATAGCCCTGCTGGCAGAATAGCTTCTCCGCTGCATTCAGCAGCTCCTGCCGTTTTTCCTCTCCCTTGCGCATGGTTTCACTCCTTGTTTTTCATCCTTGTATAGTATAGGCCAGAACCCCAGATTTAGTCAAGGGGAAGAATGGCTGCATCTCTTGACGAAATCCCCCTCTTCGGAGATAATAGTGTTGAGCTGAACATCACATTCGTCCCACGATGTCATGCATTTGTTACAATCATTTCAGATAAACTTTACATATTTCCGGGAAGAAAACGGAAGGAAGGATCGTTATATGGATGAACGGAATCTAACACGAAAGGAGGCCGGCCCTATGGAGCAGGCGCTGTACTATCAGGATGCCCGTACCGCAGACGTACAGGACTTATCCGCCTATTACGGCGAGCTGTATGAGCTTTACGCGACGGATGTGCTCAGGATGTGCTACTTCTACCTGGCTGACCGCGGCAAAGCCGAGGATGTGGTCCAGGACGTCTTCGTCCGTTTAATGACCACCAATCCGAACCTGATCCCCGGTAAGGAAAAGGCCTGGCTTCTGAAAGTGGCCATGAACCGCTGCCGTGATCTGTGGCGCGGCGCCTGGCTAAAGCGTGTGGTACTGGGCAGCCCTACCTTCGAGCTGATCCCCGCGCCGGATGAATTCAGCCAGATTGGCGACAGGCAGGAGATGATGAACGCCATCAACAAGCTGCCCGCCATGTTTAAGGAAGTCATCCTGCTGCATTATTATCAGGGCTACAGCATTACAGACATTGCGGAAATGATGGAGCTGCCTGAGGGGACAATCTCCTCCCGCCTCTCCCGCGCCCGCAAAAAGCTTGAAGAAGTCATCCTGAAAGGAGGCGAGGAACAGTGAAGCTGGAAAAACACATTGATGTCGACGCCATGCTGCGCGAGCTCCCCCAAACCGCTGACACTGCCATGTCCGGCCTGGAAGCCACGCCGTTCCTCAAAGCGCGCATCAACCGCGCCGTACAAAAGAAGAAACAGGGCAAGGTTCCCTTCACCCTGCCCAAGTGGGCGCCGGCCATATGCTGCGCCGCCATCGTTCTGGTTTTGGCAATGTACTTCATCCCCCTGGGGACCGAACAACCGGGGCCGCTCATCAGTTCCAACACCATGGGCAATCCCACCGAAGCTCCTGCCAGCATCATGACCGCAGATCTTAACCGGGGCGACGTTTTCATCAGCAACAGCTCCTCCAAACCCGGCTACCGCAACATCTGGTCGGATGTGCAGAACGGTTCCTTCCCCCTGATCGGCGTGAACGGCAAGTACTACCGTATGCTGACCAACCCTGCAGTGCTGGATGACGCGCTCCTGGGCCAGCAGGTTGCCACCATTTCCGAGTACACCACCGAGCCTTCCCTGTCCGGCACGGACGCTGTGCTCTCCAACGCAGCCGCCTCCGGCACAAAGGTCTACGCCATCCAGGGCGTCTCCAGCGATACGCTGCTGGCCGCTCAGGTGAACGGCCGCCTCCGTCTGTTCCAGCGCGTCAGCTTCAATGGCAATGCCCTGCGCGGCAAGGAAACTCTCTCCAGTACCCTCGCCATTACCGGTCAGGTGATCGGCATGGAGCTCTCCGGGGTGGGTACGGTGACCGATCCCTCAGCCTGTGAATCCCTGCTGGCCACGCTGCTGGGCTGCGCAAGCTATGAATCCAGCGGCAGCATCTCCTCCAAGCAGGCGCTGCTGATCGAACTTAGCAACGGTCTGGTGCTTCAGCTCACCGTGAAGGGCGATAACCTCGCCGGTTGCGGTGTGTGGAGCTGCCCGGAATTCATCGAAGCCTTCCAGGATTACTGTGAATGATGTATCCGATATCCGCCTATGCGCTTGCATGGGCGGCTTTTTTGCGTTATCCTGATATCAGATGAACCTTTTAGACTCATTTAACGACTATATGAGCGAAATGCATTTCATATTCCAATGAAAGGAGGCGTCCTATGGCAACCCTTGAGCAAGCACTCGCAGAGCACCATCGTGCCCTCCAGCGCTATGTCCGCTTCCGCATCAGCAACTCGACTGACGCTGAGGATGTGCTGCAAGAGGTCTATTCGGCCGCTGCCCAGGGTTTTTCCTCCCTGCGGGATCATGCCAGCATCAAAGCCTGGCTTGTAGGAATTGCCCGCAACAAATGCGCAGATTATTTTCGCCGCACGTACCGGCATAATGAGATTCCCTTGAAAGATGCGGAGCGCATTGCTGTTCTCCCCTGCCGATTCGCAGCTGCCCGGGACAGCCTGGTGCTGGATACCCTCGAAAAACTCAGCGCCCCGGATCGGCAGATTCTTCACATGTTCTACTGGCAGGAACTGCCTCAAAAGGAAATCGCCCGACGGCTGTGCCTCCCCCTGGGCACCGTTAAGAGCCGCCTGCATCACGCCCGCGAGCGCTTTCGTACCGCCTATCCGATCAAACAGAGAGGAGCGATCCCCATGAAATCAGTTATGCCCAAACTGCTGCCCGACTACACCATCACCGCCAGTCCGCTTCCCCCCTTCCCCTGCAAATGGGAGGAGCTGATGGGCTGGTTCATCGTGCCGCGTCTTGGTGAAAAACTCTCCTGGGCCATGTATGATTTCCCCGAGCGACTCCGCACCGAGGAGGATCATCTGCAGGTCGTTGGCCGTGCCCTCGTCCACGGGATTGAAGGCGTGGAGATCGAGGTGGAAACCCTCGACCCCATGTCCAATAACCAGACAGGCGATGATGACGCCTATGTTCAACGCTCTTTCGTTGCCCAGCTGACTGACACGCACTGCCGCATTCTCGCTGAAACGCATAGCCAGGGCGGCCTCAAGCAGATGTACACCTTCCTGGATGGTGACGCCTTCCTGCAAAACTGGGGTTTCGGTGAAGAGAACTGCGGCAACGAGACCAACCTGACGCCAAAGGGGCTCATCACCCGTGAAGGTAACGTGCTCACCACTCGCGACGGCCAGAAGGAGCTGATGGACGTCGTCGGCCGTTACACTGTCACCATCGGCGGCAAACCCTTTGATACCGTCTGCGTCGAGATGCACGAGGCCTACATGGGCGGCATGGCGTCGGAGCAGTTCATCGATGCAACGGGGCGTACGGTTCTCTGGCGTCGCTTCAATGCCGATGACTGGAAGCTTGACCATTATGGCCGAACCTGGACCGACATGCTGCCCGATTCCGAGACCCTCGTCATCAACGGGAAAACATACGTCCATTGGTACGACTGCATCACCAGCTACATCCTCTGATGCTTGACAAATCGGAGACACTGTGCAAGAATGTTACCAGTTGATCCGTTATATCTGTAAAGGAACCAAGGATGTGATGAGTTTGCGTCGACCGATTACCTTCCTATTATCCCTTACACTGCTATGCAGCCCTGCAGCCAGAGCAGATGCATATCCGACCGCCACCCCAATTGCAGGCTATACCCTGCGCGCAGCACCAGAGGAGATCCGCGTGTTTGCAACCCCCAATATGAAGGCGAATCTTGTGGGGTATATCATTCCCGGCGACACACAGGAAGTTCATGTGCTGGAGGTCAGCGGTGATTGGTGCTTTGTGTCCTTCAGCAGCGTTACGGGGATATCCTTTGGTTATGTGCCGCTTAACTGCTTTGATGTTGCGCCTCCTGCAACGCCTACGCCTGCACCGACGATCACTTACGCCGCCGGTACGCCCGCATGGGTCGTCAACAGCCGCGAAGGCTACCGTCTGAACCTGCGCGAGGAGCCCTCCTACACCGCTCGCTCCCTGGGCAAGTATTACACCGGCGCACCCATGATTCTTACCGGTCTATCTGAAAACGGCTTTCTGCAGGCGCTTGTCGCCGGAACCCTGACCGGATGGGTCGATGAACGTTACATCTCCGTCGATTCCCTCGCCTTTGTTCCGGAAATGCCGCTGGTGACCGTCCGCAGCAGCACCGGAACCATCCTCCGCGGCGGCCCCGGTACGAATTTTGAGCGTCTCGCCCGTATCGGGTATGGAACGCCGGTAACCGTGCTGGGCGTCCGGTCAGATGGCTGGTATCATGTGCAGGTGGATGATCAGGTGGGGTACATGGCCGAGACCGTCCTATCCGGCAGCCTTCCCTACGGCTATGGTATGGATAGCGACAATCCCGCCTCTGACAGCCATCACGCCAACACAGAGAATAGCTTCTACATCAACACACGCACAAGCGGCGGTGTACTGAACCTGCGCAAGTCCGCCAGCTCCACCGCTAAGTCGCTGGGCAAATTCTACACCGGAACGCCGCTCACCATACTCAGCTACACCCGCACCGGCTGGGCTTATGTGCGCATCGGCCAGACCGAAGGCTATATGGACGCCGATTACCTCACCCCAACACAGCCCACGCAGTTCGGCGACAAACGCATCATCCGGAACAAGCGAGCTAACGGCCTCAACCTTCGCGGTGAACCTTCCACCGGCGGCGAACTCCTCACCTTCGTTCCAAACAACAGCCAGGTGATCGTCCTGGGCGAGCTCAGCGATGGCTGGTGCTATGTCTCCTACGAAAACCTGATAGGCTATATGCTGGACAATGGCCTGGAACCCATCCGATAACAGCGCAACAGACCGGAAGCAACAACCGACTTCCGGTCTGTTTTTAATATGTAAAAAGAGGCCGCTGTGTTTCCACAGCGGCCTTGATTATCTGTTCAGACAATCTGCTTTGCAGGTGCGATTACTTCGCGTTGAAGGCGTCGCACAGAGCCTGCCAAGCGGGCATGCCAGCTTCGATCAGAGAAGCCACGTCGCCGCCGGCCAGGCCCCACAGCAGGGAGGCGCCCAGCACGTCGTTCTGAGTGCCCAGGTACACAACCTTGTTGTCGCGGCCGTGCTCGGGCAGGCGCAGCATAGCATAGGTCTCGTCAACAGCGCGATCGTCGGTGTAGTTGTACTTGTTGCCGATCCAGCCGAACTCGTCGTCGTAGCCGGGGGTAGCATTGGTCCACATGTCGATGATGAAGGCGATCTTGGAGACCTCTTCCTCAGTGTAGACATTGGGGATCAGAGTGGTGTTCTCGGAAGCAACATGGACGTAGGTGTCGCCCTCGTTGGGCACGGGGAAGGCCACGCAGCCCCACTCGTCTTCCATGTCAGCCATTTCAGAGTTGTCGTTGAAGCCGCCGTAGGTCTGGTAGATGTAGAACGCGAAGGAACCGGCCTTCCAGGCCTCCTTGTACCAGTCCCAGTTAGCGCCTTCGGGAGTGTGCATCCAGTAGTTAGCCTGGATGGTCTTGCCCCAGTTCAGCGCGTCCACGGTCGCCTGGCTGCCCATGGTGGGCTGCAGCTTGCCATCGGCGTCGAAGTCGAAGAAGGAGCCGCCATTGCCGAAGGTGGCCAGCACGTACATGTCGTCGCCAGAGCCAGAAACGCCCCAAACGTCGATGACGCCGTCGTTGTCGATGTCACGGGTAGCCTTGGCGCACAGCTCTTCGAAAGCCTTCCAAGTCCAGGTGCCTTCAGCCTGCATGTCGTAAATGGTGTTCCAGTCGATGCCGGCTTCTTCCATCAGGCGCTTGTTGAAGTACACGCAGCCGCGGGGCTCATTGAAGCCAGTGGACATGCCGTAGTAGTTGCCGGCGATAGCCCAAGCATTCAGGGTAGCAGTGTTCCACTTCTCAGCGGAGAAGTCATACTTCACGGGAGCAGCCACGCCATTGGCAACCAGGGAGCCGACCTTGCCGGGCTCGATGATGTAAGCGCGGTAGGAGCCGTCGGGAGCAGAAACGAAGTTAATCATTTCTTCCGCACAGGTGTTCCAGTCGCCGCCCTGCTTCTGCTCGATGACGACATTGTAGGTCTCCATCAGCCAGTCGCGGTAGTCGTACTGAGCCTGCTGCTCTTCGGTGGGCTCGGCAGCGCGGGCGCCGTCGCCAGACCAGTAGTCATAGATGGTAACAGTAGCGCCGCCAAAGTCGATGCCGGGCACGACTTCGGGGTAGCCTTCGGGCGCTTCGGCCAGAGCCATGGCGGACAGCATCATGACAGCCAGAAGCAGAGCAACCAGTTTCTTCATAAGGGGTTCCTCCTTTTTTATTTCTATATAAGCGTCCCGTAAAACGCGGCCCGCTTATACAGTAACGATATTATATGTGGCTCTTGCCACAAGTATGGATTTATTATACCAGAACATTGAACAAATGGCAAGATGTTTATCATTCATTTCTTGACCTTTTTTCCTTAGATTTTGTCGCAGCCCGCTTCGTGCTTTGCTCCTTCCCCGCTCATCAATTGTTGAATTACATAAGAAGGCCGCTGCAGGTTTGCAGCGGCCAGGGATTGTGTGTAGGGTTACTCCTTGCTGCCGGTCATGGCCAGAGACTGCACGAAGGTCTTCTGGGTGAAGCAGTACAGGATGATCAGCGGGATGCAGCAGATCAGCACGCCGATGGCAATCAGCTGCTGCTGACGGCCATTGGGAATAACGACCGTCTTGGAAGCATCCGCAGAGAAGTAACGCGCCATACGGGACACGATGGAGGACAGTTCCACAGCGTAAACCTTGTAGGAGCTGAGGAAGTTACGGGAGTAGAACAGGTCCGTCCACTGCCAGACGAAGGAGAACAGGAAGCAGCTGGCAATCGTGGGCATGGCGTCGGGCAGCATGATCTGCGTGAAGGTACGCATGGTGCTGCAGCCATCCACGAAGGCAGCCTCTTCCAGGCTGTCGGGGACGTTCTTGAAGTACTGGCGCAGCATGTAGATATACAAGCCGTTTTTCAGGCCCATGCAGGTCAGGCTCATCATCGCGTAAGGAATGATGGACGTACGCAGGTTGATGGGCTTGCCATTGATGGCCTTGAAAATGCCCAGGATGTCGAAGTTGGCGAAGTACATGTACAGCGAAGTCTGGATGGTAGTGGGCGGCACGATGATCAGCAGCACCACGCAGGCAAACCAGAACTTCTTCAGCGGGAACTGATAGCGGGCAAAGCCGTAGGCCACCAGCGTACACGAAACAACCTGCAGCACCGACACCAGCAGGGAAATCCACAGGGTGTTAAGCATGGAGCCAGGGAAATTGGTCAGATTAAAGACATGCTGATAGTTCTCCAGCGTCAGGTGGCGGGGTACCAGCACGATGGTGGAATCGTACAGGTCCGGCTCCGTCATGAAGCCGGTGGAGAAACGGATCAGGATGGGCTGGATGATCATGAAGCACAGGCCGAACAGCAGCAGTGCACGGGCGATGGAAACGAACCTGCGCTTCAGCTCACGCTTAAGCAGGTAGCCATCGCTGCGGCGGTTGCGGTCCCAGAAGTTCTTATTCTTGCCAATGAAGACCGTATTGTTTTTACTCATAAGACTTCACCGCCTTGGAGATGATGAACGAGCTGATGCCGATGAAAGCAAGGGCAATCGCGAAGTAAGTCCAGCTCATTGCGGCAGAGATGCCGAACTTGAAGTCCTGATAGGTCACCTGGTAGATCAGCTCCATCACCTTGTTGTCGTTCTTCATGAAGAAGTCGATAATCGTGTAGATGCAGTTGACCAGCAGCAGGGGGCTGACCATGGGGAAGGTGATCTTCCAGAAGGATTCCCAGGCAGAGCATCCTTCCACGTCCGCCGCCTCATACAGAGAGGGAGAAATGGACTGCAGGCCGGACAGGAACACGATGATCTGAATACCGGAGGCCATGACGATATCGTAGATGGAATCGATCATGGTGAAGACAACTTCGAAGAACTGGCTGCCCACGCCGGACACCGACAGCAGATCCTGCAGGGTCTGGGAGATGTTGACGCCGGAGGAACCCTCCACCGCCTCCGCCATGCCGGCCATCATATCGTAGAACTCGTTCTGATGCTCGATGCCGGGCAGAACGCCGGAGGACAGGATGACGGGCAGGAAGAAGATAGCGCGGCACAGCACGCGGCCCTTGAATTCCTGGTTCAGGATGACCGCCACCACGAAGGACATGACCAGCGTAGCGATGGTGTTGATGACCATCTGACCAATCTCTTCCACCAGCAAGGTATTGAACTCAGGGTCGCTCAGGAAGGCATGCTTGTAGTTGCTGATGCCAACGAAGGTCTTGGCATAGCCCTGACCAGGAATCAGCTGCACATCATTGAAGGAGAAGATGAAGGACTCCACCAGAGGCCTGCACATGAAAACCAGGAAGCCGATGATGAAGGGCAGGATGAACCAGGTGCCGATACGCGCATTGCGGGCGCGCATGGTTCGATAGGTCGCATTGCCGGGGATGTAAGTCTGCACGGCTTCAACGATGCCATCGTACCAATGTTCACGGGGTGCATTCATATTCGCCATCGATTACTCCCCCCTTTCCACAGTGTAATTGCGGGAAGGCACATGTACGCCGTCGGCGTCGTAGTCTTCCATACCGTAGTTGACGTAGACCTTGGTGCCGTCCGCGTAACCGGTCACCGCCACATGGTCGCTCGCCCAGTTATGAGAAACGATGCGCTGCTGATTGAGGCCAGCCATGTCCTTCTGATAACGGGCAATCATTTCTACCGCATCCTCAGCCCAGTAATCATAACCGGCGCCGAAGAAGTTGGAGTGATAGGTATCCTGCAGGACCCAGGTATCCTCCGCCATGAAGGTGAAATTGAGGCCAGCGCCGTATTCCACGCAGCGCAGGAACTCCTGCAGATAGTCGCCGGCCAGGTTGATGGGCTCGCCGGTGTAGTCCTTCATGCCGTGCAGGGCAATCTGGTAGAAGGGCACCATCTCGTCAATGATGGTGTACTTGTTGCCAGCCAAGTCCATATCGGTGATGATGGAAGCATAGGGCACGGCATAATCGTTGCCCATGCGGATCATCACGTTCTGGCCCTTGGCCTGGGCATCCTTCATGGTCTGGATATTCATGGCCTTGACTTCTTCACGGGTGGTGGTGGACTTGGGGTTGTAGTCCGCACTCAGCAGGTAGCCAATATCGCGGAAGGACACGCCCACAGCGTCCATCTCTTCCAGGGTGTCAAGGAGATTGGCGGCATTCTTCTGGGCGAAGTCGGGACGCACCAGATAGTAGGTGTCCATCCAGTCCGCCTTCTGGTAATGAACAACGTCAAAGGGCTGCAAAAGCACCTGCTCGCGGGTGGTGTATCGAGCCGCATTGGTGAAGGGAACGAAACCCTCCAGAATGCCGCTATCGTAGGCGAAGCAGTTGACGCCGTCAAAGTAGACGGGCACGTTCAGCGTCTTGGCCTTGGCGATCAGCTGGGTCATCCCCTTCTTGCCGCCCAGCTCACTGAGGATGTCCACATCCGTCATCACCTGCTGGGTGATGCCGCCGTTTGCCCAGCCCGCATAGCGCACATTCAGATTCTGCACGCCTTTACCGCACAGCTCTTCGATGATTTTCTCAGCCTGAGCGAAAGTCGTGGTTGCCACGACGGAGTCGATGGGCAGGCCGAACTTGACAACGGTCTTGTCAATCGCACCAACCAGCTCCACAGACACGGGGCTGATCTCGGAAGCCGCAGCAGCGGCCATTTCCGGATAGGCCTCGCGCAGATAGTCGCCATAGGCATTGGCCATATCCACGTAGTTATCCGTATTCAGGAAGCGATAGCGATGAATGACGGTATCCTGGGGCACAGCACTTTCAAACATGTACACCAGCTGAGCGGTCTTGGCAGAAACGTTGTACTGATCCGCGTGGATCACGTTGTACTTGGCCGCCATCCAGTTGTAGCTGTTGTAGCGCATGCTCACATCAGCCTGCACGCCGCCGTACGCGGTAGCGCCCTCCATCATGCACAGGAAGGAACCGCCGTTCTTGGCCATGCCGAACACGGGGAAGCTGTTGCGGGTCTCGTTGACCAGTTCCTTACGGCGCACAGCGTAGTCCCAGCCGTACATATTGGCGTAGTAGCTGTTCTGCTGCGTCTTGCCGTTGTTGAAGTTGATGATCGCGCCGCCGCCTTCGGGGATGAACATGAAGCCTTCATCCTCAACGCCGGCCGCACCGAACATGGGCAGAGGCGTGACGTAGGTGATGGGGTAATCAGCCTTGTAGCGAATCTCGCTGTAGGGTACTTCCAGCACCAGATCGCCATCCTCCAGACGGTAGATGAACGTTACGTTGTAGACAGCGCCGGAGTTATCCTTCGCGCCGGCCACCAGCTGCTGATCGATCTCGTAGTCTTCCTGACTATAGCCGACCTCAGCCCAGTAACCTTCGATCTTGGCCTTGTTGTTGGCAGAGGTGCCGGACTTGAGGATGTACAGCGCCTGCTCCGTCACGGAGGGATACAAAGCGATGATCTCATCCTTGTTCTTCTTGCTGTCCAGATCCTCGGGCTTGTACAGGGTGTAGTTGGAGGAGAGCTTCTTCTTGGTGGCGCTCTTCATCTCAGCCACAAAGGCATCATAGCGCTCCTTGGTGATTGCCGTGGGGATCATGTAGATCTTTTCGATCTTGCCAATGGCATAATCCACACGAATGGAGCCGTCCTCCTGCTGGCTGAGGGCATAGTTGCCATTCTCAATGGAGTACTTGTAGTTGTTCAGATCCACCGTACCGGAGGAGGTCGAGTAGGTCACGATGGCCGTGGCCTGCAGGGTCTCCTTGTTGGCGGAAACGGCGATCTTGTCCTTGTCCGCATCGGCAGGATTGGACAGCCACTCGCGGCCGGTCTCCTTCTCGGTCACCTTGAAGTGGGTCGTGGCAGGATCAAGCTCGAAAACGAGCTTGTCATTTTCCATCTTCAGAGGCTTCTTCGTATCCCCCTCATAGTACATGATGTTGGGGTTGCTCTCATGGACGTTTTTATCCTCGGAGAAAAGCGGGATACCCACAAACACCACAAACACTGCCACCAGGGCCAGCACGATCGCACAGGAAAGCAAGCGCCGAATGAGTTTATTCATTGTCTTACCTCCTCTTTAATACAGTCGGAACGCGATCTCACGATACAGCGAGATGAAGTAGCTCGCCGCATCGCCCAGAAGACTGAAGAACACAAGCAGCAGGAAGATGATGATCAGCGCGCCCACGATGGTGACGATGATGAAGATCAGCGTCTTGCTGGGGCTGTAATCATGCACCTGCATCAGACCGACAAAGACCAGCATGACGCACCAGGCATTGGAGAAGCTCATCAGCACAGTGTAGAAAGCAGCTTCATCAAACGCGATCATGTTGCTGACAAACACCAGGGGCAGCTGGATGAGCGTGAAAGGCACCAGCGCATAGCACATGGCAATGTAAATGTCGACGAAGCGGCCCTTGCCGTCGAACAGCGTGGTCATGGACCAGTTGGCCAGACAGAGGATCAGGAAGGGCAGCAGCAGCGACGCAGCCTGCTCAAAAATGTTGATGTACTGCAGCGGCGCATTGATGAACTGGAAGTTCGTAAACATCAGCTGCATGATGCGGGTAAACAGGAACAAGAACAGGTAAGTGCTTGCAGCTGCGACAGAACCCCGCTTCTCGTGGGTCAGATCCCAGAAGCCGTCAAAGGGATGGAACAGCACGTACTTGGCGTACTTCATGGACGCGACGTACTTATCCCACTTGGGGTGGGCTTTCTTACTTCTGAACTTGATTGCGCTCATGCATTTCCACCTCCATTCTCATCTTCTTGCCTGCGCGCAGTACCAGCGGAACAATCAGCACCGCGGCAATGGCGATGATCATCCACCAGATATTCTCTTCCACCCAATCCTTGCGGAAGAAGCGGAAGGCGCGGCCGTAATTATCGCGGTCCTTTGCCATCTTGAAGTAGTCCATGGCCTCTTCGTAGTTCTCCTGACGCATCAGAGAGCGACCGATGCCGATGAAGGCCAGGTTGTAGTTGGCGTTGAGCTTGAGCACCTCATCCCACAGCTCGGCAGAGGCATCGTATTCACCCTTGAGATAGGCATCGATCGCATCATAGATCAGGTTGCCGTACTCGGTGGGGGTGAAGACCGTGATGGCGCCGGACAGCTCATCCAGCACAAACAGGTCACGGCCCATGTGCTCAATGGACACGGCGGAGTTGAACGCACCTTCGCTGCTGCCGGTGGTGCCGAAGGCCCACAGCATCACGCCCTGGCTGTCATAGCCGAAGATGCGGCCACGGGTATGGTCCAGCGCAATGTAGATGTCATTCTCCAGAACCGTGATATCGTGCAGCTTGGAGGGGCCCAGGGTCACAGAGCCTTCCACCCAGTAGATATCGCCAATAGGGGGATAACGGTCATTCTTGATCAGGATATCATTGCCAATGCCATTGAGGCGGCGGATCGGCTGCGCAACGTCCCACAGCAGATCATACTCGCTGAAAATGGTGTTGGTGGCGTAAATGAAGGCTTCCGGATCAATGTAAAGGTTATGGTACTCGGTAGGAACAAAGGAAGCCTGCTGTTCACGCTGTTCCTTGGTCATGAAGTAGGTCTTCCAGATGTACTCCGCGAAGTTGTAGCTGACCTTGTTCGCGCCGACAAAACCGGTAAAGGTCATGTCGTTCTCAAACTTGATCAAGCCCTTGTTGACGTTCGTGGCCAGCAGGAACACGCGGCCAGAGACGTCAACCACCAGCTTGTTGGGCAGGAAGCTCAGGTTCTGATCAAAGACAGTATTGGAAGGAATCTCGGCATTGACAGAGGATGCAGAAATGCGGATCGCGCCGTATTCCGTGCCGGGATGTTCCTTCTCTATTTCCTCAATGAGGGTCTTTTCCAGCTCGGTCAACTCCACATAGGTGGATTCCGGCACGGAATAGTCCGCAGCATTCAGCGGGTTCTTGCTATTGGTATACAGATTGATGTAATTTGCCGTAACAGCACAGTCTTCCTTTACCCAAACGTCGTACACACCGCCGATGACGGTAGTTTCGAAATTGGGAACCTTAGCCGTGGCTGCATCCTGCGTCACCGTGTAATCGCCAATAGGCGCAATCACGGACATGACGCCATTGCGGAAATCAGAGTAGTAATTCGACGGGGTATTCAGCTGCGTTTCAGTAATATCGTATCCAATGCCAGCAGGCTTCTCCGCGCCCATTGACAAAGCAGACACACGCAGCACGCCATGGGGCTCACCGGTTTGAGCCTCCGCAGCAGCCACCAACGCCAGCTCTTCCTCTGTCAGGTCCGCATAGGTCAACTCTGCAACATCAACCTTTTCAGCATTGATCTTGTCCTTGGCCAGGGGATCATCGACGTTGTACACATTGACCACCTGAACCACAGTCGCCTGATACTCGCGAACACAAGCCATCACATTGTTGCCTGCCAGGGTCAGCTTGTAACCCTCAACAGCAGCGCTGCCTTCCTTTTCCTTCACGGTATAAAGACCGATGGGAAGCACGATGAACGCCACACCATCTTCAGCCTCGGAAGCAGTCTGTGCATCTACCTTCTTCTGTGTGGCAGCAAATACAGCATTGGAAGGCTTTACGAACTCCTTTATGAAGTTCAGGTCCTTATCCACCATCACGACACGGCCGTTGTTGGTGTCGGCAATGTAGAGGTTTTCGTCGGCGTCCACGAAGACGTCATTGGGATTGTTGAAGGTCGTCACTTCACAGCCCTGGATCTTATCGATCACACGGTGCAGTTTGAAGTCATCCCCTTCCCTGCGGATCTGCAGGATGCGGTTGTTGCCGGAATCGACAACGTAGAGGTCATTGCCCTTTACGAAGAGGCTCTGGGGCTTCTTCAGGGCACTCAGGCCGAGTTCGCCGGCAAAGATCATATCTGCCACGCGATATGCGTCAGGCGATTCACGGATGTCGCTCCAGTAGTCATAGTTGTATGTATAAGTACTGGGGTATGCGTCATCGACGGCCAGGGCGGTATTCATTGAAGCAAGCATGAAAACGGTCATGATCAGCGCTATAAGCCTGTGCATCACCTTCATGGTCATTCCCCTCCTGTTCTGAATGATTTGTATCAGCCAATCTTGGTTACCCAGCAGTTTAGTCCTTGATACCGGAGCTGGCCATGGTTTCCAGGATTTGGCTCTGGCTCAGAACAAAGATGAAAATCGGGACAGCCATGACCACGACGGTAACCGCTGCGGCCTGACCGGTACGGGCGATACCGCCGGCCTGGATCTGCTGCAGGGCGAACACGAGGGTCTTCTTGGCTTCGGAGTAGATAACCGTGGAGGCGCTGGTGTTCCACAGGCTCTGCACGCTGAAGATGATGACGGTCAGCCAGGCAGGCTTGACGTTAGGCATCACGATGCTCCAGAAGATGCGGAATTCCTTGGCGCCGTCGATCTTGGCGGCCTCAATCAGCGCAGTGGGCAGGCCTTCCATGAACTGCTTCATCATGAACAGGCCGATGGGTGCCGCAAATGCGGGCAGCAGCAGCGCCCAGTAGGTGTCGATCATGTTCAGCTTGGACATGATGACGTAGTTCGGGATGCCGGTGACGTAGCCGGAGAACATCAGGGCCGTGGTAACGACGGCGAAGAAGAAACGTCCGCCGGGGAAATCGTACTTCGCCAGCACAAAGGCCGCCATGGAAGCAATCACCAGGTGGCCGAAGGTACCCACAGCCGTGATGAACACAGTGTTGAGGATGTAACGGCTGAAGGGCACCCAGCTCTGACCCATGGTAACAATCAGGTCAGAGAAGTTATCAATGGTGGGATGCTGGGGGAAGATGGTCGGCGGGAAGCGGAACAGTTCGTCCAGGGGCTTCAGGGCGGAGCTGACCGCGAACACCAGCGGGAAGGCCATCAGGCAGGCCACCAGTGCCAGCATGACGTAGATGCCGATATCGCCGCCCAGGGAGCGGTTGGGATGACGGCGCTTGAACAGATGCTTGCGGGGCTTCTGAATCCGCTCGCCGCGCAGCTCCGCCAGGCGGTGGAGCTCATCCGCACGGCTCATGGAGCGGGGACGGTTGTCCCACTGCTGATCCATGTAGTGGTAAACCTTCAGACCGGAGGGCAGGTAGAATACGTACTCCGTGTCATCCTGCATCTTGATGGTGATGGTGCTGGCCATGCCGCCGTTGCGGACATTCTTAAGCACCGCAATTTCGGGATAGGGCAACTCGATTGTCTGCTTCTTGGTCACAAAGCGGGCCAGGCGCTCCTCCGCAATCAGTTCACCGCGGAGCTTCTTGCCGTTCAGCGTCAGGGTACCGCTGGATTTGTAATTATTCTTATTACTCATATCAGGTACCCACCTTTTCAAGTGCTGCAGAGATGAACTTCTTACACAGAATCATGACCAGGAACAGCAGCGTCGCGATGGCGGAAGCGTAGCCCATCTCAAAGCGGCTGAAGCCGTAGTCGAACAGATGCGTGACGACGGTGCGGGCGGCGTAGTCCGTGGAGGGGTAGCCAGCCAGGGCACGGGGCACGTCACAAACGTTGAAGGCAGAGGTGATGGACATAACCGCGCCGAAGAGCAGCATGGGCTTCATGCTGGGCAGGGTGATGTGGTACAGCTCCTGCCAGCGGTTGCGCACGCCGTCCACATAGCCGGCCTCGTACATGCTCTTGTCAATGCCCTGGAAGCCAGCGACGAAGGACAGGAAGCCGGTGCCCATGCTCATCCACAGGATGACGAAGATCAGAACGGGCATGATGTACTGGGGATTGGTCAGCCACAGCATAGGAGCGTCGATGATGCCCATGTTCAGCAGCATGGAGTTCAGGTAACCGTAGGCGTCGCCGCGGAAGATGATGGAGAAAATGCTGTAGGCATTGCCTGCGATGGAGGGCGCGTAGAAGATCACGACTGCAATGGCACGCATCCACTTGGGCAGCTCGTTGATGAACCAGGCGAACATGAACGAGAGGATGTAGCCCACAGGGCCAGTAACCACGGCAATGACGAAGGTGTTCTTCACCGAGGTCAGGAAGACCTCATCCTGCAGGATCAGATTGACATAGTTCTGAACGCCGACGAAACGGGCAGGCTCCAGAATGTTGTAGTAGGTAAAGCCGTAGAAGATGGAGGTGCCGATGGGAAGGATGAAGAACGTGAAGAACAGGATGGCATAGGGTGCCAGGAAGAGATAGCAAACCTTATTGTTCTTTGCCTTCTGCCAGCCGTAGCTGATCTGGTCCGCTTTCATTTTGAAATAGCGGCCGGCAAATCCAGTCTGGTTGGTGCTCATTTCGTTTCCTCCTCTCCGTAAAGCGGCAGGCCGAACTCCTTGCGCTTGATCTCAATTTCTTCATTAATGGTATGCACATAGGTCAGCAGAGTCTCGCGGGGATCATCCTTGTCGTTGATAACCTTGCGGATGGCGTTGGTCATGTGACGGGTGGTGGAATAACCGCCGGCGATCTCCGGGAAACCACGTCCCCAGGCCTGCTGGGCCTGAAGGACATCCAGCTCATCGCCGGACCAGGCCAGCATTTCAAGCGCCTCCGTGTTGGCGGTGGCATAGCGGGCGGAGGAACCCAGCACGGATTCCATCTCGCGGCCGAAGCGGGCCTGAGCGTCTGCGGACACCCACCACTTCATGAAGGTCCAAGCGTTCTGCTTGATGGTTTCGTCATCGGTGGCGATCATCATGCAGCACAGGCCGTTGGCGTGGACGCTGCGGTCGATGCTGCCATCCTCCTGCACCGTGCCGGGATAGAGGGTGAAGTCCCACAGGCCGCGGATCTCAGGTGCGGAAACGGCCAGGGTGTTGTACAGGCTGTACTGACCTACACCCACGGGCATCTCGCCGGAACGGAAGCGGCTGACGAAGTCAAACACGGTGGGCAGGCCGTAGTCATTGTACAGGCTGGTGTACAGCTCGAAGGCCTTCACCGCTTCCTCAGAATCGATCAAGGTGCGGGTCTTTTTATCATTATAGATGGCGCCGCCGTTCTGATAGATCAGAGCATTGAAGCCGGACATATCAACGTTGGAGATATCCGGGAAAGGAATGCCCACGGACATGTTGTTGCCCTGAATGGTAGGCAGGATGGCAATGATATCATCCCAGGTCTGGGGAATTTCCAGCTCCAGATCCTCCATGATGTCCTTGCGGTAGAACAGCACGGAGAACAGCTGAGTCTCGGGCAGACCGTAGACGCCCTTATGCTCGCCGTCATCATAGGTCAGAGGTTCCAGTGCACTCTGATAGAAAGGCTTGACGACCTCTTCGTAATCAGCAAACTGGGTCAGATCCTCCACCGCGTTACGCATGGCGTAGTTGACAGCGTACCAGCCGTCCACGCTCAGCACCACATCGGGGCCAATGCCTGCCATAACAGCGCTCAGGATAGCATCCGCACCGACCAGCTGCACGTTGACCTTCACGCCATAGTTGGGGGTGAAAGCTTCGTCGATCATGGTCTTCAGCACGGTGGACTGGTCGCGGCCAGTCACCAGCCAGACTTCGATCACGTCCTCAGCATTTTCGTCGTAAACGTCGCCCAGGGAGTTGTAATCCACAAAGTAGGAAGCAACACAAGCCTTGACCTCATGGGCCAGCTTGGTGAAAATGTTGTCGGAAACCTTCTTGGGCTTGGCGTTCTCGCCGGAGATGACAATCGCGTCGATATCCAGCTTGGATTCAGCCATGGACTGCATCGCAGTACCCAGAGAGGTGATGTTATCTTTGAAGTTGGAGAAGGACTGGGTGATGCGCTCATGGCGCTCCACGAACTGCTCCAGCTGCACAGCCAGGGTCTGGGCAACAGCCACACGGTCATTCTTCTGACCGGTTCTGGCAACAGTGTCGTCCACCAGCTTGTACAGGCGCAGGCTTTCCAGCTCCATGGCTTCCATCACTTCGGGATAAACCTTATCCAGGTGATAATCGCGGAAGCGGTCGGGGCTGACGCCAGTGAGCACCAGCACCTTGCGGTAGATCTGGTTCAGGCGGTAGATACTGGCCTCCATCTCCTTGAGGATGGCGCCCATATCGCCCAGGGTAACCTCCAGGCGGATGGTGTGCTCGCCCTTGGTCAGGTAGAAGCGGTAGGCATTGCCGTCTTCATCCGCCAGGGTGCGCATGTTCCAGTTGGTATCATAGGCAAAGGCCACAGAAGACATCTCGTCAAAGGGCACTTCCCCATCGATATACACCGTACGGCAGGACAGACCGCCGCGCTGGTAGGTCTGGCGTGCCTTGATGGAGATGTTGTAGAAGCCGTCTTCAGGCACCTCAAAGCTCCACTCGATCCACTGACCGGCGGTATTCCACGGGTCGCCGCCGATGTAGTTCAGAATGGTGTGATATACATCGTAGGGCTCGGTAGAAGGAGAGGCATGGTCATATCGGGCATACAAGGAGGGAGAGGAGCGGGTAACAGCCTTCTCGCCCTGGATGGTGGTCTGGTAGGTTTTGCCCTCCGCAGACATCTGCACCTGGGGCTGAGCTGCCAGATACGCTTCATAGGAAGCACGCTGAGTTACAGGCATAAGCTTGATGGAGCGGATGATCATCGGCTCATTGGCGCCCTTGAAGCTCAGCTTGTTCTGGCCCTGAGCAAAGTAGAACTGATAAGGCTCGGTTTCATAGCCCATGTCGTCCTTGCAGAAAGCCACCTGGTACTCATACTTCTCCGTCTGGGAGGGGCGGATTTCGTTGCCCTGGTTGTCCTTGCGGACTTCGCCGCCATCCACCCACAAGCGGGAGAAACGCAGCGTATCAGCACCGGCAAAGGGCAGCACATCATTGATGTACAGCTCACGCTCCACATCAACGCCGCGGGATTCCACCGTCAGGTATTCCACCTGAACAGCGTACATGCCTTCCACCGGCACATCCACCATCCAGCTGGTATACTCACCGTCTGCCGTATAGACCTGAGGATTGCCGTTTTCATCCTGCTGCAGCACGCCGTCGCCTTCAAAGGCGGCAACGTCCACAACAATGGTCTCCGTGCCAGCTGCAACGTCCTGATGCGTCCGGAGATAGACGTCATAGGTATCGTCTCGGCCGATGCCGGAGATATCGGTACTCAGGTCCTTGCCATCGTACTTGTCATGGTAGTTCTGAGGGTCGCCATTGAGCAGGACAATGGCCGCCACCAGAATCACCACAACCAGAATACCGACAAGAATACGCCACTTTTTTCGCATAAACTTACCACTCCTGTTGCATTGATATACTACCTATTGATACCCTACATCAATCCAACCTCAACATGACCTGCCCATACCAAAGCGGACAGGTCATGCCAAAGCATGGTTACTGTGTGTTACAATTATAGAGTTTACCGACAATTTTGTCAAGGACTCACCCTGTTCTTTATGCGCATTAAACAAAGGTATATTTCTTCCCTCAGCATTATACTTTGATATTCTTTCTTCACAAATTGTAAGCACTCATTGTTTGCCCTCCTCCTCGTCTAATCCTTATTTCTTGCTTGAAATCCCAGTTATGGTGTGATAAAATGTCATTGAAGCCCGTCGTTTCACTACATCGTTTTCGTCATTTGTGCACTTTTGTCTTGTTTTGTCACACAAATTTAATCTTGGGAGGTTATTCAAAATTGTTCAAAACAGCATTGTCTCTATTGCTTGTCAGTACGGCACTCTTCACATTGGGGAGCGCATCCGCTGAATCCGGCGCACTTGTCTATGAGGCCGAGACAGCCCAGCGCACCGGTTCCCTTACCCTCAAAACTGATGTGAAAGCCTCCGGCTGGAAATCCGTTGGCACCTTCGAAAAAGCTGATGACAGCCTGTCCTTCACCGTTGATGTGCCTTCTGATGGCGTTTACGACATTACCGTGACTTGTATCGGCATCGGCGGCAGCAAAATCAACAATCTGTTGGTGGACGGCCAGCACCAGGGCACCTTCGAATGCGGCGCTGTCATGTATACCGACGCACCTGTAAAGGGCGTGCTGCTCACGGCGGGTCAGCATGAGTTGTCCATCACGCCTTCCTGGGGCTGGATGTATGTGGATAAACTGACCATCACCCCGGCTCAGGCGATTTCCGAAGATGTGTACAATGTCTCCTCCGCTCTGATCAATCCCAATGCCACAGAGAACGCCAAAAAACTCTATGCCTACCTCTGCGATAATTATGGCAAGGCAACCCTCTCAGGCCAGGTCTGCGACGGCGGTCTGAAGGGCACGGAAATCACTGCCATCCATGCCGTCACCGGCAGATACCCGGCGATCCTCGGCCTGGACATGATGGACTATCCCCCGTCCCGACGGGCTATGGGCGCCTCCCATCCCACCGCCGTGGAACGTGCCATTGAATTCCATGAAGCCGGCGGCATCGTGGCCTTCTGCTGGCATTGGACGGCGGACAAAAAGTACATCCTTGACGGCACGGATGCCAATGGCAATCCCCGCTGGTGGGGCGCGTTCTACACCGACAATGTTACCTTCGATATTGAGGCTGTCATGAATGGCTCTGACCCTTACGGCAAGGAAGCTCTGGACAAGGATATCGCAGAGATCGCCAAGCAGCTGCTCCGCCTTCAGGATGCAGGCGTCCCCGTGCTCTGGCGTCCCTTGCACGAAGCCTCCGGCGGCTGGTTCTGGTGGGGTGCGAAGGGTGCGGAGCCCTGCAAGCAGCTTTGGATCTACCTCTACGATCAGCTGACCAGCGTATACGGCTGCAATAACCTCATCTGGGTCTGGAACGGCCAGGCGAAAGACTGGTACCCCGGCGATGAATACGTAGACATCATTGGCGAGGACATCTATGCCGACGCCCACTCCTATGGTGCGCAGAACTCCAAGTTCATCGACGTGCTGGACTATACCGGCACCAACAAGATCATCGCTCTGACAGAAAACGGCGTGCTCTTTGACATCGATAACCTGATCACCACCAATGCCCGCTGGGCCTGGTTCAACACCTGGAGCGGCGACTTTGTCCAGAAAAACGGCAAGTATTCCGAGGCTTACACCGAGGCTGATATCCTCAAAAAGACCTACAACAGCGAGTATGTCATCACCCTGGATGAGCTGCCCGACCTCTACTGAACCCTCGCCAACACAAAATGCCTCCAACCGTCATGGTTGGAGGCATTTTAATGTATGCATCTGCAAGGCAACAGCGGAAATTACCCCTTCACCACATCGCGGATCGCATTCACCCGGCGGACGATGTCTGCAAACTGCTCCGGCGTGACAGACTGGGCGCCATCACACAGGGCATTCATGGGGTCATTATGCACCTCGATCATCAGACCATCTGCGCCGCTGGCCGTGGCAGCCATCGCCATGGGCTTCACCAGGCGCGCTGCTCCGGTAGCATGACTGGGATCCACCAGCACCGGCAGATGGGTCTTCTCCTTCAGCACGGGGATGCTGGTCAGATCCAGGGTATTACGGGTGACAGCCTCAAAAGTGCGGATGCCCCGCTCACAGAGAATGACCTGATCATTGCCGCCGGCTATAAGGTACTCGGCGGACATCAGCCATTCCTGAATCGTGTTGGCCAGACCGCGCTTAAGCAGGATAGGCTTTCCTGTATGGCTGAGTGCCTTGAGGAGCTCGAAATTCTGCATATTGCGCGCGCCGACCTGGATGACGTCCACGTCTTCAAACAGGTCCAGATGGGCTGCGTCCATGATCTCAGATACAATGGGCATCCCGGTTTCCCGCTTGGCCAGCTTCAGCAGACGCAGGCCGTCCGCCTGCAGTCCTTGGAAGGTGTAGGGCGATGTACGGGGCTTGAATGCGCCGCCGCGCAGCAGCGTTGCGCCCGCTGCCTTGACAGCCTTGGCAATAGTGATGATCTGCTCCTCTGTCTCCACGCTGCAGGGGCCGGCGATCATCTGGAACAGCCCGCCGCCCACCTGGACGCCGCCGCAATCCACCACCGTATCTTCCGGGTGGTAGCTCCGGCTGGCCTTCATGAAGGGTTCCTGAATCCTGCGGACAGCATCCACCGCATCCAGATTTGCAATCAGATCCGCATCAATCCGGGAGGTGTCACCCAGCAGGCACCATACCGTGGCATGATCGCCGCGGGTTTCATCCATGCGCAGCCCCTGATCCATAAAATACTGCTTCAGGTCGGCAATCTGTTCCTGTGTTGCCTGATGCTTGAGAATCACAATCACGGTCTGCACCTCCTCCGCAGAATCATTCACGTTCAGTGTCTTCCAGATACTTCTCCAGCTTGCGCTTGACGCGCTGGAGGGCATTGTCGATGGACTTGACATGCCGGCCCAGCATATCGGCGATCTCCTGATAGCTCTTGCCGTCCAGATAGGCAGCCAGCACCTCCTGCTCGAGGCTGGAGAGCACCTCATCAATCTTCTGATGGATGCCCTTCAAGTCCTCCTGGGAAATGAGCAGCTCCTCCGGGTTTGCGCTGTGGCCCTCGGCACACACGTCAAGCAGCGTACGATCGCTCTCCTCGTCGTAAAGGGGCTTGTTCAGGGATACATAGCTGTTGAGAGGAATGTGCTTCTGGCGGGTGGCCGTCTTGATGGCGGTGATGATCTGTCTCGTGATGCACAGTTCCGCAAAGGCGCGGAAGGAGGACAGCTTCTCCGGGCGGAAGTCGCGGATGGCCTTGTACAGGCCGATCATGCCCTCCTGTACGATGTCCTCATGGTCGGCGCCGATGAGGAAGTAGCTGCGGGCCTTGGAGCGCACGAAATTCTTATACTTGTTCAGCAGAAATTCCACCGCAACCGAATCGCCTGTGCGGCAAAGAGCCACGATGTCCTCATCGGTCATTTCCAGATAGTCGGCGGGCGTTTCAGGCACCGGAACAGAAGCCGCAGCGATTTCATCTGCAGCTTCCGGGGTGAGGCCAAGGTTCTCCATACGCTCGTCCATGCAGTTCACCTGCTTTACGTTTATTGTCCCCTGCGGAGCCTTTCCAGGGCTTCCTGCACGTCCTTGGGCAGACGCGATGCAAGGGAGGAACGATTCATGATACGTGGGCTGGCATGTTCGTCAAATGAGGCTTTACGCATCTGCTTGAGCTCCCGAAGCAGCTCTCGGGCCGTCATGCGGGTCGCCCCGGAGCCCAGCACCATGGCCTGCTCTGCGCCGTCGTTGGTGGCGACGCGGGCCTGGCGGTATTTGGGCTTCTGGGCTACCATGCGCTCGATGTAGGCGTCCGCCGTCTCGCCGTGCTTGGTAAAGACCAACGTGAGGTCGCCGTGCTTCTCCTCGGTGGTGAGACGCTTATCCGACTGGTATCCGTCGAACACCAGCACGATCTCCTCCCCTGAGTATCCGCTGTAGTCCATCAGCAGATGCTGCAATCGGTCACGTGCTTCATCCATTGTCCAGCCGTGCTTCTCCGCATCCTTCCACGCGCCGATGACGTTGTAGCCATCGACAATCAAGAGCGCTTTCATGCCTTGCGGGAGGACAGCACGCGGTACATCATGACGCCCGCGGCCACGGAGGCGTTCAGGCTGTCGATGTGGCCGGCCATGGGCAGGGAGACCTTCTGATCACAGTGCTCCACCACCAGGCGGGACACGCCCTCGCCCTCGGAGCCAACCACCAGGGCCACGCCGCCCTTGAAGTTGACCTTCTCGTAGTCCACGCCGTCCATATCCAGGGCGTAGGTCCAGATGTTGCGCTCCTTCAGCTCCTCAATGGTGCGGCTGAGGTTGACCACACGGGCAACCTTCATGTGCTCCACCGCACCGGCAGAGGCCTTCACGGCGGCCGGGGTCAGACCCACGCTGCGGCGCTCGGGTACAATGACGCCATGGGCGCCCACGCACTCGGCGGAGCGGATGATCGCGCCCAGGTTGTGGGGATCGGTCACGCCGTCCAGCAGAATCAGGAAGGGATCCTCATTCTTCTGGGCAGCCTCCTCCAGCATGGCCTCCAGGGTGGAGTACTGATAGGCAGAGGCGAAGGCCACCAGGCCCTGATGGTTGTGGGCCAGCTCGTCCAGGCGAACCTTCTCCACTTCCTGCACCACGATGTGGTTTTCGCGGGCCAGCTGCACGATCTCACGGGCAGAGCCGGACAGCTCACCCTTGAGCACCAGCAGCTTCTCGATATCGCGGCCGGCCTTCAGGGCCTCGCGGATGGGGTTGCGGCCAGCCAGCAGGTTCTCCTGCTGCATGGTCTCCATCACCTCCAGCGCAGTGGGCGCGGGAGAAGCGGGACGGTACTCGGCGTCACGGTAGCTGGGCACGGGCTTGGGCTCGGCAGGCCTCACGTCGCGGCGGTCATCACGGCGGAAGTCCTTGCGGTCGTCACGGCGGAAATCGCGCTTTTCAAAGCGGTTGTTGTCGCGGTCACGGTTGTCGTTGCGCAGCGGACGGCGTTCGTCACGGCCGTAGGCCTTGCGCTCGCCGTAGGGGCGATCCTCACGTTTGCCGTAAGCAGGACGATCATCCTCGCGCTTGGGGCCAAAGCGGCGGGCGCCATTGTAGTTGCTGCCCTCGTCAGCCCAAGAGCCGGCGGAGTGATTCTTCTTCTGGGGCTTGCGGCCCGGAGCATCATTGTAGAAAGCCATGTTCTTTATCTCCTAACTGTATCAGTCGTTGTTGTTTGCCAAAGTTTCCAGCCAGGCCTTGCGTTCCTGGCGGATTTGCTGCATCTTGCCGCAGGTCTTCTCCTCTTCCGGGCATGCGCCGCGCAGACACCCGGGGCCAGCGTTCTCAAAGAGCGCAGGAGCAACCTCCATGCACAGGCGATGCATCTCCGTCGCCAGGGCACGAATCTCCCACTGCGCGCGGGAGCACATACGCAGGCTGAAGAAATGCCGCAGCTCACGCACATTCATGGTGACCATCATACGTGTCTCGCATGCGCCGGGAAGCACGAAGCGCGCATCCTCGTTGCCGCCCTCGCCGGTGCCGAGCTTCCGCTGCCATTCAGTGTACCACTGGTGCAACGTATCCATCTGCAGCTCGAACTCGCGGACGGCCTCTTCACCCAGCGCCTCGATCTTCGGGGGAACAATATATCCAAAGCCCTTTTCGTAGCTCACATAGCGCTGGCTCTGCACAGAAAAGCTCGCCAGGCGGTGGCGGGTGATCTGCGCCAGCAGCGTGCGGCTCACGCCCTCGATGCCGAAGGTAAAAGACGCATGTTCCAGCACGGAGTCATGCCCCATACCCATGATCTTGTGCACGAAATCCGTCTGATCCTTGGCGGAAACGCGCTCCAGCAGGTCATCCACCCTGGCCTTGGAGTAGCACAGACGCGCGCCGAGCGCAACTAGCTCCTCCGGATTCAGCGTATGGCGAACCAGCGCCACCTTCATTTCACTCCTGGGCATGGTTTTCGACCTCCTGACTGCACTTGAATAGGGTGAGCAGCCGCTCCTCCTGTCCGGTGAGGTATAGATAGCCAATGAGGGCCTCCAGCGCCGTCGCAGCACGGTAATCCGCTGCATCCTGATTCTTAGGGGCGGCGTGATGCGCGTGGGCGTTGCGTCCCCGGCGGGCAACGTCCGCCTCTTCCTCCGTCAGAATCGCTTCAATGCGGCGGAATGCCTCGGACTGTGCGTGGGCGTTGACGCGGGCGACCGCATCCTTGTGGACATGGCGGGCGCCGCGACCCATGTAGATCAAGCGGCTGCGGACGAGCAGCTCCCACACCCCGTCGCCAATATAGGCAAGCTGAAGCGGGTTGAGCATCCGTGCGCGGGAATCCTCCATCGGCGCTGACTCACGAAGGGTCAAGCGATTTCGCCTCCTTGCGGGAATGCGTGAACCGCTCCTTCCCGAGTGCATATGCATACAGAATGAATTATACCACAATCCCGCCCGAAGAGGCAACACCTTTTCCCTTTGCAGCACAAAAAAACCTCGCATTTCTGCGAGGCTTCGTACACCTTCAGGGACTCGAACCCTGGACACCCTGATTAAGAGTCAGGTGCTCTACCAACTGAGCTAAAGGTGCATATGGGATCCGGATCAAGTACACCTTCAGGGACTCGAACCCTGGACACCCTGATTAAGAGTCAGGTGCTCTACCAACTGAGCTAAAGGTGCATATGAAGATCCGGATCAAGTACACCTTCAGGGACTCGAACCCTGGACACCCTGATTAAGAGTCAGGTGCTCTACCAACTGAGCTAAAGGTGCACATCGGTTTCCCGCAACACGCGGTCAACGGATGATATTATACCGCGTTTTGCAAAAAAGTCAATAGGATTTTTGAAATTTTCTGAAATTTTTTCACACGCGTCCGTCCCTTCCCCGAAAATCAAAAAAGTGGCTTTCGCCACTTTTTTGATTGCTCGCGATTAGGCCTCGGGAGCGGAAACGGGGCAGACGTCAGCGCAAGCGCCGCAGTCGATGCACAGATCAGCGTTGATCTCGTACTTGCCGTCACCCTCGGTGATAGCGTTCACGGGGCAGCCCTCAGCGCAAGCGCCGCAGGAGATGCAAGCATCAGTAATCTTGTAAGCCATAATTCGTTACCTCCTATATATTTCGACATATGTCGAGGCTAATGTTATGATACACCTGTTACCTTTGGTTAGTCAACACTTACTTAAATGAAAATTAGGTATTTCCATTGTTTCCGGCTTCCTTCATGGCCTTTTCCAGCGCAGCTTTCCAAGGACTGACAGCGGGCTTGCTTTCTTGCGCAGCAGGCTCGGCCTTCACAGGCTCATTGGAATTTTCGGCAACCTTCTCCTCAACCTTGGCCACAGCCTTCTCCTGCTGGGGACGGCGCTTTTCGCGGCGCTCAGGCTGCTCCTGCTTCTCCCCTTCCTCGCGGCGGGGCTTGCGCTCCTCACGGGCAGGACGCTCTTTGCGGGGGCGGGGCTGTTGGGATTCAACCGCTTCTTCCTGCACATCAGCAGCGGGCGCTTCGGCGGTCTCAACAGGAGCAGCAGTCTCTTCGCGGCGGGGACTGGCCGCACCGGGGCGCTGCACTTCTTCCATGGGGAAATCCTTCAGCTCGCTGGAGTCACCCTTCTGGATGCGCACCTTGACGGTTTCCTTGATGATGTTCAGGTCCCACACCACACCGGGACCGTCGGGAGTGATAACCTCCTTGCCGACCTTGGGCATCTTCTTGCGGGTGGCCTCGTACTGATCCTGCTCGTACTTCAGACAGCACATCAATCGGCCGCACACGCCGGAAATCTTGGTAGGGTTGAGGGAGAGGTTCTGCTCCTTGGCCATCTTGATGGACACGGGCTGGAAGTCCCCCAGGAAGGTACCGCAGCAGATGGGGCGGCCGCAGACGCCCAGACCGCCCAGCATCTTCGCCTCATCGCGCACGCCGATCTGACGCAGCTCAATGCGGGTCTTGAACACGCCGGCCAAATCCTTGACCAGGCTGCGGAAGTCCACGCGGCCGTTGGCGGTGAAGTAGAAAAGGATCTTCGAATTGTCGAAGGTGTACTCCACGCTCACCAGCTTCATGTCCAGCTTGTGCTCAGCGATCTTCTTCTGGCAGACCTCGTAGGCCTCGCGCTGAGCCGCTTTGTTGTCCTTGTTGTGCTGGATGTCCTCCGCACTGGCGATGCGCACCACGGGCTTGAGGGGGCTCTGCAGGGTGGAATCGTCAATCTCCTTGATGCCTGTCACCACCTCGCCGAACTCCACGCCGCGGGAGGTCTCCACCAGCACATAATCCCCAGGAGTGGGCCAGAGCTCACCGGGATCAAAAAAATACAGCTTGCCGGCGTTCTCAAAACGAACGCCAATCACATTGACCATTTGCTTTTTTCCTCCATCAGGCTCAGCAGCAGCTGTTCCACCACCGCCTGCCAGGTCACTTGATTTGCTCGCATGCGGCGCGCCTGCGTCACCGCATCCATGAGCTTCATAAACGACGGCAGCTCCCCTTCCCGGGCCAGACGCTGCCATGCGTCGGGATAATCGGCCAGCAGGCTCTCATCCTGCTTTTTGAAGCGCACCAGCATCAGCGTGCGCAGCATGTCCTCCACATCATTCAGGAGCGCATCGGACTCATCCTTGCGATCCTTCCAGGCACTGGAGATCTTCAAAATATCCACACGGGCGCTGATGCCGAAGAAATCCTGCATCACGTCCCGACGGCGCTGCCAGTAGCTCTCGTCCGCAGCAACGGCGATGGCCTGTCCGATGCTGCCGCCGCAGACGGAAAGCGCCTTCTTCGCCATTGCATCCTCAACACTGTGCATACGCAGGGCATTGAGGATGACCTCGTCCGGCCAGGGGTGAAGCTTGAGCGCCCGACACCGGCTGACGATGGTGGGCAGCAGCAGCTCCGGGGATTCCGTCAGCAGCAGGAAGACCGTGCCAGCCAGGGGTTCTTCCAAGGTCTTGAGCAGCGCGTTTTGGGCAGGAGCATTCATCTTCTCCGCCCGCTCAATGATCACCACGCGCCGTCCGCCCACAAAGGTATGCTGGCCGACCAGGCTGTTCACATAGCGGATTTCATCCACCGGGATACCAGCCATACCGGCTTTGACCTCCGGCGAAAGAGGTTTGCCAGGCGTGACGGTAATCACGTCCGGATGATTGCTCTCCCGCACCTGAATACAGCTTGGACATGCGCCGCAGGGCTTCTTCCCGCCCATACAGAGGAGGTGCTGAGCCATCAGCCGCGCCAGGGTACGTTTTCCCATGCCGGAGGCGCCGCTGATGAGATATGCATGCACAAAGGTGCCGTCATCCAGCGTCCGGATCAGACCATCGTAAAGCGCGCCCTGCCCCTTGAAGTCGGACAGGACGGGCTTAATGGCCGTGTTTGCTTCTGCAGAAGGCATTGATGACCCCTTACAGCTTGATAAACTGATCCACCGTCAGCACGAACACCGTCGCACCGCCGACAGTTACTTCCACCGGGTAGGACGCAGCGCCGGGCATACCGCCCATGCTGCCCATGGTAGACGGAGCAGCAGTCATCTGCTTGCGGGATTTGCACACATCCTCGATGATCTTCATCACCGCGGACATCTTCTCATCGTCCACACCAATGAGAAGCGTAGTATTGCCGGCACGCAGGAAACCGCCGGTTGTGGCCAGCTTGGTCACACCATAGCCGTTCTTCATCAGTTGGTTGACCAGGCGGGAGCTGTCTTCGTCCTGAACGATGGCGATAATCAGCTTCATATCATGAACCTCCTTGATTTGGAGCATAATTTTACTGATACAGTATACATCAGATGAAGGAAAAATGCAAGATTTGCTTTCCGGCAAATCCTCAAATATAAGGAAAACGCCGCAGAAAGCAGTCTGCGGCGTATATATGCGATTCTCAGTCTCCCATCATGCGCTGAAGCAGATCCTGATAAGCCTGCTCCACATTGCCCAGATCACGGCGGAAACGGTCGATGTCCATGGGCTCATGGGTGCGGGCGTCCCAGAAGCGGGAGGTATCCGCGTCGATCTCATCCACCAGCAGAACGCGGCCCTCATAGCGGCCGTACTCCAGCTTGAAGTCCACCAGCTCAACACCTATATCCGCCATGTACTCGGTCAGGATTTCGTTGATCTTCAGGGAAGTCTCCACCATAAAGTCGACTTCATCACCGGTTGCCAGATGCATGGCCAGGATGTGCGTCTTATTGATAACAGGATTTTCCAGATATTCGTCGCGCAGTACGATCTCGACAATCGTTGAGTCCAGCTTTGCGCCGGTTTCCATGCCGATTCGCGCGCCAAGGGAGCCCGCCACGCGATTGCGTACCTTGATGGTAATGGGAATGATCTCCGCCCGCTTCACCAAGGACTGCCGCGCGTCCAGCTTCTCAATGAAGTGATTCTCGATCCCCTTCTCCGCCAGCATCCGATACAGGTGGGCACACACGGTATTGTTGACCTCACCCTTACCCAGGATGCGGCCGCGCTTGAGGCCGTGATAAGCCAGCGCCTCGTCCTTGAAATAGACAACCGCAGTCTTGGGGTCGTTCGTTTCGTAGACTCGCTTGCCCTTACCTTCCGAAATCAGCTTGCCAATCTCCACCATTGCGGCACGCTCCCTGCTCATGATTGAAGGCCGAAAAGACGAACAATGCGTCCACTTCGCCGGATAATATGCTATTCTACCATCTTTTTCACACAGTCGCAAGGGGCTATCGTGCGTTTTTCGTGTTTTTGTTGATTCTCCACGAAAACGTTTTATATCCCTCTCTTCCAAGCAGGATAAAGATGGTTTCAGAAATATTTGCTTTTGTACATTTTGCTCAGATATCACTTCTTTAATTCGGCGCAAAAAACAGGAGGCAGGTCAACCCTGTCTCCTGCAATGTGTTCAGTTGAACATGTGATTACTCAGCGATCTCCTCGGCAACAGCCTCGACATCGACAGCCACGGGCTCCAGCTCCTCGACCTCTTCGAAGGCGAACTCCTCTTCCACAGCCTGACGGATGGACAGGGAAATACGCTTCTTCTCGGTGTCAACGGACAGAACCTTCACGCGGACAACCTGGCCGACCTGGACAGCGTCCTCGACCTTGTTCACGCGGGTGGGAGCGCACTGGGAGATGTGCACCAGGCCGTCCAAGCCAGGCTGCAGCTCCACGAAAGCACCGAAGTCGGTGATGCGGACAACCTTGCCCTCAACGATGGCGCCTTCGGGATACATCTCAGCGGCATTGTCCCAGGGACGGGGCATCAGCTGCTTGTAGCCCAGCTGGATGCGCTTGCGCTCGCGATCCAGGGACAGGATCTTGACGTCCACTTCCTGGTTGGGCTTGACTACCTCATTGGGATGAGAGATGCGGCCCCAGGACAGGTCGGTGATATGGATCAGGCCGTCCACGCCGCCCACGTCGACGAACGCGCCAAAGGCGGACAGACGACGGACGATACCGTGGATGATGATGCCCTCTTCCAGACGGCCCCAAGCTTCTTCTTCGCGAGCGGCGGTCTCCTCAGCGATGACCTGCTTGCGGGAAGCGACGATGCGCTTCTTCTGCTTGTCGACCTCGATGATCTTCAGCTTCATTTCCTTGCCAACGAAGTCAGCGATCTTCTCGACGTAGTGCTGAGCCAGCTGGGAAGCAGGCACGAAGGCACGAACGCCCTCCACGTCGCAGATCAGGCCGCCCTTGACGGCCTCCTTGCCTGTGCCGACAACGTACTCGCCGTTCTCGTGCTTGGCCAGCAGGGCCTCCCAGGCCTTGCGGTTAACGATGTTGCGCTGGGACAGAACCACGTTGCCCTCGCCGTCGTTGACCTTGACGATCTCGGCTTCGATCTCGTCGTCCAGGTTGACGTCTTCCTGGGTCAGGTCGGCGCGCTTGATGATGCCGTCGGCCTTGTAGCCGATGTTGACGCAGACTTCGTCCTCGGTGATCTGCACAACCTTACCGGTGACGGTCTGGCCGGCGCGGATGCGGGTCAGGCTCGCCACGACGGCATCCATGGTAAACTCGGTGTTCTGCATGTCGGTCATTTGGGTTACAACCTCCTTAAGTGAACCGTCGGGGGTTGAGGCCCCGGCGGTAATTCCAATGAATTCGGAATTAATATTTGCAAAGGCAGGCGGAATCTCCGCCGCGCGCTCTACCAGAATGGTCCGCGGACACAGCGCCTTGCAGGCCGCGTACAGCTTTTGCGTGTTTGCACTCTCTCGACCGCCGACAACGATCATCGCGTCAGCGCGGGCAGCCAGCTCACGGGCCTCCCGTTGACGGGTCGCCGTGGCATTGCAGATGGTATTGTGCTCCTGCAGCTCCCCTACCCGCATCCGCAGCACCTCAACGATTGCTTCCCACCGGTCCGGCGGAAAAGTTGTCTGGGCAGCTGCAACCGCCTTGGGCAACTCGGGAAGCTCAGCAGCCTCCTCAGGCGTGGCAACAACATAGATGTCGCCCTTCGCCCAGCCGCAGGTACCCTTCACCTCGGGGTGCTCTCTTTCGCCCACCATAATGACGGGTGTACCGTCCGCCGTGCCCTCGGCAACGATGCGGTGGAGCCTGTCCACAAAGGGGCAGGTCAGGTCAAGCACCATGCATCCCCGCGCCTCAAGATCACAGAGCACATCCGGCGAGACGCCGTGGCTACGGATCAGCACCTGGCGGCCGTCGGCCTCTTCAGGGCTGGAAATCGCTGGAACGCCATGTTCACGAAGCATGTCCACCACCGTGGGGTTATGAATCAGCGCGCCGAGGGTACAGGAGGGTACATCCGTGGCGGCAACCTTCATGGCTGCTTCGACCGCACGGCGTACACCCATGCAGAATCCGGCGTGTTGAGCGACCTCAAGTGGCATGAACAGCTTCCTTTCGCAAACTTGCTGTTAGACTCATATTCGCTGCAAATTGCGGAATTCCTTCTTCTTCACGCAATTTTTTCAAAAATTTTTTCTACAAACAGAAACAGACCTCCGGTGCTTACTGCTCGGCGGCCTGTTTTTGTTATCACGCTTCCGGGCGTGCCGCATCCAGGGCAGCGTAGGTCTCGGTGATGCGGCCCAGCAGCGCCTGGCAGGTCTGGGTGTTGATTCCCTCAGCCCGCAGGTCGTCCATCAGGATGGGCTCCCCCACGTACACATGCAGCGTGCGGAACAGCCCCAGCTTGCCTGCAATATACACCGGCACCAGCGGCACCTTGGAGCGCAGCGCAATCATCGCCACGCCGCTCTCCAGCTCGGTCATCAAGCCCTCATGATGACGGGTGCCCTCAGGGAAGATGCCCAGCACGTGGCCCTCACGGGTGACGCGCATGCAGGCGCGCATGGCTTCCATGTCCGTGTTGTGGCGGTCCACTGGAATGGCACGGATCTGATTGGCAAACCAGGCGAAGGGCTTGATCTTCCACAGCTCCTTCTTGCCGATGAAGCGGATCTGGTACTGGGGGATCGCCACCGCCATCATGAAGGGATCCAGCATGGTGGTGTGATTCGCCATGAGAATGTAGGGCGCCTTCATATCGCTGACATGCTCCAGGCCGTGGTACTTGACCGGCAGAATGGTCTTGAGCAGCACCCGGGCCGCCGCCAGCACCACAGAGTAGACCTTAGAAGGCTTGTTGGTATCAGCAGGTTTGGACAGGGTCTTGTCCTGTTTCTTCAGTTCACTCATGGATCGTTTCCTCCACAATCTTGAGGATGTATTCCACTGTCTGCTCAAAGTTCATGTTCGTGGTATCCACAATCTTCGCATCCTCAGTGGGGCGCAGGGGATCAACCTCGCGGTTCATGTCCTGAGCGTCACGGGCGCGCAGGTCACGCAGTACATCCTCATAGGGAGTAGTATCGCCCTTCTCGACCATCTGCAGCCAGCGGCGACGGGCACGCTCCTCCGCAGAGGCCGTCAAAAAGATCTTAACCGGGGCATTGGGCAGCACACGGACACAGATATCCCGGCCGTCCACCAGCATGGGGGTGGTCGCGGCCAGCTTCTGCTGGATAGCCACCATCTCCCGGCGGACGCCCAGATACTTGCCCACGGTGGACGCCGCCATGGAGACCTCCGGCGTACGGATAAAGTCGGTCACATCCTCCCCGTCCACGATGGTACGCTGACCCGTGGCACTGTGGGCAACGGACACGTCGATCTTCTTCGTGTGCTCGGTGACTGCATTTTCATCCTGCAGATCAACCCCTGCGCGGATGGCCGAAAGACCCACCGCGCGGTACATGGCGCCGGTGTCCAGGTGGAGGATACCCAGGCGATCAGCCACCGCCTTGGCAATGGAGGACTTGCCCGCGCCAACGGGGCCATCCATGGCGATATTCAAAATCATATGTTTTTCTCCTTGTACTTGTTGTTATACTGCGCGATGGCCCATACCCACGCACACCTCGTTGAGGTGCACAAGGCCCACGGTGAAGAAGATCGCCACCGCCACATGGCCCTCCGCCCGGGCAACGCCGATCTTGCCGCCGATGTTCAGACCCATCGCTTTGTCGATCACCTGCATGACCGCGTCATGGGCGGCACCGGCGACAGCGCCTTCCTCATGATCCTTCTCCCCGATGAGGCCCTCGCGCTTGGCAATCACCACCGCTCGCTCAATAATCTTCATCACAGAGCCCACAAAGTCTCCACCGAAATCCGACGCGGCGGATCTGATCTCCATCGTAGTGAGGCGCTGCTTCTGAGCAGTTTCGTCCTCACGGCTGGCGGTCATAGCCAGGGTAATGGCTGCACGGGCAACATCGCGGCTGTCAGGCATGGTCATAAGCTCCTTCCCCCTTCGGAGGACATTCTTGCGTATCATTATACATGAATGCCGCGCCGGTTTCAAGGCATTTTTGTCTGCATGCACAATTAACTACATCAGAAACCCGCACAGAACTGCACTGAGCAGGTATGCAGCGAGGGATATGCCCATTACATGGGGCAGCTTTTTAACGCCCGCCGCCCCCAGATACACTGTCATTGTGTAGAAAATCGTCTCGCTGGAGCCCATGAGGACCGAGGCAATCCTTCCCGCCCGGCTGTCCGGACCGCAGGTCTCAAAGATCGTCTCCAGCGCTGCCAGGCTTCCTGAGCCCGTCAGCGGCCGCAGCAGCAACATCGGGGCCACCTCTGCAGGCAGACGCATTACACCGGTCACCGGGGAGATCACCCATTGCAGCATCTCAGCCATCCCTGAAGCATTGACCATCGCAAGCATCAGCAGCATGCCGCACAAGGCCGGCAGCAGGGATATCGCACTGCGCATTCCCTTCTCTGCACCCCGCAGGAATGCCCCGTACACATCGCAGCCCGTCATCGTTCCCCGCAGCAGAATGCACCCAACGACTGTCACGATAGCAATCCCTGAGATGCCGTTCATATTCCTTGCCTCCTGCTGCGGACAATGTGTATCAGTACCACTGCAATCACCGTGGCCGCTCCGCTGATGACCAGCGTCATCCCCCACACATCACCCGGATTCGCCGCACCAGCGGCCTGCCGCAGCGTGATGACCGTGGTGGGGATCAGCTGCAGACTGGTATTGTCCAGCACGAGCAGCGTCGCCAGCGCCGACATCCCGGCAGTACCCAAGCCCGACAGACGCTTTGCCGCCTCGATGCCTGCAGGCGTTGCTGCATTTCCCAATCCCAGCAGGTTCGCACTTAGATTCATGGAAATCGCATTCCAGGCCTTGTCGTCATGAAGCCCCGGGAACAACGGTCTGAGAATCTTCCGGAACAGCTTTCCCATCCGCTGCACATCGCCGCTCTCCACAAGAATTTCCATCAGGCCGCTCCATAGCGTCATCGTCCCCACCAGCGTCAGCATCAGCTCCACCGCCTGCTTGCCGCTGGTCAGGAGTGCTTCCGAGGTCATTGCGCCCCTTCCGCATATCAGCGATACACCGGCGGACGCCAGCATCAATACCATCCAGATCTTCCCCATGGATCATTTTGTCCCCTTTCCAAAGCAATATGGGCACTCCTGTTGCGCTGTCTGAAAGAGTACTGTATTCATCTCTATTTCCTGTATCAATTCATAAACTTTTTCTTGACAACTCCTTCCGAATCAGGTAGAATTATGTAGCAATGGTTCCAATTTCAAGCCAATGAATCTTTCATCAGTATTATTCAGGAGGCTACCAATGGCAATGAAATCTACCGGCGTCGTTCGTCAGCTTGACACCCTGGGCCGTATCGTGGTGCCCATTGAGCTGCGCAGAACCATGGATATCGGCATCAAGGATATGGTCGAGATCTTTGTGGAAGATGACAAGATCGTCCTGAAGAAGTACCACCCGGCCTGCATCTTCTGCGGCGACGCCCGCGACGTGACCCCTTATAAGGGCAAGCTGGTCTGCAAGACCTGCCTGGCCGAACTGGCGGAGAACAAGGCCTGATTTATTCCTGCTCTGCTCCATCAAGCGGACGCTTTTTTCGCGTCCGTTTTTTTCTATGTCCTCAGAAGAAAAAACATACCTTGCATCCCGTGCAGCGCTGCGGTATAATAGGCGTTGAAACTGGCTGTAAAGGACGGTATCCCATGCTGAAAACCTATTCACAAGAATTCCGCATCGCCTCCTACCAGACCGACCTCACCGCCCGGATGAAGCCCAGCGCCATCCTGGAAATCATGCAGGAGATGGCCGGCGCGCACGCCGAGCTGCTGGGGGTAGGCCGTACCCGCCTCATGCCCATGAACCTTGCCTGGGTACTCACCCGTGTGGAGGTACGCCTGGAGCGCTGCCCCGTCTCCGGGGAGCTGATCACCGTGGAAACCTTCCCTATGCCCAACCGGCGGGTGTTCTTCCCCCGCTACTTCATCTTCCGCGACGCTGACGGGAATCAGATCGGCTGCGCGGGCAGCCTGTGGGTCGTACTTGATATTACCACCCGCAAGATGGGCAATCCAGCCGAGATCGCCGCGATGATGCCTGACAACCACGACCTCACCGCTCCCATGGGCATGCCCGCTACCGTGGAGGAAATCCCCGGCGAGGGCATCGAAGCCCTGCGTCTGCCCGTATATACCGACCTGGACGTAAACGGCCACGTCAACAACACCCGCTACCTGGACTGGTGCTGCAATGTCCTGGGAATTGACGTTATGCGGGATCATGCCATGAAGGCCTTCTGTGTCAACTACAACCAGGAGATTCTCCCCGGCCAGGAAGTCCGCACCGTCCTCCACAGGGACGGCAGCCGTTTCTCCTTCTCCGGCTTTGAGGGGGATGTGCGCCATTTCGATGTAGGCGGTACGCTGGAGACTATCTAAAAAACGTAAGAAGGAGGCCGCCGCCATGCGCTTTGTGGGCGTCATTGCTGAGTACAACCCCTTCCACCTGGGTCACGCCCATCACCTGGCGGAGGCTCGCCGCCTGGCCAACGCCGATGCCGTTGTCGTGGTGATGTCCACTGTTTTCACCCAACGGGGCGATGCAGCCATCCTCTCCCCTGCCGACCGGGCAAGAATGGCCTTGTCCGCCGGCGCAGACGCAGTGTTTGCCCTGCCCTCCTGCTGGTCAGTCCGGGACGCGGAGCACTTCGCGCTGGGCGGTGTGGGTATCCTCGCCGGGTTGGGCTGCGATGCGATCTCCTTCGGAACAGAGGATACAGACTCGACCGCCCTGCGCACCGCTGCCCAACTGCTGGAGGCGCCGGATGAGGCCTTCTCCGCGGACATCCGCGCACGCATGGAGTCCGGACAGCCCTACCCTGCCGCGCTTTCCGCAGCGATGAATGCGGCCCTTCCCGGCTGCGGCACCCTGCTGGAAAAACCTAACAGCACCCTGGCTGTGTGCTATCTGCGGGCAATCATGCGGTTGAAAACCAGCATGAAAGTCATACCCGTGCAGCGTTTGGGCGGGTATCATGATTCTGCGCTGGGAAATGCGCTGCCGTCCGCCACCGCGCTGCGGGGCGCCATTCTCCGGGGCGACTGGAGCAAAGTGCGCGCCGCTATGCCAGAGGCAGCTTACCGCATCCTTCGCGAAGCTGCTGCTGAAGGCCGCTTCCACCGTCCTGAGGCTCTCGACAGCGCGCTTCTGTACCGCCTGCGCACCATGGGCAAAGAAGATTATACCGCTTTGCCGGACGTCTCCGAAGGCATCGAAAACCGCCTGGCATCTGCTGCTGAATGCGCCCGTTCCCGCGATGAGCTGCTGCAATCCGCCAAGACCCGGCGCTACCCTTTCGCTCGTCTGTCCCGCCTGGCGACCCACGCGCTGCTGGGCATGACAGATGACTTTCTTACCGCACACACCGCCCCGGAAGCTGCCATGCTGCTTGGTTTCCGCAGGGAAAAGCGGGAGCTGTTCACCCATTTCAAGGAGCATGGTACGCTGCCTATCTGGGGTAAGGCTGCCGATTTTGACCGCAGCGCACCCTGGTTTTATGCAGAATGCAGAGCCTGTGACGTCTGGGCGTTGGGTGCGGGACTGCCCGCAGGACTCGCCCTCACCCAGGGCGTGACCGTCATCTGAGCACACAAAAGGAGCTGTCCGCATGGGACAGCTCCTTTTGTTTCACAGCTGTTTTGACATCACGACCACATGGTAGTCGTCCGTGTCGTAGCCCAGGCCATTCTCTTTGAACCCGCATACATGCCAGAAATGCTCGCTCTGCGGATTTCCCTCGATGCGGCCCAGACGGACTTCATTCACGCCCTGGCTTTTCAACATCGTCAGCACCTCGCCGACCAGCCGCCTGCCAAGGCCCTTCCCCTGAATTGCGCTATCCAGGATGAACCATCCGATGAAGGCCATGTCCGGCTTCGGGTGACGCCAAATAAGGTCCATCATCGCCACCAGCTTTTCGCCTGCAAACCAGCCAAAGAAATGCTTGTCCGCCAGCGTCCGCCGTGGCGGAAGCGCCAACAGATCCGCCGCGAGGTTCTCCTCCGTCGGGTCTGGCCGCATGTACTGGTAAAACAGCGGATTGTTTCGCGCCACCCTCAGCATTTCTGGGATATCCGCAGCGCTAAGCTCACGCACGGAGTATTCCCCAGACAGCCTCTCGATGGGCAGTCGGATGCATTCCACACCGATGGCCAGCACCCCGTACTGCTCCTGCTTTTCAGGCGGATAGTAGGCCTCCATGTCGCGGGGATGAGCATTGGGGGCGGACGCTTCGCTATAGCCGCATTCCGTCAGGGGCAGCGCAGCATACAGTTCCGCAAAGGACGCGAAGGGCAGCAGTGACACTACCCGTACTTGCAGCGTTCTTTCATCCGCCGTGCAGGTGAAAGTGATGGTATCGCCAACGGAAATCAGGCGCCGCTTCTCATCATGCAGCCGCAGCTCGTAGCGCTTTGAGCCCTCGGCTATCTTTCCGAAAGACCCCGGGCGCAGAGACATTTCGTGGTGCATCACAACAGCTCCTTTCGCCAGGTGCGGACTTCATGCCCGCGGCGGTTGGTCCACGCTTCGCCAGGTACAAATCCGAGCTTCTCATGCAGAGCGATGCTCGCAGCGTTGTCGGTGCGGATCTGCGCGGTCTGCACCGTAAAGCACTGCGCGCGGGCAACATCCATCAGCTTGGTCAGTGCGTTATAGGCGAATCCGCAGCAGCAGAACGGCGGGAACACATCCACACCATCGCAGACCGTGCCATCTTCCTGCCCAAAGAGCGACACAGTACCCACCAGACACTCGTTCACCCGAACAGCAAATTGCTCATAGTAGCGGCCTTCATGGCGCTTACGCCGGGACGCCGCCAGCATAGGCGCCAAAGCCTCTGCCGTCGTGCTTTGGTAGTACGCAATGATGGGCAGATCCTCCTCGCTGAGGGGCACAAGGTTCATGTGCAGCTCATCCCTCTCAAACCAGTCCTGCCGGTAACGGCGCACGCTTTCCACAATGTGGCCCACGCTGCCCTCGCCCGCAAAGCGGTTCATGTCAAAGAAATCCTGCTCCATGGGCTGCCATTCCAGGGGATTTTCGTCCCCATTCACCGCCACTGCATGGCGCAGGCGGCCCACATAGGCCTGGAGCTCATAGGGCGGCAAACCCGCTCCGCCTGACATGTAGGAGAAGGTCGCCAAGTGATGCAGACACACATCGGCAGCAGTGACGCCCGTCTCCTCCCGCAGCTCACGATAGGCAGCATGCAGGCCGTCCTCGCCTTCATCTGCCTTGCCGCCTACGAAGTTGTACAGCCCTTTGTAAGGATTGCGCAGCCGCTTGCACATCAGCAGATTTTTGCCGGTTTCATCCACCAGCATGATCACGTTGAGGCGCAGCATCATTCCGCCTCCCGGTGCTGGCTGCGCTGGGTATCAAACCCCTGCGGATACCGGGCATGGAGCTTATCCAGGTTGCGCTGCAGCACCTCGCTCAGGTCGATATCCAAGCCAGTGGCAGCTTCCGCCAGGTACCAGGCAACATCACCCAGCTCCTTGATGAGCTTGTCCCGATCCAGCTCATGCCCCTGGTAGAGGTGCTTCTTCATGATGTCGATGGCCTCGCCGGACTCCCCACACAGGCCCATCAGGGCATTCATCAGCACGTCCTTCTCAGTGAGAGCGGGGTTGAGCAGCGTCATGGCTTCCTTCTGGTATTCGTTGACGTTCATGTTTTCTCCTTATGGAAAAAGGGGCGCGATGACCACGCCCCCATGGTTGTTGATTGTTTAGCCCTCAATGACCTTCGTCAGCGGCTCGAAGTTGATTCCATCCACGTCCTTGAGGACATTGTACAGCGCAGTCAGCATGGTCTTCACGCCGCCGGGCACGTCGCTCTCCACGTTGAGGGGCAGCACCGGATCATGCACGGACAGACGCAGCAGGAACCAGCCGTTGTCAAGGCCGTCCTCCAGGTCGAAGGAGATACGCACGCCCTCGCGGTTATCGGGCGCGATGTGCCAGGCGTCAGCAGCATTGGCGTAGTCCAGCACCTTCTGGATGGCGATCTTGCCCGCCTCACGGAAGTCTTCGGCAGTGATGTTCAGGCGGATTTCCTTGCTTTCCACAGGCTCCTGCAGGTCAGCGATCAGGCTGCCCAGGGTCTTGCCCTCCTGCTTGAGCTTCATTGCGCGGACGATCAGCACCGTCACCAGATACATGCCGTCATCCAGGAAGTAGTTCTCCTTGAGAGCCGCATGGCCGCTGGTTTCGATGGCCAGCGGGCAGCTGATGCCCTCAGCGTTCAGCCGGATGGCCTCGTCGATGACATTGCGGTAGCCGCGCTTGTAGCGGTAATGCTCTCCGCCCCAGTCGTTGATGAACTTCTTCAGGCCCGCGGAGGTCACGGAGTCAGTCACAATGGTCTGGCCGGGCTTCTCGTCCAGCAGGATAGCGGAGATCAGCGCGATCAGGCGGTTGCGGTTGATTTCGCTGCCATCTGCGTCCACCACGGCAGCACGGTCACAGTCGGTATCGAAGATGACGCCCAGGTCAGCGCCAGCCTTTTTCACCGCCTCGGAGATGGAGGCCATGGCCTGCGCATTCTCGGGGTTCGGGACGTGGTTGGGGAACATGCCGTCGGGCTCGAGGAACTGGCTGCCTTCAATCCAGGCGCCCAGCTCTTCCATCAGCTCGGCGTAGAAACCACCCGCGCCGTTGCCCGCGTCAACCACGACGTGCAGGCCCAGCAGGGGCTTGGGCACATCGGTGTTCAGGCCCTTGCGGATGCGGTTGGCCAGCAGCTCCTTATAGGTGGGCAGGAAGGGCTTCTCGGTGATGGTGCCGGCCATGGCCATCTCTTCAGGCTCATAGGAGGAAGCCATCTCGATCAGCGTTGCCACCTGCTTGCCGTCCAGACCGCCTTCCTCTACGAAGAACTTCAGGCCGTTCTTGTCGTAGGGGTGATGGCTGGCGGTGATCATCACGGAGGCATCGGGCTGGAAGCCGGGGGTGATGATGGACATGTACATCGCCGGGGTGGAGCACATGCCAAAGGACATGGCGTTCGCACCTGCCTTGGCAACGCCCTCCGCAGCCGCCTGCAGCAGCGCCGGGCCGGAGATACGGCTATCGCGGCCAAGCGCGATGGTCACCTGCGCAATGGGCTTCTTCTTCTTTTCAGCAACAAAACGGGCAAAGGCCATACCCAGGCACATCGCCACATGAGGCGTCAGCGTCGCATTCTCGCCAACGGCGGTACCGCGAACGTCGGAACCGCTCTTCAGTTTCATCCAATCCATAAAACGAACCTCCAATCTATCAAAACGCAAACTGTTACATACTCTGATCATTCGCGGCTTCTTCGTACGCACCGCGCAGCAGGTGGTACAGGGGCGCAAGGGTCTTGAAATCCTCCCGCACGATATCCAGGATCTCCCGTGTGCCGACCTTGGTCATGTCGGGATGCGCCCGACCGACGTACACCTCGCGTGAGCAATACCAACCCTTCAGGCCCAAGGGCACCTCGGGAGGCACCTCCATGCGTTTCCAGGTACTGTTCCAGACAGCGAAGTCATTATCCGTCAGGTGGCAGCCGTCGATGATCTTTGCGTATTTCTTCGGTTCGGCGGCCATGCGGCGGCGCAGCGCATCCATCATCGGTCGATTCTCGCCCCAGGTGCCCATGCCCCAGCCCAGTGTCGTCGGGCCAACCTCGAAGAAGAAGTTCACGCTCCCCTCCCTCGGCTCGGCAGCCCGTCTGAAACACAGCCACAGGTGATCCCGGAAGGGCGACTTATCCTTGCTGAACCGCGTATCCCGGTGGATGCGGGCCAGGCACTTGTAGGGCCTGATCTCCATCAGGGGATCAATCTGCTGCATGGTGGGCGCAAGTTCTTCAATGAAGGCATGAAAGACAGCCTTCACGTCCTTCTCGTAGCGCGCCTTGTGCTCGGCGAAATACGCCTTGTCGTTGTGAAAACGGATATCGAGGAAAAACTGCATTGTCTCTTCCGGAAACCCGGTGAACATAACGCACCTCGCTTTATATGGGCATACTCCGCCCACTTCAATCTCAATATATTATACCTCGGCTTTCCAGGGATTGCAAGGGGGAACATGGCATTTCAAGCAACAAAAAGGAGCGGAGGATTGGCCTCCGCCCCGGGATGATTTAATCAATCGTGCACCTTGTCGGCGATTTCCTGATTCAGCTTGGCGATCATGTCTTCCACGCTCATCACGCCGAAGTTGCCGCCCTTGCGGTCGCGCAGGGCCACGACCTTGTCCTCGACCTCCTTGTCGCCCAGGACGATCATGTAGGGCACCTTCTCCATCTGGGCCTCGCGGATCTTGAAGCCGATCTTCTCGTTGCGGGTATCGACTTCCACGCGCATGCCCTCAGCTTCCAGCTTGTTCTTGAGCTCGTAGGCCCAGTCGTCGCTGCGCTCGGTGATGGTCAGGATGCGCACCTGCTCGGGCGCCATCCACAGGGGCAGCGCGCCGGCGTAGCGCTCGATCAGGTAAGCCAGCGTGCGCTCGTAGCAGCCAAGGCTGGTACGGTGGATGATGTAGGGGGTCTTCTTCTTGCCGTCGGAGTCGGTGTATTCCATGCCGAACTTCTGGGCCAGCAGCATATCGATCTGAATGGTGACGATGGTGTCTTCCTTGCCGAAGACGTTCTTGTACTGGATGTCCAGCTTGGGGCCGTAGAAGGCGGCCTCGTCAATGCCGACCTCATACTCAACGCCGAGCTTATCCAGGATTTCGCCCATGACACGCTGGGCTTCCTCCCACTGCTCCGCCGTGCCTTCGTACTTGATGCCGGCGCGGGCAGGATCCCACTGGCTGAAGCGGAAGGAGCAGTTCTCCAGCATGCCGACGGTGCCCAGCATGTGCTTGGCCAGCTCCAGGCAGCCGCGGAATTCCTCCTCCAGCTGCTCGGGACGAAGCACCAGATGGCCCTCGGAAATCGTGAACTGACGCACGCGGATCAGGCCGTGCATCTCGCCGGAGTCCTCGTTGCGGAACAGCGTGGACGTCTCGCCCAGACGCATGGGCAGATCACGGTAGGAGCGGGCGCGGTTCAGATACACCTGATACTGGAAGGGGCAGGTCATGGGGCGCAGGGCGAAGCATTCCTTCGTCTCGTCCTTGGGGTCGCCCATGACAAACATGCCGTCCAGGTAGTGATCCCAGTGGCCGGAAATCTTATAAATGTCAGACTTGCCGAACAGGGGGGTCTTGGTCAGCAGATAGCCGCGCTTCTGCTCCTCGTCCTCCACCCAGCGCTGCAGGGTCTGGATGACGCGGGCGCCCTTGGGCAGCAGAACCGGCAGGCCCTGACCGATGGCGTCCACGGTGGTGAAGTACTCCAGCTCGCGGCCCAGCTTATTGTGGTCGCGCTTGCGGGCTTCCTCCTGCTGGACAATGTAGGCTTCCAGCTCATCCTTGGTGGCGAAGGCCGTGCCGCGGATGCGGGTGAGCATCTTGTTGTTCTTGTCGTTCTTCCAGTAGGCGCCGGAGATGGCGGTCAGCTTGAACGCCTTCAGGGCCTTGGTGTAGCACAGATGCGGGCCGACGCACATGTCAATGTAATCACCCTGCTGGAAGAAGGTGAGCGTCACGTCCTCCGCCAGGTCGGAGATGTGCTCCACCTTGTAGTTTTCGCCGCGCTCCTCCATCAGCTTGATCGCCTCGTCACGGCTGAGGGCAAAGGGCTTGATGGGCAGGTTCTTCTTGACGATCGCCTGCATTTCCTTTTCGATCGCGGGCAGGTCTTCCTCGGTGAGCTTCACCTCACCCAGGTCGATATCGTAGTAGAAGCCGCTTTCGGTGGCGGGGCCGTAGGCGAAGTGGGCCTGGGGATACAGGTTCTTGACCGCCTGGGCCAGGATGTGCGCCGCGCTGTGGCGCAGGATGTGCAGCTCCTCCTCAGGAGCGCACTCGGCGACGTGACCATCGTTGTAGATGACCTTCATAGTGGGTATCCTCCTTTTTCGTCTGGGGGATGAGAAAAAGCCCATCCCTCGCTTAAATTGCTCGAGGGACGGGCCTGTAAACACAAGCACGTGGTTCCACCCTGATTGGTTCTCTTTGCCGCTGTAACGCGCAGCCCGCGGTCTGATCGGGAGGTGGTCTTCGCCGCATTTACTCCGCCGATGCGCTTTCAGCCGGGGGTCTTCGACCCAGGACGCATCTCTCTGATAGACCTTTGGATGCGGGTACTCTTCTCCGTCATTTCAGACGATGATTCAGTATACTCCCGAAACGCAGGAATTGTCAAGGGTAAAACAAACTAAATTCCGAATTCCGCATTAGAACAGGCCGGTGATAACGCCGTCTTCAGTGACATCAATACCTTCCGCGGCGGGCACCTTGGGCAGGCCGGGCATGGCGATGATGTCGCCCGCGAAGGCCACGATGAAGCCCGCGCCGGCGTTCAGACGCACCTGGCGGATGTTCAGGGTAAAGCCGGTGGGCGCGCCCAGCGCCTTGGGATTGTCGGAGAAGGAGTACTGGGTCTTGGCGATGCATACGGGTGCCTTCGCCCAGCCCTCAGCTTCGAAGTTGGCCAGCTGCTTGAGGGTGCTGCCAGCAAAGACAACATCCTTCGCGCCATAGATCTTGGTGGCCACCGCGCGGATCTTGTCCGCCAGGGACAGATCATCGGTGTAGGTGAAGGAGGGTTCGACCTTTTCCTGCTTGTCCACGGTGTCGCAGACCAGCGCAGCCAGCTCCTTCACGCCATCGCCGCCCTTGGCCCAGCCGTCGCACAGCTCAACGGGCGCGCCAGCTTCCTCGCAGGCCTTGCGGATGACAGCCAGCTCGGCCTCGGTGTCGGTGATAAAGCGGTTCATCGCCACGATGACGGGACGCTTCCACACATTGCGGACGTGGTCGATGTGGGCCAGCAGGTTGGTCATGCCCTTTTCGACAGCGGCGACGTTCTCGGTGCCCAGGTCGGCCTTCAGCACACCGCCGTGGGACTTGAGGGCGCGCACAGTCGCCACGATGACCACCGCGTCGGGCCACAGGCCGCTCATGCGGCACTTGATGTCCAGGAACTTCTCCGCGCCCAGATCAGCGCCGAAGCCCGCCTCGGTGACCACATAGTCCGCCAGCTTCATGGCGGTGGTGGTGGCGATAACGGAGTTGCAGCCGTGCGCGATGTTGGCGAAGGGGCCGCCGTGCATCAGGCAGGGGGTACCATCGATGGTCTGCACCAGGTTGGGCTGGATCGCGTCGCGCAGCAGGGCCGCCAGCGCGCCCTGGGCATTCAGGTCCCCGGCGGTGACGGGAGTGCCGGCAAAAGTGCGGGCTACCTGCAGACGGGCCAGACGGGCCTTCAGGTCGATCAGATCCTTGGACAGGCAGAACACCGCCATGATCTCGGAGGCAGCGGTGATATCGAAGCCGTCCTCGCGGGGCATGCCGTTCATCTTGCCGCCCAGACCAGAGGTGATGGTACGCAGCTGACGGTCATTGACGTCCAGGCAGCGGCGCCAGCTCACCTGACGGGGGTCGATGCCCAGCTTGTTGCCCTGCTGGATGTGGTTATCCACCATGGCGGCGAGCAGGTTGTTGGCCGCGGTGATGGCGTGCAGGTCGCCGGTGAAGTGCAGGTTGATGCTCTCCATGGGCAGCACCTGGGCGTAGCCGCCGCCAGTCGCGCCGCCCTTCACGCCGAAGACCGGGCCCAGGGAGGGCTCGCGCAGGGCCAGCATGGCTTTCTTGCCGATCTTGGTCATGCCGTCAGCAAGGCCCACGGAAACGGTGGTCTTGCCCTCGCCCGCAGGAGTGGGGTTAATGGCGGTCACCAGAATCAGCTTGGCCTTCTGTTCACCGGTAATCTTGAGGGGATCGACCTTGGCCACATAACGGCCATAGGGGAAGAGGGCTTCCTCGGGAATGCCCGCAACAGCAGCGATTTCATCAATGCGGCGGGGGGTAGCAGCCTGGGCAATCTGAATATCAGTAGGCATAGGTATTTCTCCTTTGCAACTTTGTTTTTTGGAAACGGAATGTACTCCAACGGTTATTATACCCGAACGCGGATGCAAAATCAAGGGGGAAAGTCCGGTTTCGCAAGGGAATACCCATCTATTTCGTAACAAATTGTAAAACATGTACGGAAACTCTTGCAGGCGCTTGCAACCGATGCTATAATACATGGTGGATTATTATGGCCGTATTGGACGGCTTTTGTCAAAATGGGAGGAATCTCGTATGGTGCTCTTCAAGCGTATGCTTGCTTTCATGTTCATGATTATGATGCTGATGACGGCGGCAGTTAGCCCGGCTTATGCCGCTGCACCCACGCCCAGTCCGACGCCCCGGCCGACCGCGACGCCTGTGCCGACCATCCCCGTATTCGAACCCAGCGATGCGGAGCCTACTCCCCTGCCCAAGAAGGCAAACGGCATGGAAATGAACCTTGACGAGTGGTACGAGTGGTACTACACGGAGGTCAATCCAATTCCCAACGGCAATTACATGCGCCCCACCTACGTCGTCGAGGACCGCGTACAGTTCAACGAGTACGCCCTGCCTGAACCCAAGGGCCCGCAGTATGAGCTCAAAACGGTAGAGGACTTTGACAAGAAGTCCCCCGCCCTGTACACCTGCACCCTGAAGGCCGGTACCTCCGCCTATAACGTACGCTCCATCTATGTGGATCGTCTTTTCCGTGTGGGCGGCGCGACCAAGGTGGATGTGCTCTATCTGGATCCCCTGTGGGCCATTGTCCGGTTCCGCGGTCAGATCGGTTACGTCAAGCGTCACCGCATTCTGGACGTTAAGCCCGTGGATCCTGTGAACACCCCGCCCTATGGCGTTCAGAAGCATCAGTACGTGGCCGTCACCCAGGACGTCGCCGAGGTTCGCGTCAGCATGAGCCACGAGGATTACTGCTGGGCCATCCTCAAACCCGGCACGACGCTCAGCATCTGGCAGTTTGACGGGGAATGGGCTGTGGTGAACTATTGGCGCACCTATGGCTACATCCATATCAGCGATCTGACCGATATCCGCACCGTCTCCCCCACCGATCAGGCCCTGAACGATGATAGCCCCATCGCCGCGTATACTTCCTACTATAAATTCAACAGCACGGAAACCATCCAGAACCGCATGCACAACATCGATATGGGCATCCGGTATATGTCCGTGGTGCTTCAGCCCGGTGAGGAGCTGGACGCCAATGACGCCATGGGTCCCTATTCCTTTGAGAATGGCTACCTGGAAGCCGGCGCCCTCAGCGATGGCGGCACCATCCTCAGCCCCGGCGGCGGTACCTGCCAGGTGTCCTCCACGCTGTACAATGTTCTGCTGCAGCTGCCCAAGATCACAATCCTCCACCGCCGCGCCCACGGCGATAACGGCGCCCCCTACCTTCCCATGGGCCAGGACGCCGCTGTCGGCAACAAGGAATTGAACCTGGTCTTCCGCAACGATTATGACTTCCCCATCCGCCTGGAGGGCCACACCAACTACGATGGTGCGCTGTGCTGGCTGATCTACCGCGTCTTCGAGGACTGATCCTGATGAAACTCTATCACGATTTGACCCAGTGCAGCTTTCTGTGCCGGGTCAATCGCTTTATTGCGAAGTGTTCGGTGGGCGGCGTGGAAACCACCGTCCATGTGAAAAATACCGGCAGGCTGAAGGAACTGCTCGTTCCCGGCGCAACGTGCTGGCTGGAAAAGTCCGCCAATCCAGGCCGCAAGACGCTCTACGACCTGGTCGCGGTGGAAAAGGACAGCCGCATCGTCAACATCGACAGCCAGGCGCCGAACCTCATCGCGAAGGAATGGGTCGAAACGGGTGGCTGGGGCGAGGTCACCGATATCCGCAGCGAGGTCACCTGGGGGGATTCCCGGTTTGACCTGGGCTGTATGCAGGGCGATGCCCGCTGCCTGATCGAAGTAAAGGGCGTGACGCTCTTTAACGAGGACGGCGTCGCCATCTTTCCTGATGCACCCACCACCCGCGGCGCAAAGCACCTGCACGGGCTGATCGAAGCCCGCCGTGCCGGGATGGAAAGCGGCCTTCTCTTCGTTATTATGAAGGAGGATGCCGTTGGCCTCGCGCCCAACGACGTGACCGATCCTGACTTTTCCGCCGCCTTGCGGGAGGCCCATGAATCCGATGTGCGCATCGTGGCCGCCTGCTGCCGCGTGACTGCGGATGCTGCGGAGATCGTCCGCACCGTACCGTTGATCCTCTGATATCAACCAACAAGGAGTATGACAATGAAGCGTTTGATCGCCTCTGTCCTGTTACTGTGCCTGATGGCGTCTGTCTGCCTGGCAGAAAGCAAGGAGGATGCCCTGCGTCCCCAGTGGCTCGTACCGGAGTACGTAACCCAGCTGCTGGACGTAGCCCGCGGTGAAATCGGCTACAAGGAAGGCTCCCACGGGTACTCAAAATACGGAGAGTACTGGGGCGACGGCTATGCCCAGTGGTGCGCCGAGTACCTGTGCTGGTGCGTCGACCAGGTGGATAAGACCCACGGTACCCAGCTGCTGAAAAATGTGTACCCCCTCTATTCCGGCCAGAACACCGGCATGCGCTGGTTCATCAAGGAAGGCCGCTGGGTCGCCCGCAACGGTAATCTGGACGAGTGGGGTTACCAGTGGTTCAAGGGCAAAGACCACTTCATCACCGCCGGCGAGTACATCCCCCAGCCCGGCGACTGGGTCTTCTTCTCCTGGACCAGCGACGGCAACACCTCCCACGTTGCCATGGTGGAATACGCCGTACAGAATCAGGACGGCAGCATTACCATCCACTGCCTGGAGGGCAACAACCCTGACCGGGTGGCAAGAGTCGCCTACTCCACCGGTGACAAGAAGATCCTGGGCTACGGCACCGTCCACGACGTGGCGGACTGGACCATGCGTTTTGGCAACACCGGCAAGAAGGTCACAGAGCTGCAGGAAAAGCTGGTCTATCTGGGCTGGCTGAGCGCGGACAATGTGACCGGCCACTACGGCGTCAACACCCAGGACGCCATCACCCGCTTCCAGACCGCCTATAACCTGAAGGTGCTGGGCATCGCCAACATTGAGACCCAGACGCTCATCAACCGCCTGGTGGATGAAAAGCGCTACCAGGACCCCGACGCCTGGAGCGTGCCGGAAGAGGACGAGGACTTCTTCGAATAACCAAACCAAAGGAGGACGCCCATGGATCCGATTTATGTATGCGGTCACCGCAATCCCGATACGGACTCCATCGTATCCGCCATGGCCTATGCGGCGCTGAACAACGCCCTGGGCGACCACGACTATGTGCCAGCGCGCCTTGGCCAGCTCAACGACGAGAGCACCTTCCTGCTGGAGCGCTTCGGCTTTGAACCGCCGCTGCTTCTGACCACCGTGCGCACCCAGGTGCGGGACATCGAATACGACATACCGCCCACCATCGGCCGTCAAGTGCCTGTGAGCCATGCCTGGCAGATCCTGCGGGAACACAAGTCCCTCCCTGCCGTGCCCGTCACCTGCGAGGACGGAAGCCTGTACGGCATGATCACGGCCGGCAGCGTGGCAGAGAGCGACATGGAATCCATTGTAAATCCCAGCGTACACGATGTACCGGTGTTCAACCTGCTCTCCGCGCTGGAGGGCCACATCGTCAACAGCGAGGAGGACGCCTTCGACCTGATCTCCGGCGAAGTAGTGATTGCTCTGCCGCACGCGGGCGATCCCCTGCGCGGTATGAAGGAAGGCGCCATCGTGCTCTGCGGCGAATCAGAGGATGTCATCGACGCAGCCCTTGCGCGCGGCGCCAGCTGCATCATCATCTGCCAGGGCGCGGCGCCCGCACAATATCTGGGCCTGCACAGCAAGACCTGCATCATGGTCACCCCCTGCGACGCTTACCGTGCCGCGCGAATGATCTACCAGGCCATCCCCGTCAGCCGTATTGCTCAGACGGAAGATCTCGTCTGCTTCCACCTCAACGATTTCATCGACGACGTGCGCGAGACCGTGCTGCAGAGCCGCTACCGCTCCTACCCCATCATTGACCACCGGGGACATGTGGCTGGCACCCTGAGCCGCTATCACCTGCTGCGGCCCAAGCGCAAGCGTGTAGTGCTGGTGGACCACAACGAAAAGAGCCAGTCCATTCCCGGGCTGGATCAGGCGGAGATTATCGCCATCATCGACCACCACCGTTTGGCTGATGTGCAGACCGGTCATCCCGTCTTCATGCGCAATGAGCCCGTAGGCTCCACCACCACCATCGTGGCCACCATGTTCCAGGAGAGGGGCTTGCAGCCCTCCGAGAAGCTGGCAGGCCTGATGGCTGCCGCCATCCTGTCGGATACGGTGCTCTTCAAGTCCCCCACCTGCACCCAGCGCGACAAGCGCATGGCGGAGCGTCTGGCCCGTATTGCCGGCATCGACCTGGAACGCCTCGGCCGTGAAATGTTCTCGGCTGCCTCCAGCGCGGATAAGCCGGCAGAAACCCTTCTCAACACCGACTTCAAGGAGTTCCACATTGCAGGGCACGCCCTTGGCATCAGCCAGATCACCTGCCTGGAAACCGACGCTCTCCTCACCCGCATGGACGAGCTGCTGCCCGCCATGAATAAGCTCCGTCAGCTGCGGGGCTACGATATGATGCTGCTGATGGTGACGGACGTCCTGCGCTGCGGCACCGAGCTGATCTTCCTGGGCGATGAAGAGATCATCGAGCAGGCCTTCGGTACCGGCAAAATCGCGGGACAGCATGTGTTCCTGCCCGGCGTAGTCAGCCGTAAGAAGCAGATCGTTCCGGCATTGGCTGTTCTCTGGGGATAACACCCACTTTCAGATCCGTCCTTCGGGGCGGATTTTTTGTTGCATATATGAACGGAAGATTAAATCAATCGCACGCTATTGACACCATGCTATCGTTATATTATAATACCCATCGGAATATCAAGGAACAGGAGGTATATCATGGATAAGCCCATCGCGGGCTACGGCTGGTTCATCAAGTGCATCGACAACGCGCTGGAGAAGGAAGCCAACCAGAACCTGCAGGCCCTTAACCTGACCATGCAGCAGAACCGGGTGCTGATCCTGCTTGCCCACGCGGAGGAGCACACGCTGTCCCTCAAGGCGCTGGAGGAACACTTCGGTGCAGCACAATCCACCGTGGCAGGGCTGGTCTCCCGGCTGGAGAAGAAGGGCCTCGTTGAGGCTGTCGCCTCCCCTGCAGACCGGCGCGTAAAGCTTGCCAGGCTCACGGAGGAAGGCGCCCACATCCACGCCCAAAGCCGCCAAAACGTGGTGGACTCCGAGGCTCGACTGACCGCTAACCTTTCCCCGCAGGAGCGGGAGGTCTTCCTCACCTGCCTGAAGAAGGTCTACGAGGCCGTCAAGTAAAATGATGAAAGGAAACTGCAACTTATGATCAAGAAGCTTGCTTCCCATGTGAAGCAGTACAAAAGATCAGCGCTGCTCACCCCTCTCTGCGCGGCAGGCGAGGTGGTAATGGAAGTGCTGATCCCGCTGGTGATGGCGCAGCTGATCAACAAAGGCATTGAGGCGGGCGATATGGGCGCGCTGATCAAGTTTGGCCTGCTGATGATGATGCTGGCGCTGGTGAGCTTGTTCTTCGGCGTGGCATGTGCGCACCTGGCCAGCCATGCCTCCACCGGCTTTGGCGCGAACCTGCGTCAGGCCATGTATCAGAATATCCAGCGCTTCTCCTTTGCCAACATTGACAAGTTTTCTACCGCGGGCCTTGTCACCCGTCTGACCACGGACGTCACCAACATCCAGAACACCTTCCAGATGATCACCCGCATCGCCGTACGCGCGCCGCTGACGCTGATCTTCTCCCTGGTTGCTGCGCTGTCCATCTCCGGCAACCTGTCTGTGATCTTCCTGGCGGCACTGCTGTTCCTGGGCGTGACGCTGTCGCTGATCATCGGCACGGTGTCGAAGCTGTTCAGCCAGGTGTTCAAGAAGTACGATGCGCTGAATGCCTCCGTGCAGGAGAATGTCAAGGGCATTCGCGTGGTGAAGGCCTTCGTCCGCGAGGAACATGAGGGCCAGAAGTTCCGCGAGGCTTCCGGCGGTGTGTATAAGCTTTTCGTTAAGGCGGAGAACATCATCGCCCTGAACGGCCCTGTCATGATGGGCACGGTTTATACTGTTATCCTGCTGCTGTCCTGGTTCGGTGCGAAGCAGGTGTGCACCCCCGAATCCGGCATGCTGGTGGGTGACCTGAGCGCCATGTTCTCCTACGTCATGTCCATCCTGATGAACCTGATGATGCTGTCGATGATCTTCGTCAATCTGACCATGTCCGCAGCCGCCGGCAAGCGCATCGTCGAGGTGCTGGACGAGGAACCCTCCATCACCAACCCGGAGGAACCCTTGACCGAGGTGCAGGACGGATCCATCGATTTCAACGACGTGAGCTTCAAGTACCACACCGAGGGCTCCGGCGATGACATCCTGGAGGACATTAACCTGCACATCAATTCCGGCGAGACCATCGGCATCATCGGCGGTACCGGCTGCGGCAAGACCACGCTGGTGAGCCTGATCAGCCGTTTGTACGACGTGACAGAGGGCTCCGTGTGCGTCGGCGGCCGCGATGTCCGCGAATACGACATGGAAGCCCTGCGCGACCAGGTGGCCGTGGTGCTGCAGAAGAACGTGCTCTTCTCCGGCACGATTCTTGACAACCTGCGCTGGGGCAAGGAAGACGCCACCCTCGAAGAGTGCCAGGCCGTGTGCCGGCAGGCTTGTGCGGATGAATTCATCGAGAAGATGCCCGACAAGTATGATACCTTCATCGAGCAGGGCGGTACAAACGTCTCCGGCGGTCAGAAGCAGCGCCTGTGCATCGCCCGCGCGCTGCTGAAGAAGCCCCGCGTGCTGATCCTGGACGACTCCACCTCCGCCGTGGATACCGCCACCGACGCCAAGATCCGCCGCGCCTTCAAGGAAGCCATTCCCGGCACGACCAAGCTGATCATCGCCCAGCGCATCGCCTCCGTGCAGGATGCGGACCGCATCATCGTGATGGAGGACGGCAAGATCGCCGCCTTCGATACCCACGAGGCCCTGCTGGAAAAGAGCGAAATCTACCGCGAGATCTACGAAACCCAGACCAGCGGCTCCGGCGACTTCGACGAGACCAACTCCGACAAGGACATCGAAGTCTGGGACATCAACAAGCAGCAGCCCAAGAAGCCCCTGATGCCGCCCTTCCCCATGCCCCCGATGAAGGACAAGAAATCCCACAAGCACAAGGAGGTGAAGATGCAATGATGGGTCCCGGTCGCCGCGGTGCGCCCATGCCTGCCATGTCCCTGAAGGGTCAGGGCAAGCTCCTCGCCCGCGTGCTTAAATTCATCATGAAGAACTACGGCGTGCACTTCATCGTGGTCATCGCCTGCATCCTCACCACCGCCCTGTGTACCCTGCAGGGCACCCTCTTCACTGAGGAGCTCATCGACGTGTACATCAAGGGCATCATGGAGGGCACGAAGACCTTCGCTGACCTGGGCGCCCGCCTTCTCCGCCTGGCTGGCATTCTGATCATTGGTATTGCCAGCTCCTTCCTGCAGCAGCGCATCATGGTCGTGGTAACCCAGGGCTCGATGCTGCGCATCCGCAACGACCTCTTCACCCACATGGAAGAGCTGCCGATCAAGTACTTCGACACCCACTCCCACGGCGACATCATGTCCGTCTACACCAACGATGTGGACACCATGCGCATGCTTATCGGCCAGAGCCTGACCCAGCTGGTCAACTCCGCCACCACGCTGGTGATGACCTTCGTCAGCATGATCCTGCTCTCCCCCATCATGACGGCGCTGTCCATCGTGCTGGTGACGCTGACCATGCTCATCTCCGGCAAGCTGGTGGGGCTGTGCGGCAAGTTCTTCGTCGCCCAGCAGCAGAATCTGGGCAAGCTCAACGGCTACATCGAGGAAATGACCACCGGCCAGAAGGTCGTAAAGGTCTTCTGCCATGAGGATAAGGCCCAGGAGGGCTTCGACGACCTGAACGAGAAGCTCCGTACCGCCGCCCATGAGGCCAACCGCTGGTCCAACACCATGGGCCCGATCAACAACAACCTCGGCCACATTTCCTACGTCATCTGCGCCATGGTGGGCGCGGCGCTGGCCATCCTCTCCGGCAACACCCTGATGACCCTGGGCAAGCTGGTCACCTACCTGACGCTGAATCGCAACTTCACCATGCCCATCACCCAGGTGACCCAGCAGATGAACGCCATCATCATGGCCATGGCTGGCGCCCGCCGCGTGTTCGACCTGATGGACGCCGAGCCCGAGAAGGACGAAGGCTACGTCGAACTGGTGAACGCCCACGAGGATGAAAACGGCAATCTGGTGGAATCCGATAAGCGCACCGGCATGTGGGCTTGGAAACATCCCCACCAGGACGGCACTACCACCCTCACCAGGCTGGAGGGCGGCGTGACATTCACCGAGGTGGACTTCGGCTACAATGACGAAAAGCAGGTGCTCTTCGATATCAACATGTACGCCATGCCCGGTCAGAAAATTGCGTTCGTAGGCGGAACAGGAGCGGGCAAGACCACCATCACCAACCTGATCAACCGCTTCTACGACATTCAGGACGGCAAGATCCGCTATGACGGCATCAACGTCAACAAGATCAAGAAGGACGACCTGCGCAAGTCCCTGGGTATGGTACTGCAGGACACCCACCTGTTCACCGGCACGGTGCTGGACAACATCCGTTACGGCAAGCTGGATGCCACGGACGAAGAGTGCATCGCTGCGGCGAAGCTGGCCAACGCGGACGGCTTCATCCGCAAGCTGCCCGAGGGCTATAACACCATGCTCACCGGCGACGGCTCGAACCTCTCCCAGGGCCAGCGTCAGCTGCTGGCCATCGCCCGCGCAGCGGTTGCTGACCCGCCCTGCCTGATCCTGGATGAGGCCACCTCCTCCATCGATACCCGCACCGAGACCCTCGTACAGCGCGGCATGGACGCCCTCATGCACGGGCGTACCACCTTCGTCATCGCCCACCGCCTGTCCACGGTCAAGAACTCCGACTGCATCATGGTGCTCGAGCAGGGCCGAATCATCGAGCGCGGCACCCACGACGACCTCATTGAGCAGAAGGGCAAGTATTATCAGCTGTATACGGGTAACGCTATTCAAGCGTAAACGCAAGGGAGGCTCCAGCATGGAGTCTCCCAATTTCTTTGCAATTTTTCCAATTATGTTGTAACATGTAGCTATCTCATGCGTTATATAGGTGAAAGGAGGTCGGGCAAAGCCCGACTAGCGACAGCGATTGCTCGCAATCGCCGAGCGTAGCCAGCGCCTGACCTCACGTCAGGTGATGGCCGAGAAAGGAGGTGGATGAATGAATTTTGAGGAACTCTACACAGCCTGTTTCCACAAGCTGTACCGGTTCGCACTGTCATTGACGCGCATACCGGCCGAGGCAGAAGAGATCGTCCAGGAAACCTTCCTGCGGGCCATCCAGCACGCGAGCAAGCTCCCCGATGACGCCAACCTGGATGCGTGGCTCTTCCGCATCGCCCGCAACGTTCATATCAGCCGCCTCCGCAAGCGACAACGGGAGGTCGGCGACGCCGCGCTGGATGCGGTACCCTCCACCGAGGACGTCGAGACCAGGTTGGTCAATCAGGATCAGGCGCTGCTCATCCTGCGGCACCTGCACACGCTGGACGAGCCCTACAAGGAGGTCTTCACCCTGCGCGCGCTGGGTGATGTAGCCTACCCTGACATCGCCGCACTCTTTGGCAAGAGCGAAAGCTGGGCGCGGGTGACCTACCACCGGGCGCGGCTGCTCCTTTCCGAACGCATGAACAAGGAGGGAACCCTATGAATCAAAACTGTGAAATTGCCCGCGACCTGATGCCCCTTTCGGTGGACGGGGTATGTTCCGAGGGCAGCCAGCGCTTCCTGGACGAGCATATGGCGGAATGCAAACCTTGCCAAGACTATTTTGCAGGCATGAAAACCGGCATCCTCAACATCAAAATGGAGCCCACGCAGGAGTCCAAATCCCTCAAGAAGAGCTTACGCCACATGGGCAAGCGTTTCAAAGCGCTGTGGATCACTCTGACTGCCCTGATCTGTGCCTTTTCGCTGCTGCTGGCAGCGGCGGGGATCAACCAAATCGTATTGCATTGGCACTCCGATGTGCCGCTGGATCTGTACAACACACGCATCACAAGCACCAACGCTTATGCGAGCATCACGGCCGCTTGTCAATTCAGCCCAATGGCATACATCGACCATCAGCTTGAGAAGCAGATCATCGGCAATACGAAAGAAAACCTTACCGGCTATCCCGAAGCAGTCATCCTCACCTATACGCTGGAGTACTATCCAAACCAAGCTAAAGACTATACACATGGCAGCAACTGTCTTGTTACAGTATCGGATTACGAGCTGTGCCACGATGGCACTAAGCTCTACCTGGTCGGCGGCTACGGGAGTGCCACCGCCGAAGACGGCACTCCCCTGCTCCTTCTTGAACCCGGCCTGCCCGTGAGCGAAGTTCGCGTCAAAGCTGGCGATGCTGTTGAAACCGTTTATGTATGGGGCGGCGAATTCGACATTCTCCCCGAAGAACTTGATGATTACTTCTATCCCCCGAGCCGCATCATGCTTCGCAGTGATTATGAAGAAATGATGTACGATCGCTAACAAAAATCAGCGCCGACTCCAACTGCGGAGCCGGCGCTGTTCATATTCCTTTATTCCCCCAGCCACTCGCCATCGAAGACGAACGTCGCCGGTCCCTCCTGGTACACATGGCCATCCTCGAAGGACCAGTCCAGGTCGAGGCTGCCGCCCAGCAGATCCATCGTGACCTGACGATCCGCCTTGCCGGTCAGCACCGCCGCCACCAGGGACGCACAGGCGCCGGTCCCGCAGGCCAGCGTTTCACCGGAGCCACGTTCCCAGACGCGCATCCGCAGATGATTGCGGTTCACCACCTGCACGAACTCAATGTTCGCGCGGTTGGGGAAGATGGGATGGTTCTCAAGCATCTTGCCGACCTGCTCCACATCCACCTGGTCGGGATCCTTCACAAAAACGATGCAGTGGGGATTGCCCATGGAGACGCAGTGGATCTCATAGGTCTGGCTGCCCACCGTCAGATGATGTCCCATGATTGCCTCGCCAGGCAAGTCAACAGGGATCAGTTCTGGCCGCAGCTCCGGCGCCCCCATGTCCACCTTGACGGCAGCCACCTTGCCATTCACGACCTTCAGCTGCAGGATTTTCAGGCCTGCGCCAGTCATCAGGCTGACAGTGGTCTTGTCCGTCAGGCCCCGGTCGTAAACGTACTTGCCCACGCAGCGGGTACCGTTGCCGCACATCTCCGATTCGGAGCCGTCTGCGTTGTACATCTTCATCTCGAAGTCCGCCACCTCGCTGGGGCAGATCATGATCAGGCCGTCACTGCCCACGCCGTAATGGTAGCGGCTCACCTTCACCGCCATTTCAGCGGGATTCTCGACCTGCTCCTCAAAGCAGTTCACATACACATAATCGTTGCCGATACCATGCATCTTGGTGAATTTCATGCCTCATCCTCCTTGCGTACACGGCACATGATATCGGATTTTGTCCAATTCGTCAACAACCTATACAGAAAAAATGCAGGCAGCGTGGCACACTTGCTTTTTCCCCGCAGAACGCTTATAATACAATCACCAACATCGTTTCACAACACCATCCGAAAGGAGCTCCCCATGAGCAAAATCACTGCCACGGCCAACTCCATCCTTTTCCAGATGCGGGACGAAATCATCCTCTTCGAGCCCTATGGCCCGGACACCATCCGTGTGCGCGCGACCCGCAATGGCACTTTCTCCGAGGAAAAGTGGACCCTGCTGGATCCCCTGCCTGCCAAAGCTACCGTCACCTGCAACGAGCACAGCGCCCACATGACTGTCGGCTCCCTGACCGTTGACGTCTGGAAGGGCTGGCAGCGCTGCGAGTTCCGCTTTACCAGGGACGGCAAGGAGATTCTCCGCTCCCGCGAGGACGGCGATCCGGTGACCAAGTACACCCATCAGGCGGGCAATATGTACCGCATCCGCGCGCTCTTCAACGCGCAGGAGGGCGAGCACTTCTACGGCATCGGCCAGGAGCAGCAGCCCTGCTTTGACCGCAAGGGTACCGCCACCGACCTGTGGCACTACAACACCAAGTCCGCGCTGCCCTGCGTGTATTCCTCCCTGGGCTATTATTTCCTGTGGAACAACCCCAGCCCCGGCCGCGTGGAATTCGGCCGCAGCCGCACGCTGTGGGAGGCCAACTGCGCCTACCAGGCGGATTACATCATCGCTGCCGCTGCGACCCCTGCCATTGCCATGCGCCGCTACGCCGAGCTGACCGGCTTCTCCCCCGAGATGCCGGAATGGGCTGCAGGCTACTGGCAGTGCAAGCTGCGCTACGAGAGCCAGGACGATCTCCTCGAGGTCGCCCGCAAGTACCACGAAATGGGCGTGCCGGTGGACGCTATCGTCATCGACTACTTCCACTGGACCGAGCAGGGCAACTGGGAATTCGAACCCTCCCTGTGGCCCGACCCCAAGGCCATGTGTGACGAGCTGTATTCGATGGGCATCCGCCCCGTGGTGTCCATCTGGCCCACCATCAATCCGAACAGCCACAACTGGAACGCCATGAACGACGAGAATATGCTCGTCCGCACGGAGAACGGCCAGTACGGCACCTTCGATTTCTACGGCCAGCAGACCTTCATCGATCCCACCAATCCCCGTACCCGCGAATACGTCTGGGAGCAGGTGAAGAAAGGCTACTACCAGTACGGCATTAAGACCTTCTGGCTGGACGAGGCCGAGCCGGAGTACCATCCCCAGCAGGGCAACCATCTGCGCTATCACCTGGGCAACGGCATGGAGATGGGCCTCACCTACCCCTACTACTACGCCAAGACCTTCTGGGACGGCCTGAAATCCGAGGGCGAAAAGGAGATCGTCTCCCTGACCCGTGCAGCCTGGCCCGGCAGCCAGAAGTTCGGCGCGATCGTGTGGAACGGCGATATTCCCTCCTCCTGGCAGGCGCTGAAGGAAAGCGTCGTCAGCGGTCTGAGCATGGCCATGTGCGGCATCCCGTGGTGGAACAGCGATATCGGCGGCTTCCACTCCGGCGACATTGAGTCCGACTACTTCCGCGAGCTGATCGTGCGCTGGTTCCAGTTCGGCCTGTTCAGCCCGGTGATGCGCCTGCACGGCTCCCGCCGCCGCACCAGCTACCAGGTGGACCGCCATCCCGGCGTGAAGGAGCGCTCCGGCGGCGACAACGAGATCTGGTCCTTTGGCGAACACAACACGCCGATCCTCGCTTCCTACATCCACCTGCGCGAGCGGATGAAGCCCTACATCCTGGCCTGCACCAAGCGGACGAGCGAAACCGGCGAGCCCATCATGCGCCCGATGTTCTTCGACTTCCCGGAGGACGCAAAGTGCTACGAGCTGGATGACCAATACATGTTCGGCCCGGACATCCTCTTTGCACCCATCATGGAGACGAAAACCACCGACCGTCAGGTGTACCTGCCCGCAGGCAAGTGGATCCGCACGTCTGACAAGCAGGTCGTTGAGGGCGGCCAGACCATCACCTGCCACGCCGCGCTGGACGAGTTCATCGCCTTTGTCCGCGAGGGTGCGGAGGTCATCAATATTTTCTGATAAAGCAAGGAGCAGGATGCACATGCGGCTTCCTGCTCCACCTTTTTTGTTTAATTTGGGATGACCGCCACGATCTCCGGCTCGGGCAGCGCGACGAGGCCGTCCTCCTGCGCCTGCGTCTGACGCAGCTGGTTGTTCAGCTCCTGCAAGCGGCTGATGCGCCCCTGCACCCGCATGCCGGTCAGCGCCTTTGAGCGATACCGGTCGAAGAGCGCACGCACACCCATCGTCACCGGGATGGCCGCCCAGAACCCAGCGCTGGCTGCCACCGCCGTGCCCACGCCCAGTGCCGCGCCGGTCTTCACCATGCGGTACGCGCTGTCCTGGACACCGGTGACAGCGGGCTTAAGGCCCAACACCACCTTGGAGCCCTCCTGTACGGCGATGATCGCAAAGGGCAGCGCACCGCACACCGATTCCGTCAGCTCCGCCAGCAGACCAGTTTCCTCCAGCAGGCCCGAATCCACAACGATCTCATCCATATAGGTCAGCCCCGCTGCAATGGCATCCACCACCGTGGAGCGCTGACGCTTACGGTATGAATCCAGTAATTCCTGATATGACTTCATCTGTCGCTCCTTATACTCGGCCATCCCCGGCACATGCCCGGCCTTACATGAACAGCTTTAAAACCGTGACGATCAGCACCGTTGCGCACACCAACCCCACCAGCAGCGTAATGCGGCTCATCATATCACCGCCCAAATGAAATCGGCCCAGCACGCTCTTTCCCACAGGTTTTTCCAGCGCAGAAACACGCCGTGAGAGCTCCTCCAGCTGCTGCTTGGTTTCCTTCTGATGATTTTCCATCTGGCGCAGCACATCCTGATAATCCTGCTCAGCCTTTGCCTTCTGCCCATCCGCTTCCCGGATAAGACCATCCATCGCCTTTCGCAGCCGAGCCTGATCCTCGCACAGACCTTCCGCCACCAGGGTCATCTCCTGCGTGAACTGCTCTACCAGCTCGGTGGTGGAATCTCCCTTCACAGTCCTGAGCGCCTGCTTCCATAACGAGGGCTTATTGGTCTTTTCATCTGTCAGCAATGCCATCTTCTCATCTCCTGTCCGCAGGCAATCCCTGCGATGGCATGATTATACCACAACTCGTGGGAAATCGCAAAGTTTTGGCGGGATTCTAATCAAACTTTCATCCCAGCATGTGATAAATGTTCCACAACCGCCCGAAACCCCCATCTTACCTTGACAATTTCCTACATCCATGCTATGATAAAAAGAAGATCCGAAATCGGTACCGGGAGCGTTTTCGTCCCGGAGAGGAGCACCCCGTGAAGATTTATACCATCAAGGACATCGCCCAGAAGGCGGGCGTGAGCGTCACCACCGTATCCCGCGTGCTGAACAAGCGCCCGGACGTTAATCCCGCCACCCGCGAAAAAGTGGAACGGGTGATGGCCGAGTGTCATTTCACCGGCAACGCCAACGCCCGCGGGCTCAAGCAGTCCGACGGCACCACCGTCGCCATCATCCTGCGCGGCCGGGAGAATCCCTTCCTGAACACCCTGGCCGAAGCCGTTCTGCGCTACACCCACGGCCTTGAGGCATCTTTTCTGGTGGAATATGTGGACGAGCGGGCGGACGAGTTCCAGACTGCCGTGCGCCTCTCCCACGAAAAGCGCGTTTCCGGCTGCATCTTCCTGGGCGGCCGCATTGACGAGCGTGCCCATGTGCTGCAGCATATCGACATGCCCATGGTGTTCGCCACCATCAGCGCAGAGAATGCCGACCTTCCCAAGGCAGGCAGCGTATTCATCGATAACCGGACCATGGGCCGCAGGGCGATGCAGACCCTGATCGACGCGGGACATGAGAAGATTGCCATCTTCGGTGGTGATCACCAGGGCGTGGATGGCTTCGCCCAGCGCTACCTGGGCGCGATGGAGGCCCTTGAGGCCGCTGGTATCCCCTTCGATGAGGAGCGCTATGTGGACACCCGCTTCTCCCTGCGCGGCGCCTATGATACCGCCCGCGGCTTCTTCGCCATGAAGCCCGACACCACCGCTGTCTTCGCCATGTCAGATACCGTGGCCATGGGCGTCATCCGTGCGCTGCAGGATACCGGCCGCCGTGTTCCTGAGGATGTGAGCGTTGTGGGCTATGACGGTATCGAGATGGGCAAGTACTTCATCCCCCGCCTCACCACCGTCGTCCAGCCCATTGACGACATTGCCCGCGAGAGCGTTGCAATGCTCATGGACATGATCGAGCAGGGCGCCGAGCCCCGCCACATCACCGTGGATGCAGAACTGATCATCCGTGAATCCGTGGGCAGCGCCGGCTGACAGCTTGTATAGCATTGCATGAAATGAACCATACTTCCTCCCAGAATGATCTGGGAGGTTTTTGTAATGAGAAAAATCCTGCTGGCGGGCCTTTTCCTGGCATTGCTGACGGGCTGCACGCCCCGCACGGTGGATGAAAACGCTGTGACACATCTCCGTGTGTGGGTGGGCGACAACGCCGATGTCGCATGGATGGAGCAGGTTGTCCGCGATTTTGAAGCTGCCAACCCCAGACAGAACTACGACATACAGCTTGGCGTGCAAAACGAGGGGGACGCAGCCCGCGTCATTCTGGCCGACGTTGAGTCCGCAGCCGATGTGTTCACCTTCGCCGACGATCAGCTGCCCGACCTTTTGCTTGGCGGCGCCCTGATGCCCATTCAGGAGGACACGGAGGATATCATCAACCGCAACACCCCGGAATCCGTGGCCGCAGCCACCGGGCCCGACGGGCATCTCTGCGCCTATCCCGCCACCACCGACAACGGCTACTTTCTGTTTTATAACAGCGCCCTCATCACCCCGGAGGACGCCGCATCCTTTGAATTCCTGCTGGATCGCGCCGCCCAGAACGGCCGCCGGGTTGCCTTTCCCATGACCAACGGCTGGTATCTGTATTCCTTCTTCCGCGGAGCAGGACTGGAGATGCGCCTGTCCGAGGACGGCGTAACCAACCTGTGCAACTGGAATGCTGCCGATACGCCCATCACCGGGGTTCAGGTGCTGACTGCCCTGTTGGATATCGCGCAGCATCCAGGCTTCATCTCGGCGGACAGCGACGCCTTCGTGGCCGGACTCAAGGACGGCAGCATCATCGCCGGAGTCAGCGGCACATGGAATGCCAACGTGGCTGCCCAGGTCTGGGGGGATGATTATGCCGCAGCCAAGCTCCCCACTTTCCGCGCCGCCGATCAGGACGTGCAGATGGCCTCCTTCTCCGGCTATAAGCTGGTGGGCGTGAATCCCTACTCCGGGAATGCAGGCGTCGCAATGGACCTGGCCGCGTTCATGACGGACTACGAGGCCCAGATGGATCGTTTCCGCCTGCGCCGCCAGGGCCCCAGCAACGTTGCCGCCCTTGCCTCCACCGAAGTTCAGACCGAGCCTGCCATCGCCGCAATTATCGCCCAAGCTCCCTACGCTGACGTACAGCGGGTAGGCAGCAAATACTGGGATGCAGCTGCCTCCCTGGGGAAGATCATCGCCAGCGGCAACCCCAGCAGCACCGACTTGCAGACCCTGCTGGATAACGCAGTCGCGGGCATCACCGCCCCGGCTGGCCAATGAGCCGTCTGCGCCCTACCAAAGAGGGGGCCTTCCTTGCGTTTTGGCGGGGAGATGGGTGGATAAAGCTGACAGCGCCGCTGTGGGGAGCAGGCTTCATCGCCCGGGGGCAGCTCGGCAAGGGTCTGCTGCTCTTTGCAGAGGAGGCTGCACTCCTGCTGGGGATCATCCTAACCCTCCCCGCCCTGATGAAGCTGCCCACCCTGGGCACCGTGCAAGCGGAGCGCATCTGGGATCCCGTGACCCGCCGCAACGTCTGGAACGACTATGATAATTCCTTCCTGATCCTGCTCTTCGGGGTGACGGGGCTGCTGCTGATCCTGACCTTCCTGGTGCAATGTGGGCGCATGGTAAAGGACGCCCGCCGCACACAGCTTCTCACTCAGACAGGCCACGACATTCCAACCCTGCGTCACGCTGCAGCCCAGTACCTGGGGCCGCGCTTCCACCGGACACTCCTGCTTCTGCCGGTCATCGGCGTTATCCTGGTGATGGTCATCCCGCTGATTGTCATGATCCTCATTGCCTTCACCAACTACGACCGGGCGCACCTGGTTCCCACCAATCTGCTGAGTTGGGTCGGGATTGACAACTTCCTCCTGCTGACAGGATTGACCTCCAGGGGCGCATTTGCGTATGCCTTCCCCCGCGTGCTGGGTTGGACGCTCCTCTGGGCGGTGACTGCCACGTTATCCTGCTACATCGGCGGAATACTGCTGGCCATGTTCATCAACCACCGCCGCACAAGGTGGAAATCTGTCTACCGTACCTGCTTCATGGCAGCAATGGCAGTGCCCCAGTTCGTGTCCCTGCTGCTGGTGCGCAATCTCTTTGCCGATGTAGGCATCGTCAACACCCTGCTGCGTGAGTGGGGCGTAACTGATTGGCTGCATCACATCGGAGCTATCCCCACGGCAGGGTATGTGCCCTTCCTGACCCACCCGACCTGGGCCAGGGGGATGATCCTCACAATCAACCTGTGGGTGGGCGTGCCCTGGCAGATGCTGGTGGCCACGGGCGTGCTGCTTAACATTCCCCGCGAGCTGACCGAGGCTGCCCGCATCGACGGCGCCAACGGTTTACAGGTCTTCCGGCGGATCACTCTCCCCTACCTGCTGCACATCACCGGGCCGAGCCTGATTTCCGGTATGGTCACCAACATCAACAACTTCAACGTGATATGGCTTTTGACCCGAGAAGTCTATGTCACCGCTGACCAGACGATGGCTGCCGCCGGGGCCACGGAGGTCGACCTCCTCGTCACTTGGCTCTATCGCCTGACCCAGGATCAGAGTAACTACAAGATGGCCTCGGTGATCGGCATATTGGTGTTTGCGGTATGCTCGGCCATCACGCTGACCGCTTTTATCCGCCTGACCCGGGAGGGAAAGGAGGCAGCCTTCCGATGAAGAGCTTCTTGCATCATGCGCTGCTGACGCTGCTGGCGGCACTGTGGCTGCTGCCGATTCTGTGGCTGGTGCTGACCTCCTTCGGCGTGGACGAAGGCCCCAACATCACCCGTTTCTTCCCGGAGGAATACACCCTGCACCACTACGCGGAGCTCCTACACCCGGACAGCGTGAGCAACTTCCCCAGGTGGTTTACCAATACGCTGATCGTTGCCATTTTCACCTGCGTCATCTCCACCGCCTTTGTTCTGATGACGGCCTATGCCATGTCTTTCCTGCGCTTCCGTGGACGCCGCGGGCTGATGAACACCGCCATCCTCCTAAATCTGTTTCCGGGTTTCCTGGGGATGATCGCGGTGTACTTCATCCTGCGTGAAGCAGGACTGACCAACAGCCTGACCGGCCTCGTCATCGTGTACAGCGCCAGCGCAGGGCTGGATTACCTGATCGCCAAGGGCTTCTTTGACACGGTGAGTTCTTCTCTGCGGGAGGCCGCCTGGGTTGAGGGCGCCAACGAGTGGATCGTCTTCACCCGCATTATTCTGCCGCTGTCGAAACCCATTGTGGTCTACACGGTCATCAGCTCCTTCCTCTACCCATGGATGGACTTTGTGTACGCGTCACTCATCATGTCCTCCGGCGTAGCTGCGGACAAGACTGTCGCCCTGGGTCTTTTCTCCCTGGTGGACAAGGTGAACCGCAACCGCTACTTCGCCCAGTTCTGCGCAGCCGGTGTGATCGTGTCCATTCCCATCTCGGTGCTGTTCATCATCATGCAGCGCTTCTATGTGGAGGGCATTACCTCGGGCTCGGTCAAAGGCTGAACCGGACAGCCTTTCAGAATGCAACTTTTTCCGTACTTTTCGCCATTTTCAGCAGGATTTTCTGCGCCTGTGCCGAATATCCATTAAGAAGCGGGATCCTGTTCCCGCCTTTCTTTCGATTTTTTTCGGAAACGTTTCCATAACGCTACAATTCCATGACAAATGACCTGAAAGGATGAATCCACCAATGCGTAAGAGCGGTCTGCTGCTGCATATCTCCTCCCTGCCCGGCGCGGGCGGCATCGGTACCCTGGGCAAGGAAGCCTACGCCTTTGCCGACTTCCTGAAGAAAGCCGGCATGAAGGTCTGGCAGGTGCTGCCCATGGGCCCCACCGGCTACGGCGAGAGCCCCTATCAGTCCTCCAGCGTGTTCGCGGGCAACCCCATGCTGATCGACCTGGAGACCCTGGCTGACCAAGGTCTGCTGACCCTCAACCCCGGCGATCTGTATATCCCCTCCCAGGAGGAGAAGGTCGAGTTTGACGCCGTCCGCTGGAACAAGGAAGGCCTGCTGCGCCGTGCCTTTGAGGAGAGCGAAGCCAAGCTGGCCGATGAACTGGCTGCCTTCGTGAAGGAGAACGACTGGGTGGAGGACTTCGCCCTGTTCACCGCCGTGAAGCGCTCCTTTAGCAACAATATGTGGACCAAGTGGCCCGATCGTGCCATCGTCCTGCGCGAGCCCGAGGCGGTCGCCAAGTACCGCGCCGATCTGGACGTGGAAGTGCGCTACCACATCTTCTGCCAGTACATCTTCTTCAAGCAGTGGTTTGCGCTGAAGAAGTACTGCAATGAGAACGGCATCGAGCTCTTCGGCGACATGCCCATCTACTGTGCCGAGGATTCCGCCGACACCTGGACGCACCCCGAGGTCTTCCAGCTGGACAAGAACCGCATCTCCACCCGTGTAGCAGGCGTTCCGCCGGACTGCTTCTCCGAGGACGGCCAGCTCTGGGGAAACCCCCTGTACGACTGGAACGGCCTGTACGAGGACAACTACGGCTGGTGGGTGGAGCGCATGCGCGCCATGGGCAAGATGTACGACCTGGTGCGCGTTGATCACTTCATCGGCTTTGCCAACTACTACTCCATCCCCTACGGCGCCCCCACCGCCAAGACCGGTGCATGGGTGCCCGGCCCCGGCAAGCGACTGTTTGAAACCTTCTGGAAAGAACTGCCCGGCCTGAACATCATCGCCGAAGACCTGGGTGTGCAGAACGAGCGCGTGGCCCGTCTGCTCAAGTTCGTGGGCTACCCTGGCATGAAGGTGGCGACCTTCGGCTTTGGCGGCGGCAGCGACGGCGATGACAACCAGCATTTCCCCGGTAACTGGACGGAGAACTACGTCGCCTACACCGGCACCCATGACAACGACACCACCATCGGCTGGCTGAATACCATGGACGAGGCGACCATCCAGTCCGCCAAGGATTACCTGGGCGACTTCAAGACCGCCGAAGAAGGCGTGGAGCTCTTCATGGACTGCGTTATTTCCTCCCCCTGCGACACCGCCATGCTGCCCATGCAGGACGTGCTGCACCTGGACGGCGAGGCCCGCATGAACCTGCCCGGCTCTGCCGGCGGCAACTGGGCCTGGCGCATGAAGCCCGGCGCCGCTGACGATGTGCTGGCCGCCCACCTGTATGCCATGAATGTCAAGGGGAAGCGCATCTAATTCATCATTCCTAATCTGAATAGAATCCTGGAGGTTTCTGAATGTTGACCGCATCCCAGCTGCTCCAGCAGGCTGAATCCCTGCTGATGATGAATGACCATATTTCCCTGGAGAAGGCCAGCGCCACCCAGCTGCACAACGCCATCTCCACCGCCGCGATGATCGCCCTGTCCCCCACCTGGGCCAAGTGCGAGGAGGATCGCGCCGGCAAGCGCCAGGCCTACTACATGTCCTCGGAGTATCTGATGGGCCGCATGGTGTACAACAACCTGTACTGCCTGGGCTACCTGGACGAGGTGAAAAAGCTTCTCTCTGAGCGCGGCGTGGATATCACCATGATGGAAGACATCGAGGATGACGCCTTCGGCAACGGCGGCCTGGGCCGTCTGGCTGCCTGCTTTCTGGATTCCGCCGTCACCATCGACGTGCCCATGACCGGTTACGGCCTGCGCTACAAGTACGGCCTGTTCAAGCAGTCCTTCGAGGACGGCCGTCAGGTGGAGTCCCCTGACGATTGGGCCAAGTTCGGCGATCCGTGGTCCATCCGCCGCCTGGATAAGGCCGTCATCGTCAAGATGGCCACCGGCGACGTCATGGCCGTGCCCTACGATATGCCCATCATCGGCTACGGCGCCAAGAACATCGGCACCCTGCGCCTGTGGCAGACCGAGCCCATCAAGGCCGTTGACTTCTTCCAGTTCAACGAGCAGCGCTACGAGCAGGCCGCCGCCGACCGCAACCGCGCCGAGGACATCGTCAAGTTCCTCTACCCCAACGACTCCCGCCGTGAGGGCAAGCAGATGCGCATCAAGCAGCAGTACGTGCTGGTGAGCGCTTCCCTGCAGGATATGCTGCGTTCCTACAAGGAGCGTCACGGTGACGACTATGCCTGGTTCGTGCAGGAGCATGCTGTTCAGCTGAACGACACCCACCCGGTTATGGCGATTCCCGAGCTCATCCGTCTGCTGATGGAGGATGACTTCACCTTCGAGGCGGCCTTCCAGATCGCCCGCGAGACCTTCGCCTACACCAACCACACCGTCATGCAGGAGGCCCTGGAAAAGTGGGACGCCGACCTGATGGCCTCCGTGTGCCCGGAGATTGTCCAGATCGTCCACATGATCAACGACAAGTTCAAAGCCGAGATGTACGAGAAGGGCTTTGAGGTCAAGAAGACCCGCTGCATCCTGTGGGACAACCAGATCCACATGGCTCAGCTGGCAGTGTATGCCTCCTATGCCACCAACGGCGTGGCCGCCATTCACTCCGAGATCCTCAAGGACGACGTGTTCGCCGACTGGTACGCCGTGTACCCCGAGCGCTTCCAGAACAAGACCAACGGCATCACCCAGCGCCGCTGGCTGGGCCTGTGCAACCCTGAGCTGACGAAGCTGATCGAGAGCCGCATCGGCGAGGGCTTCATGACCGACCTGTTCCAGCTGGAGGAGCTCAAGCCCTTGATTGACGACACCCTGGCTCAGGACTTCATCGCCGTCAAGCGGGAGAAGAAGGAGCAGCTGGCCGCCGAGATCCTCAAGAAGGAAGGCGTCAAGCTCGACCCCGACATGATCTTCGACATCCAGGTCAAGCGTCTGCACGAGTACAAGCGCCAGTTCATGAACGCGCTGTCCATCCTGAACATCTACTACAAGCTCAAGGACGGCAGCCTGACCGACTTCACCCCCACCGCCTACATCTTTGGCGCGAAGGCCGCTGCAGGCTACGCCCGCGCCAAGGCCGTCATCAAGCTGATCAACATGATCGCCGACAAGGTGAACAACGATCCTGAAACCTCTCACCTGCTGAAGGTGGTGTTCGTGCAGAACTACAACTGCTCCTGGGCGGAGAAGATCATCCCTGCCGCCGACGTGTCTGAGCAGATAAGCCCTGCGGGCACCGAGGCCTCCGGCACCGGCAACATGAAGCTGATGCTCAACGGTGCGGTGACCCTGGGCACCTTTGACGGCGCGAACATCGAGATTGCCGAGCAGGCGGGCCGGGAGAACAACTACATCTTCGGCGCGACGGTGGACGAGATCAACGCCATCAAAGCGAACTACGATCCTCGCGCGATCTACAAGGCCGATGCCGACGTTGCCCGGGTGCTGGACAGCCTGGTGGACGGTACCTTCCCCGACGAGGATGGCATGCTCAAGGAGCTGGCTTCCTCCATCCTGGTGGGCGCTTCCTGGCACCAGCCCGACCACTACTTTGTCCTGCACGATTTCAACTCCTACATGGAGCAGAAGCTCCAGTGCAACCGTGACTACCGCGACCGCATCGCCTTTAGCAAAAAGTGCCTGATGAACGTCGCCAGCGCGGGCAAGTTCTCGTCGGATCGTACTATCCGTCAATACGCGGATGAGATCTGGCACGTGTGATAAGCACGCAAAAGCTCTCCCTCAAGGGCATTCCCCTTAGGGATTCCCAATCCACACAAAAACTGGCATAGTCGCAACTTTACTGCGGCTATGCCTTTTTTGTATCTGGTTATGCTTTGAACTCCCCAATGCAGTTGTAGAGGATTTGCAGTCTCTGCACCTTCTGCCCATCAATCCGCTGCGTCTGGTGCACATAAACTTTCTCCACGAACTCTCGCAGCACTTCGGATGTCAATTCCTGAATATCCGTATACTTGCGAACCAGCGCCAGGAACCGGTCAATATTCACCTGCTTATCCTGTGCATCAGCGAGGAGTGTCCGTAGCTCGGCAACACGAGCTTCCAGGGTACGCTGCTCTGTTTCGTAGCTGGCAGACATGCGGGCGAAGCGTTCATCCGAAATGCGGCCTTCAAGATTGTCCTCATAGAGCCTCTGGATGATCCCATCCAGCCTGGCAATGCGGCTGAGTGCCTGCTCCAGTTCTCTGCGATTCTCGCGCAGACTGCGGTCGGACTCAGCCCGGCTTTTCTTCATAACCAGGCGGACGAATTCATCCTCCCGCTCACGGGCAAGCGAAGTAATCTCCCGGATGCCTTCCAGCAGCAGTTCCTCCACCACCGTGCTGCGAATTTGATGGGAAGAGCACATTCAAGAGCCAACCGGTGCCGATAAGCTTTGCGCCCGAGCAACGGAATGCCATCTGTTCCTGTACCATGTTGGAACCGTATGCGATGTACTTCATGTCAAAATCCTCCTTGATTTCTTCGGCCATCCCCGGGTGCAAGCCCCGGTGCTGGCTACGCTCTGCCAATGCAAGCATTGGCTATCGCTAGTCGGGGCAAGCCCGACCTCCGTTCGCGTTATGTCGTATTGATCACTCTGATCGGGTGAAAAGTCAAGTCTGGATGTGTTTACTCGTCCTCGTCGTCGCCCTCTTCGAGATCGCTCCAGGTGATCCCGCCTTAGGTGTAGCCGCCATCGTGCTTGAGGAACACCAGGGTATCCTCATCAAATTCTTCGAGCGCGGCGATCAGCTCGCCAACGGTCATGGTGTGCTGGATCTGGACGGGGGAATAGCCGGTGCGCTGGGCGTTGATGAAAAGCTTCATGTGTGCGTCCTCCTTCTTCTTCGGCCATCCCCGGGGACAAGCCCCGGTGCTGGCTACGCTCGGGCATTGCAAGCAAAGCCTCTCGCTAGTCGGGCAAGCCCGACCTTGATTCAAAAGCTGAATTCCATCCGGGCGATCATGCGCTCGGTGTCTTCGGCGTAGCGGTACTCGACCAGCTCGATTTGGGAGTATACCTCGGCGCTGTCAGGCTCGGCGAAAAACCGGAAGGATTCCCAAGCGGCGGCGAGGGTGGTGTGCTCCTGCTCCTCATAGGGAGCGCTGTGCGTAGGGGCGCGGTGGGCGAAGCGGATGATGTAGGTGGTGGTAGGCATGTGTGTGTTCCTCCTTTTCGATTCGTTAGCTGGCCTGCCGCCAAGCCGCGTTGCCGGGCAGGTTCGCAAGCAGGTGTGTCCGGGCGGTTTCGAACTCGTCGCCGATGAAGCCCAGCCGCAGGAGCCAGCACCATGAGGTCAGCCCGAGGGGCTGACTAGCGACAGCCGTTGCTTGCAATGGCCGAGCGTAGCCAGCGCTGGAGTTTATCTCCAGTGATGGCCGGCAGAAGGTGTACTTGGGCTTGTCCGTCACCGGGCGGGTGGGGCTGGCGGCCTTGGTGGTCAGGGCCTGTGCGCTGATCGCGAGGCACAGCTGGATGTAGGCCTTGATCTTCCCGGCGTGGAGTGTGCCGTTGAAAGCCCGGAATTCAATCGTGCGCGCCGGGCGTTCCAGCGAGAAGGCCGCATGGAGGTTCAGCGGTGGGAAGGTGGCAAAGCCGAAGGCTTTTCCAGTTTGGCCTGGGGGCCAAACCGCCGACACTGATTCCGCGAATCAGGTGCGGCGCCTTAGCGGCTGTGGTCGTAGTGGTGGCGCGCCAGCATCTCCCAGTAGTACCCGGCCTCGGAGTTGTGGCGATACCAAATGGCCGCGAAGCTTTCGAGTGTGTCCGGCTTGGCCCGGTTGAGGGCCTCGAGGAACCGCTGGTCTACCGGGCGGCACCACTCCTCGCGCCTGTGCTGGCTGATGCCCAGCGCCATCGTCAGCAGGTCCTCCTTGGCGTTGACAATGTTGACCAAGCGCCGCAGGCTTTGCGGAGTGTGCTGGCCGAAGCCGACGTGCACGTGGATGCCGCAGGATGAGTCTGCGCGCGCCCCGGCCTCTCGCAAGGCCCTGACCACCTCCTGCACCATCTCGATGTCTGACTCGCCCTCGTCAACGCAAGCGTCGCCGAGGGTACAGCCATCCGAATCGCAAGCATTCGGACGGCTTAGTCGGCCTTGCGGCCTCCCTCGGTAGCGGCACACCGGGCTGACTACTTCTGCGCAGGGGTCGGTGACCGAGGCGTCGCGTTCGACCACCCACTTGCACCCGTCGGGCATGGGGATGTGCAGTCGCCAAGGTGGCGGCCTACGTACCGGGCGGTGGTTCCGAAGCTGCGGCGATGGCCTTGGCGGTGCGTTCGCACCCGAGGCCTGTGGTTTCGATCTCGATGCCGAAGGTTTGGTTTTTCATGGGGAGGCTCCTTTCGGTTTGGGACTTTGGAGGTGTGCACCGGTTCTGCGGCCGGGGCACGACCTTCGTGTGGCACATTCATCGCTCTTTTCGCCGGAAATAGCAACGGCTAAACCCACCAAAGAATCGGCGGAAACCTAGCCTTATCCACCAATTTTGTGAAACCAGCCTGCCGCGCTTCCTAGTACATGCGCGAAGGGCCTTTTGAAAAAAAGTTTTTCGCGCCGCCGCCCCGGGGAATAGCCGCCCCAACCGCCCCGGGCACAGCCCAAGCCCCCGGCGCACCCCTTCGCCCGGGCACACCGCCGCCAGCCCCTGCGGGCCCGCCCCAGCACATCCACACCCCCGGGCAGAATGCCAACCCGGCACCGCCCCGAGCCCCGGCAGGCCGCCCCTGGCACACGGCGTGTACCCCTAGGGGGGTATCAGATCCCTACAGCTGACCCCTAAGCGACCGCGGCCCAGTCACGTGTGAATTTTCGCGAAATTCAGACTCCGGGGGTAACAAAAAAAGCACAACCGAAGCTGTGCTCAATGTATTGGTAAAACCCAAGCCAAGTTACTCAGGGCGTGGGTTTCAATAATTTGTCTCGATCACCCGCATCTCGAAGGGTGCAAGCCTGATCTCCCGACCATCCAGCTGGAATGCCTTGGGCTTGTCATCGTTGTTGAATACAAAGCGGGCCTGCTCGTCGTCCCGTGTACGGGTGACCATTTCAACCCGCTCCGGCAGATCAAAAACGACCGGCAGCGCAGCTTCCTCCGTAGTCATGCGGGCCATTCGGTCATACAGCGACTGCGTCCCTACAGCACCGATATAGTACACCTGGCCCTTCCCGTAAGCATTGCAGGTGATGGCTACTGCGCCTGCGAAATAATCCCCATTGTACCGGGCAAGCACCTGCGCGGTGTCGGCTTCAAGGATGTCGCACCACTGCTTGACATTCAGCTCCTTGCCATCCTCGAAAATCACCGGCACGCTTTCCCATCCAATGGGCGCGTATTCCACCACATGTACGCCGGTCATCTCCCGATAAATACCGGGCAGCTGCGCCATGACGGTATTGTTATGCGCATCCTTCACACCGCTTCGGGTGGTAAGAATCACGGTGCCGCCCTGCCTGGCAAAGTCCTCCAGGCGCTCCGCCACGCCATCGCCATGCACATACATCTCTGGCGCGCAGACAATTTTGTAGCCGTCCAGCTTTTCGTGCTGGCCGATGATATCCACATTCAGTCCCAGTGCGGTGAACGCCCGGTGCAGCCGTTGCAGCTGCTCCAGGTAGTAGTAGCCCTCCGTCTGGGGCTGAATCTTGAAGGCATACTCATTGTCAAAGGAGAAGAGAATCGCCACATCCGCCCGGATCTCACTACCCTGCCACTTCTCCAGCTGATTCGCCATTTTGCACAGGTCGGCAAATTCATGGAAGCGCCGTCCGGGCACGTTGGAGTGGTCGAGCAGGCCGTGCCAGTGCATCTCCGCGCCGATGTTGGATGTTCGCCAGCGGAAGTGTACCACCGTGTCCGCGCCATGGGCGAAGGCCTGCAAAGCGTAGCCCTTGATCATCCCCGGCAGGGGCGGCTTCTCCATGGGCGCCCAGCAGCCCTTGCCGCCGCTGAGCTGCTCCATGATCCAGAAGGGCCTGCGCTTCACACCACGCATCATGTCCAGATGGAAGGCGTGGGAATAGCAGCTTTCCGTATCCTCCGGGAGGCGGGTGGCAGGGTAGTTGTCGTAGGAGATGAAGTCCAGGTTGGCGAACTGTTTGTAGAAGTCCGGCATGTGCTCGCAGAACCACACGTTGGTGGTGACGGGCCGTCCGGGGCAATGCTCACGCAGCTGCGCCGCCTGACGCTCGCTGAAGTCGATGACATTATCCGAGCAGAAACGGTAGAAATCCAGCATGTATGCGGGGTTCTGCCATGCATGGGGAAGGCTGCCGTAGGGCGGCTTGACCTGCGACCAGGCGGAGTATTCCCCGCTCCAGACCACATTGCCGTAGGCCTTGTTCAGGTTTTCGATGGCACCGTACTTCTTTTGCAGCCATGCGCGGTACTTACTGATGCAGTGCTCGCAATAGCAGAAGTAGGCCTCCAGCTCGTTGTCGATCTGCCAGCCGGTCACGGCAGGGTTATCCGCATAGTGCCTCGCCATCGTGATGGTGATGCGGTCGGCATAATGCAGGAAGGTGGGGTTGGTCACGCAGCGGTGGCTTCGGATGCCCAGGTTGGTGGGCGTGCCATCCTTCTCCACATGGACAATATCCGGGTGCTTCTCGTACAGCCACATCGGCGGACAGCTGGTGGGCGTGCACAGGATGACCTCAATGCCCCGTTCAGCAAAGAGATCGATGGCTTCGTCCAGCCAGGCAAAATCGAACACACCGTCCTGGGGCTCCAGGCGGCACCAGGCAAACTCCGCCAGACGCACCAGCTTCACGCCGGTCTGCTGCATCAGGTCTGCATCCGCCGCCCAAAGGGATATGTCCCAGTGTTCGGGATAATAATCCACACCGATCTTCATCATTATTTCTCCTTTATTGCAACGTTTTGCTATTTCCTTTGCGTACAGTATAACGTGCATAGGCTGTGTTCGTCAATCAAATCCAGGATACATATTTTCAACATTCGATTGAATCCTGTTAGTAAATATGATACAATATCTTTAACATCCGCAGGTATATATTGCAAATATTGAAGAATCTTGAAGGAGGAACCGCATGAAACGAATTCTGATCATGCTGGCAGCCATGACCCTGCTGCTGACCAGCATCTGCGCCGCAGCGGAGGAGGTCTGGGCCCCCAGGGAAGCCCCCGCTGTGCGAAACAGCATAGCCGAGGCAGACCGTATCGCCGCCCAGAACGCCATTCTCGAAAAGGGCACGCTGCTCTTTTCCGGCGCGACCAACAAGGGGTTCTTCCCGTCCGACATTTCCTGGCTGACCGGCGCTGATCTGGATGACGCCATCGCCCTGCTCTGGGCCTGCGACGACGTGACCCACGGCGGCTGGGGCGTGCTGGGCCTGAACGTCAACTACAAGCAGGAGGACATCAAGGCCATATCCGACCAGCCGGACAAGGAACGCCTGATGCTCATCCCCATCAGCGAGCTGATCACCATGGGCGGCGGCGCGGCTTCCCCCGACAAGGTGACGAAGTTCTCCCTGGGCGCATGGAACGGCGGCCGCATCGCCGGGCTGTACTTCCTGGAAGCTGACGCTGCCGCGGAGATGGCCGCCCACCTGGCCCAGGTCGAGGCCTCCAATGCCATCATCCACACCTATGACGGCGATCTCTCCAACGAGAACGCCATTCCCGCTGCCCGCGCAGTGTACGCTTACCTCCAAGAGACCTGGGGCAGCGCCTGCCTCACCGGCCAGATGGAATCCACCTGGATGGGCTCCCCGGATTACGAGGTGAAATTCATCGAAAAGCACACCGGCAAGCTGCCCGCCATCCGCGGCCTGGACTTCATGCACAACGACTTCCAGGGCGTGGTGAACCGCTCCATCCAGTGGTGGGAGAAGGGCGGCATTCCCCACATCTGCTGGCATACCGGCAGCGATTTCGCCTCCGGCTACAACGAGAGCAAGGCCCACAACCTGGACTGGGACAAGGCCCTCACCCCCGGCACTACGGAATACGCCAAGCTCCTCAAGGCCATGGACCGCGCCGTGCCCTACCTACAGCAGCTGGAGGACGCAGGCGTGCCGGTGCTGTGGCGGCCCTTCCATGAGCTGGACGGCGGCTGGTTCTGGTGGTCCAAGGGCGGCAGCGACGCCTTCGTGAAGCTGTGGCAGCTGATGTACAGCCGCTACACCGATTACTGGGGCCTGGACAACCTGATCTGGCTGCTGGGCTACTCCGGCAACGGCGGCAACATGGCGGCCTGGTATCCCGGCGATGACTATGTGGACCTCATCGGCGCGGACAGCTACTCCGCCGGTGCGAACGGCCGCCTGTACGCGGAGGTCGCCACCGTCGCCCCCGAGGGCATGCCCATCGTCTTCCACGAGTGCGGCAGCATCCCCACAGAAAAGCAGATGACTGAGGCCAACGCCCCCTGGCTGATGTTCATGGTTTGGCACACCAGCCACCTCACCGACGGCAAGTCCAACACGCCCAAATCCCTGCAAAGCATCTACCAGAGCGATTACTTCATCACCCTGGACGAGCTGCCTGCCTTCAAGTAAATCCCTGCACCCATTGCCATCCGGAATATCACCGGATGGCTTTTTTCATGCCGTCAGGGCACAAGAAAACCCCGGATGCTTGCGCTGCGCATCCAGGGTTCATGCCGACAAATTTTCCGGGACAATCAGTTCACTTCCTGATGGTCATATTCCTGTCAAGGTAGGCAAGCAGCGTCTCTGCTTCTTCCAGCGTCTCACATCCGATGGTGAAATAATAGGTTCCTTTTTCACCAAGAGGAACATACCGGACGCCCATGCAGACAGTCGTCTTCATATCCAGGCCCAACGCAGCAACATCAATATCCAAGGTGTAAAGCACGGTGATCGCGCCGGTTTCCCCATCCCGTTCAGCCCGGTGCAGCTGCTCGTTGGTCACAGTGACACCCGCGGCAGTCATGCTATCAATGCCCGACTGCATATCACCATTGCAAAAATCAAGCACTTCTGCATCGCTCATGGCGTTGATTGTCTGGGCCGTCCATCTCGCCAGAATGTTGGGATGCGAGTCAGCTGCCTCGTCGTAATCCGGGAACAACACGAAAAGATTGGAACTACCAGCCTCTTCCCCCGTCTGGAGGAGATCGTTTGAACTGACAGTGAGGACGAAATCATCAAACTCTACAGAGCGTGTCTCCCCCTCGCCCAAGGAAACGGCTGGCAGCAGGAGCAGTAAGCTCAGCAGCAGGGCAAGCAGTTTTTTCACAGGCGATACCTCCGTTGCGTTGTTCTCATCTGCGCACAATGCACATAAGGGTGCAAGCCCCGGATGCTTGCGCATCCGGGGCCGCATTATGTTGGAATTTAGTTGCCCATCAGGCCGTCAATGGCGTCCTGAACCTGCTGCTTGTAGGTTTCCTGCAGCTGAGCAACGGTGTAGTCACCATTGATGAACTCACGGAAGGGCAGCTCGAAGCCCAGGTTGTTCAACATCTCGTACTGCTGCTTCTGGCCCATCTCGTACATAACGTTGAAGTTGTGATCCTGCAGATCAATGTCCGCACTAGTGGTGCCATACCACCATTCCAGGGCTTCCTCGTCGTCGCGGATGGACAGGTCGCCGTTGAACCAGTTGCACAGATCGTACAGGACGTTGAAGACCAGCTCGGGATCTTCCGTGCCCACGGGGATCATGTAGCAGGAGGACTCGGTGACCTTCTGGGAGTTGGTCTCAGCATTGCCGCTGGGGCCGACGGGCCACGGCACAAACACCATGTCGAAGTCCAGCAGAGGCGTGCCGCTCTGGTAGCCGTAGTCGTCATTCTCGGACATGATCCAGCAGGCGTTGGGGCAGAAGGCAACCTTCTGGTCGCGGTACAGGTAACGGCAGATATGATGAACCCGCTCACCGGGTGAGCTTTTTTGTACCCATTTTTCTTCCCATGCATAGGCTGTATCGACGGCAGCGCACTCAATCCCGCCTGCCCGAAAGGATGATCCACATGCCCGACCAGGCCTACCTAGTGGTCGATGGCGTTTCCAAGCGATTCGGTGCCGGGCCGTCCGCCGTCGCGGCGCTGGACAGCGTTTCCTTCACCCTGGAAAAAGGGCGGTTTCTTTCCATCCTGGGGCCCAGCGGCTGCGGAAAAACCACATTGTTCAACATCATCGCCGGGCTGATGGAGCCCGATACCGGTGAGGTTACACTGAATGGTCAATCCTTGGTGATGCAACCAGGCCTTACCGGCTACATGCTCCAGCGTGACCTCCTCCTGCCCTGGCGGACGATTGCCGACAACATCACCCTTCCCCGCACCTTGAAGGGCGAGCGGGCCTCCGCGGCGCTGCAGGATGCAGCTGACGATATCCATGCCTGCGGGCTGGACAGCCTCCTCCACCGCCGCCCTGAAGAACTCTCCGGCGGACAGCGGCAGCGGGCTGCCCTGGTACGTACCTTCCAGACCGGCAAGGACCTGCTCCTGATGGATGAGCCCTTCGGGGCCCTGGATCCCATCACCCGTTTGCATCTCCAGCAGCTGCTGATGCGCTTGTGCCTCACCAAGGGGCTGACGGTGCTCTTCGTCACCCACGACGTGGACGAGGCTCTGCTGCTCTCGGATGAAATCCTGGTCATGGGTTCGACGCCGGGGCGAATCATCGCCAGATATCAGCTGCCCCAGGAGAAGCCCCGTACGCTGCGGACGCTGGCCCTGCCCGCCCTAACGACCATGAAGGCTGACATCCTGACCCTGCTGGACGAGGAGGAGCATGACCATGAAAAGTAAAACCTTCATACAGTGCTGGCGCTGGGGGCTACTGCTGGCACTGATCTTGGGTTGGGAGGCCGGCAGCCGTTTGGGAATCATCGATCCGTTCTTCTTCTCCAGCCCCACCCAGATCATGAAAACCGCCATCGTTAAGTGGCAGAGCGGACAGCTCCCCCGCGATATTGCCTACACAGCCTCCTCCACGCTGCTGGGGTTTATCACAGGGACGGTCGTGGGCTCCGTTATCGGGCTGATGTTTTGGTTTTCCAAGCCTGTTGCACTTGTTGCCGAGCCCTGGCTGATCGTCCTCAACGCGTTGCCCAAACTGGCCCTGGCTCCCGTGCTGGTGATCCTCACCGGCATCGGCTTCACCTCCAAGGTCATCCTGGCATTCCTGATGACAGTGGTTGTGGCCGCTATGAGCGCATACGGCGGTGTTCAGACCGTTGATCCGGCCCTTCACACCCTGCTGACCTCTCTGGGAGCCAGCCGCTTCCAGACTTTCACACGCCTGGTGGTCCCTTCTGCCATGCCCTCTATCATCACGGGGCTGCGGGTGAACATCGCCCTGAGCATGGCCGGCAGCATCGTGGGTGAATTCATTGCATCGGATCGTGGTCTTGGGCGTATGATTGTGTACGCCGGGACCATCTTCGATCTGCCCCTGGTATGGGTGGGCGTGGTGGTTTTGTCCATTGTCAGCGTGCTGATGTATGCAGGCGTCGTTCTGCTGGAGAAGCTGCTGCTGCACCGCTGGACAGCATCCCGGTAATTCTTTCAGGAGGTGTATCCGTTGAACCGTCTGCTTTGTCTGACCCTTGCACTGATGCTGTGTGTCCCCTTTGCCTTCGCCGAAGCGCCCGCCGAACTGACCTCCATCACCGTAGCCGAGCCCGTCCACCTGATCGGTTACCTGCCGCTGTATGTGGCGATCCATGAGGGCTGCTTCGCCGAGGAAGGCCTTGACGTCACCGTCGTGCAAGCCACCGGCGGCGCCCATGTGACTGCCGTGGTCTCCGGAGACGCATTCGCCGTTATCGGCGGCGTTGACAGCTACAACTTTGCCAATGCAGCCGGCACGTCTGACCCGATTCTGGCCATCTGCAACTGCGTCAACCGGGCCAATGTGTATCTCTTTGCCCGCAGAGGACTGATTCCCGGCGAAAGCATGGCTGACTTTCTCCGCGGCAAGACCATCATCGCCGGACGTTACGGCGGCTCCCCCAATGTGCTGACCCGCTACCTGGTCAAGATGAACGACCTGGATCCTGATACCGACGTGACCCTGCTGGAGAACGCAGACGCCTCTACGGTGACTGCCATGCTCAAATACGGCCAGGGCGACATCGGCAACGGCGGTGAGCCGCAAATCTCCGAGGGCGTCACCGAGGGCATCTTCGAGGAGCCCTTTGTTGCCTTCCCTGACCTGGGGGATTATGCGTACTCAGTCATCGGCGTACGGCATTCCGCCATCGAGCAGCAGCCGGAGCTCTGCGCCGCTTTCGTCCGTGCCATGGAAAAGGCGCTGCAGATCGTCCATACCGACCGTGACACCGCTGAGCGCGTCCTGGCCATCGAGTTCCCTACCCTCACCGAAGAAGGACGCCAGGCAGCTCTTGACCGCGCTTACGCCGACGCCCTCTGGGCCGAGGACGCCTTCATCTCCCCCGCCGCTGTGGACAACGCCATGACCGTGGTGACCGTCTCCGGTCTGTGGGAGGGCGAATGGGACTACGACAAGATGGTGGATATGCGGTTTGTGAGCCATCTGGAAGACGATTCAATTCAATAAATCAATCCACCGCATGAGTTGACTATCACCAACACTGGAAAGCCCCCTGTGCAGTGTGTATGCACAGGGGGCTCATGCTCGTTTTGTTATACCCGTCGAATTAATTGCCAATGTAATCGAACAGGGAGGCACTGGCCCAGCACTCGCGGGAGCCGATGCGGATCATCACCCACAGCTTGCCCTCGCTGTCCAGCGCCACATCGCGGATGCGGTAGGTATCAGGACGATGGATGTACTCAATGGTGGGATAGTCCTGACCAGCACCGGCGCGGGCATTGCCGCTGCGGACATTCACCATCATGGTCTGGCCAACATAGCGGCTGCGGGCAACCTCCAGCGCAGGATCATTGCCGGCAATGTAGGAATCCGGGCGGCAAGACACAACCTTGCCGCGGGATGCGTTGATCCAACCCTCCATGCCGTAGAAGTCAATCTTCAGCCACATGCTCAGCGGATTGACAGATTCCATGTGGTAATCCAGAATCGCCACCTTGTCGTCCGGGAAAGCCTCCGCCAGGATGCGGGAGGACTGGTTGGGCGCGGTACGTACATTGCCGCTGCGCAGCACATGCAGCGTACGGCCGATCACGGCGTCACCCAGGCGATATGCCTCGATATGCAGCTGATCAGAAGGAGGCAGCACGTCATTTTCCACATCAATATCCGGTGAGCCGCACCATTCAGTGCAGGCCAGAGCAGAAACGGAGCTCATGCACAGCATCAGGGCAAGGGCAAGGAACAGGATACGGCTAAAGAACTTTTTCATTGTAGTTTCTCCTTTCGTGTTTGAGGGATGTTATCAAGTGCTTCACTTGCTTTTCACTTGTATATACACGCCACGCCCACCGTTGTTACAGCCTTATCAGCATTTCTTGCAAATAATCTCCAGCTCACCATACGCAGCATAAAAGCCCGCCCCAGCAGGGACGGGCTTTACAGCAGTACCGATCAATCTCCGATGTAGGAGAACAAGGAGTCACGGGCCCAGCATTCACGGGAACCAATACGAATCATCACCCACAGCTTTCCCTCGCTATCCAGTGCAACATTGCGGATGACATGCATCTCGGGGTAGTGGATAAGCTCCAGAACGGGATAATCGGTACCAGGGCCGGAGCGGGCGTTGCCGCTCTTTGCGTTCACCAGCATGGTCTGACCCACATAACGGTTACGGGAAACCTCCAGCTTCGGATCATTGCCAACGATGTAGGTATCAGCCGGACAAGATACAATCTTGCCGCGGGAAGCACTGATCCAGCCCTCCATGCCGTAGAAGTCGATCTTGATCCACATCCTCAGCGGGTTCATGGATTCCATATAGTAGTCCAGAATGGCCACCTTGTCATCCGGGAACACCTCTGCCAGAACCTCCGAAGACTGGTTGGGCTCCGTACGCACATTGCCGCTCATCAGCACATGCACCGTGCGGCCAATCATGGCATCACCCAGCAGATAAGCTTCCGTGTGCAGTTCATCCGGAGAGGGCAGTACATCGCTGTTGACATCAATATCAGGTGTGCCGCACCATTCCGTACATGCCATTGCCGCAGTTCCCATAAACATCATCAGCGCCAGTGCCAGCATCATGATTCTTTGAATGTTCTTCATATGTATTCTCCTTTTCAAGTCTTGGAAGAGATTCCAGTGTTATTTCGCGTATACCCATGCACGAGCAGATCTTTACCTTACTTCTTATCCTTCTTCTTGAAGAGGTACTCGTCCACCTTCTTGACGATCTCGTCGCTGATCTTGCGCTCGATCGGGAAGACCTTCGCGCTGTCAACCCGCTGGGTGAACATCAGCGCCTGCTGGAGGGTGATATCCAGGGCTTCCGCGCTGAGGTAGTTGCTCTTCAGGTTGTCGCGGCGGTCATGGATGTAGCCCGCGCCAGGCACGCCGAAGCGCAGCAGATTCACTGCGGGAACACCCTTGTCCGCAAAGGGAACACAGTCAGAGGAGTAGATGTCCATCTTGACCTCGCAGGCGATGCCGGCTTCGCGCATGAGGGCGTCCACATAGCCCACAGCCTTCTCGGTGGCCAAAATGGGCGCAACATTCTTGCCCAGGATGGGCGCGGCTACGTCAATGTTGATCATCAACACATGCTTGGACAGCTCATCCTCATGGGCCTTGACCCACGCCTTGGAGCCCAGCAGGCCCTGCTCCTCAGAGCCGTACCAGTTGAACTTCATCGTGCGGGCAGGCTTGTGCTCCATGAAGTAGCGCAGCAGCTCCATGATGATGACGGAGCCGGACATGTTGTCGTACACGCCGGTGGAGAAGTACACGCTGTCATAGTGCGCGCCGAAGGAGATGATCTCGTCAGGGTACTCGGTGCCCTCGATCACCGCGCAGACATTCTGGCTGGTGCCTTCGTAGTTCTCCGCGGAGAGCTCAATGTGCATCTTCTTCGCGCCGCGGCGGACGATCTCGGCAGCGTCCATCGTGCGCATGTGGAGCGCGGTGCAGGCGCCGGATTCCTCAGTCAGGATCTCGCGGAGCTTGCGGATGTCACAGTCGGTCTCGCTGCGGCGGTCAATGGTGGTGCCGTCAAAGGTCAGAATGGCAGCCACGCCGGCCTTCATCAGCTTCTCATAGAGCTTCTTGCCCAAACGGCCATTGACCATCACAGCCTTGCCCTTGACGTTGGCAAGGTGAGCGTCCTCGCCGTTCTCAGCATAGTAAAATTCCAGATCTACGCCGCCCTCAGGGGTGGACAGGCCGCGCTCGTAGCCGGTGACCTCGTACTCCTTCACATAGGGTTCGGTAACGACCAGCTTGGCATGGTTGACCTTGCCGCAGGCCACGGGGAACTCCTCAATATGAGCCTCGGCACCGGTGGACAGGGCGACCTCCAACAGCTTCCGGGCAGCCTGCTTCTCCGCTTCGGAGCAGCTGACACGCTCGTAGGCCAGTTCCTTAAGCAGAGCAAACGCGCGATGGGCAGAAACCTTCATAAATAACGCCTCCTGTTGATCGGTTTTCTACATTATACAACCGAACCATACAGGAGGCAAGTTTTTCTATTGTACAGTTACCGCATCGACGCATCCAGCATGGCCAGCATCGCGCCTTCCGCATCCTGGGTGTACTGCCAGACCGCCATGCCCTGGAGGCCATTGTCAACCACCCATTTCCCCTTGCAGGCAATGGAGCGGTCATCATCGCCGCTGACAAAGGTGGAGCCATCGAACCACCACGGCACCTGGGCCTTCTCGTCAAAGTAGCGGGTGTAACCCTGCTCCTCCAGACGGAGGAGCTCATCGAAGGAGATGGTCTTGTTGCCGGAGGTGTTGGCCCGCTGATTCAAGCCGTTGCCGCCGCCGGAGACCTGCCGCCATACGCGGCCATAGGCAGGCACACCCAGGAGGATTTTCTCCGCCGGGAGGCCGCCATCCACCAGCTTCTTTACCGCATGGGCGCCGGAGAGAGACCGTTCTTCGTTGGGATACAGGGCGGAATGATGCCCCGTGATGCGGTCAAATCCCGCCATGTCATAGGCCATCACGACAGCCTGATCCAGTAGGGGCGCCAGACGCTTGGGATCCAGCACATCCAGCTGCTGATCTCCTGCCCCCAGTGCTACCGACAGATGGTATTCCCTCCCATGGAGAACTTCCCTCTGATCGAGGCCTTCGCGCAGCAGCGTCAGGAAGGCATACCAGTTCTCCACGTCCGCCTCAGGCCGGGAGACGATGCCGGTGCCGGGCACGCCGGGGTATTCCCAGTCCACGTCAATGCCCACGAAGCCGCAGTCGTCCATCAGGGCAAGCAGGCTGTCGGCGAGGGTTTTGCGGCCTTCCTCCGTCAGGCAGGCGTCGGAGAAGCCGTCAGCGCCCCAGCCGCCGATGGAAATGACGCCATCCACATGGGGATTGCGCTTGAGGAAGGACTGCACCTTCTTTAGCCCCATCCAGTGGGAACCGTCCGCCTTGCCGTCCTTGATGAGGGCAAAGGAGTAGTTCAGCTGATCCAGGGCATGGGCGTCCTCATTCCGCAGCTGCAGGTTGTGGGAATCCATGATGTACATGACCGTGCGACCTTTGCGCTTGTTCATGGGGGCCTCCTCTTCCGCCGTGGCGGCTTGTGTAGTGTATGCGCCAGATGAGACGGATACGCCCGTCATCACCAGGAACAACATCATCAGAAGCAGCTTCTTGGCAAGCCGCAACGGCTTGCGCTCTTTGGTGCGCGGCGTGGATTTTGGCACCGCGGTCACCTCCATTTTCGGCCTTGCCGACCTGCGTTTGGGGACATATATCCCATGTGCACGGAGTAATCATATCATATTACAACTGATAAGTCACAGTCAATTTGCGGAAATTGCATGTCCTTTACCGAAATCTGTCGATGTTTCGCCCATTCCTCTTGACACATCGCCCTCGATATTGTACCATTTACCATAAAGGAAACCAGACAATATGCATGTGGAGGACATACGAATGATCTTCATCGGCATTTGCGGCGCCAGCGGCAGCGGCAAATCGACCCTGGCTGACTCTCTGGCGGCAGCGCTGGGAGAACGCTGCTTTGTGCTCCAGCAGGATTGCTACTACAAAGACCACAGCCATCTCCCCTTCGAGGAGCGCTGCCAGCTGAACTACGATGAGCCGGGCATCTTCGATCACGACGCCCTTCTGCAGGACGTGCAGGCCCTGATGGCTGGTCAGCCCATCACCCGCAAGGGCTATGATTACGCCCATCACCGCCGGGCGGATACGGATGATATCATCACGCCCCCGGATGTGCTGATTCTGGAGGGAATCCACTGCTTCCATGACGAGAGGCTGCTCAAGCTGATGTACCTCAAGCTGTACATGAACGTGGATGCGGATATCTGCCTGCTGCGCCGCATCGAACGTGACATCAACGAGCGCGGCCGCTCCATCGACTCCATCTCCAATCAGTACCGCTCTACCGTGCGTCCCATGTTCGAGCAGTACATCCGCAACTACGTCAATCTTGCGGACGTGATCGTCGCCCGCGGCGGCAAGAACGCCCGCATCGTGGAGATCCTCTCCGGCTACGTCTCCGACGAACTGCATAAGCGAATGGCAATCAACGAATAATTCACATCAACAGGAGGTTCCTTATGGCAAGCAAGGTGTATTTCTCCAAGACCATCACCCCCGAAAAGGTGCTGGAAATGTACAATCTGCTGGGCGTCGAGCTTCCCGGCAAGGTAGCTGTCAAGCTGCACTCCGGCGAGAAGGGCAATCAGAATTTCCTCGGTCCGGACTTCTGGAAGCCGGTCATTGACCATGTCGGCGGCACTGTGGTGGAGTGCAACACCGCCTATCCCGGCGCCCGAGACGTCACTGAGCGTCACGAACAGCTGATGCGCGACCACGGCTGGGCAGACCATTTCAACGTGGATATCATGGACGGCGAAGGCCCCGATCTGCAGCTGCTCATCCCCGGCGGCAAGATCATCCAGAAGAACTTCGTGGGCAAGAACCTGGCGAAGTACGACTCCCTGCTGGTGCTCTCCCACTTCAAGGGGCACCCCATGGGCGGCTTCGGCGGCGCGATCAAGCAGCTGTCCATCGGCATTGCGTCCTCCTATGGCAAGAAGCACATCCACGGCGCGGGCGATGCTAAGCTCGGCTTCAAGGGCGATCACATGGGCTTCCTGGAGGCCATGGCAGATGCGGCTTCCTCCGTGGCCAAGCGCTACGCTGGCAAGGCCGTATACATCAGCGTGATGAAGAACCTGTCCGTGGACTGCGACTGCTGCGCCAAAGCTGAGGATCCCTGCATGGCGGACATCGGCATGCTGGCCAGCCTGGACCCCATCGCCATTGACCAGGCGGGTCTGGACCTGATCTACGCCCAGAAGGACGATCCGGGCCTCCCCCACATGCTCGAGCGCATCGAGAGCCGCCAGGGCGCGCACACCATTGAAGCCGCCGCTGAGCTGGGATTCGGCAGCCGTGAATACGAGCTGGTGGAAATCGAATAAGCATGAAAGACGATCCGCAAGGGTCGTCTTTTTCATGTCACAAATGTAACTTTTCTTCTTCCGCCTTGACCGATGGCCCGGAAGGCCCTATAATGTATGTGGATGTTTATGTGCCTTTGGCACTTTCATTATTTTCCACAAGGAGCACGACATGAAGAACAGTCTGTTCATTCTCCTGCTGGCAATTGTAATGGCTTTTGCCCTGACCGCCCACGCCGAGTTTTCCCTGCCCGACGGCGTGACAGCCATTGATGCCAGCGCCTTTGAAGGCGACAGCTCCCTTAAGGGCCGCGTGGTGCTGCCCGGATCGGTGAAGACTATCGGCAGCGGCGCCTTTGCCGGCACCGGACTGCACGCCCTGGTCATCCCCGCCGGAGCTACCCACGTCAGCGGCACAGTTCTGCTGGGGACTGAGGCAGCCTACCTGCACCTCAAGGGCAGCACCACCGCCATCCAGGGCAGCCTGAGCGACGTAACCTATGTATTCGGCCCGGCCTTTGGCAGCGCGTCCTCCCTGAGCAACTTCTACGCGGAAGAGACACTCGTCACCAACAGCGGCTTCTACTACAGCGTGACCGAGGGCTGCGCCATCCCGCTGTGTGCCGTGAATGGCGAAACCATCTCCGGTGAGTTCACCGTGCCCAAGCTTGTAGACGGTCAGCCTGTACGCAGCCTGGACACACTGATCGTCAACGGCTGCGATGATCTTTCCGGCATCCGCGTGCCCGCCTATCTGCCTGCGCCCTCCCACCTGGAGGTCACCACTTATCAGACCATGACTGCAGAAGCGCCCGTTCCCTCCGTCAGCCAGGCGGACGTGGGCGACACCGTCACCTGGACCACCTCCTCTACCGGCGCATACGGCTCTGCCACCTACATCTGGACCTTTGATACCGATGGCACCACCGATACCATCGTCACCGCTGAGCCCGCGGTGGATTATACCTTCGCCAAGTCCGGCTCCTGCACGGTCAGCGTGACCATCTCTGACGAGGTCAATGATTCCGCCAGCGCCACGGCTTCCGCCTTTCCCGTCAGCAGCAACGAACCCGTCTACCGCGCGCTGCTCATCGGCAACTCCTACGCAGGCACCGCCCAGGAGATGCCCGGTTCCGCCAATGATGTGGCAGGCATGCGCACCATGCTCAGCCGCATGAGCGCCACCCCCTACCGCATCTCCACCCGCAGCGAGCTCTCGGCAGACGCGATGATCACCGCCATCCGCAATACCTTCGCAGACGCCCAGCCCCAGGATGTCAGCCTGTTCTACTTCTCCGGCAAGGGCGCCAATGCCGTGGGCACCAGCTATCACGGCTCTCTGATGGGCACCGGCAACACCTATCTCTCCGTCGCCCAGCTCAAGGTCGTGCTGGATGAGATCCCCGGCAAGAAGATCGTTATCCTTGACAGCTGCCATTCCGGCCAGATGATCGGCCGCAGCGGCGAAGCTTCTGCAGTCACCACTGCCGAGCTGAGCGCCTTCAACAGCAAAGTGGTCAGTACATTCTCCGTGCAGGCCCGCGGCGATTACGACCTGGCCAACAGCGGCTATTATGTCATCACTGCCGCCCACTCCACCGAGGATCGCGCCACCATGGGCTACGACGCCAACGGCGACGGCATCCTGGATAAGCGTTTCGGCATTTTCACCTACAGCATGTGCTATGGCAACGGCTGGAACATGGCCACCAACGCCGCCCGCACCCTGACCGCCGACTCCGACAACGACGGCGTGATCACCCTCAACGAGGCCTACTCCTACGCCCGTTACAAGGCGCAGCAGTCCAACCCCAACCAGACTGCCCAGGTCTACCCCGCCAACAGCACCATGGTTGTATGGGCAAAGTGACATCCGCAACACAAAAGGCTCCGGAACAGATCCGGAGCCTTCTTTGATTCTTCTCAGATGCCGAAGGAGCTCACGCCGAAGGCATTGACCATCGCATCCAGGCGGCGCTGATTCTTGCACATCGGGCACTCATGGGAGGCGGTGGAGATGTAATCCGGCAGGTCGTTCTTCTTGGTGAAGACCGCGTTGACCGGGAAACCCTCGCACTCATCCTCGCAAGTGAAGATGGCACAGATCCCGGCGGGCTTGCCGCTGTAGTAGCGGATCGCATCGATGGCAGCCTTCGCGGTGTAACCGGTGGTGACAGAAGCTGCCAGCACCAGCACGTTCTTGCCCACGATCATGGGGGCATAGTTCTCACGGAAGAGCAGCTGCGAGCCGGTGGTGTGCTCGGGGGTAACAACATAAATGGTGTTATGGGCATTCACGGTCGCAAAGCCACGGCGGGTCAGCACGCTGGCCATTGCGGCACCGATGACTTCCGTGCCGTCCAGACAGAGGATGGTATCAATAACCGTCGCAGGGCTGATGTGGTCGCACAGCTGGGTTGCGACCTCCTTCGCCTCAGACAGACGATGCTTGGTCATCGTCAGGTCGATGTAATAGTTGATGTGGCTGTGGCTGGTTGCAAAGTGGCCCACAGCCACGCGCAGCGGCACATTGGAGTTGTTGGTGCGGGTTTCATACAGTCGGATCGCCATGATGAATCTCCCCTTATATATTTCTCAGGATTGGTGCATATATGATAACAGATTTGGGGACGTATGTCAATTTGAAAACAAATCAAGTACATTCCAGCATATGCTTGTATACGGCTTTAACCGCAGCTTTCACCGCTGTGGGGATGGCGAGTTCGGCCATTTCATCCACAGGGATGAAGCGGTATCCGGCAGGAGCCTCGGCATTTTCCGGGGCAGACATGGTGCAGAGCTGCATCTGCCAGATCTGATGAGTAAAGACATGCTTTGCTTCCCCGGCAGGCTGCACATCGGTGACGGTTAGCTTCGTCAGCTTCTTTACTGCAGCGGGTACCTGACGCAGGGTGAGCTTACCTTCCGCCATCGGGAAGACCCACAGCCCGCGGAGCATCGCCTCTGTGCGCTGGCGCATGAGGACACGATCGCCGGAGAAGATCAGGCATACCGCGTAGTCAATCACCTTCGGTGGATTCTTGCGGGGCAGGACAGGCAAATCCTCCGCGTCTCCGGCTGCGTATGCGTCACACAAGGACTGGAGCGGGCACCTCTCGCAGGAAGGCGTACCAGGGACACAAATGGTCGCGCCCAGATCCATCATTGCCTGGTTGAAATCGCCGGGGCGCGTCGCCGGAACAAGCAATGCCGCCTCCCCTTCCAGCATCCGGCGAACAGAGGGGATGCCCACGTTCTCACGGATGCCTCGCAATCTGCTCACCACGCGGATAACGTTGCCGTCCACCGCAGGTACAGGCTGGTCGAAGGCAATGCTGGCGATGGCGCCGGCGGTATAGGGGCCGATGCCGCTGATCTTGCGCAGTTCTTCCTCAGCAGACGGAATTATGCCCCCGTACTCCGCCATAACCTGTTTGGCGCCCTTGTGCAGATTGCGGGCACGGCTGTAATATCCCAGCCCCTCCCACATTTTGAGCACGTCGTCCTCCGGAGCAGCAGCCAGGTCAGCCACTATCGGGAAACGCTTCAGGAAGCGGTCATAGTACCCCAGCACAGTTTCTACGCGGGTCTGCTGAAGCATCGTTTCCGATACCCAGGTGCGGTAAGGATCGCGGATCCCCCGCCACGGCAGCGTGCGGGCATGCTGGTCATACCAGGCAAGGAGCAAGGGAGCAATTCGTGCGGGCATGGTTATCCTCCGAATGTTTCTTTACACATATTATACCACGATTTGAGACGTTCAGACAACGATTGATGAAATTTCCGTATATTTGTAACCATTCTGCATAGATAGCACATGTGTTCCCCTTGCAATATCCTGGAAAATGCGTATAATAGTTGTTTAGCACTCATAGAATCAGAGTGCTAAAACCACGACTTTCAGGAGGAAAGATCCATGACCGTGAAGCCTTTGGGTGACCGCGTTGTCATCAAGAATGTAGAAGCAGAAGAGACCACCAAGTCCGGCCTGATCCTGACCAGCGCCGCGAAGGAAAAGCCCCAGATGGCCGAAGTCCTGGCTGTGGGCCCCGGCGGCAACGTGGACGGCAAGGAGATCGTGATGCAGGTGGAAGTTGGCCAGAAGGTCATTTATTCCAAGTATGCCGGCACCGAAGTGAAGATCGACGGCGAAGAGCTGATCATCGTCCGCCAGTCCGATATCCTGGCGATTGTTGAATAAGGGGACTTCGTCCCATTTTTCCGCCAAACAGCCGGGAGCCTTGAATAGACTTCCGCGACTATACTCCATATAGCCTGGAGTAAATAAAGGAGTGCACTAGAATGGCAAAGCAGATTCAGTATGGCGAAACAGCCCGCCGCAGCCTTGAAAAGGGCGTCAACGCGCTGGCCGATACCGTCAAGATCACCCTGGGCCCCAAGGGCCGCAATATCGTGCTGGACAAGAAGTACGGCGCTCCCCTGATCACCAACGACGGCGTAACCATCGCTAAGGAGATCGAGCTGGAAGACCCCTTTGAGAACATGGGCGCCCAGCTGGTAAAGGAAGTCTCCACCAAGACCAACGACGTGGCCGGCGACGGCACCACCACCGCGACCCTGCTGGCCCAGGCCATCATCCGCGAAGGCCTCAAAAACCTGGCCGCCGGCGCAAATCCCATGGTTCTGAAGAAGGGCATCGCTGCCGCCACCGAGGCTGCCGTCGAGGGCCTGAAGGAGCTGTCCCAGCCCATCAGCGGCAAGCAGGCTGTGGCCAACGTCGCTGCAAACTCCGCTGCCGACGAGACCATCGGCAAGCTGATCGCCGACGCGATGGAGACTGTGGGCGCTGACGGCGTCATCACCGTCGAGGAATCCAAGACCATGACCACCGGCATGACCACTGTCGAGGGCATGCAGTTCGACCGCGGCTACGCTTCCGCCTACATGGTCACCGACACCGAGAAGATGGAAGCCGTCCTGGACGATCCGCTGCTGCTGATCACCGACAAGAAGATCTCCAACATCCAGGAGATCCTGCCCCTGCTGGAGCAGGTCGTGCAGACCGGCAAGAAGCTGCTCATTATCGCCGAGGACGTGGAGGGCGAGGCCCTGTCCACCCTGGTGGTGAACAAGCTGCGCGGCACCTTCACCTGTGTTGCCGTCAAGGCTCCCGGCTTTGGCGATCGCCGCAAGGAGATGCTGCAGGATATCGCCATCCTGACCGGCGGCACCGTCGTGTCCTCCGAGACCGGCATGGAGCTGAAGGAAGCTGACCTGAGCATGCTGGGCCGTGCCCGTCAGATCAAGGTCAACAAGGAGAACACCACCATCGTCGGCGGCGCTGGCGACAAGGCTGAAATCGCTGCCCGCGTGGCCGTGATCAAGAACCAGATCGTCGAGACCACCTCCGACTACGACCGTGAAAAGCTGCAGGAGCGCCTGGCCAAGCTGGCTGGCGGCGTGGCGGTCATCCAGGTCGGCGCTGCCACTGAGATCGAGATGAAGGAGCGCAAGCTGCGCATCGAAGACGCCCTGGCTGCGACCCGCGCGGCGACCGAAGAGGGCATCGTCCCCGGCGGCGGCATTGCGCTGCTGAGCGTGGCTGCCAAGGTCAAGGCTCTGCTGCCCGAGCACACCGGCGACGCCAAGACCGGCGTGCAGATCATCCTGCGCGCGCTGGAGGAGCCCATCCGTCAGATCGCGGCCAACGCGGGCGTGGAAGGCTCCGTCATCGTGGAGAACGTGAAGGCCAATGCCGGCAAGTCCGCCGGGTACGGCTACGACGCGCTGAACGATGAGTACTGCGACATGATCGAGCGCGGCATCATCGATCCCACCAAGGTGACCCGCAGCGCACTGCAGAACGCGGCTTCCGTGGCTGCGATGGTGCTGACCACCGAATCCCTGGTGGCGGACATTCCACAGCCTGAACCCGCGGCTCCTGCTGGCGGCGCCGGCATGGGCGGAATGTACTAAGCGCTAACGCGCTTTCAAAAAGATGGCTTCGTTGAAGCCATCTTTTTGAGTTAGGGGACAACTTCCTGCGGGAAGTTCAATTTTCACTGTTCACTTCGTTCACGGCCGTGAAAATTGCAAGGTATGTTTTCCGCAAGCGGAAAACGCCCTGCCCCAGCGGCAAAGCCCCCGGATACGATTGCAGTCAGAGGGCCTGCGGACCCTTCGACACCTCCCGGAGGTTTTCCTGCTCTCCCATCTTTGGGAGAGCGTTTTTGTTTTTAGCATTTCGTTCCGCATCCCGTCAAATTTCATCGGTGGTTCATTCTCCTGTCATATTTGCGTGCTATCATCAAGATGGAAATGGATATGCGACCAATATGTTAAAGCATTGTAAATCTTCCCCGGGGCTGAAAGATTTTCCTGTCCTCATGCGTTTTATTGGTGAAAGAGCCGTCATACACTTGACCATCCAGATACCGCGAAGGAGCCTGTCGAAAGGCCGCTGCCTTTGGCGGATGCGGGAACATGCGGAATAACGCGTGATTCTGCGCATACATTATGAGAGGATGGTGGCAGATGATGACAAGCCCCACGACCCTCACACGCCGGGAAAAGCCGGTCTTCGACTGGCAGAAGAAGCCCATGAAACCACCCATTCGTCCTCTGGCACTTCTGTGTGCCCTGGCGGTGCTCTGCGCACTGTACCTTGGTCCCTTGCAGCAGGACGCAACCGCCGTCGTCGCCGCGAAGAAGGTGCTGCCCATCTACTCCGTGGAACGGGCAGACAAGGTGATCTCCGTCACCTTCGACGCCTCCTGGGGCGGCGACAAAACCCGCGCAATTCTCGATCTGCTGGATGAATATGACGCCAAGGCAACCTTCTTCCTTGTGGGCATCTGGGTGGACAAATATCCGGATCTGGTCAAGGAGATCGCCGCGCGGGGGCATGAGATCGGCAATCATTCCGACAGTCACGCCCACTTCACCCAGATCTCCGACAGCAAGATCCGCGCTGAGCTGGATTCCTGCTCGGACAAGATCGAGGCCCTCACCGGCATGCGGCCCACGCTGTTCCGACCGCCCTATGGCGACTACAACAGCAAGGTCATCACCGTCGTTCGGGACGAAGGGTACGAGGCCGTGCAGTGGTCGATCGACTCGCTGGACTGGAAGAACCGCGGCGTCGCCGACCTGGTCAAACGGGCTACCAACAACGTGCAGCCGGGGGACATCATCCTTTTCCACAATGACTCGGAATTCATCGTGGAGGCGCTGCCCGCCATCCTTAAACACTATCAGGCGCAGGGATTCCAAATGATCCCCGCCAAGGACATCCTGCTTTCAGGAAGCACAACCATCGACGTGCAGGGCAAGCAGCATCCCGCTGCCCAGTAACGTCGGCACGAGGTCGGGCTTGCCCGACCAACGAGAGCCATTGCTTGCAATGGCCGAGAGTAGCCAGCGCTGCCTGGGCAGTGATGGCCGAGAAAAAGGAGAACAGCTATGGAAGAAACCGGGAACTACCTGCATTTGTCTGGCATTCTGACTGACACGCCCGAGTATGGCCACGAGGTCTTCGGGGAGAAGTTCTACTATGCAACGCTGTCCGTGCCGCGTCTGTCCGGCGCGGAGGATCTGCTGCCCATCACCATCTCCGAGCGTCTGATGGAGGGCGTCAACCTGGAAGTCGGCTCTCCCCTTTGCTTCGAGGGCCAGCTGCGCAGCTACAACAAGGTGATCGAAGGGGCTGGAAGGCTGCTGATCACCGGCTTTGCCCAGCGGCTCCTGGACCCCGACACGGAAGAAAACCCCAACCAGGTGCACCTGACCGGTGCGCTGTGCAAGCCGCCGAGCTACCGCACCACGCCCTTTGGCCGGGAAATCGCCGACCTGATGCTGGCTGTCAACCGAGCCTATGGCAAGAGCGACTACATCCCCTGCATCACCTGGGGCCGCACCGCCCGCTTCGCCAGCCACCTGAAGGTCGGCGACAAGGTGACGCTGCTGGGCCGCTTCCAGTCCCGTGCATATCAGAAGCAGCTGGCGGACGGCACCATCCTCAACAAGACGGCCTATGAGGTCTCCGTGGGCCGCCTCAGCATGGCGGACACCATCGTCCAGCCCAGCTCGCCCTTCGTCATTCGCCAGGGCGTGCGCGAGGACGCCCCTCTGCACTATGAAACCGTCGCGACGGACTCGGGGTTTCTGAGCAATCCGCAGTAAACAGATTCAGGCTGATGCAGTGATGCACCAGCCTTTTCCCATGCAAAAGGGAGCGCCCGCGCTGGACGCTCCCTATATTATTCGATTACAGCTTCTGCCCGCAGTTGGCGCAGAACTTGGCGCCGGGGGTGGTGGGCTGACCGCAGCCAGGGCACACAGCAGTAACAGCCTGCTTCGCACCACAGTTGGCACAGAATTTCGCACCGGGAGCGACCTGATTGCCGCACTCGGGGCAGAAGGAACCCTTTGCAACAGGAGCCGCGGGAGCAGCCTGAGGAGCGGGCTGCTGGTTCTGCTGGTTGAAGATGCCGGCGAACATCTGGCCCATCGCCACGCCAGCGCCCAGGCCCATACCAGACCCCGCTGCGCTGTTGGGAGTGGTAGCCGCCTCACGCAGTGCCTCCGCCGCCTGGTACTGGGTATACTTGTTCATATCGCCCAGCACGCCCATGGAGGTACGCTTGTCCATGGACTTCTCGACTTCCTCAGGCAGGGAGATATTCTCGATGACGAAGGCCGTCAGCGTCACTCCCAGGGGAGCCACCTTGGGATTCATGGCCTGCAGCGCGAAGTTGGACAGCTCGTCGTAGTTGGCCGCCAGATCCAGCGCGGGGATCTTGCTCTCAGCGATGGCGTCGCTCAGGCCGGACACCAGCGTGCGCTTGATCTGCCCCTCAATGTCCTCAGCGGTGGTGATCTTCTTGGTGCCGAAGACCTCGCGCAGGAACACAACAGGGTCGCTGATCTTGAACGCGTACACGCCGAAGGCGCGAATGCGGATCATGCCGAATTCAGCATCGCGCATCATGACGGGGTTGGAAGTGCCCCACTTGCGATCCAGGAACTGCTTGGTGTTGACGAAGTAGACGTCCGCCTTGAAGGGACTGTTGAAGCCGTACTTCCAGGACTGGAGCTTGGTCATGATGGGCATGTTGGAGGTGGACAGTTCGTAGCGGCCGGGGCCGTAGACGTCCGCCAGCTCGCCTTCGTTAACGAAGATGGCAACCTGGCTTTCGCGCACAGTAAGCTGCGCGCCCATCATGATTTCCTTGCCATTCATGTCATACTTGTAGACCAGCGTATCCGAGGTGTTGTCCGTCCACTCGATCACATCGATGAGTTGGCTTTTCACAAGATTACCAATTGCGTCAAAGATACCCATAAACAAGCCCTCCTTGTCTTTTGATACGTTATCAGATCTGTGCATCGCCAGCCATGGCAGTCAGCGCAGGCAGAACATGCAGCGCCGAGATGGTCAGGTCAATACCAAGATATTCATCTACATGATCGATGCAGTCCTGCACATGGTGAGAAACCACACCGGTGATGGAATTCTCCGCAGCCTCCACCTCGTGGTAGAGCATCGGGCAACCCAGAAGGATAATCCGGTCGCCGGGCAACACGCAGGAGAGGATCCGCAGCCCCGCTACCTCCACACCGAAGATATTGCGCAGGGCCATCTCCAGGCGTTGGGTTCCGTAGTGCCAGCGGCCCTTGAGGAAGTCGCTGCCGTCGGGCATTTTCATCTCAGCCACCACGCAGGGACGGTGGGGATCCATCTTTGAGCGCACCAGGCGGAGCATCCTCTCCACATCCTTCCCGGAGGGAATGCGGCGATCCATCAGCGCGCGGAAGTATTCATGGCGGCAGTACATCATCTGGTCAGCCAGCGTATAATTATCATCGGAGTCATCCGCATTCAGGCGGGCCAGGAGCTTGCGCAGCTCCAGCGTACGGATCTCTGCCTCGCCGCGCTTATCGGGCGCCTCGATCACCGGCACATTGGGATAACGCTCCATCAGCGCCTTATAGAGCTCGGTGTCTTCCTGCTTGGGCAGGGCAATGGCGATAGCGTCGGAGTGGTAGGCCTTGAGGCTTTCCAGCGCCTCTTCCATATCCGCGGCCATGCGGGGAGGCTTGAAGCCCATATTCTCCCAGGCCACAGCGGCAAAGGCGTCGCGCACCGCCTGATTATTGGTCACAAGAAGGAGTTTGTACATCCGTGCAGCCTCCATATCATATCAATCGACAAATAACATTATACCGCGTTTTTCACCAATTGGCAAGGGAATGCGACGAATTGCCGTTTATTCCCCGCGCAGCAGATTCTCCACCACCTGCTGGGAGTGGCTGGCCGCCAGCGCCGCGAAGGTGGGATAATCCATGTCGCTGTGACCGTCGGCCTGGTCAGAGATGGAGCGCAGCACACCGCAGGGCACGCCATGCACATAGCAGGCATGGGCCACCGCGCCGCCTTCCATTTCCACCGCCTTGGCGTGGAACAGGCCGTGAATGCGGCTGCGTACATCGCCGGAGTGAATAAACTGATCGCCGGTAGCAATAATACCCTCGTGGACATTGACGCCCTCTACCTGGGAGGCAGCCTTCACCAGCTTCGCACGCAGCGCATCGTCGCAGGGAATCTCCACCAGGTTGATCTTGCTCACCAGACCCACGGGATCGCCAATGGGAGAAGTGTCCATATCATGCTGCACGGCAGCGGTAGCGACAACCATATCGCCGATGGAGACTGTTGCATCACCCGCCCCGGCCACGCCGAGGTTCAGAATCCATTCCGGCTGATAATGCAGAATCATGCTCTGGGCGCACAGGGCAGCGTTCACCTTGCCCGGCCCGCAAACGGCCAGCACGGCTTCCTGGCCAAAGAGCCTGCCGCTGACAAACACGTCCATGCCAACTTTCTTTTCCTCTCGGTCTTCCACCTGCGCCATCAGCGCCTCGACCTCCAGGGACATGGCTCCGATCAATCCGTACATGAGGTACCTCCTCTTACTGAAAGGCATACGCATATATTATATCTTTTTTCGCCCATTTCGTCAATCATGTTTATGGGTTTCATTGTTTTTTCCGGTTCAGAATAGCCAAGGAGGTACTGCCATGCTGCTGTTGCTCGCTGTGCTGCTGTTGCTGGAGGTACTCCTGCTGCCCTTGACCCTTCAGGCAGATCTGCGCCATCAAGGCAGCACCAAGGTCCGCGTGATGCTGAAGTATGCCTTCCTTCGTCACACCTGGCCGTCCGCAAACCAATCCCCGGGGGAAAAGCGCCTCCACCGGGGCAGCAAGCTCTTCACCGCCCTGCGGGAATCTGCTGAGGCGCGGCGTTTCTTTCTGCGGCACATTCACCTGGACAGGCTGGATGCACTCCTCCTCCTGCGTGCCGGAGATGCTGCTGCCACCTCCTTGCTGACCGGCAGCCTGCGGGGACTACTGTGCTGCATTCCTCAGCTGCACCGGCGTCATATACGCATCCGTGTGCAGCCGGATTTCTTTCGCCCCCATTCCACCATCCAGCTCCATTGCATAATCCGCCTGACCCTGGGCACACTCCTCCTGACAATATTGAGGCTGCTGGCCTTCCGCCTGCGGCAGAAAGCGAGGACAGCATATGGAACATCCCATTGGTGAACTGATGCAGACCGCCATGACATCCATCAAGGACATGGTGGACGTGAACACCGTCGTCGGCGATCCTGTTGAGGCACACGGCGGCGCAACGATTATCCCCATCAGCAAGGTTTCCTTCGGCTATGTGACCGCCGGCGGTGATCTGACCACCACGGAGAAGGCAAAGCACCCCGTCGAGCCCGTCGATTTTCCCTTTGCCGGCGGCAGCGGCGCGGGTGTATCGGTGCAGCCGGTGGGCTTCCTGGTGGTGCAGGACGGCAGCGTCCGCATGCTGCCCGCCACCTGTTCTACCGTGGCAGACCGGGTGGTGGAGCTCATCCCCACCGTCATGGAGGACGTAAAGAATATCTTTGACAAGTCCGGCTCTGCGGGGATGATGTGATGCGCCGGCTGGGTGCCCTGCTGCTGGCCGCGATGTGCCTGCTTGCTATCCTCCCCGCCTCCGCCGAAGAGGTTGGCACCAGCGCGAAGGCCTGCGTGATCATCGACGAGGCCAGCGGGCGGGTGCTGCTCTCACACAACGCGGAAACGACACTGCCCATGGCCTCCACCACCAAGGTGATGACGGCTCTCCTCGCCCTGGAAAATGGCGACCTGGACGCACCTGTCACCTGCAGCCGCAATGCCTTTGGCGTGCCGGGCACCAGCATCTACCTGGCGGAGGGCGAGACCCTCACTCTGCGGGAGATGCTCTACGGGCTGATGATGGCCTCCGGCAACGACGCAGCCACCGCCATTGCAGAGCATATCGGCGGCACCGTGGAGGACTTCTGCCGCATGATGACCGCCCGAGCCGCAGAGCTGGGCTGCAAGAACACAGTGTTTCTCACGCCTCATGGACTGCCCTGTGAAGGCCATTACACCACCGCTCACGATCTGGCGCTCATCGCCCGGGAAGCCATGACCCACCCGGAATTTCGCGAAATCGTCGGTACAAGCCGCGCCACCATTCCCTGGGAGGGCCGCGAGTACGACCGGGTGCTCAACAACAAGAACAAGCTGCTAACCACCTATGAGGGCGCAACGGGCATCAAAACCGGCTACACCAAGAAGGCCGGCCGCTGCCTGGTGTTCGGTGCGGAGCGGGAGGGCATGCGCATCATCGGCGTAGTGCTGAACTGCTCCGACTGGTTCAACGAGGCCGCCCGGCTGATGGACAGGGCCTTCGAACGGTACGAGGCCGTCACGATGCTGCACGCGGACGAAAGCGTCGGCAGCATACCCGTTGCCCACGCAGACGGCGCATCAGTTGAGGCAATCCTGACTGCCGACCTGACAGGCGTAATGCCCAAGGGCACCCTCCCCCAAGTGGAGATCGACCTGCCCGATACGCTGGATGCGCCCATTCAGGCCGGGCAGATCATCGGCACGGCACGGCTGACAGCTGGCGGCGTAGTCATTGCAGAGACGCCGCTGGTGGCATCAACAGACGTTGCGCGGGATGACTTTCCGGCCCGGTGGCTGATGTACTGGCGGAACTGGCTGGGAACGCCGCAAGCATGAAATAGCCCGGAAGCAGTGCTTCCGGGCTTGTCGCATTACGTCCCTATTTCATAATCGTCCGGACGATTGCCTCGGCACACTCCTCCGGGGTATTTTGGTCAGTATGGACGGTCATGACATAGTGGATGTCCTTTGCCATGAGTTCGGCTTGCTCGGCGGACTGGTTCTCGTACCGGTCACTGCGGGCGATGTTGCGCGCCCGGCAGATGTCCAGCGGACAGGCCACCTCAACTATGTGTAGCGGACTGTTTGCAAGGATGTCCATCATCTGCTGATAATGAGGCGCGATTTCCGTTCGCTCTACCAGGATACCATCAATCAGCACATCATGCCCCATGTCGGAGAACAGCTTGGCGGTGTGGTACATCAGCAGAATGACCCGGCTGAGGTGCTGCCAGTAATCCTCCTGGAGGAATTTGTCACCGATCATCTGCTCAAACAGATCGTTAGCGACAACATAGAAATAGCAGTCATCCCGGTTTTGCAGCGCCTCCACGATAGAGGTCTTACCAGAGGAGGTCACGCCGTTAAGGAAGATGATGCGTCCCTTATTCATGTTCGGTAACCTCCTACAAGTCGTATTCCATCTGCACATCGCAGGGTTCGTTGGCCGCACGCTTTGCATCGACCTCCTGCGCCAGCACGCAGCCAAGCGCCTGATACGCCGTCTGGGATTCCTTCGAGGAATGGGCCGAGATGTACAGCTTCTCCGCGCTAAGGCTGCGGGCTGCGTCACAGATGGCTGCGAACAGCCTCCTGCCGATCCCCTGCCCCCGATACGGTGCAGACACATGATAGTTGACCAGCTCGATATACTGTCCACGGCTGCCAAGATGTTCGCCCAGCTGGGCGAAGCCTACTAACTTTTCTCCGTCAAAGGCGCCAATGGCAGGAATACCAGCCGCAATGGCTCGCAGGACGTCAGCGGCTTCCGCCTGCAGGCGCGAAAGATCCCAATCCTCGGTGAAAGCAATGGGCAGCAGCTGCCATTCGCCGTTCACGCAGCGCCAGCATTCAGTGACCTCCTGATGGCGGATAAAGCCATCCAGCGAGTCAGCACGGAAGTTATCGCAAGTCAACGGCACAATTCTGATTGGCAGCTTGTACCCCTCCGCCTCCAGCCGCAGCCGGTAGAAGAACTGCAGCCATTCCGGCTCGTTCTCCATGGCGGAAGCAAGCGAAGACAGACGGCGTTTGCCCACGCGGCGGTCAAGCACGGCGAACAGACGGATGAGTGGATCCTCAGAGGACAGCGCTTCGTCGATGGTCAGCTCGTCCATGTAGGCGTCGATGGCCTGTAGGACTTGGCAGTAACAGAACAGACCCTTCTGATTCTGTTCTTCTCTTGTACGCCGTCGGTACTTACCATCATGATACCATTCATGATGGTTCCATTGGTGCGAACTCAGGTATTCCTTCCCGTCCACCCGGATGCACAGGCGACCTTCGTCGTCATGGGCGTCATGGTAGCGAGTCAGGAAGTACTGCACCCGCCCACGAAGGGCCGGGCAGAGACGGTCTTCTTCCAGGCTTTTTCTCAGGTTTGACCAGGATTTATGATGCATGTAATTCCTTTCTCACAGGTCGCGGATGTAGATGCGGCTTTCCTCCCCATACACACTCACGCGGTTCTCCAGGTAGGTAAAGCCGTACTTCTCATACAGCCCCACATGGTCGGTGGCGAGGTAAACCCGTACTGCGCCATGTTCGCGGGCAACAGCGCAGGCATGGTCGATGAGCTTGCCGACATGGCGGTGGCCGCGGTATTCCGGCGCAGTGTGGACAAAGCCGATCCAGGGGGTGTAGGGCACGTCCACGCAGTCGCGCTCAGCGAGGGTCAGGAAAGAAACCAGCTTGTCCCCGTCCGTCAGCAGGTAGACGGTTCCCTCGCCCACTTCCTGGTGAAATTGGCTATTTGTCAGCAGCCGGGCGAGGTACTTGGCAGCGCGCCACTCGTTATCAGCGATGGCGGCGCGCCAGTGGGGCTGATCGTTACAGGCGAAGTAGTCGATGATCTGCATGTTACGCCTTTCCATCCAGAATATCCAGCCCCTGCTCTTCCTGGAACTGGTTGGTGTAGAGCTGGTAGTAGTAGCCCTGCTTGGCGATCAGCTGGCGGTGGGTGCCGTCCTCGGTAATTGCCCCGTTCTGGATGACCAGGATGCGGTCAGCGCTGCGGATGGTGGACAGGCGGTGGGCAATGATGAAGCTGGTGCGCCCGCTGAGCACGGTCTGGATGGCGTTCTGGATGAGCTGCTCGGTCTCAGTATCAACGGAGGAGGTGGCCTCGTCCAGGACGAAGATGGACGGGTTGGTCAGGATCGCGCGGGCAAAGGAGACCAGCTGCTTCTGGCCGGTGGAGAGGCGGTTTCCGCCCTCGCCCACATTGGCGTCAAAGCCGTCCTTCATGGCAAGGATGAACTCCTCCGCGCCGACCATTCGGGCAGCAGCATGGACTTCCTCAATGGTCGCGTCCGGACGGCCGTAGCGGATGTTGTCCGCAACGGTGCCCGAGAACAGATGGGGCGACTGCAGCACATAGCCCAGATTCGACTGGAGCCACAGCTGGCTGCGGGTGCGGTAGTCCGCGCCATCGATCAGAATCCGACCGGAAGTCGGTTCATAGAAGCGACAGATCAGGTTGACGATGGTGGACTTGCCGGAGCCTGTTTCACCCACGAGGGCGATGGTCTGGCCATGCTCCACGTGAAGGTTGAAGTGCTCCAGCACCTTCTCGCCGTCCTTGTAGCGGAAGGTCACGTCCTCAAAGTCGATGTCGCCGATGAGAGCAGGCCAGTTTTCCTTCTTGGGATGGAAGTTGTCGCCGAAGACGGCCTCCACCTCGGGGGTATCAATGATGTCCGGCTCGGTCTCCAGCAGGGACACAACGCGCTCCGCCGCTGCCTGGGCGGACTGCATTTCAGCAAACATTCGGGCAATATCGCGCACGGGCTGGAAAAAGGATACGGTGTAGTTTACAAACACCTGCAGGGTGCCGATGGTCATCACCGTGCCCATGATCTCCACGCCCTTGATGATGGAGGATCCGCCCTGCCACAGCGCCCATGCCGTGCCAATGGAGCCAATGCTCACCACGATGGGCAGGAACAACGCGCTCAGGGTAGCCGCGCGGACGGAGGCCTTCTTCATGTCAGCAGAAACGGTGTTGAACTCCTGGATGTTGAGCTCCTCTCTCACCAGGGTCTTGGTCGTCTTTGCGCCGTTGATGCCCTCGTTGAAGCCGGCGGTGATCTGGGAATTGCGCTTGCGCACCTGCCGGTAGCTTTCCAGGATGCCCTTCTGGAACTTCCAGCTGATGATAGCCAGGGGCGGCAGGATGAGCAGGATGACCAGCGTCAGCTTCCAGTTGAGCAGCAGCATCTGGACTGTACAGCTCACCAGAAACACCATGCCCCAGCACAGATCCAGAATGGACCAGCCGATGGTATCGCCCAGGCGCTGGGTGTCGTTGGTCAGTCGGGACATGAGATAGCCAACAGGCATGCGGTCATAGTAGGAAAAGGGCAGCTCCTGCAGCTTCTGGAAACCCAGCTTGCGGATGGTATAGCAGGTGCCGGTCTCGGTGCGGCCGCTGTGAATCTGGAACTTGTAGATGGCAAACACCTGCACCGCCACCATGGCGATGTAGGCTATCGAGAACCCCACAAGCCCATCCGTGGTGCCGTCTGCGATGAAGGTATCCATGGCGTAGCCGGTCATGCGGGGATGAATGACGTCAATCACGGCGCAGATGGCCATGTAGATCATCGTCAGCAGCAGGTTCTTGTGGTAGGGCTTGGCCAGCTTGATAATCTTCTTCCAAAGGGACAGGTCAAACCGTTTGGTATAGTCTTCTTCCTGAAAGGACTGCATATTACACACCTCCCTCGGCCTGGATGGCCTGGGTCAGTTCTTCTTCAAGGGTGTTCTGGATGGCGTTGATGCGGCGGTAGAGGCCTTCCTCACGGCAGAGCTCCTCATGGGTACCCTGCTGGGTGATGCGGCCATCCTCCAGCACAAGAATCATATCCGCCTGGGACAGAGTGGTCACGCGGTGGGAGATAATCAGCGTGGTCACACCGGATTTTTCTCCCTTGAGGGCAGCGCGGATCTGGGCGTCGGTCTCGGTGTCCACCGCGGAGAGGGAGTCGTCGAAAATCAGGACATGGTTGTCCTTAAGGAGCGTGCGAGCAATGGCAATGCGCTGCTTCTGGCCGCCGGAGAGGGTCACACCGCGCTCGCCCACCAGGGTCTCCCAGCCCTTGTCCGCCTTAGCAATGAAGCCGGATGCGCGGGCGACGTCTGCAGCGTGGCGGATGCCCTTTTCATCACGGTTACCGATGATGCCCACGTTATCATAGATGGTCTTGGAGTACAGGAAGGGCTCCTGCAGGATCAGGCCCACATGGCTGCGCAGGTGACTGCGGTCGATGGTTTTGATGTCCACGCCGCCGATAGTAATCCGACCGGCAGTCGGTTCATACAGCCGCTGGAGCAGGTACATCATGGTGGATTTGCCGCTGCCCGTTCCTCCCAGCACTGCCGCCGTGGAACCCGCCGGGATGGTGAAGCTCACGTCCTTGAGAACGGGCACGCCGTCGTCCGGATAGGCGAAGGACACATGGTCAAAGACGATGTCGCCATGGAGGTCGGGCTTGATGGCGTCGGGCTCGGCAGGTTCGGGCTCGGCATGGAGAATATCCTGGATGCGGCCCATAGCTACCATGGACTTGCCCATGTCGCTGAGGGTACGGCCCAGGGAGCGCACCGGCCACAGCAGCATGCCGATGTAGCTGGTGAAGATAATCAGTTCGCCCGCGGTGATCTCCCCGCGCACGGCAAAAACAATGCACACCAGCAGGGTGATCATGCTCTGCAGCATAGAGAACAGATCGCCGCCGGACCAGTAGATGGCGCTGAGGACGTTCAGCTTCAGCCAGCGCTTACGCAGGGTGGCGTTCTTCTCGTCGAACTTCTCCACTTCGCGCTGCTGCTGGCCAAAGGCGCGCACCACGCGCACACCGGAGAGGTTCTCCTGCAGTGCGGCGGACATCTTGCCCTCACACTCGTCTGCCTCCTTGAAGGACTTGTGCACCATGGAGAAGAACCAGGTCGCAAACACGAACAGCGGCGGCACCAGCACCATGGAGAGCAGCGTGATCTGCACATTGCGCTGAAGGAGGATCACCAGGGCAATGACGATCATCAGCACCGAATTGACCACCTCCATCACCTGCACGGAGAGGAAGCGGCGGATGGTGTCCACATCAGAGGTGCAGCGCTGGATGAGGTCGCCGGTCTCTGCCTTGACGTGGTAGGCAAAGGGCAGGCGCTGCAGGTGAGCATAAAGGCGCTCACGCAGGGACTGGGAGATATTCTCGCTGGCCACAGCAGACAACCGGCCCTTCATATAGGTGAATACGCCGTTCACCAGATTCAGAAGGATCAGCGCCAGGCCCATCACCCACAGGTTGGCCCGCAGAAACTCGCGCCCGCCCAGCTGCTCAATGGCAGAAATGGCAAACGCGGGCAGCGTGGAGGGCTTGGTGCCCAGGACAAAGTCGATGGTCTCTGCCAGCACCAGGGGCGTAATGAAGCCAATGATGACGATCATCACCGTGGCGATCATCGCGCCCAGGTAGCTGGTCCAGTTCTCCCGAATCAGCCTGAGCATCGCCGGGAATGCTTGGGGTTTGTTGGTTTTCTTGTGCATGGGAGTCTCCTTTTCCCCTTCTCACGGGGATAACAAGAGGGTCGTTCAGGTGGGGTTCCTCTGCCTTTGCGGACGCTTCATGATATGAAAAAAGCACCGCACCATCCTTATGGACGGCCGGTGCTGCACAAAGCGTTCCAGACGCGGTCAAGGGCATCCCTTTACCGCAGAAGCACAAAGGCAGAAAGAGCCGTCATCAGGGTCATGGCATTCACTCGGTTGATCATGAACATGTTGGGGCCTCCTTTCTGCAAAATGTGTTTGTGAAGTTCACAACGATGTCAAGTATATACCCTTGAACCCCATCCGTCAAGGGGAATTTTAACAATTCGGGAAATTTTCGTCCAGATTTTCTGTTATACCGCGCCTCTGTTCCACACCACAAGACCCTGACCAGCCTTGGGCTCGCCAGAAAGGTCGGGGTTGAGTTTTCTCAGCTCTCCCTCCGGGATGCGATAGTGTCGGGCGATATCCCAGGCTGTTTCTCCAGGCTGAACGAAGTAGAGCGCGATGTCCCGCGTTACAGCAGCAGCGGGGACAGAGGCAACATCCGTAGTGACGGTGACTTCACTCGTGCGCAGGCCCTCCACCTGGGCATGCAGGATGTAACGCAGCTCCACCCGGTCGGAAGTGATCGGCACGGCCTCCACGTTGGAGGAGCTCAGCAGCACGATGTCCTCCGGGGCCGCCTCTGCCGCAAAGGCTGCGCGGAAGGGCGCCTCAATCCTGGCGGAAACAGGGGCTCCGCCGTCCCCGGTCAGGTAAAGCAGCGTCGTGTCCAATGAGCCCTCGGCAACCAGACGGCTGCCCTGCTGGATGAAGGCCGTCATCACCGGTTTTGCAAAAGCCGCCAGCATGGTGCGGATGGGTTGCGCACCCTCGGGCAGCATCAGCGCCGCTTTGCCGGATTCCGCCGCATAGGTGCGGTTATCACCGGTCCGGATGACCACGGGCGTACGGGTCAGCTTCAGGTCGTCATTGGCGGTGGTGTAGGCGTCGGTCAACACAGTGACGGTTTCCTCTCGGTCGGCCCATGCAGATAACCCCAGCAGCACCTCTGCACGCAGGGTACGCTCCCCATCACCTATATCCTGACTGGCCACGGCAACATCCTTGACCACGATACGTCCATCCAGCATGTCGCCGCCCTCGCCGGCAATCTCCACACTCTGGCTGACCGGTACGGTATGCCGTGTCACCACAAGAGGCTTGCCCGGCAGCCCGGAGGCATGAATGGCCTCGATGGTTACCTCTCCCGCCAACCCGATGCGTCCCTGTCCGCCGGCCGTGTCTTGAAAGGACGCCGTGGCCCAGGCTCCCAGGGTATCGGTGATGTTAAGGTCTGCGGGCAGGGCAAATTCTTCCCGCAGCAGCACATCCTGACTGCCACGACCCACCGTGCGGCGAAGGGCGATTTCCTCTGTGCGCATCTGAGCGCCAGACGCCTCCACGCGGGCGACTATCTCCACCGGTTCGCAGACATCTGCACGGGACTGGAGCTTCACAACAGCCCGCATGGTCATCCGCCCATTCTGGACGTGTGCCTGGGCATGCGCTGCCTGTGCACAGGCGAATACCGCAGCATGGGGCGTGGCCCCTGGCAGATCGCACAGATGGGAAAACTCCGCCGTCGCCTCAATGGATTCCACCTGGGTTTTATCCCCTTGGGTATACAGGACACAGAATGTCACCCGTCCGGTGATCGACGCACGATCCTGCATCGCTTCGGCACGCTCCACCACAGCCATCGCCGAAGCGTACAGGACATGGGTCGTCTCCCTGAGGCTGCCCGCTATCGGCACTTCTCCTTCGACATTGATCTGGCACTGCCCGACGCGGCTGGGCATCTCCGGCATCATTTCGGTATGCTGCAAACGCATGTCCATATGGATCCCTCCTGTGTTTTCGTCTGCCGGATGATATGCAGAAAAAAAACAGCGCATGCCCGTCCACGACCTGAACTTTTATCATTTTCTCACCATTCTCTTCTTTTCTCTGCGGGGGATCTGTGATATAATAGGCTGACTGAATATGAACTAGCCGTCAAAGGAGCCTGATCTATGGCCAGGAAGCCCACAAAAAAAACGGACAACAGCATGCTGGCAGGCCTGATTGGCTTCGGCGCCACGCTGCTGCTCTATGCCCTGATCTTCAGCCTGCACAAGCCTTCGGATTTTCTGCTCGGCGGCGGATTGTCCCTGCTGGCAGGCTGGATCATCAAGACGATGGCCACCCCGCTCAAAGGGCTGGACAAAAACGCCAAATCCAAAGAGAAGCTGAATGTGACCGTCATTGAGGATGACTACGCACGCGCCATGGTCGAAAAGGGCGTCGAGATGCTCGATGCCTTCAAGGCCGCCCGGGACAGAATCAACGAGTCCGTCTTTACCCGCCGCCTTGACGAGCTGCGCCAGAACCTTGACAAGGTGCTGCGCAATGTGATTGAGCAGCCCGAAGAAGCCCGATACCTGCGCAAAATCAACAGCTACTATCTGCCAACCACCCTGAAGCTGCTGGAGAGCTACCAGAGCACCAAGTCCCAGGGAGCATCCTATCTGGCGGTCTCCCAGACCCGCCAAAGCGTGCTGGACATGCTTGACAAACTGAATGAAGCCCTCGCCCGTACCCTGGACACCATGCTGAAAAACGACCTGGAAAGCATGGAAATCGAGATTGACGTATTTGATCAGATGCTCAAGGCTGACGGCTTCGCGGAGGACGCCGCCGCCGCACAGATGCGCCAGAGCGCCCACGCCGCCGCACGGGAAATTCCCATTTCCCAGGCGCCTGCCGCAAAGGCCACCCCTTCGACGCAATCTGCTCCGACAGCGCCAACGATGCAGATGCCCGCTACAGCATCCGCCCGGCAGCTGCAGCAGGGAGCGCCGGTGCTGAACGTGCCGGACGCCCCCGTCGCGCCCGACTTCACCCGTGAACTGAATGAAAAACAGCGCAATTGATCTGAATTAACGACAAATATTTGAAGGAGGAACTCCATCATGACTGAGCAGAATCCCATGCTTTCTCTGAGCCTCGATCTCCCCGAAGCCGAAGCGCCCGCTGCCGAGCCCGTCAAGAGCATTCAGGAGCCCGCTCCTCAGCCCGAACCCGTAGAGGAGAAGAAGGAGCCTGCCCGCCTGGACAAGAGCCAGCTGACCGAGGCAGAAAGGAAGGCCATCGAAGACTTCATCGGCAAGGTGGACGTCACTAATCCCGACCATGTGCTGATGTTCGGAGCTGACGCCCAGAAGCAGCTTGGCGAATTTGCCGACAGCGCGCTGGAAGCTGTCCGCAGCCAGGATACCGGCGCTGTAGGCGATATGCTGGAGAATCTGGTGGTTGAACTGAAGGACTTCGAGAAGGAAACCGAGGAGCCCAAGGGCCTGCGCAAGCTCTTCTCCAAGGCGGAGAGCCGCATCGAACGCATGAAGGCCAGCTACAACAAGGTCTCCGTCAATGTGGACGCCATTCAGACCAGCCTGGAGGGCCATCAGGTGCAGCTGCTCAAGGATGTGGCCATGTTTGACCGCATGTATGACAAGAACGCAGCCTACTTCCGCCAGCTGACGCTGTACATCATCGCCGGCCAGGAGAAGCTGGACCGCGTCCGCAGCGGCGAGCTGGCCGCCCTTTATCAGAAGGCTGCCCAGAGCGGCGACGCCATGGATGCCCAGGCCGCCAATGACCTGGCTGCCCAGTGTGATCGCTTCGAAAAGAAGCTCAACGACCTGATGCTCACCCGCCATGTGGCGCTGCAGACCGCCCCGCAGATCCGTCTGCTGCAGAACAACGACAGCCTCCTGGTGGAGCGCATCCAGTCCACCATCGCCAACACCCTTCCCCTGTGGAAGAACCAGATGGTGCTTGCCCTGGGCCTGCACAACAGCCAGCAGGCCCTCAAGGCTCAGCAGGCTGTGACCGACATGACCAATGAGCTGCTGAAGAAGAACTCCGAGACGCTCAAGATGGGCACCATCGGCACCGCGAAGGAAGCCGAGCGCGGCATCATCGATCTGGAGACCCTGGTGAAGACCAACCAGGATCTGATCGATACCATCAACGAGGTACTGGTCATTCAGGAGAACGGCCGCAAGGCTCGCCGCGAGGCCGAGCACACCCTGCTGAGCATGGAGCAGGAGCTCAAGCAGAAGCTGCTGGAGACCAATCTGGGCTAAATATTCCCCATGAAGGGCGCGCTTCCGGACGGGGCGTGCCCTCTTCCTATGACATGTACCAATGGAGGATGCCCATTCATGAAGAATTGTCTTTCCACCATCCTGACCGTGCTCCTGGTTGTCGCCCTCATCGCGGGCGCCGTGTGTATCGGCGGCGTAAAGGGCTACAAGGAGGAACGCGAGGAGCTGCTGCTGACCTGCATGGAACAGCACTCCCGTGCAGGTGTGAACCTCGCCCGCAGCATTGAAGCATGCGAGGAGGACGCCGCCGATTTCGATGCTCGCCTCAAGTACAAGATGATGGGCAAGGTCGCAGCTTCCTTCGGGGTGGAGCCTGTCACAGAAAGCGTTTCTGCCCTGCATGCTCAGTTAACCAGAGAGTCTAATGTCATTACGCAAACCCCGGATTTGCTCAGCCAGCTTGGCAGCCAGGTCAGCGAGCTGCTGGAGGACAACATCGACAGCAAGCTTTCGCTGGGTAAGATTTTCTGGACCTTGGTGTGCCTCTACATCCTCTTTGGCAAGAAGGCGCGCCGCAAGGGCTTCACGCTCGGCAAGCTTTTTGCCGGATTTGGCCTGTTCAACATATGGAAGAAGAAGTAATTGCAGGGATATCCCATGCTGATTCGTTGTATGAAGGAGGATGCGCGATGCTCGTGCTTGGCTTAACAGGCGGAATCGCCTGCGGCAAGTCCAACATCAGCCAGACGCTGCGGGAGCTGGGCGCGGTCATCGTGGACGGCGATATGCTCTCCCGGGAGCTGACGGTTCCTGGCGGCGCAGCCCTCACAGACATCCGCGCAGCCTTCGGTGACGGCGTGTTCCATCCCGACGGCACGCTGAACCGACGGGCGCTGGGCAGCATCGTCTTTGCAAATGACAAGGCCCGCGATACCCTGGACGGCATCATGCAGCCTCTTCTGCTGACGCTGATCCTCCGCGATATCGAGGATGCCCGTCAAACCAGTACCCCCGTTTGTGTGCTGGACATGCCCCTCTTGTACGAGAAGGACATCGACCGGCTCTGCGACCGGATCTGGTGCGCCTATGTTCCGCGGGAAGTACAGCTTACCAGGCTGATGGAGCGGGACGGCTTCACCCGTGAAGAGGCAGAAGCCCGCCTTCGCAGCCAACTCCCGGCGGAGGAAAAAGCAGCCCGTGCCGATGTGGTCATTGACACAAGCGGCCCGATGGATTACACTAAAGAGAGCGTGATTTCCCTTTATACCCAGGAGGTCGGCAGCAGCGCCGGCTGACAAGGAGGTTTTTCTATGGAGAACACCCCCCTCGCGCCGCGCCAGCGCAACCGACGAGCAGATAGGCAGGCAACCCAGCTGCCGCCGATGCAGCAGGGCTACACCCCACAGCCGCAGGCTCCGGTACAACAGACGCGTCCGATGCCCCAGCAGGTCCCGGTACAGCCGATGCCACAGGTGCAGCAGCGCTATACCCCACAGCCTCCGATTCAACCGGTGGCTCCGGCTCAGCCGACGCGCCAGGGCTACATTCCCCAGCAGGGCTATCCCCAGTCCCCGATGACAATGTACCAGCAGCCCATGCAGCAGCAGGTCTATCCCCAGGCGGGATATCAACAGCAGCCCGTCCGGCAGACCCAACATTCCCAGGTGCAGTATGTGAACCGTACCGCCGTACCCCGGGAACCAATGGCCGTTCCGCAGGCCCGGGCCAGCCGCAGCCTGAACCGGGAAGTCGCCCGGGAGGAAAAACTCGCCCAGCGTGAGGCCGACAAAAAGGCCCGCCAGGAAGCCAAGGCCCAGGCGGAGAAGCAAGCGGAAAAGGCTCGCCGTGCCGAGGAGAAAGCTGCCTCCGCTGATGCCAAACCCCGCAAAGCAGTCCCCGGCTGGCTGTCCACCGCCATCAGCCTGAGTCTCATCGCTGTTTGCGCGCTGGTGGCCGCATTCTACCTGATGCAGGCATACCTTGTCACCCAGGAAAACAAGCGCATTGCCGCCTACGAAGCGGTGCTCAGCAACTACCATGTGACCGAGGCAGCCGACGGTACGCTGCGTGTCACATGGCAGGAGCATATCGAAAAATACGCCGCCCAGTACAACCTGCAGCCCGCCTTTGTGATGGCCATCATCCGCAACGAGAGTTCCTTCCGCACGAATGCGGAGTCCAACGTGGGCGCCCGGGGCCTCATGCAGATGATGCCCGACACCGCAGAGTGGATCGCTGATAAGCTGGACGACGACGCCTATACCTTCGACCGCATGTGGGACGCGGAAACCAACATCCGCTACGGCTGCTGGTACCTGGGCTACCTGTCCCGGCTCTTCAGGGGGGACGCCCAGCTGGTCAGTGCCGCCTACCATGCCGGCCAGACCACCGTTACCCAATGGCTGAGCGACCCGGCCCGTTCCTCCGACGGCATCACCCTGGACGTTGACCGCCTGACCGACGGCCCCACCAAGCAATATATAGGGAGAGTGACCCAGACCTATGGCATTTATCAGTCGCTTCTGTATCCGGATGAAGCCTTTGGCGCTCCGGATGCTGTGCCTGCTCTCAGCAGTACTGCTGCTTCCCCTGCCCGCTGAAGCCTCCAACGTGGAGGATGATCTGGTGGTGGGCATCCAGTCTTCCAGGACCATGGCCATCCGCCCGCTGGAACCCATCGAGCGGGACTTCATGAGCATCTACGACCTGATGTACGACGGCCTCATGGTCATCAACGATGACTACCTGCCCGAGTGCGCCCTGGCGGAAAGCTACTCCCACTCCGGCAAGACCTGGACCTTCAAGCTGCGCGATGACCTCTTCTTCTCCGATGGCTCTCCCGTAACCGCAGACGACGTGGTGGCCACCGCCAACTGGATCATCAACAAGGTCAAGAACGCCGAGGCCGCCGAAAAAGAAGCCAAGGCCCGCAATGAGGCCGTTGTTGTGGACAAGGGTTACTACATGAACCTGAAGTACTTTGTCTCCTCGGTGAGCGCCCGGGATGACCTCACCGTCGTCTTCAAGGTGGACCGCAACTACTTCGGCCTCCTGTACGCGCTGACCTTCCCCGTTCTTCCCGCCGGGGCACTGGAGATGGATAATCCTCCCGGTACCGGAGCCTACATGATGGAATCCTTCATGCCTGGCAACAGCCTGCAGCTGGTCGCCAATCCCCATTGGTGGCGCACGCCGCCCCAGGTCAAGAGCATCCTCTTCGTGATGCACCAGCTGCCCGCCCAGGTCATCGAGGCCTACGAGTACGCCCGCGTGGACGCTGCTTTTACAAGGCAGATTGCCTCCGCGCAGTACAAGTCCGGCACCGCATCCCTGGCACTGGACTATCGCACCAATCAGCTGGAATGCCTGCTGATGAATCACTCCGCCTTCCCGCTGAACTCCAAGAACGTTCGTGAAGCCATCCGATATCTGGTCAATGTGGACTACATCGCCCAGCAGATCTACAATGGCATGGTGGAACGCACAAACACCCCCTTCGTGGCTGGTTCCTGGATGTACAATGACAAGCTGGGCGCCTACTTCCGGCAGGACCCGACGAAGGCTATGGCCCTGCTGGATGAGGACGGCTGGAGCGACACCAACGACGACGGCATCCTGGACAAGCCCAACGACAAGGGCGACTCCGTCAAGCTGGAGCTGGACCTGTATGTCTACGAAGAGCCTGACAACGACGTCCGCCTGGAGACCGCCAACTACATCAAGGACACCCTCGAAAACTACGGCTTCGCGGTGAACATCATAACCGTGTCCTATGCCCAGGCAGTGCAGAAGCTTTCTGTCGGCGCCTATGAGCTTGCCCTGGCTTCCTACGCCATGGACGTCTGCCCCGATGCGGGCTTCATGCTCATTGCCGGCAACACGGGCAACTATTCCCGCTATCGCTCCAGCGCGATGACCGATCTGTGCTCCGAGCTTCGCACCAAAATGGAGCAGCCCGAGTACCAGTACACCCTGCATGCCATCCAGGAGCAGTTTGCCAAGGACTGCCCCTTCATCTGCATGTTCTACCGCTCCGGCACGGTGCTGACCCGCAAGATGTACACCACCGTGCGCGACGTACGCGAGCTGGAGCTGCTCAAAGGCATCGAAGACTTCCGCAACTGATTTCACACACCACAAAAGGAGGCGGCTGCCATGACCCAACTGTACTTTGTGCGCCATGCGCACCCGCTGTACCGCAACCACGACGATGCTGGCCGCGAACTGTCCTTCAAGGGCATGGAAGATCGAAAGCTTGTCACCGCTTTCCTGATGGACAAGGGCATTGACGCAGTCCTCTCCTCCCCTTACGCCCGTGCAGTGGATACGGTCCGACACTTTGCGGATACTGTGCGCATGCCCATCATCCACATTCCCGATTTCCGGGAGCGCCTGGTGGCTGGCGAGTGGATTGACGATTTTGACTCCTTCTGCCGCCAGCAGTGGGCAGACTTCGATTATCATCTTCCCGGCGGCGAGTGCCTGCGCGAGGTACAGGCGCGCAACATCGCCGGCATCATGCGGGTCCTCAGGGAATATGAGGGCCAGCGGGTGGTCATCGGCGGCCACGGCACCTCCATTTCCACGGTACTGAACTATTTCGACCCATCCTTTGGGTATGAGGGGTTTGAAAGCATCCGGCGCCTGATGCCCTGGATTGTCCGCCTTGACTTTGAGGGGGATACCTTCCTGAGGATGGAGAAAATCAATATCATGGAATGAACAATGGCCTGCATCAAGGGGATGCAGGCCGTCATTTCGTTCTTTTATTTTATATTTATCTAATCGGTTATTGACATTTTCAGTCCATCGTGATAGAATCGTTCTTGCAAAGGAGGGATGATTTCCATGAAAGAAGAATTGCTCAGCTATATCGACGAACGCATTGCCTGGCACAAAGGGGAGCAGGCCCGCTTGAAGGCGGAATACCGCCAGGACGAGGCCGCACATGTGCAGATTGCGATCAATGTGTACAATATCTTCCGGACCACCTACCAGGCCATGAAGTACGATCTGAACGAAACTGTCAAGCGTTTCAGCGGCATCATCAGCAGCTGGGACGAGAGCCGCAAGCGCGCCTGCGAACACGGAGACGACGAAAAACGGCTGATCGAGGAGATCAAGCTTGCCCGGGCAATGGAGCTGCTCCGCCGCTCGAAGGAAATGGAGGCACACTCATGACCGAAATCCAAGCCCTTGCGCTGTTCAAATGCCTGGCAGACCGCTCCCGGCTGCAGATTCTGAAGTCCCTGGCCATCGAAGATATGTATGTGGAGCGCCTGGCCGAGCGCCTCGGACTGACCCCGCCCACCATCTCCTTCCACCTGAAGAAACTTTCTGACGCCGGTGCAGTCAGGAGCTACAAGACCCAGTACTACACCATGTACGCCCTGGAAAAGAGCGTGTTCATGCCCTCCATCCTCGACCTCATTCAGGAAAAGAGCGACGACGCAGAGCTGCAGAAGCAGCGTGACGAAGCGTACCGCAGGAAGGTCATCGACACCTTCTTTGAGTACGGCAAGCTCAAGTCCATCCCCACCCAGAAGAAGAAGGAACGCATCGTACTGGAAGAGATGGTCAAGTCTTTCGAGCCCGGCCGCCAATATACCGAACGGGAGATCAATATCATCCTGGCAGACTTCCATGATGACTTCTGCACCCTGCGCCGCGACATGATTGGCGAGAAGCTCCTCGCCCGCGATCATCAGATATACTGGCGTGTTGACCAGGACAAATGAACAATGCCTTCCCCTTCACGGGGAAGGTCTTTTCATACGGAAAACAACCGTTTTGTGTTGCAATCTTCCTGCAATAATGGTAAAATAGAAATGATATGAAAACACAAAGGAGCCCTGTTATGACGCTGATGAAGAAGCTGCGCGACCTCTTTGGCGCCCAGGACATGACTGTCGGTTCACCCATGTCCTGCCTGCTGAAATTCTCCATTCCCCTGCTGATCGGCAACCTGGCTCAGCAGATGTACAACACCGTGGACGCAATGGTCATCGGCCAGTCCGCCTGGGGAGACAACGGCCTGGCTGCCGTCGGTCTGGCCGGCCCCATCGTGAACCTGCTACTGGTGCTGTTCATGGGTATTTCCACCGGCGCTTCCATCCTGTCCGCCCAGTATTTCGGCGCAAAAGATCGGCCCACTCTCAACCGCTGCGTCGGCGCATCCCTGTTCCTGATCGCTGCGTCCGGCTTGATCATGATGGCCGCAGGCTACTTCCTGTCTCCCTGGCTGATCGGCCTGACCACTCCGCCCAACCCCGAGGTCGGCGAAGGCGCTACTGCCTATCTGCAGATTTTCTTCCTGGGCATCATCGGCAGCGGCATGTACAACATCATTTCCGGCATCCTGCGTGGCCTGGGCGACAGCATGATGCCCCTGCTGTTCCTGGTGATCGCCTGTGTGCTGAACATCTTCCTGGACCTGACCTTTGTGGACAACATGGGCGTTGCCGGCGTGGCACTGGCCACCATTATTGCTCAGGGCGTGTCCGCGATGCTGTGCCTGTGGCGCGTGTGCCATATCCGTCACATCTGTGATGTTGAGATGAAGCACGTCATCCATCCTGATAAGACGCTAATGCTCAAGATCGGCGCGCTGGGCTTGCCCTCCGGCATCACTCAGGCCATCTTCTCCACCTCCGCTATCATTGTGCAGAAGCTGGCCAATGACCTCGGCGCAGCGATGGTCGCCGCCAACACCGCCATCATGCGTGTAGATGGCTTTGCCATGATGCCCAACTTCACCTTCGGTACCGCCGCCACCACCTATATCGGTCAGAACGTAGGTGCAGGCCGCGCCGAGCGCCTCAAGCCCGGCCTCAAGGCCATGCTGCTGCTGGGCCTGATCTCCTCCACCGTGCTGGTTAGCGCGATCCTGCTCTTTGGCACCAACATCATCGGCTGGTTCACCCAGACTGAACTGACCATTCAGCTGGGCGTGCAGGGCCTGCAGACGCTGGCCTTCGGCTATATCTGCTTCAGCGTGACCCAAGTGCTGCAGGGCACCATGCGCGGCGCCGGCGAGACCCAGGTGCCCATGTACATCTCCATCATCGGCACCGTTATCCTCCGCATGCCCCTGGCCTACCTGATGGCCTTCCTCACCCGCAACGAACAGTGGCCCAACGGTCAGCCCATCGCACTCTTCGGCTCACTGCTGATCTCCTGGGTGCTCTCCATGCTGATGACCATCGCGTCCTACCGGATGAAGTTCTGGCGGCGTAAGCTGGGCAGCCTGGGCGATGATCTGTAAATAACACACCGCGCGTGCTATGCAACATGACACGCCTTTTGAGAAGGAGGCTTCCCCATGACCCTTGAACAAGCCCTTGCCAAACTGAATGAGCTGCAAACCGCCCAGCATGCCTACGGCCACGCAATGGGCGTATTATCCCTGGACGGCGATACCGCCGCGCCCTCAGCTTCCGCCAAGGGGCGCGCAGAAACCATGGGCTATCTCTCCGGCGTAACCTACCAGCTGCTGGTGAATGACACGGTCAAAGAAGCCCTGGAGACCATCATCGCCAACAAGAACGCCGTAACCCCTGTGCAGTACCGCCAGGCGGAACTGTTCAAGGAGGACTATGACGACTCCGTGCGCATCCCGATGGAGGAATACGTGGAGTACTCCACGCTGATCACCAATTCCAACGCTGTGTGGCACGAGGCCAAGGAAAAGAACGACTACGCCTCTTTCGCGCCCTACCTGGAGAAGATCATTACCTTCAACCGCAAGTTTGCCGCCTACAAGGACGACAAGCGCCCTGCCTATGACGTGCTGCTGGATGGCTTCGAGAAGGGGGCCTCCACCGCCACGCTGGATCCTTTCTTTGCCCTGCTGCGCACGGAGCTCTCCCCCATCATCAAGGCCGTGGCAGAGAAGCCTGCCCCCGATGCCGCCTTCCTGCAGCAGCGCTTCCCCATCAACGATCAGCGTATCTTCTCCGACCGCCTGATGCAGATGATGGGCATCCCCCGCGACCGCTGCGGCATCGCGGAAACCGAGCATCCCTTCACCACCAACTTCAACAAGTGGGACGTGCGCATCACCACCAACTATTCCGAGACGGACGTGGCGGACAGCATGTACTCTGTCATCCACGAGGGTGGCCACGCCCTCTACGAGCTTGGCACGGCGGACGAGATCCAGTTCACCAACCTGGCCAGCGGCGCCTCCATGGGCCTGCATGAGAGCCAGAGCCGCTTTTATGAGAACATTATCGGCCGCAGCCTCCCCTTCTGCCGCGCGTTGCTGCCCGTGATGCAGGAATGTTTCCCCGCCCAGATGAAGGGCGTGACCGCAGAAGCCCTCTACGCAGCCGTGAATAAATCCGGGCCCAGCCTGATCCGCACCCAAGCAGACGAGCTGACCTACGGGCAGCACATCGCCATCCGCTACGAGATGGAGAAGCTGATGATCGGCGGCGATGCCAAGGTGGACGAGCTCCCCGCCCTGTGGAACCAGATGTACAAGGAGTACCTGGGCGTGACCGTTCCCAACGATCGGGAGGGCATCCTGCAGGACGTGCACTGGTCCGGCGGCATGATCGGCTACTTTCCCTCCTACGCGCTGGGCAGCGCATACGGCGTACAGATGCTCGCCGCAATGGAAAAAGACTTCGACCCCTGGGCAGACGTGGAGAAAGCCGACCTCAGCCGCGTAACCGCCTGGCTGGGCGAGAAGATCCACCGCCACGGCAAGCTCCTCACCCCGCCCCAGCTGCTCAAGAACGCCATCGGGCAGGACTTTGATCCCACCTGCTATGTCAGCTATCTGAAGCGGAAGTTCGCTGCGCTGTACAATCTGTAATCTCCCAACAGAATTTGCAGATCGGCAAAGGTTGCTCACGCATTCACGGCAAACATATGGGAGAATTGGATCATCCCAGCCAAGGAGAGCCTATGAAAGACATCATGACCTTCCGGCGGGTGGAGAAGAAATACCGGCTGAATCCAGCACAGAAGGATGCCCTGCTGGCCGCCATCGGGGCACATCTGACCCCGGACGCCCACGGGCGCAACACCATCTGCAGCCTGTATCTGGATACGCCGGATCACCTCATCATCCGCAATTCCATCATTGCCCGCGCCTATAAGGAGAAGCTGCGACTGCGCTCCTATGGTACACCCACGATGGACGACCAGGTTTTCCTGGAGATCAAGAAGAAGTACAAGGGCGTTGTTTACAAGCGCCGCGAAATCATGACGCTCCGCGAGGCCATGACCTACATCGAGGATGGGCAGAAGCCCTGCGACAGCCAGATCATGCGGGAGATCGACTACGCGATGCACTTCTACCGCAACCCCAAACCCATGATGCTCATTGCCTATGAGCGTGAGGCTTATTTCGACGCGGAGAACCCAGACCTGCGCATCACCTTCGACACCAATGTCCGTGCACGCGATACCGACTGCCGATTGGAAAACGGCTCCAACGGGGAGTATCTCCTCCCCGAGGACGCTATCCTCATGGAGATCAAGACCAGCGGCGCAATGCCCGTATGGCTTGCTCAGGCCCTGAGCCAGTGCGGCATCCGGCCCGGGCGCTTCTCCAAATACGGCACCGCCTACCTGCGCAATGCAGGGCTGATCGAGGCGCCTGTGTACATCCGCAGCCATGTGAAAGGAGACGTGACCATCCATGTATGAACTGTTTGATACCATCCTCGTCGGCAGCGACATCTCCATCGGCACCTACCTGATCTGCCTGCTGGCTGCGGGACTTTGCGGCGTGGTGACGGCGCTGGCAGCTGCCTTCCGCAATCACGCCAGCAAGTCCTTCCTCAGCAGCCTGATCCTGCTGCCGATGATCGTCTGTACCGTGATCGCCATGGTCAACGGCAATGTGGGCACCGGCATCGCGGTCATGGGCGCATTCTCGCTGATCCGCTTCCGCTCCGTGCCCGGCAAGGCTCGGGACATCGTGGTCATCTTCCTGGCCATGACGGCGGGTCTGGCCTGCGCAGGCGGCTACATTGCTATCGCGCTGCTTTTCACGGTGATCGTCAGCCTTGGCATGATCGCCGTCGCCCTCGTCCCCATGGGCAACGAGCGCTGCATGGATTTGCACATCACCATCCCGGAGAGCCTGCGCTATGTGAATGAGTTTGACGAGGTGTTCGCACGGTTCACCAAGTCCCACCGTCTCCTTCAGGCCAAGACCACCAACATGGGGAGCCTCTACAAGCTGCACTACCGGGTGGAGATGAAGGACGCCAAGCAAGGCCAGGCCTTCATCGACGAGCTGCGCTGCCGCAACGGCAACCTTGAAATCTCCCTGGCGGAAGTCATGGGCGGCATGGACGAACTGTAATTGCACACAAAACACCCTGCTGACATGCGTCAGCAGGGTGCATTTTTGTCTTACAGGGTGGCCTTGGCAGCAATGCGGTAGATTTCCGCGGCGTCCTCGGAGGACAGCCGGACGAAGCCCCAGGTACGGCCATCGCCCAGGCCCAGCTTCTCCACCAGCACGGGGATGTCCTCTTCCTTCGCGCCCAGTTCAGCGAAGTTGATGGGCAGGCCGATTTCCTTCAGGAACCGGCGGAAGCAGCGGATGCCTTCCTTGGCTGTAGCTTCAGGGTTCTCGAAGTTCATCGCGCAGCCAAAGACGCGGGTCGCCATCTGGGCAAAGCGCATCGGGTTGTGGGACATGACGAACTCCATCCACGCGGGCATCACAACCGCAAGGCCGGCGCCGTGGGCCACATCGTACAGGCCAGAGAGCTCGTGCTCCAGGTTGTGGCTGTTCCAGTCCTGGCTACGGCCAACGCCCACGATGTTGGTATGCGCTACCGTACCTGCCCACATGATGTTCGCGCGAGCCTCGTAGTTGAAGGGATCAGCGATGACGCGAGGCGTTTCCTTGACCATCGTAGTCAGGACAGCCTCGCACAGGCGGTCGGTGATCTCCACCTCGGGAGTGTTGGTAAAGTAGCGCTCAAAGACATGGGCCATGATGTCGCAGGCGCCGCAGGCCGTCTGGTAAGCCGGCAGGGTCATGGTCAGCTCAGGATTCATGATGGAGAAGCGGGGACGCAGGGCGTTGCTGCCAGCGCCGCGCTTGAGGCCGGTGGATTCCTGGGTGACGACGGTATCGCCGCTGCCCTCGCTGCCGGCCGCCGCAATGGTCAGCACCGTCGCAACAGGGAGCGCCTTTTCCACCGCAGCCTTACCGGAGTAGAAGTCCCAGAAATCACCCTCATACACCACGCCTGCCGCAATGGCCTTGGCGGAGTCGATGACCGAGCCGCCGCCCACGCACAGGATGAAGTCCACATTTTCCTTCTTGCACAGGTCGATGCCCTCGTACACCAGGGTGTCGCGAGGGTTGGGCTTCACGCCGCCCAGGGACACATAGGGCACGTTGGCTGCCTCCAGAGAAGCCGTCACCCGGCCCAGCAGGCCGCTCTTGACCGCGCTGCCGCCGCCAAAGTGCACCAGCACCTTGGTGCCGCCGTACTTCTTGACCAGCTGGCCGGCCTCATTCTCGCGGCCCTTGCCAAACACAAATTCTGTGGGGCTGTAGAAATTGAAATTATCCATCGTAATACTCCTTTATCCATTGATGCCTTGCGGCAGTTTATCCAAGGTGATGGCCCAGGGATGATTGTACAGCCTGCGCAGCGCGTCGAAGCTGTTCCAATCCTCCGTCAGGCAGAAGCCGTGGCTCCAGGTCATGTACCACAGCCAGGGGGTCATCTTGTCAGCCAAGTCGTCTCCGTCGGGGATGACGCCGGTCTCGGCAATCGCGCAGCCCTTCTCCGCCGGGGTGATGCGCTTGAGTTCCTTCCACTTGTCCTCAAAGGCGCTGTGAGCATGAGCCGGCGGGTAGAAATCCCGGCTGATGAGATCGCAGTATTCGTCCCCCACATAGCCCTCGGGCTGCGGATTGTTCCATACCCAGACAAGGTTATGCAGGTGGTGTACCTGGGTGTAATGGCGATACATCAGGCGGAAGAGCTCCCGTGCCACATCCTGGCCCTGTGCGCCCCACCAGAACCATTTGCCGTCGCACTCATGGAAGGGCCGCCACAGGATGGGCACGCCGGCCTTGCAGAAGGGGCGCAGCAACTCCGCCATGTGATCCATGTCGTGGAAGAAAGCCTCCCGCTCCGGCGTGCCCTCAACGAGCACGCGGCTGGCGTCGAAGTCCGTATTCTTCATATAGAAGCTCTTGTCCCGGCCGCCCAAGGGCGAAAACCAGTGCCAGGTGAAGGTGATGATTCCGCCTTCCCTCGCCCATTCCCAGGCGCGCTCAAGGGTGCCGCGGTTCTCCAGCACCTCAGTCACGCAGGCTTCATCGCCTGTTTCCAGGCGGATGTTGGGCGAATACCCCAGCAGCTCAAAACCCAGCAGTGCCGGACGTTTGCCCGTCACTTCAGCGATGCGGTGAAGCTCCTCCTGTGCCATGGACTGGGTGTGCTGGCCAGTCAGAATAGCCTTACCTTCGATGGAGGACAAATATTCCAGCAGTCGAAGCACACAGGGCAGCGCCCGTGGATCGCAGGGCTTGGTCAGCATACGCACCTCCGAAACGATCATGGTGCTTCCATTATAAATGAATAACATCCGCTTTGCAAGCATGAAAAATCCCCTGCCGCAGAAATTGCAGCAGGGGCGAAATGCTTACTCGAAGGTCACGCCAGCAGTGAGGTAGGTCACATCATTCTGGCCGACGGTGATCAGGCCGCCCTCGGTGGTGCCGTTCTTGACGGTGCCATCCTCAAGCTCCACGATGCACTTTCCGGGCACGACATTGGTGATGAAGGCCGCATGCTCCGCCAGAACGGCGAACTCACCCTCCACACCGCGGACGATCAGCGACACAACCTGGCCGGAGAACACCTGGCCATCCGGCGAAGAAATATTCAGCAGGAAGGTTTTCATCCCTGCACCTTCTTTGCCTTGGCGATGACGTCATCGATGGTGCCCGCGAAGAGGAACGCGGACTCAGGCAGGCTGTCGTGCTTGCCCTCGATGATCTCGGAGAAGCCGCGGATGGTCTCGCTGATCGGCACGTAGCAGCCGGGCACGCCGGTGAACTTCTCAGACACGTCGAAGGGCTGGGACAGGAAGCGCTGGATCTTACGGGCACGGCCCACCAGCAGCTTATCGTCATCAGACAGCTCGTCCATACCCATGATGGCGATGATGTCCATCAGCTCGGTGTAACGCTGCAGAATGCGCTGCACATCGCGGGCCACACGGTAGTGCTCCTCACCCACCACGTCAGGAGACAGGATACGGGAGGTAGACTCCAGCGGATCCACGGCGGGGTAGATGCCCTGGGAGGCGATGGCACGGGACAGAACCGTGGTCGCATCCAGGTGGGAGAAGGTCGTCGCGGGAGCGGGGTCGGTCAGGTCGTCCGCAGGGACGTAAACCGCCTGCACGGAGGTGATGGAGCCCTTGCGGGTGGAGGTGATGCGCTCCTGCAGGGTACCCATTTCAGTGGCCAGGGTGGGCTGGTAGCCAACGGCGGAGGGCATACGGCCCAGCAGCGCAGACACCTCGGAGCCAGCCTGAGTGAAACGGAAGATGTTGTCGATGAACAGCAGCACGTCCTGGTTTTCCTGATCGCGGAAGTACTCAGCGACAGTCAGACCAGCCAGGCCCACGCGCATACGGGCTCCCGGAGGCTCGTTCATCTGGCCGTAGACCAGCGCGGTGTTCTTGATAACGCCGGATTCCTTCATCTCGTTGTACAGGTCGTTGCCCTCACGGGTACGCTCGCCAACGCCAGTGAAGACAGACAGGCCGTTGTGCTGCTTGGCGATGTTGTTGATCAGCTCCATGATCAGAACCGTCTTGCCAACGCCAGCGCCGCCGAACAGGCCGATCTTGCCGCCCTTGGAGTAGGGGCAGATCAGGTCGATAACCTTGATGCCGGTCTCCAGGATCTCGGTAGAAGTGGCCAGCTCGTCATAGGCAGGAGCAGGACGATGGATGTCCCAGCGCTCGCCCTCAACGGGTGCACCGTTGTCCACCACGTCACCCAGGACGTTGAAGATACGGCCCAGGGTCTGGCGGCCGACGGGCACGGAAATGGCCGCGCCGGTATCGGTGACGACAGAGTCGCGCTGCAGGCCGTCGGTGGAGGCCATGGCGATGCAGCGGGCGGTGTTATCGCCGATGTGCTGAGCGACCTCAACGGTCAGCTTGCGCTCGCCGATCATGACCGTCAGGGCCTGATGGATGGGCGGAAGGCCGCCCTTCTCGAAACGGACGTCAACAACAGGTCCCATGACCTGCGCGACAATGCCCGTATTGGTAGTTGCCAAAGGTATAACCCCCTTCTTTTGGTAGGGTAATGATCATCTGCGGAATCAGCTGCCGCTGCCCGCAACGATCTCCGTGATTTCCTGGGTGATGGCGCTCTGACGCGCGCGGTTGTACTGCAGCTGCAGGTCGTCGATCATCGCGCGGGCGTTCTTGCCGGCGGAGTCCATAGCCATGCGGCGGGCAGTGACCTCGCTGGCGAAGGATTCGCGGATGCAGGCCATCAGAATGCCGGCGACGTAATCCGGCACGGTAGCGTTGAGGATGGTTTCCTCGTCCGGCTCGAAGATGGCGGAGATGGGCTCCACGTTCTCGGGCCGCTGAAGAGGCAGCACCCACTTCACGTCCGCTTCCTGGCTCATCATGGACACATAGCGGGTGTACACGATGCCCAAACGGTCATATTCGCCGTCCACGAACTCCTTGCAGAGCTTGCGGGCCAGCGCGGTGGCTTCAGCGCCGGTGTACTTCTCAGAGGAGTGGAACTCCCCCTTGTAGCGGTCACAGGCGCGCTTGCCGATGGGGATAATATCATCGTACTGCATGGTAGCCACCAGACGGAAGATGTTGGCGTTGTAGCCGCCCGCAAGGCCGCGGTCACCCGCGATGACGATCAGCTTGGTACGCTCGCCGGCGACACGCATGTAGGGGCTGCGCTGGCACTCGCTGACGGTGGCAAGCACGCTCACCACACGGTCGAAGGCGCCGACGTACTGCTTGCCGGCATGCATCGCCTGATTGGCGCGGCGCATCTTGGAGGACGCGACCAGGCCCATGGCGCTGGTGGTATGCAGCGTGGAATCAACGGAACGAATGCGGTTTTTCAGGGCTTTGGTGTTGGCTCCCATGCCCGTCACCTCCGCATGGACGCAAGCGCCGCTTTCAGTTCATTCACATCGTCGTCAGACCACTGACCGGCTTCCATGCGGGCCAGCAGGTCGGCGTTCTCCGCCTCGAGCTTCTCGTACAGGCGCTCTTCCCAGGCGGCGACGTCCTTGATTTCCACGTCGTTCAGGTAGCCGTTGATGACGGCGTACACGATGGCGACCTGGCAGCCCACGCGGATGGGGGCATTCTTGCCCTGCTTGAGCACTTCCACGATGCGGGCGCCCAGAGCCAGACGGGCCTTGGTGTCAGCATCCAGATCGGAACCGAACTGGGCGAAGGACTTCAGCTCCAGGTACTGGGCGTAGAGCAGCTTCAGCTCGCCGGCAACCTTCTTCATGGCCTTGAGTTGGGCAGCGCCGCCCACTCGGCTGACGGAGATGCCCGGGTTGATGGCGGGCATGATGCCGGAGTGGAAGAGCTCGGTCTCCAGGAAGATCTGGCCGTCGGTGATGGAGATGACATTGGTGGGGATGTAGGCGGAAACGTCGCCCGCCTGGGTCTCAATGATGGGCAGAGCCGTGATGGAGCCGCCGCCGAAGTCCTTGTGGACGCAGGCTGCACGCTCCAGCAAGCGGGAGTGCAGGTAGAACACGTCGCCCGGGTAAGCCTCACGGCCCGGAGGACGACGGATCAGCAGGGACAGAGCGCGGTAAGCCACCGCGTGCTTGGACAGATCATCATAGATGATCAGCACGTCCTTACCCTGGGCGCGGAAATACTCCGCCATCGCGCAGCCGGAGTAGGGCGCGATGTACTGCAGGGGGGCGGATTCCGCCGCAGACGCAGACACGATGATGGTGTAGGGCATCGCGCCGGCGCGCTCCAGCTCGTTGGCAATCTGCACAACGGAGGTACGCTTCTGGCCAATGGCGACGTACACGCACAGCACGTCCTTGCCCTTCTGGTTGATGATGGTATCGATCGCGATGGCGGTCTTACCGGTCTGGCGGTCGCCGATGATCAGCTCGCGCTGGCCACGGCCGATGGGGATCATGGCGTCGATGGCCTTGATGCCGGTCTGCAGCGGCACATGAACGCTCTGGCGCTCGATGATGCCGGGAGCCTCGGACTCGATGGGGCGGGTTTCGGTGGTGAGGATGTCACCCTTGCCGTCGATGGGCTGGCCCAGGGCGTTCACCACGCGGCCCAGCAGGTTTTCACCCACGGGCACGGACAGGGCCTTGCCAGTGCGGTAGACAGTGGTGCCCTCGCGGATCTCATCCTTGTCGCTCAGCACGGCGACAGAGACGGTGTCCTCTTCCAGGTTCTGGGCCATGCCGAAGCTGCCGTCCTCAAAGCGGAGCAGCTCATTGGCCATGCAGGAGCGCAGTCCGTACACACGGGCAATACCGTCACCGACGGTGATGACCGTACCCGTCTCGTTCATTTCGATACGGGACTTGTAATTCCGGATTTGCTCCTTGAGGATATTCGAAATTTCTTCCGGTCTGTTGCTCATTTTGTCATCACTTCCTTGATTTCTTGCAGCTTGTGCTTCAGGCTGCCGTCAATGACCTTGCCGTCCACATTCACGACCAGGCCGCCCAGGAGCGTGGGATCCACGCTGCATTCCAGGTGGATGGTGCGGCCAAGCTTTTTGCCCAGCTTCTCCGTCAGCGCAGCCTGCTCGGCCTTGGTCAGCTCCACAGCGCTGGTCACATAGGCGGTGGACAGGCGGGAATGCTCGTCGTGCAGGGCCGTGTAGGCCTCCACGCAGTCATTCAGTTCGCGGATGTGGCCATGCTGCACCAGCACGCCCACAAAGCTCAGCACATGCTCGGGTCTCACGTCGCCAAACGCCTTTTCCAGCACGGCGCAGCGCTCATCCTTGGGGATGGAGGGGGACGCCAGCAGATCCAGCGCGCCTTCGGTGCCGTAGAGGCCGTCGCGCATGGCTTTGAGCGTCATCAGCGTCTCAAAGACGGTGTTTGTCTCCAATGCCAGGGAGAACAGCGCGTCGGCGTAAGACTTGCTCATTTCAGTCATCAGCCTTCACCCACGCCCTTCAGGAACTCGTCGATCATGCTGCGATGATCCTCGGCGGACATCTCGCGGCCCAGCAGCTTCTCTGTCATGGCAGCGGACACATCGGTGATATCCTGACGGATGGTCTCCATGGCCTTCTTCTTCTCCATGGAGGCTTCCAGCTCGCCCTGACGGACGATCTCGTCAGCCTTCTGATGGGCGTCGGCCACGATCTTTTCACCGCGGCGGTTCGCCAGGACGGTGGCGTCGTGGATGATCTCATCCGCGGTGGTATGGGCAGTAGCCAGCTTGGCGGCGTACTCGTCACGGGCGGCGTTGGCGCTGGTGCGGGCTTCTTCCGCCTCAGCATACTCCTTGGCGATGGCAGCCTTGCGGTTCTCCAGCACGGCCTTCACCGGCTTGTACAGGAACTTCTTCAAACCCAGGTACAGGATGGTCAGATTCGCCAGGGAAATGAGCACCTGCCACAGGTTGAAGGATACGATTTGCAGATTACCCATTCTGTCACCTGCTTTACTTGATGGCGTTGACCAGGGTGTTCACCAGCATGCCGGGGGCAACGAAGATCAGCAGGATGGCGATAACCAGGGCGTAAATACCGGTGGTCTCAGAGATAGCACAGCCCATGATCATGGTAGAGGTGACAGCGCCCTTGGCTTCAGGCTGACGGCCGATGGCTTCACAAGCGTTCGCAACAGCGTGACCTTCGCCGACGCCGGGGCCGATAGCGCCAATGCCCATGCAGATGCCAGCGCCCAGCGCGCAGCAGCCAAGAATGATACCGATAGCGATTTCCATCATAGTAAGTTTCCTCCGTTCAAAATGTGTGTTGTAATGTGAGCCGCACCTGCGGCAGAGTTACGGTGTAATGAGGGATCAGGCCGCCTTGACCTTCTTGGCCTTGCGGGCCTCGCGTTTTGCCAGCCGCTCTGCGATGGCATCCGCCGGGTATGCACCGGAGATGTTCAGCATCGTCAGCATGGCAAAGATGTAGGCCTGGATGCAGCCGCTGAAGACGTCGAAGTAGACGCTCAGCACAGCCGGCAGACCGATCTGCAGGAAGGGAATGTCACCCAGGAGACCGGGCAGCCAGCCCAACACCATGTGGGACAGGTTCTGCAGGGCCCAGGCGATCAGCGTCGCGATAACCGAGCCGGACATCACGTTGCCGAAATGACGGAAGGTCATCGAGATGGGGGTGGCGACTTCGCCCAGGATGTTCATGGGCAGCATCACCGGGATGGGCTCCAGGAAGCCCTTGGCATAGTTGCCAAAGCCAGCCTTGAGCTTGTTCTTGGTGATCAGGCCGAACACCAGGATGGACCAGCCGGCGATGACGTTCACGTCGCTTGTGGGCGGGAACACGCCGATCAGGGACATCAGGCTCGAGCAGGCCGAGTAGGCCAGGATGGCTGCAATGAAGGGCGCGTAGCTCTTGCGGAAGATATCCTCCATGGAGGCCTCCACCAGACCGTCCACCTTCTCGACCACCCATTCTGCCGCCATCTGCCGCCAGTCACGCTTGTCCTCCTTGAGGCCATGGGTGAAGAAGAGGCAGGCGCCCAGGATGGTGATCAGGATCAGCCAGGCATTGATCTGCGCCTCGGTGATGATCAGGTCCTGAATGGGCATGGGAACGGTGAAGAAGATGCGCGCACCGGCGATGGAAACGCCGCCGGTCAGGTCAGGCTCATTGGTGAGGATCTTGATGACCATCGCCGCCACCAGGGGCAGCACCATCATCAGGATGAGCAGCGCGTCCACGATGCGGAATTTTCTGTTTTTTTCTTGCACAGTTGTTTCACCTCCTTTTCTGCAAAGGTTGAGGGTGAATTGGGTTTATTGATCTTTCATGGTCAGCCCGCGGATGGTCACGCCAATACGCGGGAAAAGCTGGGGGATCAGCACTGCAATGGTATTCATGAAGGGCAGCACGCCGCCGATCACACAGAGCACCAGCAGCATGAGCATTCTCCCCTGCTGGGAAAGCTTCATGCGCTTCTTGGCCTCGTCAGGGTCCAGGGTCAGGCAAACCTGCACCGTCAGACCCATGAGGAAGAAGTTGCCCACCGCGACAGCCGCGCCATACAGGTTGCCCAGCAGGACGGAATAATCCCACCGCCCGATTACCAGGAACACCGCCTGCATCAGCACCGAGAGAATCAGCACCGACAGGGCAATGTAGAGGGTTTCCTTGAGGACCGTGGGGTCAACTTTTTTGAACAAGCCGTTGTTTACCTCCCGCCAGCGCGTATAGCATACCCGGTGCACTGACTTTCTACCTATTATAATTGATTTTGGTTGTTTTTGCAAGGGCTTACATGCGCTATTTAGTCAGAATACAGCAAAGATAATTTTTTAACTATTCACAAAATGCGGTACACCCTGCCGCCAGAGTGTACCGCATCTATTTGTATTCAAGATGATCACAGCGTGAACTGCTCGCCATAGCCATAATGCTCAACGATATAATCGACATCCTTGTCGCCGCGGCCGGAGAGGGTCACGAGGATGGATCCCGTCTTCATTTCCTTTGCCTTCTTCATAGCGAAAGCCACCGCATGGCTGGATTCCAGCGCAGGGATGATGCCCTCGTACTTCGACAGGGCGAAGAAGGCCTCCACCGCTTCCTCGTCAGTGACGCAGTCGTAGGTGACGCGGCCCAGGTCACGAAGGTACGCATGCTCGGGGCCAACGGAGGGGTAATCCAGGCCGGAGGCGATGGAATACACCGGCGCGGGCTCGCCGTTTTCGTCCTTGAGCATGATGGACTTGAAGCCGTGCATCACGCCGGGAGTGCCGTGCTTCATGGAAGCGGCATGATCGCCCAGCTTATCGCCCTTGCCCAGGGGCTCGATGCCGTAGAGCTCCACCGCGCTGTCCAGGAAGGGCACGAAGGTACCCAGGCTGTTGGATCCGCCGCCCACGCAGGCGCAGACCACGTCCGGCTCCAGGCCGGTCATTTCCTTGAACTGCTCGCGCATCTCCTGGCCCACGACCATCTGGAAGTCGCGCACCATCATCGGGAAGGGATGGGGACCCAGGCAGGAACCGATGCAGTAGACGGCATCCTTGTACTCCTTGGCATAGGCCTCGAAGGCCGCATCGACTGCTTCCTTCAGGGTCTTCAGGCCATGGGTGACGGGCACGACGTTGGCGCCCAGTATCTTCATGCGGGTGACGTTGGGCGCCTGCTTGGCGATGTCCACCTCGCCCATGTAGATATCGCACTCCAGGCCAAAGAAGGCAGCCGCCGTCGCCAGTGCCACGCCATGCTGGCCCGCGCCGGTCTCCGCGATGATCTTCTTCTTGCCCATGTACTTGGCCAGCAGGCCCTCGCCCATGCAGTGGTTGAGCTTGTGGGCGCCGGTGTGGTTGAGGTCCTCACGCTTGAGGTAAATCTGCGCGCCGCCGACCTTACGGCTCAGGCGCTCGCAGTGATATACCGGCGTGGGACGGCCCTGGAAATCCTTGCGGATGCGGCGCAGCTCGCTGATGAACTGAGCGCTGTGGCAGATATGCTGATACGCCTCGGTGATCTCTGCAAAGGCGGCCTTCAATTCATCCGGCAGCTCCGCGCCGCCGTACTCGCCAAAGAAGCCCTCCTGGGTGGGGTTATAACGGAGATAGGTACGGTAATCCATCACGCATCCTCCTGTTTGAACGACATTTTTCCCATTATAGCACACTTTTTTGATTTTGACAGTACTTCCTGCGTATTTATGTGAAAATAATCGGTTGACAAAGGTCGTCGCTTGCCTTATCATGCTGGAGAATCCAACACACAGGAGAATCCACACGATGCATGTGTTTTTCGCTTTCTGCGGCGGAGCCTTCGGCGCGATGCTGGGCGGCTCGGCTGCCTTCGCGCTGACGGGCGTGTTCTGCGCAATCTCGATGGCTGCACTCTTTGGTGGCGTCGATGCACCCTTCCTGCACACCGCCGTCGCCTTCGGCCCGATGATGCTGCCTGCCGTGTCCTATGCTGCTGGCGCCACCTCCGCCCACTACGCCCGCTGGAGAGGTTACCTCCCCTGGGGTGAAGGCCGCAACACCGACCGCGCCCTGTGGACGCTGGGTAAACCGGACGTGATCCTCTTCGGCGGCTGCGTGGGCGCGCTGGGCTGGGTGCTCAACAGTCTGATGGGCAAAATCGGCCTGGGCGCCATCATGGACACCAGCGCCGCGTATATCTGGTTCATCACCCTGACGCTGAAGATCGTCCTCGATCGGGAGGTTTTCAGCAAGATGGATGAGGAATCCGCCCGGCTGGGTCGCTTCCATCGCCGCGCCAAGTCCTGGCAGCCCCATATGACCCGCCCCTTCGACATGGTGCTCTATGCCGGGGTGATCGCAGGCTTCGCCGCCTGCTGCACGCAGGAAGTGCTCGCCTCGGAGAACGAGATGGTTCGCCAGTACGGCATTTTCCTGCCCTTCACCGTCAGCTGCGTGGTGCTGGTGCTGGGCCAGGGCAAGACGCAGGTGCCCACTACTCACCACATCACTGTGTGCGCAGCCTATGCCATGGCTGCCGGCGGAAACATCGGCTGGGGCGTGCTGGCGGGTGTTGCCGTACACATCCTGGGCGACTTCCTGGGCCGGGTGTTCCACGTCCACGGTGACGTCTACATCTGCCCCGCCGCGATGTCCATCGTGGTCGTCTCCCTGGTGACGAAAGGCCTGCTGCCCGTCATCGGCGCATACGCGCTCACAGCCCTGCCCTGGGTGCTCCTTGGAATGTTGATCGTCCTCTCCGCATGGCTGCAGCGCCGGGATGCGAAGTCCGCAGCTGCTTCCGCCACCACATCCGCATAACAAAAACGGCCCACCCCATTGCAGGGTGGGTCGATTTTATTCCGCTGTCTTACCGGAAGGCTTGACAACCTTACAGATCATCAGCGAGATCTCAAACAGCAGCAGGATCGGGATGGACAGCATGACCTGGCTGACCACATCCGGCGGGGTAAGAAATGCAGCGATCACCACCACCGCAAGGATCACAAACTTGCGCTTGCTGGCCAGCATCTTGTAGTCGGTCAAACCCATCCTGGTGGTCATGTACAGCGCCACCGGCAACTCGAATGCCAGGCCAAAGGGCAGCACAAAGCCGAAGAGGAAGCTGACATACTTGTCAATCGCCAGCATGGGCGTCGCAAGGTTTTCGCCGGCGACGAGGAAGAAATCCACCGCCAGGAAATACACCGCCGCATAGCAGAACGCCACGCCCAGCAGGAAGAGGAACACCGTGGCCGCAAAGGTCACACGGAACATCCGCCGTTCATGGTCGTACAGCGCAGATTTGATGAACGCCCAGATCTGCCAGAAAACATAGGGGCTGGCCACCACCACGCCGGCAATGAAAGCTACCTTCATCTTCGTCATCAGCGCTGCGGACATTTCCGTATAGATCACCACGATGCCGCGCTCCACGATCGGGCCGGTGATGAACCCCATCAGCTGTTCAATGGCGACATAAAACACAGCCACAAAAGCGATGGCGATAGCCGCCGCGCTTCGCAGCAAAATCCTTCGCAGCGCAATCAGGTGCTCCCCCAGCGACTGCATATTCTGTTCCTGAGCCAAGGGAAGACCTCCTTATTCGGCCATCACCCGGCGCCAAGGCCGTGCTGGCATACTCCTACGCTGCGCTTCGGAACCTTTGTCCCTCCGGGACAACTCCACACTGTGGAGCCGGTTCGCTCTGCCAATGCAAGCATTGGCTATCGCTAGTCGGGCAAGCCCGACCTCCTTATAAGACTTATTCCGCCTTCTGCTCTTCCTTAGCCTCAGCCTTATCGTCGTCGGACTTGATTTCCTTCTTGAACTCACGGATGCTCTGGCCCAGCGCCTTGCCCACGCCGCTCAGCTTGCTGCCGCCGAACACCAGCAGAACCACGATCAAAATCAGCAGAATCTCCCAAATACCCAGCTTACCCATGCCAAATACCTCCTGATCAATTATGCCTCTATCTCTTTTTCAAGTTGTTTGGATACCCGGTCAACGTCCTCCCGAACGCCGTCCATTTCGGCCCGCAGTTCGTCGGCTGACATTTGAATCTCCTGGCGGATATCTGCATCCTTCACGCTGGATTTGATATCCTCAGCGGTATCCTGAAACTCCTTGGCGAACTCGTCCCAACCCGTCTCCTGCTTGATCTGGCGGATGAGCTTCTTGATGCTCTTGAGCTGCCGCGCGATCCACCGGGCGACCTTGGGCAGATCCTTGGGGCCGACGATCAGGAACGCTACTGCCAGCACAACAACAATCTCCATCATGCCCAGATTGAACATGTCCGCCGCCTCCCCTCACGGTGTTTTGCCAAATTCGCTAAGGATAATTATACAACAACAGGCTCCAAAAGTAAAGCCATTTCGGCAGTTGAAAACCACCTTCCACTAAGTCCTTTCATTTGTGGTTTTTTTATCAAAATACTCTTGCAAAAACAGTTTGTTATGATGTATAATAACTGTAACCGTGCATATGCACGATGAGATTCCGAATAGGAGGATAAAACAATGAGCAATCTGAATCGCCGCGATTTCCTGAAGCTGGCTGGCAAGGTGACCCTGGGTGCTGCCGCCGTCGCTGCTATCCCCGCTGCTGCTTCCGCTGAGGCTGAGATCGCTGCTCCCGCTTGGCCCTGGACCTACAAGCCTCTGGATAAGGAAGAGGTTAAGGCTCGCGTGTACGCCAACTTCTCCACCCATGGCGGCTGCTGTGCCGGCGTGTCTTCCGGCATTCTGGAGCTGCTGGCCGAGAAGTACGGCTATCCCTACAACCAGATCGATGGCCGCATGTTTGCCAACGGTGGTGGCGGCTATGGTCGTCAGAACCTGTGCGGTGCCCTGGGCGGCGCTTTCGCTATCCTCGGCCTGTTCCTGACCAGCTCTGATTCCGGCTCCCTGCGCAATCAGCTGTACGCCTGGTATGAGACCACCGCGTTCCCGATTTACAACCCCGAAAACCTTGAGGCGCTGAACGTCCACTCTGTGTCCGGCAGCGAACTGTGCAAGGATTCCGTCAACAACTGGATGGCTCTGAGCGGCTTTGATTTCGGCAGCGCTGAGCGCCGCGCCCGCTGTGCCTCCCTGTCCGCTGACGTCGCTGCAAAGGCCATCGAGCTGCTGAATATCCACTTTGGCTATGAGACCGCTCCCTCCATCGATGCTGAGGCTGTTGAAGAGCCCGCTCTGGCCGCGAACGAGTACATCGGCGTTGGCAAGGGCTTCGGCGGCGACATCAAGGTCAAGGTGACCATGGACGGCAACAAGATCGCCAAGATCGAAGTGCTGGAGCATGCCGAGACCGCCGGTATCTTCGACAAGGCTTACCCCACCGTGACCGACGCCATCGTCGCTGCCAACGGTGTTGAGGGCATCGACGCCGTCGCTGGCGCCACCTTCTCCTCCAACGGCCTGATCGAGGCTGTGCAGGACGCCCTGTCCAAGGTGAAGTAATATCACACACTCGCTCCCCGGTTCGCCGGGGAGTTTTCTATTGCTGCAAGATTGACGTTTTCTGCCGAAAATGATAGAATAGGGCATTCCATTGTCAAAGGAGCCTGGCCATGCACAAACAGAAGCATCAGCCTCCCTATCGCGGCTTTTGGGTCATCTTGCTGATTATGATCCTTGTCCCCATCACCTTTGCCGTTTTGCTCTATCTCTTCATTTCGGCCTACACCACCGGCACCAAAGCGCTGCATGCGGCCTCCGCCCAGGGGATCGGTTTCGGGCTGGGCTTCATCTTCCATATGATGTGCTTTGTGGGCGGCTCCTTCCGCCAGGGCTGGAGCGCCTTGAAATTCCGCATCAGCGAGTTCTTTCAGAATCTGTCTCTGGGCCTGGGATACGCCATCACCACATACTGGGAGGACCTGCGGGATGACGGCATGACATTTTCCATCTGCATGCTGGTGATCGTGATCGGCCTCTGCATCTCGCTGGACGGCCTCTATGACGCCCTTAAGCTGCTTCATTACATCTGAACAACAAGGAGCCGCACTCCCCCACTGGGAATGCGGCTCTATCTTTTTCTTATTGATCAGCCCAGATACTTGACCAGGGTCGCGCGGACGGCGCCGGGGCCAGCGAGCATCTCGCGCAGGAAGCCCTCCACCTTCTCCGCCAGACCAGTCCTCTTCAGGTCAACAGCGAAGATCACCTCGTTGGTCAGGATAGCATCCAGCTTGCCGATGCAGCTCTCGGGCTTACCCAGCTCTACGCCAGCCAGTTCAGCCTGCAGCGCGGGCAGCATGGGATCGGCGGAGACGGGCATCTCCTTGCCCTCGTCATCCACAGCCAGCAGGTAGCGCAGCCAGCCAGCGATTGCCAGGGGAATGGCGGTCAGGGAGGTCACGTCCTTCTCGGGATCCGCGATGTAGGACTTGATGGTCTCGCCGAAGCGGATCGGCACCTTCAGAGAGGTGTCAGTGGCAATGCGCTGGGGCATATCGGGGATGAAGGGGTTGGGCAGGCGCTGTTCAACCACCTCGTCGATGAAGGCCTTGGGGTCGATGATCTTTGGATCGACCACCACGGGCAGGCCTTCCGCATAGCCGATGGTTCTGACCAGCTTGACCAGCTGCTCATCCTTCATTTCCGCAGCGATGGAGGTGTAGCCCAGCAGGCAGCCGTAGACCGCCAGGGCAGTGTGCAGGGGATTGAGGCAGGTGGTAACCTTCATGCGCTCGGTCATGTTGACGGTATCGCGGTCGGTCAGGTACACGCCAGCCTTCTCCAGGGCGGGGCGGCCGTTGGGGAAGCGATCCTCCACCACCAGGTACTGGGGAGCCTCAGCGTTGACGAAGGGCGCAATGTAGGTGTTGCGGGTGGTGACAACGGGTGCCATGTCCTCCACGCCGAGCTCGGCCAGCTGATCACGGATCGCATCAGCAGGACGGGGGGTGATCTTGTCGATCATGCTCCAGGGGAAGGAGACATTCGTCTCGTTCTTTACCCACTCCGCAAAGCCTGTCGGGCAGAAGCCATTCGCAACCCAGCCGTCCACAATAGTGGTGACAGATTCCTTCAGCTTCGCGCCATTGTGGCTGCAGTTATCCATGGACACCATGGCGATGGGCTGCGCGCCGGCCTGATAGCGGGCGTAGAGCATCGCTGCCACGACAGCCATGGCATGGCGGGCCTTGTCTGGGCCATTCGCGATGTCCTCGGTGACGACGGGCATCACTTCGCCCTTGACGTTGGTCAGCGCATAGCCCTTCTCGGTGATGGTGAAGGACGCCATCTGCAGCGCGGGATTCACGAAGCAGGCTTTCAGCGCTGCCCACTCGGCCGCATTGGAGGAATCCGCGCGGATGCCCTTGGCGATGGAAGCGATGACTTCCTTCTCGGTGGAGCCGTCGGGCTTAAGCGTCACCATCAGGGTCATGGAATCGAAGGGATCGTAGATCTTGTTGATGATGTCGTAGTCGAAGGTTTCCGCCGCGACGATACCGCTGGTGGCCAGGCCCTCGTTCAGCAGGCGCTGCTGCAGCACAGCGATAAATCCACGGAAGATATTGCCCGCGCCGAAATGCACCCACACGGGAGCCTTCTCGGTTTCAGCGCACATGTCCTGCCAGTCGAACTTGGGCAGGGCGATGCCGGCGGCCTCGAAGGCAGCCTTGTCCTGGATGCCCTGGTAAGTCAGCTTCATGGTGGTATTCCTCCTCAATAAAGTGGTCAGTGGCTGTGAGGTTATACTCACTATACCACTGACCACGATTTTCGTCAATTCATATTATGCACCTAAGTCAATCTCTTTTCCCGCGCCATGAGGGCGCGGAAAGTCAACTGCAGGCACAGTCCCAACTCACACGCGGTAGGTCACGCAATAGCAGACTACTCAATCGCGCGTTGGGTGCAGCGTCAACGCTGCTTACTTGTCGCCGTAAATCTTGCACAGCGCTTCCCAGATGCCGTTGATGTAGGTGGCGCCCAGGGCACGGTCGTACAGGCCATAGCCGGGACGGCCTTCCTCGTCCCAGATCATGCGGCCATGGTCGGGGCGGATGTAGGTGTCGGGGCAGGTGTCGTAGATCGCCTTCATGATCTCGAACATGTCCAGATCGCCGGTGGAAGACAGGTGAGCAGCCTCACGGAAGTGACGGTAGCCCAGATACTTCACGTTGCGCACGTGCATGGCGCCGATGCGGTCCATCTCGCCGAAGTGACGGATGATGGCAGGGATATCGTTCTCGGGGTTGGAGCCCAGAGAGCCGGTGCACAGGCACAGGGTGTTGGCGGGGCTGTTGTACAGGTTGACGATCTTGTCGTAATCCTCCTGGCTGTGGGCGATGCGGGGCAGGCCGAAGATGGGCCAGGCGGGATCGTCGGGATGGCAGGCCAGCTTCACGCCGACTTCCTCACACACGGGGCACACGCGCTCCAGGAAGTACTTGTAGTTCTCGCGCAGCATGTCGGGGGTGATGCCCTCGTACTGCTTGAGGGTGGTCTCCAGCAGGGCCAGACGCTCAGGCTCCCAGCCGGGCAGGGTGAAGCCCTTGGAATCCTCGGCGGTACGGCGGACGATCTCCATGGGGCCCATTTCGCCCAGGTCTTCCTCGTTGAAGTACAGGGAGTTGGAGCCATCCTCGGGAATCTCGCGGGCCAGGTCGGTACGCAGCCAGTCAAAAATGGGCATGAAGTTGTACACGATGACCTTCACGCCGTACTTGGCCAGGGTGCGGATGGTGGAGCAGTAATTCTTGATGTACTCATCACGGGTGGGCAGGCCCATCTTGATGTCCTCATGGACGTTGACGGACTCGATCACTTCCAGCTCCAGACCGCAGGAGTGGACGTAATCCACCAGCTCCTTGACTTCCTCTTCAGGCCAGTCAACGCCGGCGGGCTTGTCCAGCAGGCCCATCAGACCGGACATGCCGGGAATCTGCTTGACGTACTTGAGCTGAATGGGGTCGATTTCCTTGCCATACCAGCGGAAGGTCATTTTCATAGTCGTTCTCTCCTTATCTTCGGGGCTGCAATGCGCCTCCCCCTTTGATTGTAACCATGCGGAGCGGCCTTGCAGCATACGCTCACATCATGTCTATTATAGCATGCCCGGCCATCTGTTGTAAACCACTCCAGGCCAAAAAGCGTGCCATTTCGCGGCGAATGTGTGTCGCGAATGGATTTTTCTTTCCCATCCATGACAGCCGTATCAACGGTGAGCCTCCGTTACCGCGCCCGTGCGGTAGGCTCTGAGCAGATCCATCAGGTCGTCCACATGGGCCTGCAGCTCGCGGCCCTCGTCCGTATGAGCGACATGCATGCGCTCCGTCAGTGCCTCGAAAATGACGGAATCGCTCTCGATGTCATCATTGCGGTGGATAGCATTCCACTTCCCCGGGAAGGGCTGGTGGGATACCATGCGGTAATGGCGCGAGTTGAACAGCAGCGTATACCCCGCAATACCCGATGTGGGCTGATATGCCTTGGAGAAGCCGCCGTCAATGACCAGCAGCTTGCCGCCGCCCTTGATGGGGCTCTCGCCCTTCCCTGCCCGGACTGGCACATGCCCGTTGATGATATGACTGTGCACGCCATGAAGGCCGAACTCCTGCAGCAGCCATTCACACATGGCGGGATCATTATAGTGCTCGTAATAAGCGTTTTTGGGCTCCAGCCAGGTGCTTTCATCCTTGATAAACCGGCGTTCAAAGGTGGTCATCCTGTCTCGGCCGTAGATGGGGCTGTTTCTGCCCGCCCAGAGCCACCACAGGAAATCCAGACCAAATCGCCTTTCCGGAGTACCGCGCTTGTCATAGTACGCCTTGCGGGCCAGTCGGTCCGCATAGTCCATGAAGGCACGGCCGCTGCGCGCCTTTCCGCCAATGCAGAAGGTCATCAGGCTGCCGTCAGGGTTCATGGGGATGCAGCCATGGAAGAGCAGATTGCCGTTGTGAACTTTGTACAGGCTGCCATTGGAGTACAGGAAGCGGATCTGCCGCTGCAGCTTCTCTGAATGGCGGAAGGACTCTGTCAGCTGCTGGATGACCTGGGCTTCCTCCGGGGTCAGCTCGTAGGGATTCTGCGGATCTACCGTGGGGAAATCGCAGTCCTCCAGAGGGTAGACCTGATCTTCAATGGTAATGGTCTTGTTGGCATAGTCGATCTTGTCCAGCAGCAGGCGATCCTCCATGCCGAATTCCGGGCAGCGCTGAACCTTCTGGCCTTCCAGCTTGAACAGGATGATGGTGATGGCCTTGTACATCCGGGCGGAGAGCAGCTTGTCCTTCTCGGTGTAGCGGCTGGCAGCGTCGCCAGTGAGTTTGACATGGAAGCAATGGAGGTCCGACCGCTTGTAAACCTCGTTGGCAAAGACGGACAGAGGCCGCAGGGAAATCCCGTAGCCGGTCTCGATCACATCCAGGTTGTTATAGTGGATGGAATTGGACAGCACCGTCGCCACCATCGTGCGGGAACCGGATGCCGCGCCCATCCACAGCACATCGTGATTCCCCCACTGGATATCCACATTGTGGCATCTCATCAGGGAGTCCATGACGATGTCAGCCCGGGGGCCGCGGTCAAAGATATCGCCCACGATGTGCAGATGATCGCAGGTCAGCGCTTTGATCACGCCGCAGAAGGCCTCAATCACCTGGGGGGCCTGACCAATGCTGATAATGGCGTCAATGATGCTGCGATACTGCGCCTGCCGGGTCTCATCGCTGTGCTGGAGGTAGACCATCTCATCCAGAATTTCCGCGTATTCGGCAGGCATGTAGGTACGCACTTTGTTTCGTGTGTGCTTCACCGACACAAACCGGCACAGCTCCACCAGACGGCCGAGGGTTGCGCGATACCATGCCTCCATGTCAGACATGGCGTCCGCCGCCAGGGCCAGCTTCTCCGTGGGATAATGGACCAGCGCCGCCAGATCCCCCCGTTCCATCTCCGTCAGGGAGGAGGCAAAGCAGTCGTTGATCTTCGCCCGGACCTCGCCGGAGCTGGAATTCAGAATATGCAAAAAAGCCTCATGCTCGCCATGGATGTCGGACATGAAATGCTCGGTTCCCTTGGGCAGATGGAGGATGGCCTGCAGGCGGATGATCTCCGTGCTGGCTGCCTGTACAGTGGGGTACTGCCGGGCCAGCAGCATCAGGTAACGCAGCTTTTCCGGCGTGAATGCGGTATTCATATGACTTCCCTCCCAGGATACACCTGTGCAAATCGGGACAGAACGTTTCCGTTAGAAACATGATACCACAGATTTATTTCCGGTTTCAAGAGCCGCAGCGCAGGACGCACGCCATTCAAATGCCGCTTGCGTCATTTTTTGAGCGCGAACAAAAAGAACTCCCCCGAAACGAGGGAGTCCAATATATCACAGGCCCAGCAGACGCTCGGCGTTCAGGTGGAAAATCTTCTCCTTGTCGCTGTCAGAGATGCGGGCCACCTTCACACAGTGCACGTACAGGTCGTGGTTGGAGATGGGGTAATCGGTGCCGAAGAGAATGCGGTCCGCGCCCACGTTGTTGACCAGGTGCTCCAGGGCACCCAGGCGCAGGATGCCGGTACCGGAGATATCCAGGTAACAGTTCTCATACTTGCGCATGCGGGCGATGTGGTTCGCAACGCTCTCGCGCTCGCCGGGGTGAGCCGCCACAAAGGGCAGGTCGGGATGCCCCTGGATCATGTCCTCCAGCTTCCAGCCCCAGTCGGTGTGGTAGCTGAAGACCATGCCCCGCTTCTCCGCCTCAGCGAAGATTCCGTCCATCTGGTCGAAATAGTTTGTGTTCCGGAAATCGTTCCAGCCATGCATGTAGGGCACGACCTCGCCCATCAGACGCACGCCCAGGCCATCCATGCGGCGGATCTCCTCCAGCGAGCGTTCCACCTCCGCCGGATGCACGTGGAAACCGGGGGTATAGTAATCTCCCAGCTTCTCCCAGATCTGCAGGGCGATGTCGTTGAGCTGCCAGATGGAAACACTTTCATCCTTGCTGCAGATGCTGCCGCAGATATGGGTAATGCCGCTCTGCTCCAGGCGGGGGCGGATCTCCTCCGGCTTGTCGCCGCCGGGGTAGAAACGCATGTTTTCCGTCTCGTTCAGGTAGGGATGCATGTGAAAATCGATGATCTTCATGTTGTCCTCCGTGATACCGTGTCTGTTTTGTCTTTCATTATACGCCAACTTCCCCACGGAGTCAATCATCGCAGACAATCTTCGACTCTCCGTATTGAAAATACTTACGCGATATGGTATTCTATACTTACAAACGAGGTGATCCATATGATTTTCCCCACCGCATCCCTGACGCCCCGCCCGATCCGCCTGAATGACCGTATCCGCAACTGGGCCTGGCGTTCCATGCACGGCGAATACGGCGATGACGCGATGCGCCACATGTCCGTCTCTCTGGATGACATCGAGGGCTTCGATCAGCTTCCGGAAATCGACCGGCAGGACATCGCGATCCGCCGCATTGCCGAAAACGCTCCCCTGCGCATCTGTGAGGAGGAGCTCCTTTGCGGCGCCGCGACGCTGGGCAGCGGCATCCGTCACTATGGCCTGGCCACCTATCACGGCGTGTCAACCTACGAGTGCCGTTCCCACCTGACGCTGAAGCTGGATAAAGTCGTCCGCGAAGGCCTGGACGCCTACAAGGCCGACATCACCGCCCGCCTGACGGACCCTGCCCTCACCGACGAGCAGCGCCGCATGGTGCTGAGCCTGGATAATGCTATCGAAGCCATCCGCATCTGGCATACACGCTACCTGGAAGCCACCCGCATCGCCCGCCCGGATATGCATGCCGTGCTGCAACAGGTGCCCTTCGGCCCCGCCACCACCTATCGCGAGGCCATGCAGACCATCTGGTTCATCTTCGCCTTTACCCGGCTGTGCGGCAACTGGCCCGGCATCGGCCGCCTGGACTGGCTGGCAGGTTCCTACCTGGAAAATGATCTGGCCGCGGGCCGCATCACGATGGAAGAAGCCCGCGATATCATGGCGTCCTTCTTCATCAAGGGCTGCGAGTGGATCCAGTCCGACACGCCCCAGAAGACCGGCGACGCCCAGCATTATCAGAACCTGGTGCTCGGCGGTCTGGACGAAGAATGCCGCGAGGTCACGTGCAGCCTCACCTACCTGGCCCTGGAGGTGGTGGAGGAGCTGGGCATCTCCGACTACCCCATCACCGTGCGGCTGAATGAAAACTCCCCGGAAAAGCTGCTGCGGAAGATCGCCGAGGTGATGCGCCATGGCGGCGGCATCGTGGCCATCTATAACGAGCCGCTGATCCTCCGCTCCCTGGAAAGGGAGGGCTACAGCAAGCTGGAGGCCCTGAATTTCGCCAACGACGGCTGCTGGGAGATCCAGATGCCCGGCCGCACCAACTTCAGCTATTCGCCCTTTGATGGACTGCAGATCCTCAACGAGGTGCTTGGCCTGAACAGCGACGGCCCTGCGCCTGATTTCCCCGACGCAGAGAGCCTCTACCAGGCCTATCTCACCGAGCTTTCAAAGGTCATCGACGGCCTGTACAAAAAGCGGATCGCCGATGTGTATGAGCTGCGCGAGGGCCGCTGGCGCGCTATCCAGCCGGTGAAGCCCACCAGCGTCATCAGCCTCTTTATGGACGGCTGCCTGGAGAAGGCCCAGTTCTACGATGACCTCGGCCCGGACTACACGCTGCGCTCCCCCCACATCGGCGGCGCGCCGGACGTGGCCAACTCCCTGCACGCCATCCAGCAGCTTGTTTATGTAGAAAAGAAGCTCACGTTGCCCCAGCTGGTGGAAATCCTCCGCCGCAACTGGGAGGGCGAGGAAGTCCTGCGCCAGTACGTGCGCACCAAGTACGCCTACTACGGCAACGATGATGACGTCGCCGACCTGTGGCATTCTCGGTTGCTGAATGATTTTGCGGACATTGTCCACAAATGCGCTGAGAATCGTGCACATCCGGTCAAGTTCGTGCCGGGTGTGAGCACCTTCGGGCGGCAGATCGACTGGCTGCCCAACCGCACCGCCACTGCCTTTGGATACCGCAAGGGCGATATCCTCTCCGGCAATGACTCCCCCACCCCCGGCACCGACTGCGCCGGCGCGACAGCGATGATCAAGTCCCACTGCAAGGCGGATCTGGTGCGCCAGTCCTGCGGGGCGGCGCTGGATGTGAAGATCCTCCCCGCCACCCTTTCCGGCGAGAACGGCGTGGACGCCCTCATGGGGCTGATGCGCGGCTTCCTCGCACTGGACGGCTTCTTCCTCCAGCTGGATGCGGTGGACGTCAAGACCCTCCTGGAGGCCCGCGAGCGTCCCCAGGATTACAAGACCCTGTCGGTGCGCGTGTCCGGCTGGAACGCCCGCTTCGTCACCCTTAACCGGGAGTGGCAGGACATGATCATCGAGCGCAACGCTCAGGCCCGGGGAGTGTGACGCCATGCTGCCCGTCACGAAGATTCAGAAATTCTGCACCCACGACGGCCCGGGCATCCGGACGACGGTGTTCCTCAAGGGCTGCCCGCTGCGCTGCGTCTGGTGCCACAACCCGGAGACCCAGTCCTCCCGGATGGAATACTTCCACTCGCCCCAGTTCTGCCTGGGCTGCGGCGCATGCGCAGACGCGTGCCCACAAGGCGCACACCGCTTCACCCCAGCACATGAGATGGACCGCAGCCGCTGCACAGGCTGCATGGCCTGCACCTCCGTCTGCCCCTCTGGCGCGCTGGAGGCCTGTGCAGCCATGATGTCCCCCCAGGCCATCCTGCAGGAGGTCATGAAGGATCGCGCCTTCTACGGCGAGCGGGGCGGGCTGACGCTCTCCGGCGGCGAGCCGCTGCTGCACGGGCGGGCGATTCTTCCCCTTTTACAGGGCGCAAAAGCTGCGGGAATCACCACCGTCATCGAGACCTGCGGCGTGTTTGACGCTTCTTTGCTGGAGGAGCTCGTCCCACTGACAGACCTCTTCCTTTGGGACGTGAAGGACACCAATCCTGCTCGCCATCAGGCGAACACCGGCGGCTCCCTGCAGACTGTGCTGGTGAACCTCCGCCGCGCCGACTGCCTGGGAGCAAGGACGCGGCTGCGCTGCATCCTGCTGAACGGCGTAAACCTGAATGAACCCCACCTGGCGGCGCTGTGCGAGCTTTTCCACAGCCTCCGCCACTGCGAGGGCATTGAGCTTCTGCCCTATCATACCTACGGCGACAGCAAGAACACCCAGCTGGGCAGGCCCCTTGCCGCTCACCCGGAGTGGATCCCCACTGAGGCGCAGCTCGCCTTCGCCCGCGGCTACATCGACCGACACGCCGTGCTCATCCGCGGCTGATGTCCACAAGGAGACAACATGGCACAGCGAATCAACGGCATCTCCGTGTGCAACCCGGTGGTGCTCGACCGGGAGCACCTGCTGCGCACGGCGGACTATGCCATCCAGCACGGCGTGAAGCACTACCAGTTCATCGGCCCGATCCACAACCCGGAGATCGGCAATGTGGACGGCATGGTCAGCTGCCGCAAGTACGCCCGCTTCAACGACGAAAAAAACGCCGACTACATCCGTTTCTGCGAGAAAGTCGTCAACGAGGTCTGCGAGAAGCTCTCCGCCGCCGGGATAAAGTGCTACATGTGGCACCACGAGCTGGAGGTGCCCGAAGGCTTCCGGGACGCCTACCCGGAAATCCTCAACGATTACGGCGATGTGGAGATTACCCACCCCATCATCCGCGACTTCCTGGAGAACAAGCTGGCGGATTTCTTCGCTGCCTACCCGAATATGGACGGCCTTATCCTGACCCTGCACGAGACCCGCATTCCCCTGCTGAAGCTCAAGCACCAGAAGCTTGACAAGATTGAGCGGGTGAAGTATATCACCGCCATCCTCCACGACACCTGCAAGCGGCTGGGCAAGGAGCTGATCGTGCGCCCCTTCGCCAGCATCGAGGAGGACTACGAAATGATGACCCGGGCCTATGAGCAGATCTCGCCCGACATGGTCATCATGGACAAGTGGACGCAGTTCGACTGGTCGCTGACGCTGCCGGTGAACGCTTTTTTCCACAAGATCAAGGGCAATCCCCTGCTGGTGGAGACGGACATCTTCGGCGAGTACTTCGGTCTGGGCATCCTGCCCATCATGCTGAGGGATCACATCCTGACAAACTTCGTCTACTGCGAGGGCTTCAGTCCCGTGGGGTATGTCTCCCGCATTGACCGCGCCGGCTACCACGCCTTCGGGGACGTGAACGAGGTCAACTACCGCATCATGGAAGCCTGCCTGGAGAGCCGCGACGTGGATGACGCCATCGACGCATTCTTCCAGGAGCGTTACGGGCAGGCCGGCCCTGCCGTTCGTGCGCTGATGGAGCGCACGGAGGACATCCAACGCCACATTTTCAACCTGCGGGATTACTACTTCTCCGAGGGCAGCCGCTTCCCGGCCATCAACCACTGCAAGAACCACTTCTACTTCGAGATGATGAAGGAAGAGCACCACCTGGTCTCCGGTGAGTGGTTCATCCCCCTAGGCTGGCAGCGGGGCGAGCTCAGCGAGCTGCTGGCAGAGAAGGCTCAGGCCGTGGCCGACACGGACACTCTTCTGAATGAGTGCCGCAGCCTGGAAGACCAGCTGAACGCAGAAGACTACGACGCACTGCTGAAGAAATTCCTCAACCTGAGCTATGTGGCGAAGCTTTGGCAGGCGCTGCTGGACGTGTTCGTGCACTACACCAAGCATTTCGAGCTGCGAAACGAAGATCACGCCGCCAAGCTGGAGGCTGCCCTTGACCGGCTGCTTCGCCTGGATGAGGAGGCCCGCAAGGTGTTGGGCGAGCACTTCTACGTCTGGCAGCTGAGCCACAACCCCAACGCCTCCTACACCACCGCGAAGGAGCCTGTGCAATCCTTCGTGCAGGATGTACAGGAGAGCTTCCGGCTGGAAAAGGCCCTCCACACCCGCCTGGCAGCGGAGAATCTCACCGACTTCATCATCTGCGGCGGCGGTTATGAGGGCCACAGGATCATGAAGGAGGTCAACTTCTCCGACACCTATTTACGGCCCGACGGCATCTGCCGCATCCCCGGCACCTACCGCGGCAAGTCCTTCAGCACCGTCAACGCTCATGGCTGGTTCAGCTATGAGTTGAAGGTGAAGCCGGGCGTACTCAACACCCTGATCGTGACTGCAAACGGCAGCGAGGGACACATCGACTTCGACCTGACCATCGGCGAATGCACGCACGAGGTGCGCACCCTCTCCCCTGAGAAGACAGAATTTGCCTTTACCTTCCACCCTGGCGAGGCGGAAAGCATCCGGGTGCGCATCGACCGCATCACCGGGCACACGCCCTTCATTTATGAGATCAAGGTGCTGTGATGACACGCAAAAACGGCAGGCTGCAGCATTGCAGTCTGCCGTTTCTTTATGCTTTGATACGGCCCAGGATGAGCGCAGACATCGCGGGAACCTCTGCGGTATCGCTGATGGTCGCAGGCTTTTCCCACAGGAAGCTGCTCTCGCCGTCGGCGAGGACGGCCCATTGGCCCCGGGGCAGGATGGCAGCGTGCTCGTCATCCGAAGCGTTGAAGATCATCAGCAGCTCGGGATACCGGCTGTGGCGGCCGTTGTCCAGGAGGACAGCTGCCACGTCCTTGGCCATCTGGCGGGATTCCAGCACGCGTTCCCCCGCCTTGTCGGACTTGTCACACAGGCCCGGCTGGCCCTTGCGCAGGGCGATCAGGCCGCGGTAGTATTCCGACAAGTCATGATTCTTCTTCAGCCGCTGCCAATCCATGCGGTTGATCTTCACCGTCACATTGTAGGAGTTCTTCACGCCCTCCTTGGTGCGCCCGAATTCCTCGCCGGAGAGCAGGAACAGGTGCCCCTGGCAGCCCGTCAGCATGGCGAAGGCCAGCTTGTTGGCGCGGATGACCGCCTCGCAGCATCCGGTGAAATTCCGCTTGGCGTCCAGGGTGCAGACCAGCTTGTCCCACAGCGTCCAGTCGTCATGGGAGGACAGGTAGGTGATGGTCTGGAAGGGCACCTTGAACTCGCCCCACTCCCCTGCCCAGGCGCGGATGCAGTGCTCCAGCTTGTGGGCTTCCAGTCCGCCGCCGTTGACGAATCCCCGGGACATCTCGTCCATCACGCTGCCCTTGATGGCATCGCGGGTATCGTCACAGAAGGCGCCGATGGATGGGTGCAGGGCCTTCATGTTTCCCTTGTGGGCCAGCTCGGTACCCTTGCGGGTGCTGCACTCGCCGCCGGCCCAGGGCTCGCCGTAGAGGAGCTTCTCGCCCTTGCCGAAGCGCTTGTCCATTTCCTGCTGAATGCGGTTCATCAGCGGTACGTCCAGCATGCCCATCAGGTCGAAGCGGAAGCCGTCGATGTGGTATTCCTCCGCCCAGTACAGCAGAGAATCCAGGATATAGCGGCTGACCATGCTGCGTTCGGAGGCGATCTCCGTGCCGCAGCCGGAACCATTGGAGGCGCTGCCGTCAGCCTTCTGACGATAGTAGTACCAGGGCGCAGCCTTGAACAGGCAGCACTCCTTGAGGTAGTAGGTATGGTTGTACACCACGTCCATGATGACGCGGAAGCCCGCCTTGTGCATGGCCATGATGGCTTCCTTCATCTCGCGGATGCGCACCTCGCCATGATGGGGATCGCTGGCATAGCTGCCCTCAGGGACGTTGTAGTTCACCGGATCGTAACCCCAGTTGAAGGAGTCATCATCCTTCCTTTCATCCACGGAGCCGTAGTTGTACACCGGCATCAGCTGGATGTGGGTGGCGCCCAGGTGTTTGGCGTGGTTGAGGCAGGTGGGAATCTCGCCCTTGCCGTCGAGGGTGGTATCGGTGAGGGTCAGTGCCTTGAACTTGCCGCGGAGCTTTTCCGGCACGCCGCTGTGGACGTCCCAGGAGAAGTCCTTGACATGGATCTCGTAGATCACGTCCTCCGCAGGCTTGACGGGCGCCTTGTCCTGAGCCCATCCCTGCGGATCGGTATCCGCCAGATTCACCATCATGCCGCGATGGCCGTTCACACCGCTGGTCTTGGCATAAGGATCCTGAGTACGGGTGGTTTCACCATCAACGGTGACGTCATAATCATAATATACACCGCTGAGATTTTCCACCTCATCATGCTGCCACACGCCGCGGGCTCCCCTGCGCATGCTGATCACGCGCCGTGCGTCGCTTTCGCCGCCATCGGGATAAAGGTTCAGAACCACCTTCCCGGCCGTGGGGGCCCACAGGGCAAAGTGGCTGCCATTTTCATCCAGCCAGGCGCCAAGGGGGGCGTCGGTATGATAAAGCTGTTCAAATGCTTCGGAATCAAACCAGCATTTCAGCTGGGCGGGGGTCATCGGTGTTTCCATCATGTGCCTCCAAATACTGCTTATCTGTCCACCATGCCGGCGGATTTTTCCCCGATCGCTAACATTTCTATTATATCGCGAAATGCGACTAAAGGCAACACCTTTTCCTTCTTTCCGGCAGCTTGATTTGTTGGCGGATGTGATGTAAGATAGTATCAAACCACAGCGATGAGGTAATGCCGATGAAATTCATCCATATCGCCGACCTGCATCTGGGAAAGCAGATGAATGACCTTTCCCTCCTGGAAGATCAGGCGCACATTCTCGACCAGATCGTCTCCATTGCCGACGCCGAACACGCAGACGCGGTGCTTATCGCCGGAGACGTGTACCAGCGATCCTCTCCCCAGGCGGAGGCCATGGCCCTCTTTGACCGCTTTGTGTCCCAGCTGGCGGAGGCAGGCAGGAAGGTCTTCATCATCAGCGGCAACCATGATTCCGCACTGCGCATCTCCTATTTCAGCCGGCTCGTGCGCGGTGCTGGCGTACATGTGTCTGAAGCCTTCGAGGGACAGCTGCAGCATGTTACGCTCCAGGATGAAGCAGGCGATATCGACCTTTGGCTGATGCCCTATCTGCGTGCCTCCCAGGTACGCAGGTATCTGCCGGAAGCAAAGATCGCTTCCATCCAGGATGCGGTGGACGCCGTCATCCGCCAGGCGGAGATTGATCCTGCCAAGCGCAACATCCTTTTGTGCCACCAGTTTATCATGGGCTGCGAGATAACCGGTTCTGAGGAGCAGTCCGTGGGCGGTCTGGACGCCGTTTCCGCCGAAGTCTTCGACGCCTTTGACTACGTCGCCCTGGGCCACATCCATCGCGCCCAGCAGGCCGGCCGGGAAACGGTGCGCTATGCCGGTTCCCCGCTGAAGTACTCCTTCTCCGAGGCCGATCATGTCAAGAGCGTCACCCTGGTGGACATGCCCGATAAGGGCTGCGTTCAGGTGCGCACCACTCCCCTCACCCCCCGGCGAGACGTCCGCCTGGTGGAGGGTATGCTGGAGGAGCTGCTGGCTGCCCCCTACTCCGAGGACTATGTGTGGGTCACCATCCACGATGAACTGCCCCCGCCGGACGCCAAAGTCAGCCTGACGGTCAACTTCCCCAACATGCTCAAGTTCTCCGTCGTCAACAGCCGCACCAAGGTCGACGTGGACGTACAGAACCTCAGCAGTCTGGAAAGCAAGAGCGTGGCAGAGCTTTTCAGCGATTTCTACCGCCTGCAGAACAACGACCAGACGCCCGGCGAAAAGCACATGCAGGTTTTGGAGAAGGTCATCAAGGAATTGGAGGAAATGCCCTATGAAGCCCGTTAAGCTGGTCATGTCGGCCTTCGGGCCCTACTCCGGGCAGACGGAAATCGACTTTGGCGCCTTTGGGGAGACGGGAATCTTCCTCATCGCGGGTGATACCGGTGCAGGAAAGACCACCATCTTTGATGCCATCACCTTCGCCCTGTACGGGGAGGCCTCCGGCGGACGGGAGCGACGCAAAAGCAAGTCCTTCCGTTCCGATTATGCCTCCCCCCGCACCGAAACATTCGTGGAATTCACCTTCCTCCACCGGGGCGAAAGCTGGCGCATCCGCCGCAACCCGGAATACATCCGCCCCAAGCTCACCGGCGAAGGCACCACCACCCAGACCGCCGGCGCAACCATCACCCATGTGGACTCGTGCGAGGAGATCGCCGGCCTCAAGGCGGTGGACGACAAGGTGCAGGAGCTGCTGGGGCTCACCCAGGATCAGTTCACCCGCACGGTCATGATCGCCCAGGGCGACTTTCTCAAGATCCTCAACGCCTCCTCCGACGAACGGAAGGCTCTTTTCCAGCGGCTGTTCAACACCTCCCTGTACGAGGGCGTGCAGAAGCGTCTGCAGGAGATGAATGCCGCCTGTACCAAGGAGAAGGAGGAGCTGGACAACCGCATCCGCATCGCTGCGGGAAGCATCACGCCTGCTGCAGATGCCGCCGACCAGGAGCAGCTTTCCCTGTACTGCTCCGATCCCAAATATGGTGCCCTCCTGCTGGAATGGCTGGACGCCCGCATCACCCAGGAGCAGACAGCGCTTGCAGATGCCCGAACTGTCCGTCAAGCTGCCGATGCAGAAGCGAGCCAGCTGGTCGCTCGCATCACCGAGGCCCGCACCGTCAATGCGGACTTCAACGCTCTTGATAAGGCGCAATCTGACCTGACCTGTCTGCTGGAGCAGCAGTCCACCATGGATGACAAAGCTCATCAGCTGTCTCGCGCCCGCAAGGCTCTGGAGCTCCGGGCTGATGGAGCGCTGATCGCCCAGAATATCAAGGACCAGCAGAATCTGGCAAAGGATATCTCCCACGCTGAAGAAGCGCTGCAGGAGGCGGAATCCAGCCTGCCCCAGGCACAGCAGGCCCTCCATGAAGCGGAATCCCATACCGAGGAGGCCGCCAGACTGCAATCCGCCATCCCGCTGCTCAGCGATTGCATGCCCCTGTTGCAGACCCTGGAAACCCAGCAGAAGTCCTTTTCATCATTGCAAAAGCGTATGCAGCTTCTCTTGCAGGACAGCGCACGCTTTGATGCTGCCTACACCGCCGCCAAGGACGGCTATTATCGCAGCCAGGCAGGTCTGCTGGCCGCCGGGCTTGAGGAGGGACAGCCCTGTCCTGTGTGCGGCGCAACGAGCCATCCAGCCAAAGCGCAGCTGACCGACAATGCCGTCACCCGTGAGGCACTGGAAGAGGCAGAACGCCGTCATCGGGACGCCGCATCCAGGCTGGCGGAAGCCGATAAGGAGCGCACCACCCTCACCCAGCGCATCGCCGACGCCCGGATGCGGCTTGATGCCCAGGGCATCGCTGCCGACGAAACAGAGGCCGGTCTGCGCCGGCGGATCGAGGGCATGCAGAGCCGTGTCCGGCAGATCCAAGAGGCACTTGAACACAATCGCAAGGCCCTTGAGAGGCTCACCATCGCCATGGAAAAGAGCCGCGAGGCCGTCCAGCTGGGCCGCAGCCGCCTGGATGAAGCCCGTCAGCAGGGACTCCGGCTGCAGGAGAGCTTCCGCCTCCGGTTGGCGGAATGCGGCTTTTCCGACGAGAATGACTACCGCCTGGCCCGGCTGAGCGAGGGCGATATGGCCCGCCTGGACAAGGAGCTGCGTACCTACGGGGAGCGCCGCCAGTCACTAAGCGATCAGGCCGCTGCACTTCGGGAGAAGCTCTCCGGCAAGGCTGTGTCAGACATCTCCGCCCTGGAGGCTGACCTTGCCGCCGCATCTGCCCGCAAAAATGCTGCAGACAGCGATATTCAGCGCGTATCCAGCTCGCTTCAGCGCCACGAGACGGCTCATAAGGCCATCTCCAACGCCTGGAAACAGCTCCGCCGCCGCGAGGAGCACTGGGCCACCGTCCGCGACCTGTACGACTGCTGTGCGGGCAAGGCCGGCACCAGCCGCCGCGCCAAGCTGACCTTTGAGGCCTATGTACAGCAGTATTACTTCAAGCAGGTGGTAGCTGCCGCCAACCGCCGCCTCACCGTACTGACAGAAGGCATGTTCACCCTGCGCTGCAAGGAGGATGCCCGTGACCGCGTACACCAGAGCGGCCTTGACCTGGATGTGCTGGACCGCAGCACCGGGCAGTGGCGCGACGTCTCAACGCTGTCTGGCGGCGAGTCCTTCCTGGCCAGCCTGGCGCTGGCCCTTGGGCTCTCCGACGTGGTGCAGGGCCAGAGCGGCGCCATCCGCATGGAGGCAATGTTCATCGACGAGGGCTTCGGCACCCTGGATGAAAACGCGCTGCGCAGCTCCCTGCGGGTCCTTGCTGACCTGGCAGAGGGGAAGCGGCTGATCGGCATCATCTCCCACGTCGCGGCGCTGGAGGAGCGCATCGATAACCAGATCATTGTCACCAAAACCCTCAATGGCTCAAAAATCTCCCTGCAGATGTCCTGACCTGTTCATGACTGAAAGGAGGCCACTATGCGCCCTGAATGGAATGACCGCGTAAAGCACTGGATCAACACGCTGAAAAAGGAATTTTACGAGCCTCTGGGCAGCGTCCCGCTGGAGTACTTCACCACCTATGAGATGCTCGAGCCCGAGGCCGCCGAGCATCAGGCCTATCTCCCTGCCACACCCGGCATGCGCTGGGGCCGCACCTGGGAGTACGGCTGGTTCCGCGGGGATATCGTGCTGGACGAGCGCGCCCAAGGCAAGCCCATCGTACTGGATATCCTCACCGGCGGCGAGGCCACGGTCTTCGTCAACGGAGAGGTCTTTGGCACCCGCCGCGCAGAATGGGTCAGCGAACGCCACCACTATATCTGCGATCAGATGCTGACTGCCTCCGGCCAGGCCGGGGACGCTTTCCACCTGCTGCTGGAGGCCTATGGCGGACATGACAACCGCTGCGATACCGGCCCGGTGCGCGAGGGTGACTATGAGCCCCTCCCGCCCGACGTCCCCCGGCAAACCTGTAGCGTAACCACCTACGGCATCTGGCACGAGGAGGCCTACCAGCTCTGGCTGGACGTGACTACCCTCCTGGATATGCTGAATGTGCTGGATGACACGAGCCTTCGCACGGCGGAGATCGAAGCTGCGCTGGAACAGTTCACACTCCTGGTGGACTTTGAACAGCCGCGTCAGCAGCGCCTGCAGGACTATGTCCGCGCCCGGGAGGCCCTTCGCCCGGTGCTGGAAGCCGTCAACGGCTCCACCATGCCCGAAATGTGGGCGGTGGGCAATGCTCATCTGGATCTGAGCTGGCTCTGGCCCTACCGGGAGACCCAGCGCAAGGTGGCCCGCACCTTCGCTCAGCAGGTGCGGCTGATGGACATGTACCCGGAGTACAAGTTCATCCAGAGCCAGCCTCAGTCCTACCTGATTTGCAGGGAGCTCTACCCCGCGCTTTACGAACGCATCAGGGAGAAGGTGCGCGCCGGGCAATGGATTGCCGACGGCAGCATGTGGGTAGAGCCGGACACCAACATGACCTCCGGTGAGAGCCTCATCCGTCAGCTCATCCACGGCAAGCGCTTTTACAAGGAGGAGTTCGGCGTGGACGCACACCTCCTGTGGCTGCCGGACACCTTCGGCTATTCCGCCGCGCTGCCCCAGATTCTTAAGGGCTGCGGCGTGGATTACCTCACCACCCAGAAGATCTTCTGGACCTACAACGGTTCGGACAAATTCCCTTACCATTATTTCACCTGGCAGGGCATGGATGGTACCGAGGTCACCTCCTTCCTGCACATGGATTATACCTCCCGCACTGACGCCTCCACCGTCCACAACCGGTGGAAGGAACGGGTGCAAAAGCGCGACCTGCGCCGCTTCCTGCTGCCCTTCGGCTACGGTGACGGCGGCGGCGGACCCTGCCGTGACCACATCGAATACGCCCTGCGCGAGAAGAACCTGGAGGGCATCCCCCAGGTACGGATAGCGGCCCCGCAGACCTTCTTCGAGACCTGTGCCCAGGACGGCGCACCTGCTAACCGCTATGTGGGCGAGCTCTACTTCCAATGCCATCGGGGCACCTATACCAGCCAGGCTGCTGTCAAGAAGGGCAACCGCAAGACCGAGCTGGCGCTGCGGGAGGCAGAGCTATGGTCCGTGGCAGCAATGGACAAGGCAGCCTATCCGCTTGCGATTTTCGACAGTTGCTGGAAGGACGTGCTGCTCAACCAGTTCCACGACATTCTGCCCGGCTCCTCCATCGCCAGGGTGTACGAGGAGGCCGCAGCCCGCTATGCCCGCGTGATGGGCGAAACCGAGGCCATCACAGGCAACGCCGTCTCTACTCTTGCGTCCGGCGAAGGCATGACCTGGTTCAACGCCCTGTCCTGGGAGCGCCGCGCCCTGGTCAAAACCGAATCAGGCTACGGCATGGTCACCCTGCCCCCCATGGGCTGGAGCAGCCAGGTGGACATGGCGCCGCCGGAACACCCCGTCCACGTCCGGATGGAGGGCCGCGACGCCATTCTCAGCAACGACACGCTGACCCTGCGCATCAACGTCCGCGGCGAGATACTCAGCTGCAGGGACGCCGCCGGCCATGAGCGCATCTCCGGCCCTGCCAACGTGCTGCACATGTACAAGGATGTTCCGCGCCTCTTTGACGCCTGGGACATCGACAGCATGTACCACCTTTCCCCTGTGGCGCTGGATGACGAGGGCCGTATCGAGATCATCGAGAATACCCCCTGGCGGTGCGCCGTACGGGTGACTCGCAGCATCTCCAACTCCGTCTGGAGCCAGGAGATCGCGCTGGAGGCAGGCGCTTCCCGGGTGGATTTCATCACCCATGTGGACTGGCAGGAGAAGCACAAGCTGCTCAAGACTGCTTTCCCCACCGGCATTCATGCGGACGAGGGCCTGAACGAGATTCAGTTCGGCTACGTCAAACGCCCGACCCATCGCAGCCGCCCCTACGACGCAGATCGTTTCGAGGTCTGCAACCACCGCTATACCGCACTGTGCGATGAAAACCGCGGCGCAGCGGTACTCAACGACTGCAAGTACGGCGTAAGCATGCTGGGAGACGAGATCGCCCTGACGCTGCTGCGCGCCGCCACGGCCCCTGATCTGCATGCCGACCAGGGCAGCCACGATTTCACCTACAGCTACTACCTCTGGAATGGGCCGTTGCTGGACAGCGATGTAGTCCGCCAGGGATACGAGCTGAATGTACCCGTCCGCACGGCAGAAGGCCATGCAGATGCTGCCTCCCTGATGGCGGTGGACGCCCCCAATGTCATCATCGACACTGTGAAGGCCGCGGAGGATGGCTCCGGCGATGTGATCATCCGCCTGTATGAGTGCAAACATGCCGATACGGACGCCATCCTGACCCTGCACCTGCCCTGCAGTCAGGTCTGCCTCTGTGACATGCTGGAAAACAAGCAGCATAACCTCACGATGGAAAATGGCCAGGTTAAGCTGCACCTGCGAGGCTTTGAGGTCAAGACCCTGCGGCTCAGGAAATAACCGGTCACCAAAAATCCCCTGCATCGCTGCAGGGGATTCTTTTGTGCCTTGTCTCGGTTATGCTTTTCCATCGTGTGCCTTAACCATCTCCGCAATCTGCTCAAAGCGAGCCAGCACAGCGTCGTAGTTGCTGCGCACATGGGGAAACGCACACCGGGAGCAATCCTTTATGCCCTGCTCGGTGTAGTCACAGGCGCCGCCGCATTTTCTGCCCAGCGCATACAGCGGACAGAAGCAGAACAGGCAGTTGAAATCCTCCTCCGGTACACCCTGATGGCAGGGGAAATACTCACATTCACGATTCTGGAAAAAGCTGAAATGCCGCGTTTCGCTCATGCTTCTTCCCTCCCCATCTCCTTGACAAAATGCAGGAACCACGCCGCCGCCAGCAGATCGGCACAGCCGCCGGGGCTGATGTTGCGGCAGATCATCTCCGCATCCAGGGCGCGCAGGTCTTCCTCCGTATAACCATCGCGCAGCAGACGTACTGCCTGCTCCGCGACCCAGCGCTGGCCTTCCATGCCTGCACGGCGGACGATATTGGAGTCCATCACTTTCGCCATCAGATGCAGGAGGGCTGCCTGCCCCGCCTCATTGGCGGATGCACCGCCCAACAGCGCTTCCTCCAGCGCAGGCAGGGCGATCTCCCGCACGCTTCGGAAGCCGGATGCCGCCTCCCCTCTTGCGCCAGTCAGGCCGTACTGCCGGTATTGCTGTTCGCCGCCGGTAGCGCTGCGCTGTCCATTTTCCATCTGCTGCAGGAAACTTTGGCCGATGGCGGCAGCCTCCGTAAGCACATCGTCCCAGGCAGCCCCTTCGCCGCAGAAGCCCATGGCACAGCAGAGGATCCCCAGGGCGAAGATCGCGCCCTTGTGGGTGTTGGCCCCGGCAGCGGCCAGCATGGCTTCCTCTGCCAGGATGCCGGCATGCTGCAACTGGGCCAGGTGCTGTCCCCTTTGGCCGATGCGCACACAGTCCTCAAAGTAACTGCCCAGCACGCTGGCACTTGCCGCGAAACTGAACAGATCCATATCCTGATGGGCGCCGGTATTCACACAGTCCACCAGGCCGGGCTTGGGGGTGGTGATGGCCTCGTACAGCAGCGCTCGCTGGGCATATTGGGCCACCTGATGAGCAAAAGCATCCGCAAAATGCGCGCGGATGATCTCCTGCGCTTTGGTGAAGAGCTCCTCCGCAGCGTGCGCTCTGCTGCGGGCACAGGCACGAACCGGTCCGACGCAGATCAGGCATGTGCGCTCCGTCCCCCGGGACAGATGCGTACCGTCCGCGGCAATGACGTCGATGTCAAACAGCCGTCCCAGAGGGCAGCTCTCCTCAATGGCGGTCATCTGCGCCTTGAGCCAGGAAGCCTCCGCCTCCACCACCCAAAGGGCCTCGCAGCCGGTGAATGCCATGGTCTGCTCATACGCCAGCACCTTCACCGCCTGCCGGGAAAGATGAGCGTTAATCCACTTTTCCCCTTCACGGAAAGCGCGGCGGATCTGGTCGTCCACCTTGATTTCACCGGCGATATTCATGGTAAAGGAGATCAGCGCAGCCCCATGCCTGCGGAGGAATTCCGCCTGACGGGCAACCCGATCATCCCGGGCACGGAGCATATCCTGCACGGTCACAGGACGGATCATTGGGAATCCAGGTAGGCCTTGCGGCCGGTCTCGTAGAGGTTGTTGCCCTCGCTGTCGATGATGACCACCACGGGGAAATCCTCCACCTCGAGGCGACGGATGGCCTCCGCGCCCAGATCCTCATAGGCGACGATCTCCGCCTTCTTGATGCACTTCGACAGCAGCGCACCGCAGCCACCGATAGCGCCGAAATACACCGCGCCATGCTCCTTCATCGCCGCGACGACCTCAGGGCCGCGCTTGCCCTTGCCGATCATGCCAGTCTGTCCGGCAGCGATCAGCGCAGGAGAATAAGCGTCCATGCGATAGGAGGTGGTGGGGCCGGCGGAGCCAATAGCCTGGCCGGGCTTGGCGGGCGTGGGGCCCACGAAATAGATGATGGCGTTTTCCATGTCCACGGGCAGGGGCTGTCCCTTGTCCAGCAGCTCGCACAGGCGCTTGTGGGCGGCGTCACGGGCGGTGTAGATGACGCCGGTAATCAGGCAGCTGTCGCCGGCTTTGAGGTTGCGCACCGCCTCCCGCGTCAGGGGGGTATGGATCTTCTTCATCATATCAGATCACCTCGGACTGGTGCCGGGTCACATGGCAGTTGATGTTGACCGCCACAGGCAGACCGGCAATGTGGGTGGGGCACTTTTCGATGTTGACAGCCAGGGCGGTGGTTCTGCCGCCGAAGCCCTGGGGACCGATGCCAAGCCGGTTGATCTTCTCCAGCAGCTCAGCCTCCAGCTCAGCGTAGAAGGCCTCCTCATGGCGGACGTCCACCGGGCGGAGCAGCGCCTTCTTGGCCAGCAGCGCCGCCTTGTCAAAGGTGCCGCCGATGCCCACCCCCACCACGATGGGCGGGCAGGGATTGGGGCCTGCCTCCTCCACCACGCGCAGCACGAAATCCTTCACGCCCTGCACGCCATCGGAGGGCTTGAGCATCTTGATCTGGCTCATGTTCTCGCTGCCAAAGCCCTTGGGCGCCACGGTGATATGCACCCGGTCACCGGGGACGATGTTGTAGTAGATCATCGCAGGAGTGTTGTCGCCGGTATTGACGCGGCCCAGTGGATCCCCCACCACAGACTTGCGCAGATACCCTTGCGCATATCCCTGGCGCACACCCTCATGGATGGCCTCCTCCAGGGAGCCCTCCACATGCACATCCTGGCCCACGTCGATAAACACGCAGGCCATGCCGGTGTCCTGGCAGACGGGCACGTCGTTTTCGTCGGCAATCTGGTAGTTCTCGATGATCTGATCCAGGATGCTTTGCGCCACAGGGAAGGTCTCGCAGGCGCGGCATGCGGTGATGCAGTCCTTCACGTCCCGGGTCAGGTGGCAGTTAGCCTGGATGCACAGCCGGCGCACGACGTCGGTCACCTGTGCGGCTTGAATGATTCTCATAAGCATTTTCGTCCTTTACTTCACGCTGCGGATGGTGTCGATCACGCTGCCATCGCGGTAGATGACATTGGCCACAGTGCGGCCCTCCCGGCGGACGCGCTGCGGCGTGCCGGTGATGTTCTCGGCGATCTCCTTGAGCTGGCGGATGTCCATCACCGGGAGTCCGGCGTCCTTGAGGCGCGCCATGAGCTCCTGGTTCTTCGGGTTGACTGCCACGCCCCGCTGGGTCACCAGCACGTCAATGTCGCGGCCAGGGGTGGAGATGCACTGCACCCGGTCGGTCACGATGGGCAGACGCGCGCGGAACAGGGGCGCGATGATCATCGACAGCTTGGCGCCGGCAGCCGTGTCGCTGTGTCCGCCGCTGCCGCCCATGATGTAGCCGTTGGAATCGGTATGCACGTTGACGTTGAAATCCGTGTCGATCTCCGTGGCGCCAAGGATGACTACGTCCAGGCTGTCCACCACAGCGCTCTTCGCTGCGGGGGACGCATACTGCATGGCGGAAATCTCCTGGTGGGCAGGGTTCTTCCGGATGGACTCCACTGCCTTCAGGTCAAAGCACTGCACGTCCATCAGTGACTTGAAGCACCCGGCCTCCAGCATATCCACAAGGTAGCCGGTGATGCCGCCGGAGGCAAAGGAACCCTGAATCTGCTCCTTCACCATCACGTCCATCAGAAACTTCGCCGCCGCCAGAGACGCGCCGCCCGCGCCGGTCTGGAAGGAGAAGCCGTCCTTCAGAAGGCCGGAATGCTGGATCACCTTCACCGCGGTTTCCGCCATGATGAGGCCCACCGGGTCGCGGGTGATCTTCGTCGTACCGGAGACGATACCGCGAGGATCGCCGATGGCGTCCACGGTGACGACGTAGTCCACATGGATCTCCGGGATGGACCAGCCCTGCAGGGGGTAATCCACCAGGTTGTCAGTGATGACGATGACCTTCCTGGCATACATCGCATCCGGGAAGGCATAACCCATGCTGCCGCAGGCAGAGGGGCCGATCTTGCCGGTGCAGTTGCCCTGACAGTCTGCCGCCGGAGCCGCGATAAATGCCACATCGATGGGCGTGGTGCCCAGGGCAATGTCCCGCGGACGGCCGCCGTGGGTGCGGAAATCCACCGGCTCCTCCATCAGGCCCTCGGAGATACGGTGGCCCAGGCCGGCAGACATGTAGTTGGTGTTGATCTTGCGCACCACATGACTGCGGATGTGCTCCTCCAGCGGCATGTGGGTGTCAAAGAGGGAGCTGGCGTTCAGGGTCAGATCCCGGATGCCCAGGGCGGCGATCTCATCCATGACCATGTTGAGGGTATAGTCGCCGTTGCGCAGGTGGTGATGGAACGACACGGACATGCCGCTCTTCAGCCCAGAAAGCGCAATGGCCTCCCGGAGGGTCTTCACAAGCTTGCCTGCCATGGTCACGCCTCCCTTCCCAGACCCAGCGCAATGGCTGCGTCGATGGTCTGCTGTGCACGGGCCACGATGGGCGCGTCGATCATCTTGCCCCGGAGGGACACGGCGCCCTTGCCCTGCTCCTTGCCGATGCGGATGGCCTCCATCACCTCGTAGGCGTAGTCGATATCCTTCATGGATGGGCTGAACACCTCGTTGATTGCCTTCACATGGCGGGGAGAAATGGACGCCTTGCCGGTGAAGCCCAGGCTCTTGGCCAGTTGGGCGTCAGTGTAGATGCCCTCGTCATCATTGACGTCGGTGAAGGGCGTATCGTAGACCTCCACCCCGGCGGCACGGGCGGCCACCACCATGCGGCTGCGGGCATAGAAGATCTCCTGTCCCTCCTTGGTGCGCTTACAGCGCAGGTCGGCGGTCAGATCCTCACCGCCCAGGAAGATGGCCTTCACCCGGGGGCAGGCTGATGCGATCTGGAAGGCGTTCTCCACGCCCAGGGCAGTCTCGATCAGAGGAATCAGGCCCACGGAGCCAGGCTCCAGGCCGAGTTTTTCCTCCAGTTGAGTAATGTACGCATCCACCGCCAGCACATCTGCCGCACAGGCGGTTTTGGGCGGCATGATCAGGCTGGGCCGCACAGGTACGATGGCGTCCAGATCCTTCTGCCAATAGAGGGTGTCAATGGCGTTGATGCGCACGATCACCTCGCACTTGCCAAAGCCCATATAGCGGATGGCGTTGCGCACGAGAATACGGGCGGAATCCTTCTCCGCAGGGGCGACAGCGTCCTCCAGGTCGAGGATCACCGCATCCGCGCCGAGGATCTCGCCGTTGACGATGATATTGGGCGTGTTGCCCGGCAGGAACAGCATGGAGCGTCGCATCGTCATTCTCCTTTCCCGCGCATCACGGCAGTTTCCACCCGTGCACGGATCACGCAGTCCAGCGCGCCGCGGTCCACGATGGAGAGCTTTGCATTGCGCACATCCAGTTCCGCCAGCACATCCTCTACAGTCTTCTGGATGGCGTCGCCGAACTGGTTCTTCACCACCGAGTCGATCTCGATTTCAAGGCCCTGGGCATGGGGCTCCAGGGTCACAAACACGTCACTGGATTCCAGCGTGCCAGCCGTGGCACGGCAAATGATATCATTCATCGCGTAAACTCCTCCGAAAAGGATTTTTTCTGAGCCTATTTTGCTATATTATATAGCATTTTTTTGCTAATCGCAACCATGAATTGTTTACACATTCCGATGTTTGTTGTATAATGTATGAAATGACAGGTGGTGATATCGTGTACCTGCGCACCGGGGCGCCATTTACGGGTTCGCTGCTGAAGAAGCTGCAGAGCTTCCTTTTGGCATGTCATCTGGAATACGACCCCGGCATCCGCTTCAGCGCAGTGATGATGGAGGACGACGAGATCGTCGCCACCGGTTCCCTGGACGGGTGCACGATCAAGTGCGTCGCCGTCTCCCCTGCTTATCAGGGCGAAGACCTGACCGCAAAGATCCTCACCGTCCTTTTCCAGGAGGCTGCCCGCGTGGGACTCCGCCACCTGATGCTCTACACCAAGCCCTGCAATCAATATCTCTTCGCCGGGCTGGGCTTCCATCCGGTCATCCGCACAGCGGATGTGCTGCTGATGGAGAATCAACGCAGCGGCCTGGACATTTTCCTGACCAGTCTGGAGAAACCTGCAGACGACCGCGGCCCTGTGGGCTGCATCGTGGCCAACGCCAATCCCTTCACCCTGGGCCACCGCCATCTGGCGGAGACGGCCGCCCGTGAGTGCGCCTGGGTGCACCTTTTCATTCTCTCGGAGGACAAGGGCATGTTCTCCCCCGCCGAGCGCCTGACCATGGCCCGCGAGGCATGCGCTGATCTGCCCAACGTGCTGGTGCATCCCACCGGGCCGTATATGGTGTCATCCTCCACCTTCCCCAGCTATTTCCTCAAGGATCAGTCTCAGGCCCCCGCGGTGCACTGCGAGCTGGACCTGCGCCTCTTCGGCGAAAAGATCGCCCCCGCCCTGCACATCACCCGGCGCTATGTGGGCACGGAGCCCCTCTGCCCCGTCACGTCCCAGTACAACGCCCGCATGAAGGCGCTGCTGCCCGACTATGGTGTTGATGTGATTGAGATCGACCGGGCGGAAGCGGAAGACGCCCCTATCAGCGCATCCCGCGTGCGGAAGCTGATCCAGCAGGCAGACTTCGACGCGCTCGCGCCGCTGCTGCCGCCCGCCACATTGCGTATCATCCGTGAAAAAACACGATAAGGAGATTCCGCCATGTCCTATTCCCACCGAATGCAGCGAAATCTGATCCAGACCTCCTATTTCGCGCCCCGTGGCAAGGCCCGCATGTACGACCTGGGCATGCAGATGGGCCAGATGTACCTCAGCCCCTATGACCGGCTGATCGGCTTCATCGGCGATGCAGGCTCGGGCAAGTCCGCGCTGATCCACGGCATGTTCCCCGGCCTGGAGCTGACCAACGATGACGACGGCGTGAACGTCCGCCCTCTGCCCATCCTGGATGTGACGGAGCAGCACGGCTTCTACACGCCCCACACCTATCACCTGGACATCCGCTTTGAAATGGGCTTCACCCAGCCCCACATTCTGGCCGAGGCCATTCTGGACGCCATCCGGATGGAAAAGCGCGTCATTGTGGAACACTTCGACCTGATCCGCCCGCTGCTGCCCCGCAATGCCGACCTGCTCATCGGCGTGGGCGAGCAGGTGGTCGTCACCCGCCCGAACATGTTCGGCCCGGAGCCCATGGAGCTGGCGGAGATCGTCCACTCCTCCCTGCGCTACCGCCTCATGGCCCACACGGCGGAGGATCTGTGCGAGATGTGCCTGCCGCCGGAGCTGCTGCATGTCTGCCACCATGACGACATCCACCATGGCTTCATCATGGCCTTTTATGAATACGAGCCTAGGATCATCATTGCCGATATGGAGCGCAAGGTCAATGAGGCCATCGCCAACGATCTTCCTGTGGCCTATGCCAACGAATCCCACGTCCGCGTGGGCAATAAGGTTCACCCCTGCTCCGGTCCCCGCACCCATGTGACCAACACCGGCAAGATCGAGGGCTTCCGCCTGTATCCCGAGATCATCTTCGACGACCAGCGCAACCGTTATCTGATCGTTGGCTTCGTGGGTGAGAACTCCCAGGAGCGCATCCGCAAACTCCAGCAGCTCAAGCAGGCACCAGATATGCTCAGTCCCTTCATCTACTGATTTATTATACATAAGGAGCGTAGAACAATGAGGAAAAAGGTACTCGTCATCGGCGTGATCGGCGCCGACGTCCACGCTGTGGGCAACCGCATTCTCTACCACGCCTTCACCGAGGCAGGGTTTGAGGTGGTCAACCTGGGCGTCATGGTTTCCCAGGAGGAGTATATCGCTGCGGCCATCGAATCCGCTGCGGACGCCATCGTCATTTCCTCCCTGTACGGCCAGGGTGAGCTGGACTGCCGCGGCATGCGCGAGAAATGCGACGAAGCCGGTTTGAAGGGCATTCCGCTGCTGGTGGGCGGCAATATCGTCATCGGCAAGCAGAAGTTTGAAGATGTCGAAAAGCGCTTCAAAGCCATGGGCTTTGACCGCGCCTTCCCCCCCGGAACGCCCCCCGAAACCACCATTGCCGCCCTCAAGGAAATCCTGCATGTGGAGGATGAGGCATGAGACCCGTTCTGCTCATTGACTTCGGCAGCACCTACACCAAGGTGACCGCCGTGGATCTGGACGGGCAGCAGCTGCTGGGCACGGCAGACGCCTTCACCACCATCCAGACGGACGTGGGCGAAGGTCTCCAAAACGCGCTGACCAAGCTGGAGGCTGTCACCGGCCCGCTGGCTTACACGGCGCGCTACGCCTGCTCCTCGGCAGCGGGCGGTTTGCGGATGATCACCAGTGGCCTGGTACCGGAGCTGACCGCAGAAGCTGCCCGGCAGGCGAGCCTTGGCGCCGGTGCGAAGGTGCTCAAGGTGTACTCCTTTCAGCTGACGGAGGACGACATCCAGGAGATTCTCACCATCAACCCGGACATCTTCTTGCTGGTGGGCGGCACCGACGGCGGCAACGTGGAGGTCATCCTCCACAACGCGAAGATGCTGGCCTCCGCGGAGTTCACCTTCCCGGTCATCATCGCTGGCAACCGCACCGCTGCAAGGGAATGCGAGCGCATCCTGCACGGCCACGAGGTGCACATCGTTGAAAACGTCATGCCGAAATTCGGCGTGCTGAATATCGAGCCCGCCCGGCTCAAGATCCGCGAGATCTTCCTCAACCGCATCATCCAGGCCAAGGGCCTGTCGAAGGCAGCCGAGCTGTTGAGCGGCATCCTGATGCCCACTCCCTCGGCGGTGATGAAGGCCATGCGCCTCCTGTCCCAGGGCTGCGAGGAGGAAAGCGGCATCGGCGACCTGATCGCCGTGGACGTGGGCGGCGCCACCACGGATATCTACTCCATGGCGGACGGCATGCCCGGCGACGCCTCCACCGTCTACAAAGGCTTGCCCGAACCCTACGACAAGCGCACCGTGGAGGGCGACATCGGCATGCGCTACTCCATCCGCGGCATCGTGGATGCGGCAGGCCTGAACAAAATCTGCCAGCTGTCCGGCCTGACCAAAGACCGGGCGGAAGAGCTGATCGCCACCCTGTGCGAGCACACCGATATGATCCCCGAGCCCGGCAGCGACCTGGAGAAGCTGGACTTCGCCCTGGCCTCCATGGCCATTGAAACCGCAGTCAGCCGCCACGCCGGCACGATGGAAGAGACCTATACCCTCATGGGCCTGACCTACGTGCAGTCCGGCAAGGATCTGCGAAGGGTACGGCAGGTGGTCGTCACCGGCGGCAGCCTGATCCGTACGGCCCGCACCGGGGAGATCGCCGCCCATGCCCTGGCCTCCCCCGCTGCGCCCATGTCCCTGCGTCCCCTGAAGGCCGATATCCGCGTGGATCGCAAGTATATCCTCGCGGCGATGGGCCTCCTGTCCGAATACGAACCCGCAGCTGCCCTCCGCATTATGAAAAAGGAGCTTGAATACAATGGACATTCAGAACAAGCGAATTCCTGATTCCGAGTTTAACGCCCTGCGCCAGGAAGTCCTGACCCAGTGGCCCACCGGCAAGGACGTCAACCTGGAGGAAGCCGTCGCTTACCACAAGGCCATGCCGGAAAACCGCATCTTCTCCTTAAAGCTCCTCAAGGCCAAGCAGGACAAGATGACCCTGGTGCAGCCCCGCGCTGGCGTGCCGGTGGTGGAGCGCCACATCGAGCTCCTTCAGCACCTGCAGGATAAGGGCGAGGCAGATCTGCTGCCCACTACCATCGACAGCTACACCCGTCAAAACCGCTACACCGAGGCGGAAAACGGCATCAACGAGTCCCTCCGCCTGGACCGCGCAATGCTCAACGGCTTCCCCGCCGTCAATCACGGCGTGCAGAAGTGCCGCCAGGTGATCGAGAGCGTGAACGTGCCCGTTCAGGTGCGCCACGGCACCCCTGACGCCCGTCTGCTGGCGGAAATTGCTTATGCCGGCGGCTTCACCAGCTATGAGGGCGGCGGTATCTCCTACAACCTGCCCTACTGCAAGAACATCCCCATGGAGCGCACCATCCGCGACTGGCAGTACGTCGACCGTCTGACCGGCCTGTACGAGGAAATGGGCGTGTCCATCAACCGCGAGCCCTACGGTCCCCTGACCGGCACGCTGGTGCCGCCCTGCATCTCCCACGCTGCGGCGATCATCGAGGCGCTGCTGGCAGCTGAGCAGGGCGTGAAGAACATCACCGTCGGCTACGGCCAGTGCGGCAACCTGGTGCAGGACATTGCTGCCATCCAGACCCTGGAGGAGCTGACCGACGAGTACCTCCACAAGTACGGCTACAACGACGTGGTGGTCACCACCGTGCTGCATCAGTGGATGGGCGGCTTCCCGGCGGACGAGGCGAAGGCCTTTGGCGTCATCTCCATGGGCAGCATGATCGCCGCGCTCTCGAAGGCCACCAAGGTCATCGTCAAGACCCCCCACGAGGCCGTGGGCATCCCCACGATGGAAGCCAACGCCGAGGGTCTGCGCTGCACCAAGCAGGTCGTCAACATGCTGCGCGACCAGACCTTCCAGGGCAAGGAGCTGGAGGATGAGAAGGAAATCATCCGTATGGAGACCCGCGCCATCGTGGACAAGTGCTTCGAGCTGGGTAACGGCGATATCGCTGTGGGCGCCTGCCGCGGCGTAACCTCCGGTGCGCTGGACGTGCCCTTTGCCCCCTGCCGCTTCAATGCCGGCCTCATGCTCCCCGCACGCGACAACAACGGCGCCGTGCGCATCCTGAATTTCGGCAACCTGCCCTTCAGCAAGGAGCTGAAGGACTTCCACATCCAGAAGATCGAAGAGCGCGCCAATTATGAGAAGCGCAAGGCATCCTTCCAGATGGTCATCGATGACGTGTACGCCATCGGCAAGGGCTACCTGGTGGGCCGCCCCCGCAACTGATGCACGCTTGACAAAATGGAGGAATAACAGATGAAAATTATTGACGTGGTATGCTCCAAGGGCCGTACCGGCTTCTACTTCGACGACCAGCGCGCCATCAAACAGGGCGCGGGCCATGACGGCGTGTTCTACACCGGCGCCCCGGTGACCGAGGGCTTTACCTCCGTCCGCCAGGCGGGCGAATCCATTTCCGTCATGCTGATCCTGGAGGACGGCCAGATCGCTTACGGCGACTGCGCTGCGGTTCAGTACTCCGGCGCTGGCGGACGCGATCCCCTCTTCCTGGCCAAGGACTTCATCCCCCTGATCGACGCCCACATCAAGCCCCAGCTGATCGGCAAGGAGGCGGACAACTTCCGCGCCCTGGCCGCAATGATCGAGGCCATCCAGGTGGACGGCAAGCGTTTGCACACCGCCATCCGCTATGGCCTGTCCCAGGCGCTGCTGGACGCCGTGGCCAAGGCTACCGGCCGCCTGATGTGCGAAGTCGTGGCGGACGAGTACGGCTGTACCGTGTCCGACAAGCCCATCCCCGTGTTCACCCAGTCCGGCGATGACCGCTACACCAACTCCGACAAGATGATCATCAAGAGCGCCCAGGTGCTGCCCCACGCGCTGATCAACAATGTCAAGGACAAGCTGGGCAAAAAGGGCGAGAAGCTGGCCGAGTACGTGGCCTGGCTTCGCGACCGCATCCTCGCCTTCCGCAGCGACGAAGCCTACGCCCCCGTGATGCACATCGACTGCTACGGCACCATCGGCGCGGTGTTCGGCAACAACAACTACGCCGCCATGGCGGACTACATCGAGGAGCTGGGCCGCATCGCCAAGCCCTTCCACCTGCGCATTGAAGGCCCCATGGACTGCGATTGTGACCGCGAGACCCAGATTGAGGCCCTTGCCGGCCTGACTGCCGAGCTGGACAACCGCGGCTGCGACGTGGAGCTGGTCGCCGACGAATGGTGCAACACGCTGGAGGATATCAAGCTCTTCGCCGACGCGAAGGCGGGCCACATGGTACAGATCAAGACGCCCGACCTGGGCGGCGTGAACAACACCATCGAGGCTGTGCTCTACTGCAAGGAGAAGGGCATCGGCGCCTACCAGGGCGGCACCTGCAACGAGACCGACCGCAGCGCCCAGGTGTGCGTACAGTGCGCCATGGCCACCCAGCCCGATCAGATTCTGGCCAAGCCCGGCATGGGCGTGGACGAGGGCTTCATGATCGTCTACAACGAGATGGAGCGCATCCTGGCCCTGCGTGCTGCCCGCAAGGCCTGCAAGAAGTAAACCGCCTCATCCTCCTGCCCGTTCCTGCGGGCAGGAGTTTTTTGCTGCATCAAGGCTTCAAACCGCTTGACCACCTCCGCCAAAGGGCATATAATATTCCTAAAGATGATCGTACCAATCAAATATCATGTTTAAGGAGGACATCCGGATGAAACCCACCAAATGGCAGCGCATCCGTTATATGCCCATGATGCCCATGGGTCAAGACGGACGCCGCATCACCGCCAGCAAAGCCCATATTGACCTGTCACACGAGGCCGCCTGCGAGGGCATGGTCCTGCTGAAGAATGAAGAGCATCTTCTCCCCCTGCCCGCCGGCACCAAGGTTGCCATCTTTGGCAAGGCCCAGGCGGATTACGTCAAGGGCGGCGGCGGCAGCGGCGATGTGACCGTGGCCTATACCCGCAGCCTGCTGGACGGCCTGCGCATTAAGGAGAGCGAAGGCAAAGTTTCCGTCTTTGCACCCCTGAGCGACTACTACGCCGCCTATATGAAGGAGCAGTATGCCCTGGGTAAGGAGCCTGGCCGATGCGCCGAGGCCGCCGTCCCCAGTGAGCTGCTGAAGGCCGCCCGTGACTATGCTGACACCGCCATCATCACCCTCTGCCGCTTCTCCGGCGAGGGCTGGGACCGCACCGGTCAGCCCTATGATGGCGACTTCTACCTCAGCCGTGAGGAGGAAGCGATGGTTCATGCCGTCGAGGATGTTTTCCCCCGCATCGTCGTTGTGCTGAACACCGGCGGCATGATGGACACCCTCTGGTTCAAGGACAATGCGAAGATTCAGGCATCCCTGCTGGCATGGCAGGGCGGCATCGAAGGTGGTCTGGCCATGGCGGATGTGCTCTGCGGTGACGTGTGCCCCTCCGGTCATCTGACCGATACCTTCGCGGTAGATTTCGCCGCTTATCCCTCCTCGGATACCTTCAACGTCTCCAAGGATTATGTGGAGTACAACGAGGACATCTTCGTAGGCTACCGCTATTTCGAGACCATCCCCGGTGCAGCAGCGAAGGTGTGCTATCCCTTCGGTTACGGCCTGAGCTACACCACCTTCACCACCACCGACTTCACGGCCAGCTGCGAGGGCGACATCATCACCATCACTGCAAAGGTCACCAACACAGGCAGCGTCCCTGGCAAGCAGGTCGTGCAGGTTTACTGCCAGGCGCCCCAGGGAAAGCTGGGCAAGGCTGCGCGCACCCTTGTTGGCTTTGCCAAAACAGCGCTGCTCGTCCCCGGCGAATGCGAGGACGTAGCCATCACCTTCCCCGTTTATACCTTTGCCAGCTATGACGATATTGGCGCGGTATGCAAGTCCGCTTGGGTGCTGGAGAAGGGTGATTACACCTTCTGTGTGGGCGACAACGTCCGCGACTGCGATCCTGTGGACTTCGTGTACACAGTGAGCAAAGACCGCATCCTGGAGCAGGTGGAATCCCGCTGCCAGCCCCGGCAGCTGTCCTGGCGCCTCCTGGCAGATGGCTCCCATGCGGCGGTTGAGAACGCCCCCGCGCTGCCCTTCCCCGTATTTGACATCGAAAACGCCCCCAGCGGCTGGGCCCCGGAAAACAAATGGAACGCCCAGTTCATCACCGACAAGGCCAAGCACTCCCTGCTGGATGTGGCGGAGGGTAAGATCACCCTGGACGCATTCATGGACACCCTGACCCTGGATCAGATGGTTTACCTGCTGGGCGGCCAGCCTAACCGCGGTGTGGCCAACACCCATGGTTTCGGCGGGCTGAACAGCCATGGCATCCCCAATGTCATGACCGCGGACGGCCCCGCCGGCGTGCGCATTGAACCCCATTGCGGCGTGGATACCACCGCCTTCCCCTGCGCAACCCAGCTGGCCTGCACCTGGAACACGGCGATTGTCGAAAGAATCGGCGTCGCAGCTGCCATGGAAATGAAGGAGAACGGCCTTGGCGTCTGGCTGGCCCCCGGTATGAACATCCACCGCAATCCGCTGTGCGGCCGCAATTTCGAGTACTACTCCGAGGATCCGCTGGTTACCGGCCGAATGGCCACCGCCATGGTCAAGGGTGTACAGAGCCAGGGCATCGGCACCTCGGTGAAACACTTTGCCTGCAACAACAAGGAAGTCAACCGTGTGGACAGCGATTCCCGCCTGTCCGAGCGTGCGCTGCGCGAGATCTACCTGAAGGGCTTCGAAATTGTCGTCAAGGACGCCCAGCCGCTGACGCTCATGACCTCCTATAACATCATCAACGGCATCCGCGCCTCGGAAAACAAAGAGCTCCTCACCGACATTCTGCGCGGCGAGTGGGGCTTTGAAGGCATGGTCACCACCGACTGGTGGAACCACGGCAGCCACTACAAGGAAATTGCCGCCGGCAATGATGTCAAGATGGCCCGCGGAAACCCGGAACACACCCTGCAGATGATCCGCGAGGGCAAGCTGGATGAAAGCTGCGTCCGCGAATGCTGCAAACGCGTGCTGGAAATGATCCTGCGTTTGGACTGACCCATAAAAACAGCCGCCCTGGAGCATCAATCTCCGGGGCGGCTTTGTCATGCATTTATGTAATGATACGGTTCAGAAGCAGGTGGTTATACCGAGATGCTGCTCAATCAGCTGCTTGGCTTTTTCAAAGCGCTGCAGATAATCGCCGCTGATCTCATGGTAGGTGATGTTGTGCGCCTGCAGGAGTTGCTTGATCTGGATGCTGTATTTCTCCCGATCCTGATGGATTGTTTCGCTGCGGGTACCATCCTGCACAAAGGCAACGTCCGGCTCCAGGTAAATTACCAGATCCCAGGACGTTATCTCATTGATCGCTGATGCCAGCTGCCCGCAGATTCTTTGCTGCCCAGGCTCGGCCAGCAGAAAATGCGAATAAAACAGCGTTGTAATGGCGTCCGTATCCACAAAGAGCAGACGGTTGCTGCGGGCAGCTGCATCCATGATAGCCACCTTGTGCCGGAGCAGGATTTCATACATGTCGTCGGCAATCATCAGTTCTTCTCCGCCGGCGTATTCACACACTGTACGGCCCACTTCCGCAACAAAGTTGGTGTTGTATGCCAGTGCAAGATTCTGCACCAGCGTGCTCTTGCCCGTGCTTTCTCCGCCAACAATCAGCACCTTGCGTGCATAATGCCCCCGGCAGACTGCGGGGATATAGTCCCAGTGGCCGCTGGCCCAGGTGCGTATATCCGTGGAGCTGATCGGTACCTCCGCCCGATCAAAGTAGATGACCTCGCTCTCGGGGCAATAGAGGCTCTCAAAGCGGTTGGTTCCCAGGTAGTCCGACCCGCAAAACACTGCATCAAGCGGCTTTCCGATGGCCTGCTTGATGTCCGCAGCCCCCTTCTCCCAATAGTAATCCGTGTTGTACTCCTCTTTGGAGACTGCCTTGTCCTCCACCATCAGGATCTTCACATTGGGCAGATGACGGGTGCTGTTGAGAATCCAGCGGTACCGCATTTCTTTGCTGGTGGACTCACGGCCTTCACACCAGCTGATCACCACATACAGTTCTTCGCAGACCGCAGCCGCCTTGATGATATCCGAGATATGCCCCAAATGCAGCGGATCAAAAGAACCACCATACATGCCTACCTTATACCGCATCCTGCTTACGCGCCTCCTTTTCCCATCGGATCAGCATGATCACCGCATTGAACAGGTAGACAACCCACATCAGCAGCGTGGCCATATTGTCATTGCCCGCACGGAAGGCACACCACCACATGTACACACTGACAACGTCCACCGCCACCCAGATCCACCACTGCTCTGCGTACATCCGTACGGATATAATCATCGCCGCCACGGAAGCCACAGTGGTAAAGGCATCGATAAATGGCATCGCATCTCCCAGCTTCTGCAGCAACAGCCCATATACCACCGTACCAAGGGCAATGGCGATCGTCAGGCACAATGCGCCCAGAGGCTTCATCCGCCGCTTGACCACCTCCGCCGTCTCCTGATTCATGTTCTTGCTCCAAACATAGAACCCAACAAACTGCATCGGCACATAGTACAGCGCATTGAGCATGGTCTCCCCATACAGCTTTGCCTGATAGGAAATAATCGCATACAGCACACTGTTCACCAAGCCGAAAAGATACGCGGAGAGCTTTCCCTTGCCAGTACATACCACGCAGGCAACACCGGTCACCGAGGATATCATGCCCATCTCCGTGTCCTGCCAATAGATGGACAGTCCCAGGATAATCAAACACGCCGTCATCAGCCAGGCAACTTCTGCACCTTTCCACCCGGCTAACTCCCCTCTGATAAACTTCCTCATCTGTTTCTCCCTTCCTTTTCGCCTGCCCGACCGCACCAGATTGATGATCATCGTACAGGCCTTCAACCTTGTAAGAAAACCTACCTTAGGTTTCCGCTGCAGCGCACGGCCATTATACCACATATATCCAGTATTCACAACTTTCGCAGGCACATTGTTAATCAAATAACATGATTGTGCGAATAATTAACAATAGCCGACCTCCTATCCCGAAGGCAGTCATGCCCTGCCTCATTTCACGCAAAAAAGTCAGGCACACCATCGGGCATTTCTGTCCAAATGATGTGTCCAACAAATGTGACGCTCACAACACCGACGCAATCCGCGAACAGACCCACAAAATCCTGTCAACGATATACAAATAGTTTACAGTGCGTGTTTGTCCATTTGTTTACACCGATTTCTACACGAATATGGACAAAATATGGACAAACGCCCATTTGGGCACAAAAAAGGAACTCCCTCATTTCTGAGAGAGTTCCGGAACAAACCTGTCTGCTCATTCAGCCTTGTCCGCCTGCGGGGTGTACCGCATGTTGCAGACATAGCAGAAATCCTTCGACTTTTCCCGGCGGGTACCGCATTTGCAGAACCAGTAATTCGGATCGGAAATATAGGCAGCAAAGTCCTTCGCCGCGACCTTTCCCGCAAAGTCAAAGTGGTCAGAAATCTTTGGAATCAGCATCGGCAGCACAATGAACGCTACGGTCGTCAGCAGCAGAATAACCGATGCGATTGCACCGCCAACGCTCTCAATCTCCTGACCGGTCGCGTTGTAGATGATGACCCCCAGCGCGCCCGGAATAATGAGCAGAATCGTGCTGATGAGGAAGCAGCTGTTTGGCTTATGGGTATGCTTCGAAATGAATGTCGCCTTCTTTGAATAGGGGTACTCTTTGTAGGTATACGGAACCTTGATCGTCGCCATTTGCATCCTCCATTCAAAAACTGGACAGAGTCATCCTCTGTCCAGCAAAAGTATTTACTTCTGAGCGTTCTCCACAGCCACAGCCACGGCGACGGTCGCGCCAACCATGGGGTTGTTGCCCATGCCGATCAGGCCCATCATCTCAACGTGCGCGGGCACGGAGGAGGAACCGGCGAACTGAGCGTCGGAGTGCATACGGCCCAGGGTGTCGGTCATGCCGTAGGAGGCGGGGCCGGCAGCCATGTTGTCGGGATGCAGGGTACGGCCGGTGCCGCCGCCAGAAGCAACGGAGAAGTACTTCTTGCCAGCCTCGGTCATTTCCTTCTTGTAGGTGCCAGCAACGGGGTGCTGGAAGCGGGTGGGGTTGGTGGAGTTGCCGGTGATGGAAACGCCAACGCCCTCGTGCCACATGATGGCAACGCCCTCACGGACGTCGTCAGCACCGTAGCAGTTGACCTTCGCGCGCTCGCCGTCGGAGTAAGCGGTCTTGTTCACCACGGTCAGGGCATGATCTTCTTTCACATCGGCAGACAGGTAGTCATACTTGGTCTGCACGTAGGTGAAGCCGTTGATACGGGAGATGATCATGGCGGCGTCCTTGCCCAGGCCGTTCAGGATGACGCGCAGGGGGTTCTGACGAACCTTGTTGGCGTTGCGGGCGATACCGATGGCGCCCTCGGCGGCAGCGAAGGACTCGTGGCCAGCCAGGAAGGCGAAGCACTCGGTGGCCTCGTCCAGCAGCATGGCGCCCAGATTGCCGTGGCCCAGACCAACCTGACGCTGGTCAGCGACGGAGCCGGGGATGCAGAAGGCCTGCAGGGCCTCGCCGATGCACACGGCAGCTTCCTTGGCGGTCTTGACGCCCTTCTTCAGAGCGATGCCGGCGCCCAGCTCGTAGGCCCACTTCGCATTCTCGAAGCAGATGGGCTGGATGCCCTCGGTGATGCCGTAGCCGTCAACACCGTGGTCGTTGTTGAACTTCTTCAGATCCTCCCAGGAGGCGAAGCCGTACTTGTCCAGAACAGGCTGCAGCTGAGGCATGCGGCCTTCGTAGTTTTCAAACAGAGCCATTTTCACATACCTCCTATCTTACTGATGACGGGGATCGATCCAGGCGACCGCGCCGTCTTCGGCCTTGAAGCGGCCGTAGGTGCCGATGTTCTTGGCATAGGCCTCATTGGGCTCCATACCCTTCTTGATGGCGTCCATCATCTTGCCCAGGGACAGGAACTGATAACCGCAGATCTGGTTGTCCTTGTCCAGAGCGATCTTCAGCACGTAGCCCTCGGCCATCTCCAGGTAACGGGGGCCCTTTTCGAGGGTGCCGTACATGGTGCCGACCTGGCTGCGCAGGCCCTTGCCCAGATCCTCCAGACCAGCGCCGATGCGCAGGCCGTCATCAGAGAACGCGGACTGGGTGCGGCCGTACACGATCTGCAGGAACAGCTCGCGCATGGCGGTATTGATGGCGTCGCACACCAGGTCGGTGTTCAGCGCCTCCAGGATGGTCTTGCCGGGCAGGATTTCGGAGGCCATAGCGGCGGAGTGGGTCATGCCGGAGCAGCCGATGGTCTCCACCAGCGCTTCCTGGATGACGCCCTGCTTGACGTTCAGGGTCAGCTTGCAGGTGCCCTGCTGGGGAGCGCACCAGCCGATGCCGTGGGTCAGGCCGGAAATGTCCTTGATCTCCTTCGCCTGCACCCACTTACCCTCTTCGGGGATGGGCGCGGGGCCGTGGTTGGGGCCCTTGGCGACACAGACCATTTCTTCAACTTCCTTGGTGTAAAGCATGGAATGTTTCCTCCTATCTCGTGATAGTCGTGGATAGAGGTCGATTTTACCTCATACGGATTCAGTATAACATATTTTTCGCGTCTTGTGTAGTGTTTTTTTGTACATGAGCAAAATTTGTTTTGAAATTGTCAAGCAATGGTTAGCCGGGCCCCCTTGGAAGCATCCACCTCACGCCACACGCCGCCCAGAAAGACGGTATTCCACACATGCAGCCGCCTTTCCCCCCGACTAATGCGGTACTCGCAAGCAATGCTGCAGAGCCCGCACAGCAGGTACATCACGTCCGCAAAGCCCTGGCAGTTGGCCTGTCCCTCCAGCAGTACGCCCGCCGCTCCCACCAGACGCTCGTAACCTTTCTTTCCCGGAGCGGTGTGGACGTAGCGGATATTCCAGCAGACCCAGTCATACAAACGGCTGAAGCGTTCTTCCGCATCCAGCGGGAGAAGATCCGCCACAATGTCGCGCGCAGCCTCCAATGCGGCAGCTTCGTCCGCCGACAATTCATCGCCCGTGAGCATCCTAACCGCATCCCGGTAACGCACCTTTGCCGTGAGGACAGCTCCCCTGCCCCGGCTGCGGATGATGCGGTGCTGCACGCCCTGAGCCATAGGCAGCCCGGTAACAAGCGCCTCCACCAGCGCTGCGTCATTCACTTTCGCAGACAGGTGCGGAGTGAACATGCATCGCACCTCGGCGGCACGCCGGGCCTGGATATCGGCCAGGATTGCGGAGAATTCCGCCATGGTTGCGATCATCGCCGCACCTCCTTTTGTCGTATTTTATCACACCTTCGTCGGCGCCGCAACATAAAACGCGGCCCCTCCGCATAGCATGGAGGGACCGATGATATTGGGAGGTTATGCCTGATGACCCTATCCGACCTGCGCCTCAAGGACGTGATCAACACCCGCGACGGCCGGAGCCTCGGTAAGGTGATCGACGTCGAGTTCTGCCTGTACGAGGGATCCATGCCGGGCTCCGGATGCCAGCCGGGCTCCGGATGCCAGCCGGGCTCCGGATGCCAGCCGGGCTCCGGCAGGATCACCGCCATCATCGTACCCGGAAACCGCCGCGGCTTTCACGCCGGACAGTTCCTGCGGGGCGAGAAGGAGGTCATCGTCATCCCCTGGGAGATGATCTGCAAGATCGGGGATGACGTGATTCTGGTGGATGTGGAGGTAGGTTAATCCGGCACATCCTCCGCGTCCATGAGCGGGATGCCGTGCTCATGCAGCGCCCGTGCCAGTGCGCCCATGCCGTCAATGCGCACGCCGGAGAAGGTGCCGTCGTAGATCTGCTTCACGCCGCAGGTAGGGCTGCGGGATTGGAGGATCGCCAGGTCAATGTGCGTATCTGCGATGATGTCCATCGCCCGCTGCACACCCAGGCGGAAGGCCTCGGTGCAGTCGTCGCCGTCACGGGTGCGGACGCGCTCCCCCACCCATTCCACCGGCTTGCGGGGACAGGGCAGGCCGCCCAACACCTCCGGGCACACCGGGATGACCTCATGCCCCGCCACATAGCGCAGCACGCGCTCATTGCGGTTGTTGCCACCGTTGTATTTGCAGTTTTCGCCCAAGAGACAGGCGGAGACAAGAATGGTCATAAAGCAGCTCCTTTCAAAACCCTGCATGAAGAAATCGCCCGTGCGAAAAATAGCACAGGCGATGCTGTTTTAGGCAGACTTCTCCTTGCCCTCGGTCATGGGCTCCGCCTTCTTCACCTTGGGCACATGGTATTCGCACTTGGGGTCGAAGCGTACGGACTCCGGAGGAACTTCCAGCTCCTCGGGGTGATCGAGGAGGTATTTCATGGTAGAGAAAAACTTGGCGTAGTTGGCGCCGGAGCAGACGCGCTCGTCAGCGGTGATGCCAATGGGCAGGAAGCGCTTCATGCGGGTCTCGCCCTTTTCCACCACGGCAATGCGCTCCTGAGTGCCCATACCGAAGAACAGACTGGTGGAGCCGAAGTTGTAGATGTGGTGGTTGACGTGGTGCAATCCGATGGAGGCGTTGTTGGTGATGTACATGGAGGTGTGGAAGGGCAGCTCATCCAGCAGAGCGCCAGGGCACAGGCCGTAGCGGTCCAGCAGGCGCACCAGCATGACGATGGCAGTGGGCAGACCGGGCACAGCGAAAAGGAATGCCAGGAGCTTATCCAGGAAGTTCTTGTTTGCAGGGATGCGGTTCTTTTCGATCTGCTCCATCATGCGGTCACGGACATCGAAGATGGTGTCGGTCAGGTCGAACTTGATCTTGACGGCTGTCTCCTCGGAATCACGGCTGGTGGGGTCCTTCAGCATGGTGAAGGACACGGTACAGTTCTTGCGGGAGAAGAACTGCTTGTTCATGATGAAGCGGTTGATCTCTGGATGCTGGCTGACCGTGCGGACAAAGGCCGCAATGATGATCTGCATGTAGGTGAGCTTCTCGCCCTCCATGCCTTTCTTGGCGATGTAGCGGCTCATGAGTTCAAAATCCGCCTTGTGCTGCAGGAACACCTGCGCATCGCAGCGCATGGGCATGATGTAGGGCGTAATGCGGACGGTGGGATCGATTCCCTTCACACGGCGTCCGTCGGGTCGGAATCCAAACATGGGCGTACCCCCTCTTTCGTTCTGCGGCTGTAATCATGTATGATATGAAAAATGAACGTGTGCCGCCATCATTATTTTATCAGATGGTGCTTTTTTGTCAATGATTATTTCCTTTCTAGACAAAAGAAAAGCGCACGGGTTCAAGTCCCGTACGCCGTATGCACTTACTGCCACAGGGGTGTGGGGTAGATGCCGTCTTCAGCCAGCTTGCGCAGGGCTTCCTTGACCTGGGGCTTGTCCTCCTGGTAGGTCACGCCGTACCAGCGGGCGGGGCAGCGCAGGAGCTCCACGGAGGCCGTCCCCTTCTCCAGCATGCCGTTGACCACCATGGGCAGGTAGTACTCCGCCTTCAGGGGATTCTGCTTCACCGTCGTCTGATGGAAGACGGGGAAGGTAGCCCGCATCTCCTCGATGATGGAGGGCGTGAAGCCAAACATGTTCATGCTGACCGGTGCATCCGCAGGCAGACGGTGGTAAGTCTCGCCGTCCTCGGTGAACATGGGACCGTCGCAGGTGGAGATGATATGGGTGCGCTCGGTGACGGAGGTCAGGCAGCCGTTGTCATCGCTTTCGCAGATGCCGCGGGACACATAGCCATTCTCCGTCAGGGTCTTGCACAGCTCGTAGCCTACCATGAAGTAGCGGGCCTTATCGTCATCCTGCAGCTGGGAGAGCTTCTCGTAGGCGATCTTGTAGGCCTCGATGCCATAATAATCGTCGGCATTAATGGCCAGGAAGGGCGCATCGATATAGTCCTGACAGCACAACACCGCATGGCCGGTGCCCCAGGGCTTCACGCGGCCCTCAGGGATGGTCACGCCCTCGGGCAGCATATCCAGCTGCTGGTAGGCGTAGGTCACGTCCATGTGCTTCTCGATGCGGCTGCCCACAATGCGCTTGAAATCCTCCTCGATCTCATGCTTGATGAGGAAGATCACCCGCTTGAAGCCGGCGCGCTTGGCGTCAAAAACAGAATAATCCAGGATCGCCTCGCCGCTGGGGCCCACGGGATCCATCTGCTTCAATCCGCCGTAGCGGGAACCCATGCCCGCCGCCAGAATCACCAGAATCGGTTCTTTCATCACTGTTACCCCCTTGGTGGATACTTCTTTACCATGATACTCCTTTTTCCATCCCGTGTCAAACGAAAAGCTTGTGAAGGATGTGTCAATCTCCCGCCGGAATTTGCCAATCTCCCACCGTTGTGCTATACTGTTCCCAGCGTCATTGCTACACGAAAGGAGCATCCCACCATGATCGGAGCTATCATCGGCGATTACGTCGGCAGCATCTACGAATGGCACAACATCAAAACCACGGAATTCCCCTTTTTCTCCCCCACCTGCCGTTTTACTGACGATTCCGTCATGTCCATCGCCGTCGCCGACGCGCTGATGAACAGTCTGGACATGGCTGCTACCCTGCGTGCCTATGGCCGCCGGTATCTCGGTGCCGGCTACGGCGGGCGCTTCCGTGCCTGGCTGCTGGATGACACCATCCCCGACTACGGCAGCTTCGGCAATGGCTCTGCCATGCGTGCCTCCGCAGCTGGCTGGATGGCTGGCACGCTGGAGGAAGCCCTTGAACTGGCCAGGCAATCCGCCATGCCTACCCACAGCCATCCGGAGGGCATCCGCGGCGCGCAGGTGGTCGCTGGCTGTATCTGGCTGCTGCGTCATGGCGCGGACAAGCCGACCCTGCGCAACTGGGTTATCTCCCAGGGCTATGCGCTGGACTTCACCATTGATGAAATCCGCCCAGTATACAAATTCGACGTGACCTGCCAGGGCAGCGTGCCGCAGGCCATCGAAGCCTTCCTGGAGGCAGAAGACTTTGAGTCCGCCGTGCGTCTGGGCATTTCCATCGGCGGTGACAGCGACACCATCGCCTGCATCGCCGGCGCGCTGGCTGAAGCCTGCTGGGGCATCCCGGAGGCCTTCGTTGAACATGTGATCAGCAAGATGCCGGAGGTGCTGTATCGTCCCCTGGCTGCCTTCGAGGCGAAGTACGCTAAGAGCCTGCCTGCACGCGATGATCTGTGACAGATGTAAAACTTTCATAATCCGCGAAACATGATTGCGTTTCCGGCTTATTTGTCGTATAATACAGGGTGAAGTATTGTCACATCATCCGGGAGGTTCCGATATATGGATTTTCTCAAAACCCTCTTGGCCTATATGGCACTCTTGACCACCCTGGGCGTACAGGAAGGCCCTGTGCCGGCTACAGTCCCCACACCCACGCCCCTGCCCGCCTATATGACCGCCACGCCGGAACCCCATCAGACGCCGGCGCCCACCGCTACCGCAGCTCCGACTGCCGCCCCCACCCCCGCCATGACGCCTAACAAGCGCTATACCCAGCTTGCCTTTGGCGACAGCGGCAACAACGTCAAGAAGCTTCAAAACGCGCTGATTGACCTGGGCTACATGGAGAAGGGCTCTGCCGACGGCAAGTACGGCTATAACACCTATAATGCGGTGAAGGCCTTCCAAAAAGCCAACCATCTGACTGCAGACGGCGTGGCCGGCCCCAAGACGCTGACCATCCTCTACGAGGATCCCAACGTCATCGGCGTGGTCGCCCCCACTGAGGTTCCCACCGCAACGCCCACCCCGTCTCTGCCCCCGATGCCCACGCCTGATGGCAGCACGGTAATCATCCCTGGCGCAAGCGCATCGTCCTCCACCGATGCGCCCACCCAGCAGGCAGTTGCCCTGACGCTGCTGGATGGCGCTTACATCATCTCCGGCACCGACGGTAAAACGCTGTACCGCGAGACCCTGCTGGACGGTATGCCTGCGCTGGTCCGCCCCGACATGTGGCTGACCGCCGACGCCACGCCCGTCATGTCCCTGGCCCAGCTGGTGGACTGTCTGGAGGGCTGGACCCTCATGGGCTCCAGCGCAGACGGCGTCTACGCCCTCAACGCCTGCGGCTACACCATCAGTATCCACTTCAAGGCTGATGAAACTGCCATTCTGGTGGATGGCGAGGCTGTCACCGTAGACGCGAAGGATGTATTTCTGATGGATGACATGCTGTTCGTCACCGATGGCTTCCTGCGCGCCGCGCTCAAGGCGGAAACCGTCTTCGATGCGGATGAAAAGTCCCTGGTGGTTTTCTTCAAGGATAAGAGCGTCGCCAGCTCCCAGGACTGATCCCCCATATACAAATACAAGCCCCCGCAGACATTGCATCTGCGGGGGCTTTGCCATATGCGTTTTGTCAAGTAATTCGCCGTCAGCAGACTGCAAATCGGCGACATGTGCGGCAGTTGCCGTGCGATTCCCTCAGGAATCGTTTCCTTACACGAGCGAACAGTCAGCGAGTGCAATTTCTTGAAAAATCCCACAAGGATTTTTGCGACTCTTTAGCGCAGCCCGCCCCAACCATCGTTGTACTCGATGGTCTCCTGGTACATCTTGTAATGGGAGGTGTGCAGCCTTTCGCGGCCGATCTCCTTGCCATTCTTGTACCACACCTTGTAGGTTTCCACGGTGTAGCCCGTACGCGCCTGAACAGTTCTCTTTTCCTCGCCCACATTGAGGTTGGCGTTGTAGACGTACAGGGGCGTGGACGGCGGCTCCTTCACATAGGTGGTTTCGCTGACCAGGTCGATAGTCACGCCTTCTTCCAGCATCTTGCCGTAGAGTTCCACGGTCACTTTGCGGTCCTTGTACCAGGCCACGATGAAAATGGGCCAGTCGGTATCATTCTTGAAGCGGAAGTCCAGGTTAGGCCAGTTGACGGTAGCATCTTCGCCTTTTTCCACATAGTTACTGGGCCAGGCATGGGGATCACGGTCAACAATTTTCAGATTGGCACGGGCAACTGCGTTGAACAGCGTCGTACTGGTCTGGCACACGCCGCCGCCAATCTCATCGAAGGTCTCACCGCCGGCGATGGCCGCAGCGGGCTTGTATCCCTTCTCCGCCGTGCGCTGGCCGGTAGCCTGGTTGAAGGAGAAGGTCTCCCCGGGCAGCAGGGTAGTGTGGCTGATGGCCTCCGCAGCCAGACGGATGTTGGTATTGCGGTTAGCGCTGGAGGTCGTCTGGGTTGTAAAGGTAGAAATCCGGCCAAAGGAGTTCATCAGCTCAGCCTTGGTGACGGCGGCCAGCTGAATCTGCGGCTCGACCCAGATGGTCTGTTCGTATACGCCGCTGTCCAAAAGTCCGGTGACGGTCTGATATATCTGCTCGGCATCAATATACACGCCGGATTCATCAGCATAGAAGGTAAACTTCTTGGAGGAAGGATCAAAGGTGGCCACCGAGGCATTCACTGGCTCCCGGTTGACGGAGGCGGCGATGCTGTCCACAATCTGGCGCACCACATCCCGGTCATAGGTGGTAACGGTCTGATAGGAGCGAGGATTTGCCACAGCATCCTGCACCGTGGAAAGCCGCTGACGGAAGGGCGTAGTGGTCGTGCCGCGGATGACGGTGGTATTCATGCGTCCCACCGCGTAGGCCTGAGTGATCACCTCATCAATGTTGCGGTACAAGGGTACGGTGTTGGAGTCCACGCTCCATACATAACCGTCCACATTCACCGTGATGGCAAAGGCGCTCCCCGCGCCGCCGGGCACCTGGCTGACAGCCTGGGCCGCTTCCTCACGGGTCATGCCGCCCACATGGATGCCGTCGATGTACACGCCGTGGAAAATCCGGTCACTGTTCATGTACTGGCGGTAGTTCTCGTGGGAATCGGCCATCGCCTTGTCATAGCACACCAGGCTTCCGTTGACAAAGGCGAAATTGGGCATATCATCATACGCAACACCCAGCAACTGCGGCCCGGCAAACATCAGCAGCACACCTGTGGCCATCAGGCAGATCAGGGTCACCATCAACCACAGCACGGTGTGCTTGTTCTTTCGCTTCTTCTTTCGTGTCGGCTGTGCAGCTCGGGAGGAAAAATCCCGCTGTGCAAAATCGCTGTAGATGGGCGTCATCCGTTGGGCACGCACCGGCTCCTGGGGCACGTCGTTCTGCATGCCTTGGCGCATTTGTTCCTGGCGCTCCAGCAGCTCCTGGGAGCGGCCGATGGGGGCACGGGGTTGGCGGGTACGGGGCGCTGCGGGCTTGGGGGTGACGTCCTCCGGGCGGGCATGGCGATCAGCGCGGCGGTTCCTGCCCTGGGGTATTTGGGTCATTGAATTGCCTCCTGGTGTTTTCGGCCATCACTCAGCAACATGCTGAGCGCTGGCTACACTTGGCCATTGCAAGCAATGACCTGCGTTAGTCGGGCGTTGCCCGACCTCCTTTTTCACGGATCGTTTCTGTGGGCCATACGGTAGGACAGCTGCTGCAAACTGTCGGACAGGTGGACGTTGACCACCAGCATGTCCTCGGGGTGTGCAAGGTCGATGGGCGCAAAGTTCCAGATGGCACGCACGCCGCTTTGGTAGAGACGCTCCAGCGCATTCTGCGCATTGCGCTTGGGCAGGGCCAGAACAGCGATGTCCACCACGTTTTCGCGGATGAACTCCTCCAGGTCGTCCATGTGCTTGACTGGGATGTCCCCCAGGCTCCGACCCACCTTGTTCTCCTGGGTATCAAAGAGGGCGATGGTTTTGAAGCCCTCGCGGGAGAAGGTGGGGTACTGGGCCACGGCACAACCGATATTGCCCGCACCCAGGATGATCAGCCGGTGCTGCTGATCCAGACCCAGAATCTCGCCGATGTGGCCCTTGAGATCGGTCACCTTGTAGCCATAACCCTGACGGCCAAAGCCGCCGAAGCAATTGATGTCCTGGCGGATCTGGGATGGGGTCAGGTGCATGCGCTCACCCAGCTCCTGGGAGGAAATGGACGTAACGCCCATCGCCTCCAGTTCACGCAGATGACGATAGTAACCGGGCAAACGGCGGATCACCGCATCGGAAACATGACCTGCCATGGCATAGCCCTCCTTGTATCTCAATGGTCGTTTGCATTGGTATTAATTCATTATACCACGATCTTGCTCGGATTTCAACGGGCGAATCTGGTATTTGCGGCGTATTGACGGCCGCTCACGTCATCGGCGGTGATTGCGCACTTCGCCCCGCAGGATGTCTCCTGCGCGCACGTCATGTTCCACACGCATGGCAATGATCTCGCCGCCAACGCCGAGGGTATCCACCTCTTCTCCGGTTTTCTCCCGGATGAAGGGAACGGCCTTCACGGCCCTTACACCATCGGGCGTGAGCAGCTCCAGCTCGTCGCCTGCGTGGAAGCGGTTCTTAAGCAGGAATCGGGCACGCTCCCCTGCCCGGCTGTCCCCGATGGCACGGGCGATGTACTCCCGCTCCTGGTGGAAGCCTTCCGCGCCGCCGGGATTTTGCGGCTTGTCCAGGGCAAAGCCGGTGTCGCTGTCCCGGTGGCTGGCACATGCCAGCTCCGCCATGAGGGCAGGCAGCTCCGCCTCGAAAGCAGCAGGATCTTCAGCGTACAGGTCCAGGGCGCGGCGGTAGGCAGCCGTCACCGTGGCGACGTAGTACTCCGTCTTCATACGGCCCTCGATCTTCAGCGACGCCACACCAGCCTTGATGAGCTTGTCCAGCACCGGCATCAGGCATAGATCCTTCGCGGAGAAAATGTAGGTGCCGTTGTCGTCCTCACAGACGGGCCAGTATTCGCCGGGACGCTTTTCCTCCACCACGTGGTACTGCCAGCGACAGGGCTGAGCGCACTCGCCCTGATTGCCGCTGCGGCCCACCATGGCAGCACTCAGCAGGCACCGCCCGGAATAAGCCATGCAGGCCGCACCGTGGACGAAGGTCTCAATCTCCACACCTTCAAGGTTGGAAATCATGTTGCCGATGCGCTCAATGGAGGTCTCTCTAGCCAGGATGACCCGCTCGCAGCCCAGCGCCTGGTAGTGCTTCACCGCAGCGGTGTTGACCGTACTGGCCTGAGTGGACACATGCAGCGCCAAACCCGGCACCTGCTCCCGCAGGGTGACTACCGCACCAATATCGCTGACGATGGCCGCATCCACGCCGATTTCATGGGCGATGCGGGCGGTCTCCACAAATTCGTCCATCTGGTCGTCAAAGGGGAAAACGTTCATGGTCAGGTAGAATTTCTTTCCCGCGGCATGGCAGAGATCCACGGCTTCCTTCAGCTGGGCTTCATCAAAGTTGCCCGCAAAGGCCCTGAGGCCAAAGCGCTTCATACCGCCGTAGACCGCGTCCGCACCAAAGTGGAGGGCTGTTTTCAGCGCCTCCATCGTCCCGGCGGGACACAATAATTCAGGGAGTCTTCGACTCATTTCTTTCTTCATGTGCAGCCTCTGAAAATGGGTCGAAGACCCTTCATTCGATGCCTCGCTCGGCGTCATACTCCCGCCACAGGGGCGCGTAGATGCTCACGGCCTGCTCATGCTCCTGCAGGGTACGGGAAAAATGCAGCTCGCCGCTCTCCGGGTCCTTGGCGCAGAAGTAGAGATAATTCTCCGCAATGAAGGTTTCATCCGGGTAGAGGGCGGCTTCGATGGCCTTCTTCGACGGGCTGCAGATAGGGCCCAGGGGCAGGCCCGACACCTGATAGGTGTTGTAGGGGTTGCTCAGCGCCAGGTCGTCATTGTCCAGACTCATCTTGCGCAGGCCCGTGACGTAGTGGATGGTCACGTCGCTCTGCAGCTTCATAGCCTTCTTCAAGCGGTTATGGAATACTGCGGAGGTTTTGGCAAAGTCCTCATCCTTGGCTTCCTTCTGGATCAGGGAGGCCAGGGTGATGACCTCATCCATGGTCATGCCCAGCTCTTCCGCACGGGTCTGGAACTCCGCCGGATAGACGCGATCCGTCTGGCTGAGGAGCTTGCGGATGATGTCCTCCGCCGTGGCGGTGACGTAAACCTCATAGGTATCCGGCGCCAGGTAGCCCTCCAGGGTATAGCGGCGCTGGGCGATATTCCCGGTTTTGAGCACGTCGGCGATGTAGTAATAGTCCGCAAAGGCCGTACCGCGTTTGCACAGCTCAAGGAATTCGGCACTGTCCGTCAGCACGCCCTTCTCCACCAGGCTGGCGGCGAACTCCTCAATCGTCCAGCCGGGAATGAGGGTAATGTTGCGCACAATGGGGTTGCCGTCGCCGGTGGTGAGCTGCTCAGCAATCTCGTTCATGGTCATGGACGGACGCAGCTGATAAGAACCTGCCTGGATTTTTTGGCCCATGCCGGCAAAATCGCAGTAGTACTTGAACACGGTACGGTTACGGATCAGCCCGGCAGCCTCCAGGTTGTTGGCCACACGGGTCAAACTCTGGCCGCTCTCCACATTGAAGGCGATCTCCTGGTGGTTTGCCTCGTCCGCCGGGGCCAGGTATTCCTCATATACCGCATTCCAGATGCTGCTGATAATGCCTGCAACCACCAGCAGACTGCCCGCCAGCACCAGCACCGGGCGGATGATCCGCCACAGCAGGCTGTACCAGTAGGGGCCGTACTGCCGCTCATCGCGGACGCTTTGGTAGGTGTCATTATGCTTTTTCAAAGTGACAACCTCCTGAAATTGTCATGCCTGATTAGCCGTCCATCCCCGGCAAGCCCATGTCAATGTTGGCAGCCTCGGTGATGATCTTGAAGATGTCCGCCAAGGCCTGCTGCAGACGCATTTCCGCCAGCATATACTTGCTGACCGTGGGGTTGGTGAACAGCAGGGACGTGATGCCCTGGAAGCGCTGCATATCATCGTCATCGGGCTTGGTACCGGCCATGGCGCCCATCTGCAGTTTGACCTGCAGCTTCTTGTATTCCTTGATCAGGGCGGCAGTGGTCTCATCCCCCATGACCTCGTCCTTCAGGCCATGGTAAGTCTGGTATTCCTCGCACTGGCGGATATCCTGGGCCAGACGGTGGGCGTTAGAGTACTCCATAACAATAAACCTCCATTCATATCATGAAACGAAACAGCCGTGGTAATTCTTCCCGCTTTCGCGAAAAAAGGAGAAGGTACAGCTGTACCTCCTCCTATGATAACAGATGAACTCCGTTTAGTCAAACAATGCAGCACAAACAGTTTCACAAATTCGCCGTCGCCAGACTGCAACCGTATCGCGTGGCTTTGCCGCGCGGGCGGGGCATTTTCACGAGACGTTAGACGTCCAGAATGATGGGCAGGATCATCGGATTGCGCTTGATCTTCTCGAAGATGTAGCGGTGGAGCTCATCCTTGATACGGTTCTTGAGCATCGGCCAATCTTCGCCCGCCAGGCTGTTGGAGGCCAGAATCTGACGCACCACATCGCGGGTGTTCTCGATGATGTCCTCGTTCTCGCGCACATAGATGAAACCGCGGCTGATGATATCCGGGCCGGAGACCAGCTTGCGCTCGTCGCGGTTAATGCCCATACAGACGATGATCAGACCATCCTGCGAGAGGTGTTTACGGTCACGCAGCACCACATTGCCCACGTCGCCCACACCCAGGCCATCCACCAGCACGCCGCCGGTAGGCACCTGCTCAGCCAGGTAGAGGCCCTCCTGGTTCATTTCAATCACCTGGCCCATTTCAGGCAGGACAATGTTCTGGCTGGGCATCCCCATCGACTCAGCCAGCTCCGCGTGCTGCCAGAGCATGCGGTACTCGCCATGGACGGGGATGAAGTACTTGGGCTTGACCAGCGCGTGCATCAGCTTCAGTTCTTCCTGGCAGGCATGTCCGGAGACATGCACGGCTTCCATCTTGTGGTATACCACCTGGGCGCCGCAGCGGTAGAGCTGGTTGATCACGCGGCTGAGGTTCTTTTCATTGCCCGGGATGGGGCTGGCAGAGATGATCACCGTGTCCGTGGGACGGATCTGCAGCTTGCGATGCTCGGAATATGCCATGCGGGTCAAACCTGCCATAGCCTCGCCCTGGGAACCGGTGGTCATCACCAGGATCTCATGATCCTCGTACCGATCCAAGTCGTCCGCCTCAATCAGCACATCCTCAGGAATATGCAATTCGCCAATCTGGATGCCTACACGGCTGACATTGACCATGCTGCGGCCAATGAAGCAAACCTTGCGCCCATAGGCAATGGCGTTGTCAATCACCATCTGCATGCGGTGGATGTTGGAGGCAAACATGGCCACAATCACGCGGCCCTGAGCGTCACGGAGCAGCTTCTCGAAGGTCTCGCCGATCTTCTTTTCCGACATGGTCTGGCCAGGACGCTCCACGTTGGTGGATTCACACAGCATACACAGCGCGCCCTTTTCACCAATATCGGCAAAGGTCGCCAAGTCCGTTACATGGCCATCCACGGGGGTGTAGTCAATCTTGAAGTCACCGGTGACAACCACGGTACCTGCCGGACAGGTAATGGCCAGCGCGCAGGCGCCAGCAATGGAGTGACTCACATGGATGAACTGTACGGTGAAATATCTGCCCAGCTTGATCACGTCCCGGGGCTGCACCACCTGCATGGGAATACCCGGGATACGATGCTCCTTGAGCTTGAGGTCCACCAGGGCCAGGGTCAGCTTGGTGCCGTACAGGGGTGCAGGCACCTGGCGCAGAATGTAGGGCGTTGCGCCGATGTGGTCCTCATGGCCGTGGGTGAACAGGTAGCCGCGGACGTTCTTCTTCTTCGCCACCAAGTAGCTCACGTCCGGGATGACCAGGTCAACGCCCAGCATGTCTTCCTTGGGGAAGATGGAGCCGCAGTCCACCACGATGATATCGTCTTCATACTCGAAGACGGTCATATTCTTACCGACCTCATCCACGCCGCCAAGACTGACGATGCGCAGACGGGAATCCTGCTTCAAATTACGCGGGGTCACTGAAATCCTCCTTTCGGTCAAGCCTGCCGCTAACCATATCTGCCAGCAGGTTTGGGATGAAAACACATAAACAAACAAACTTTATCAAAGCGTCGGCCATAACAGCGCCGCTGCTTCATGTTCCTTTTCAATTTGACGAAAACGCTGCATCGCACCTGCAGGCATAATACACCCCTTCAGGCAGAAGTATGCAGCTGATGTAACGTCCATGACCGGGTGCCGCTCATCCTGTCGGCAACACCTTTCGTGATACTAGTATAGCACATTCTCAAAAAAAAATCCACCGAAATTCTGCCGAATCTTCGACAATAATTTGGTGGATAATATGCAAATAGCAGGATATTTCTTTCGTCTTCTGCCAAATTTCACCACAAATCCCGAACTTCACCGGGATTTGCCGTTAAAATCGTTCCGTTTTCAGGCATACAGGGGGAAGTTCTTCATCAGCGCCTCGACCTCAGCCTTAACAGCGGGCACAGCAGCCTCGCCCTCCTTCACGATGCGAGCGATCCACCGTGCGATCATCACCATGTGCTCCTCCTTGAGGCCGCGGCTGGTGATGGCGGGAGTACCCACACGCACGCCGCTGGTCACGAAGGGAGAGCGCTTCTCGTTGGGCACGGTGTTCTTGTTGACGGTGATGTTTGCCTCCTCCAGCAGCTTCTCCAGGAGCTTGCCGGTCATCTCGGTCTCGGAGAAGTCCAGCAGGATCAGGTGGTTGTCAGTACCGTCGGAGACCATCTTGATGCCCTCAGCACGGAAGGCGTTTTCAAGCGCCTTGGCGTTGAGGATGATCTGATGCTGGTAGGCCTTGAATTCCTCCGTCAGCGCCTCGCCGAAGCACACCGCCTTGGCAGCGATGACGTGCATCAGCGGGCCGCCCTGGGTGCCGGGGAAAATCGCCTTGTCGATGGCTTTGCCCCAGGCCTCCTTGCACATGATCATGCCGCCGCGAGGGCCGCGCAGGGTCTTGTGCGTGGTGGTGGTCACGAAGTCCGCGTAGGGTACGGGGGACGGATGCTCCCCTGCCGCCACCAGACCGGCGATGTGCGCAATATCCACCATCATCAGCGCGCCAACCTCATCGCAGATTTCGCGCAGCTTGGCAAAGTCGATCGTGCGGGGGTACGCGGACGCACCGGCGACGATCATCTTCGGCTGGCATTCCTTGGCCTTGGCAAGGACGTCGGCATAGTCGATGCGGCCTTCGGCATTCACGCCATAGGACACGAAGTTGAAGTACTTGCCCGACATGTTGACAGGGCTGCCGTGGGTCAGGTGGCCGCCGTTGTCCAGGGCCATGCCCATCACGGTGTCGCCGGGATTGAGCGCGGCGAAGTACACCGCCAGGTTGGCCTGTGCGCCGGAATGGGGCTGGACATTGACGTACTCGCAGCCAAAGAGCTCCTTAGCGCGGTCACGGGCCAGATCCTCCACCACATCCACGCATTCACAGCCGCCGTAATAGCGCTTGCTGGGGTATCCCTCGGCGTACTTGTTGGTCAGGCAGGAGCCCATAGCCGCCATGACCGCAGGAGACACGAAGTTCTCGCTGGCAATCAGTTCAATATGGGTACGCTGGCGCTCCAGCTCCGCCTCGATGGCAGCAGCGACAGCAGGGTCGGCATTGCGGATGACATTCAGTTCCATAGCAAGTCCCTCCGTAAATCGATATATGCAACATGCACTTCTATTATACATGTTTTTTTCCTCTTGGGAAGGAAAAATACAGATTTCATACAAATCAATGAATGATTTTTGCATGCTTGTTCGTTCTATAGGCAGAGCTTCCCACAAAAGGAGGATTTTTGCATGTTTCGTCGCATTCTGGCACTGATGACCATTCTGTTGATGCTCCCCGCAGCCTCCCTGGCAGAGGAGCGTCCGCCTTATGAGGTGTTCACCTTCTCTGGTTCCCTGCCCCGGCGGCTGATGGAGCCGCTCTCCGACCTCATCCCGGACGAAAGCCGCATCCTTTCCGGCGCTGCCATTTTACACAACGGCAGCCACTACGGTACCGCCCCGGACTATCTGGATGCATACACCGCCATGGTGCTGGCGGACACAGCGGAAGGCCTGCGTCTCTACGCTGCCGCCCAAGTGGAAGGTCTCCCCTGGCAGGTGAATGACTACACCCGCTTCCTGAGGCAGACGAAGAACGTGTCCGTCAGCCTTTACCAGCCCACTGCCTACCGTATCCCGGTTTTCAGCGTGGATTATGCTGCCCTGGGCGGAATCGTGAGCGATCTGTTCGTCTTCTGGGGCAATCAGTTGTGGTGCGTATACGCCCATATCGACGAGGTCCGCGGCACCAACATCAAGAACGACCACGGCAGCGTGAGCATCACCGATGCCAGCGGTCAGAAAGGCTATGCCAGCCGCAACCCCTTCTATTTGGACTACATGGACGACCTGTCCTCCTTTCCTACCACCTACACAGCCGCCGAGGCTCTGGCCATCGCCCATGAATCCGCCTTTGCTGCGGACGTCGCCGCCAATCGTGTCTATTCAGGCGGCGCCAATCTCCGCTCAGAACCCACAAGTAAGTCTGAAAGTCTGGGCGTGTACGCGTGCACCGTCCCCATGAACTTCACCGGCAAAACCATGCCCGGCACTTCCCGGCCCTGGTATCAGGTTCGCATCGGCGACACCCTGGGCTGGATGAGCAGTGAATATGTCGATACCGCGCCCTATCTTGGGGTTGATGTTGTCCCCTTGGGGCGCACGCTGGAAGGCTGTCTGCTCTACGCCATGCCAGATGACACGCAGCACCTCCTGCAGCTGGCCCCCGGCACCACCTTCCACATTCTCACCGAATACAAGGACATGTACCACATCTGCATTCCCCGGTCAGATATCTCCTGGGCAGCAGATGCAGATGGCCTGTATGGTTACATCCCCAAGGACGGTGTACTGACCGGCTATTCCCCTTCTGCCTTGGACGCCCTGGAAAATCACTGACACAAAAAAGGACTGCTGTGCAGCAGTCCTTTTGATTGCACTAAAATACCGTATGCTCAGAATGGGCGATCCCGCAGCACATCCGTCGAATGCTTAATGCTGCTACCTTCCGGTCCTGACATGGTTCACACAGAAAGATCGCACGGGACCCAATCGTCATTGCAATACGGCCTTGATATTATAGCAGAACCACGGCCAAATTGCAAGCCCTTTTCATCACTTTTGCAAAATGTTCAGTACAGCACCACGTCCCAGCCCGCGTTGTACTGAAGGATGCGCAGCGCGTCCCACGCGTCGACCTTATCATCGCCTGTGACGTCAGCATTGCTGATGCTGATGTTGTTCTCCGTACCGACCACATATTCCAAGACAGCGATGGCGTCGGACAGGGTAATGGATTCGTTGCCGTCGGCGTCGCCAGGGACCCGGACGATACTCGGCGGCTTTTTGTACCCACACGCTTTGCAGGTCTTCTGGTCGTCATACTCGTGCGGCTGGGGCGTTTTGTCTCCACAATCCGGACACACGCGCCAATGGCCGTTCGCATCGCTGAGCAGCGCACCCTCAAAGTTGATGGAGCCATCATCAAAATTCACATATGCATGCAGAACCAGGCAGTTGGGTCCAACGTACTCACAATTCCAGCATACCGTCGGGGCGTCACACGTGGAAAAATGCTGCTCAATGTAATACTCATCCGCCTCATGAGCGCCGCATGCGGTGCACTCATAGAAATGCTGAGTATCATTATGCGTCCATTCCCATTCGCCGACATGTTCAACGCTCTGCGCGGTAATGCCCGTCGCTCCACACACCGTGCACAGCTGGGGCTGATCGCAAGACACTGTATGGGGCAGGAAAATGCCTTCTTCATCCGCCGACATCGGTTCATCGCACATGCTGCACTTGTACCAATGGGTTGCCGCATCGTACCCCATGTCCTCGGCCGTCATCTCGTGGGCAATGTTGGGATTGATAACGCCCTGTGCACCGCACCAATAGCACCATCCATACTGTTCACCGGAACAGAACGACCAGTGGCGCGCCGGTTCCTCCAAGGCTTCTCCGCATGCGCTGCATACATGCTGATGCTCCGTATCGCTGATCCTGACGTATTCGTCCTTATCCTCATGTTCATCGACGATCGCATCCACACATGCGCCATATCCGCAGCGGTAGCATTCTTCTTTATCCCAGCAGTATGCTGCGTGCTGCTGAGGCTCCTCAAAGCCCATGCCGCACAGCTTGCAGCACAGCTGACACTGGGTATCACTGATCGCCCGATAGACTTCATCCCGGTATTCAGGCGCATGATTGTAGAATTCTGCAATCGTTACGTCTCTCTGATCGCAATAGATACACCTTTCCGGCTCCCAGCAGGAGGCTTTGTGCACACCCTTGCTATAGATGTCTCCGCACAAGACACATTCCCACCAGCAATGTGTGTCATCGTAAGCATCGGTATCGTAATCATGTTCAATTTCCTGAACCACAATATCCGTAGCGTCGCAATAAATACAGGTCGTGGGCGCATCGCAATAGCCCACATGACCATACAGCACCTCCACACGCGCTCCGCAGCCGACACAGGCTTCCCAGTGGTAGTATTCATCATGCCGCATCTCGAATTCATCAGCGTGATAGGTGTATTCCATCTTGACGCCCTGCGCACCGCATTCGTCACAGGTGTTCGGCGCATCGCAGGAAGCAGTATGCGTCCAGATCAGATCATCAATATCCAGCGGTTCACCACAATCCGGGCAGGCCTCCCAATGATATGTTTCATCCCACTTGTAGATCGGGTTCAGCGTATCACACATGATATTCTGACAGGAAACGTCCTGTGCACCGCAGCTAAGACAGGTATTCGGGGCCACGCAGGATGCGATCTCATGGGGAAGCGCCAATTCCTTATCGCATTCATGGCACAGCCACCAATGACTGTACTCGTCATAGTAGACCGTCGCGCTTCCCTCCGCGCCGCAGCCGCCTACGCCCATATCGCAATACCATGAATCAGACTCATAACAACCGATGTACACGCGGTCATCTGCGCAGCCTGCACCTGCAAACAGCAAAGACAAAACGAGCAAAATCCACAGCTTCTTCACATGGCCCACCCTTTCCAATTTTAGGATAAATACATTGTATCACATCCAGGCCTTGTTTTCAATACGCATTGCTTCAAAACAAACGTCGCGCTTCAATCCTTTGAAAATCATAGCAATTCCTCTTGAATTTCAAACAAATGTCGTTGACTTTCCCCTGCCCCCCGCGCTGGAGGTGGAGACGTATCACCGGGCCTTCCACGTCCGCATGGTCAATGCCGTCACCTCCGCCGTTCCTCCGGAGCATCTGTATGTGCTGATCCAGAGTCTGCATGCCATTCATGACTATTTCTACGATCAGGAGGAAGCCTGAATGATCCGCATCATCACCGAAGCCATGTCCGACCTGACCCGTGAGGACGCGCTCCGTCTGAATATCACCCTGGTGGCCCAGCCCCTGCGCTTTGGCATGGAGGAATACCTGGATGACGGTTATTCCATCAAACGCGAGGACTTCTTCGCCCGCATGCGCACGGCCACCGAGCTCCCTCACACCTCCATGGTGCCCATGGCCTTCTGGCTGGACGCATTCAACAAGCGCCTGCGCAGCCCGGAGGATGAGCTCCTGTGCATCACCGGCCCCTCCCGGCTTTCCGGCGCCACCACAGCGCTGAGATGGCCCAGGAGGAGTGCAATGACCCCGCCCGCGTGACGGTGGTGGACACCATGTCCGGCTCCTGCGGTGAGATGCTGCTGGTGGAAGAGGCCGTCCGCATGCGGGCTCTGGGTGCCAGCGTCTCCCAGATCGTCACCCCCCTGGAGGAACTCAAGGCCCGGCAGGTGGTCTTCGGCCCGGCGGACGACCTGAAGTGCCTGGTCATGGGTGGCCGGCTGAATCCGCTGATCGGCAAGGTTGGCGGCGCGCTGAACATCAAACCCACCCTGATGCTCAAGAACGGCATCATTGAGAAAGAAGGCGTCGGCCCCGGCCTGACGCTGATGTCCTGGGTCAAGACGAAGTAACTGAGGGGTTTATGCGCGTGTTGCTTGTCAGCGACGCGCGCCTTCTTGCTTTTGGGACGCATCTGCGGTACAATAATGACAGCAAATGATATGGAGGTCACCATGCTCTCCAAGCGCGATAAACTCTTCCTCGCTGCCGAGACTCTCGTCAGCCTTGCCTGTCCCAGCTGCGGGGCAGCTCTCACCCGCACAGGTGATGACTTCGCCTGCAGAAATCGCCACCGCATCAACGTCAACCGCAAGGGCTGCCTGAATGTGCTGAGCTCCCAGGTGGATTCCTGCTATGACGCAGACTTGTTTGCCGCGCGGCGCCGGGTGTTCGACGCAGGCTGCTACAACGCAGTGGTCGAGGCCATCGAGTCCCTGCTGCCCGATGGGGATCACCACCTCCTGGACGCAGGCTGCGGCGATGGCTGGTACCTGAATGCGCTGCTCACCCGTCACGAGGGATGGTGCGGAGCCGGCGTGGATATCAGCCGGGACGCGATCTTCCAGGCCACGGACCTCCCCTGCACCGCCCTGTGGGTGGTGGGCGACCTGCGCCGCTTGCCCTTCCAGGATGGCAGTTTCACCGCCGTGCTGGACGTGCTGACCCCCGCCAACTACGATGAATTTCGCCGGGTGCTGGCATCCGATGGCCTTCTGATCAAGGTCTACCCCGGCAGCGGCTACCTCAAAGAGCTGCGCGCCGCCCGGAACATGCCGCTCTACGAAGAGGGGCAAGTGGATGCCTACCTCCGCGAAAAAGCCCACCTGGTGGACGAACGCCGTGTCACCGTGACCCACGCCGTCAGCGATGATCTCTGGCGGGACTTCGTTTGGATGACGCCCCTGATGCAGGACTTGTCCGCCGGGGAGAAGGACGCCATCGCCGCGAAGAATGCCGGCAGCGTCACCATCGACCTGCACGTTGCAGCGTGCCGACTGGAGGGATAACATGAACAAGAAGGATTCTGTCACACTGAACGCTGGCCGTTCCGCCGGAATTATCCTCGCCATCATCGGTGCACTGGGACTGCTGCTGATGCTTGTCACCCCCACTCCGCGCAACACCTTTTTCTTCACGCTGTTCATCTTTGCTGGCTCGCTGGTCTCATGTTTCCTGGCTGACCATTTTTCTCGGGTCCGTATCACGCTAACCGATACTGAAGTACAACTACGCGTCCGCCGCACCAGAGAAACCGTAACGCTCCCCTGGACGGATTTCGCCTGTCTGTACGAGCTGCCCGGCTGGAAGATGAGCATCTACCTGCTTACCCCCGCCCCGCTGGACAAGGCCGCCCAACTCACCGCCTACAAGGCTTGCTGCAAGAACAAGGCCGTACCCTATACCCACGAAGGGTGCCTTATCCTCAACGCCCATGTACACGCCAGCGTTATCGACCAGTATCTCCCCACACATATTCAGAAAATGCCCTGGCAAAAATGCGCCAAGCTGTGAAAGGAGGCCCCCACCCATGGCCGATATGCTCGTCAAGCTCTATCCTCTCCCCACCGCCCCCGGGCTGGAGGAAGCCCTCCGCGTGAAGGGCGTCACGATCAAGAAGGCTCTTGCGCCCGATCTGTCGAAGATCATCGCCTTCACCGAGGCAAACGGTCATCCCGGCTGGGCAGATGAGATCCGTGTGTGCTTCATGAACCAGCCCGCAAGCTGCTACATCGCGGTGAAAAACAAGGAGATCATCGGCTTTGGCTGCTACGAGAGTACCGCGCGGGGCTTCTTCGGGCCGACGCTGGTGGCGGAATCTGCGCGCCGTCAGGGCATCGGCAAGATCCTGCTGCTCAAGTGCCTGGAATCCCTGCGCGAGCTGGGCTACGCCTACGCCTTCATCGGCTGGCCGGATGAGAAGGCCATCCACTTCTATCAGGAGGCCACCGGCGGCATGATGATCCCCGATGAGGGGTACGGGGTGTACTCACGAATGGTGCACCTGGACTGAGCATCGGAGGTGTCGCAATGAAAAAGCTCATCCCCTTGCACAAGCAATCCAAATCCGCAAAGAAGGAGCACGCAGCCCTCAAGCGAGGCACCTGGGAAGGCGTAAAGCCCGTCACCCGCGTGGTGCAAAGCAAAAAGCGCTACTCCCGCAAGCGGCTGGAAAAGCCCTCCACAGAAGAATGACCGCATAGAAAATGCCCTCTCCAGCTGCGGAGAGGGCGTTCGTATGTCATCAGATATTCAGATAGCCCTTCAAGACCAGCAGCGTGTTGTGCACGCCGTCGATGTGGCTGCGCTCGTAGCCGTGGCTGGCGTATACGCCGGCGCCAATCAGACCATGGCGGATGTCCACGCCGGAGCGCAGGGTTGCCTCCACGTCGGAGCCATAGTAGGGGTACACGTCCACGGCGTAGTCCGCGCCCTCAGCCTTGGCGGCGTTGATAAGCTTGGTGGTCACATCATAGCTGTAGGGACCGCCGGAGTCCTTCGCGCAGATGGACACCTGTTTTTCGGTGCACTGCAGGCCGTAGCCCACACAGCCCATGTCCACGCTGATGGCCTCGGTCACGCCCGCAGGGACGGAAGCGCTGCCGCCGTGTCCGACTTCCTCATACACGGTGATGTGGCCGTACACGCGGCGGGCGGGGGTGATGTTGTTGTCCGCCAGGTACTTGGCCAGGCCCAGCAGGATGCCCACGCTCAGCTTGTCATCCAGGAAGCGGGACTTCAGATAGCCGGATTCAGTGCGGCGGGTACGGGTCTCAAAGCAGACGATGTCGCCCACCTCAACCCCCAGCTTGCGGGTGTCGGCGGCGGACTTCACGTCCTCGTCCAGCACGATTTCGACGCTGTCCCAAGTACGCTTGGCACCGGAATAGTCTCCGTTGACGTGCACGGAAGCATTGCACAGCTGGCAGGTGCCCTCGATGACCTTGCCATCGCGGGTGTGCACGCGGACATTCTCAGCCTCGGCGTTATTCGGATTCATGCCGCCCAGGGAGGTCAGCTTGAGGCGACCATCGCCCTTGATCTGAGCGACCATTGCGCCCAGGGTGTCCGCGTGGGCCTCCAGGAAGAGCGCATCATCCTTGTCCTCGCCGCCGAAATCAACGATCACGCCGCCCTTGACGGTGATCTTCGCGTCAAAACCGAGGCCGGCGAAGGCCTCCTGCACCCACTTGGCAGCCGCGGCGGTGTAACCGGAAGGGGAATCGATGGCAAGCAGCGCAGCGGTCTGCTCCCAGGCAAAATCAGCATATTTACGGTCAAGCATGGTTGTATCTCCTTTGCAGGGTCTTCGACCCATTCTTTCTGTTATCGTATCACGCTTTGGCAGGTGCGTCAAGCTTCTTATAGAGTGTCAGCCACATGGTGGTAAAGCAGCACAATCCGCCCACGATGTTGGATACGGGCTCTGCAATGAAGACGCCCTCCACGCCAAAGCCTACACGGGGCAGCAGCAGCGTCAGCGGGGCAATAATCACAATCTTGCGGAAGATGGCGAAGAAGATCGCCTGCTTGGCCTTGCCCAGGCCCTGGAAGGTGGACTGACCCGCAAACTGGAAGGCCATGAACACGAAGCCGAAGAAATAGATATTCAGCATCCGTGCGCCAACATCGATGGTAGTCGCATCGTCGGTGAACATGGCGATCATCACTCGGGGAATGAGCATCACCACAGCCCATGAGATGATGGTATAGCCCGCACCCAGCAGGGCAGAAAAGCGGATGCCCTCCTTCACGCGGTCGTACTTTCCTGCCCCGTAATTGAAGCCGATGACCGGCTGGCTGCCGCTGGCAATGCCGCCCACGGGCAAGCCCAACATTTCGCGCACAGAGGACAGTACGGTCATCACGCCCACATACAGGTCGCCGCCGCCCGCCATCATCTGTTCACCGAATATCTGCAGCTGGTTGTTGCTCAGAATGGCCACCAGGCTGTTGGTGCCCTGCATCACAAAGCCGGTGACACCCAGGGCACAGATGCGCTTGGTCTGTTGGAAATCCACCCGGATGCAGCTGCGGCGGATACGAAGGATGGCTTTCCTTCCCGTAAGGAAGCGCAGCACCCACACGCATGAAACAGCCTGGCTGATGACGGTCGCCAGGGCTGCGCCCTTCACGCCCATGTCAAAGAGGAAGATAAAGATGGGATCGAGAATAATGTTGATCACCGCACCAATGATGGTAGTAGCCATGCCGATCTTGGGGAATCCCTGGGCATTGATATATCCATTCAAACCCGTGGATACCATGGAGAAGGCGGTGCCCCAGATATAGATGTGCAGGTACTGATCGGCGTAATAGTAGCTCTCTTCACTGGCGCCAAAAGCAAACAGGATGGGTTTACGGAAGAAGAACCCCACCAGAAAGCAGCCTGCCGCTGCAATGAGCAGCAGCGCGAAGGCATTGCCGAGGATGGCTTCGGCCTCTTTTTCATCCCTGCGGCCGCGCGCCATGGAGAACAGCGGCGTTCCGCCCGTGCCCACCAGCTGGGTGAAGGCGGCAATCAGCACAATCACCGGAAAGGTGATGCCCAGGCCCGTCAGTGCCATCTGGCCTACCTCCGGCAAATGGCCGATATATATGCGGTCAACAATATTATAAAGCAGCTGCACCGCTTGGGCCAATGTCAGCGGAAGGGCCTGGGCCATTATGTGCCGCTTGACCGAGCCGCTGGAAAAATCAGTGGTATTATGTTGCATGGACGTTCCTCCTGTGTGCAAAAAGCACTCCTCTGATATCCTACCACCCGTTGCGGAGCACGTCAAGGCGGGGCATTGTTTTTCCTGCGTATCTATGGTATAATAAAGCGCAAAGGAGCTTTACAACCGATTTGCAAGGAGCGATTGTTATGAAATATGATGTGATTATTATCGGCGCAGGCCCCGGCGGCATCTTCTCTGCCTATGAGCTGACGCGCCTGGCTCCCACCCTCAAAATCGGCGTCTTTGAAGCCGGCCATGCGCTGGAGAAACGCCGCTGCCCCATCGACGGTGAGAAGGTCAAGACCTGCATCGGCTGCAAGAGCTGCTCCATCATGAGCGGCTTTGGCGGCGCGGGCGCCTTCTCCGATGGCAAGTACAACATCACCAATGACTTCGGCGGCACGCTGCATGAGTACATCGGTAAGGAAAAGGCCTTGTCCCTCATGCGCTATGTGGATGAGATCAATCTGCGCTACGGCGGTGAGGGCACCAAGCTCTACACCACTGCGGGCAGCAAGTTCAAGAAGCTGTGCATGCAGAATGACCTGCACTTGCTCAACGCCTCCGTCCGCCACCTGGGCACAGACATCAACTACATCGTGCTGGAGAATCTCTACAAGGATCTCAAGGAGAAGGTGGACTTCTACTTCGACTCCCCAGTGGAACACGTCCGCGCCATCGACGGCGGCTACGAGGTGGAATGCGCCAAGGAAACCCACACCTGCGAAAAGTGCATCATCAGCGTGGGCCGCATCGGCAGCAAGTGGATGGAAACAGCCTGCCGTGAAATGAAGATTCCCACCAAGTCCAATCGCGTGGATATCGGTGTGCGCGTGGAGCTGCCGGCGGAGATCTTCTCCCACCTGACGGACGAGCTTTACGAATCCAAGATCGTCTACCGCACCAAGCAGTACGGTGACCTGGTGCGCACTTTCTGCATGAACCCCAAGGGCGCTGTGGTCAATGAGAACACCAATGGCATCATCACCGTCAACGGCCACAGCTATGAGGATCCAGCCAGGCAGACGGAGAACACCAACTTCGCTCTGCTGGTGGCCAAGCATTTCTCTGAGCCCTTCAAGGATTCCAACGGATACGGCGAATCTATCGCGCGTCTTTCCAACATGCTTGGCGGCGGCGTGATCGTGCAGCGCTTTGGCGATCTGATTCGCGGCAAACGCTCCACCCCCAGCCGCATTGAGGAGGCCTTTATCACCCCCACCCTGAAGGCCACCCCCGGCGATCTCAGCCTGGTGCTGCCCAAGCGCATCCTGGACGGCATCATAGAGATGATTTACGCCCTGGATAAGGTTGCTCCCGGCACCGCCAATGACGACACTCTCCTCTACGGCGTGGAGGTCAAGTTCTACAACATGGAGGTCGAGGTCTCCGAAAACCTGGAGTGCCAGCTGCCCGGGCTGTATATCATCGGCGATGGCAGCGGCATCACCCATTCCCTGTCCCACGCATCTGCCAGCGGTGTTCACGTCGCCCGCTGTATCGCTGCCAAGTAAATATCAGGCGCTGAGGAGTTTGTCTCCCCGGCGCCTGTTTTTTTCATGAAAAACCCCGTCCGGGCAAACCCGGACGGGGCATGTTATTGATTCACGTTTGCAAACCTTTGGAGATTAGTCCATCAGCAGCTTGAGCTCCTCAGCGTAGGTCAGGTACTCCTGGCCGTCGTAGTCGAACATCTCCATGCCGCCGAAGCCCTCGGTGTAGCGGACCAGGTTGCGGATCAGCAGCAGAACCTTGGTGTCGCCGCCCAGCTGATCCTGGATGCTGATCGCCTTGTCGAACTCGTAAGCCGTCAGAGCATCGAAGTCCAGCTCGGTCATGCCTTCCAGGGAGGGCAGGATGGTCACGAACTCTTCGAAGACCTCAATCGCGCTGCGGTTGGCCAGCTCGTAGGACACAGTCACGGTGCCTTCCTTGACAACCACAGTCACGGTACCGATCTTGTGGATGTTGCCAGCAATCAGGTCGAAAGTCTGCTCGCCTTCCACAGACAGGTCAATGGGGGTGAACATGTACCAGTAGTCGGTCAGGGGGTTCTCCAGATCGCGGAAGCGGATGCCCTCAGAGCAGGTGGTCATGATGTAGGTGATCTTCGCGCTGACAACCTTGGTCTCCACCTTGCCGCAGGTTTCACAGGTGCGCTCCGCCTCACCATCTACATCCTCGGTGGGCTCCACGGTCACTTCCCAATTGCCCCACTTGTGGCCCAGCTTGTTGACCACAGCGGTCTTGGTGTGGGAAGCGTCATTCTTACAGGTGTAGGTCTTCACGCCAGCCTCATCACAGGTGGGATCGGTGGTCACAACACCCTCGTCCCAGTCATGGCCCAGAGCAGCCACGGCCTCAGTCTTGGTGTGGGCAGCGTCGTTCTTACAGGTGTAGGTCTTCACGCCCTCAGCTTCACAGGTGGGAGCGGTGGTCACAGCACCCTCGTCATAGTCATGGCCCAGAGCAGCCACGGCCTCAGTCTTGGTGTGGGTAGCGTCGTTCTTACAGGTGTAGGTCTTCACGCCCTCAGCTTCACAGGTGGGAGCGGTGGTCACAGCACCCTCGTCATAGTCATGGCCCAGAGCAGCCACGGCCTCAGTCTTGGTGTGGGTAGCGTCGTTCTTACAGGTGTAGGTCTTCACGCCCTCAGCTTCACAGGTGGGAGCGGTGGTCACAACACCCTCGTCATAGTCATGGCCCAGAGCAGGGATCTCAGCAGCGTCCAGCTCAGCGCCGCAGACAGCACAGGTACCGTACATCTTACCGGGCTTCTCACAGGTAGCAGGCTCGATCACCGTATCCTCGCTGGCAGTATGGGGCAGCATGGGGATCACTTCGGTGTACTTCTCGGTGCAGCCCTCGTTCTTACAGGAGAAGGTCTTCAGGCCTTCCTTGGTGCAGGTAGCCTCCTCGGTGATCTCCTCGGCGTACTCATGCTCGCCGGTGGCGGGGATGGGCTTGGTCTGGGTGTGGGTGGCGTCGTTCGCACAGGTGGAAGTCTCAACGCCCTCGGCGTAGCAGGTGGGCTCGGTGGTCACAACGTACTCACCCCAGGCATGGCCCAGAGCAGCCACAGGACGAGTCTGGGTCTCGCCGCAGCCATTGTCACAGGTAGAGGTCTCCACACCCTCATCCTCACAGGTGGGCTCGGTGGTCACAACGTACTCACCCCAGGCATGACCCAGAGCAGCCACAGGACGAGTCTGGGTCTCGCCGCAGCCTTCGTTGCCGCAGGTAGAGGTCTCCACGCCCTCATCCTCACAGGTAGGCTCAGTGGTCACAACGTACTCACCCCAGGCATGGCCCAGAGCAGGCTTCACGACATTGTCGATCTCTTCCTTACACACGGAGCAGTAGGTGATCACAGAGCCATCCTCATCACAGGTGGGGGCGGTCACAACAGGATCACCTGCGGTATGGCCGGTGGCAGGGATGGCCTCAATCTTGGTCGTGCCGCAGCCGTAGACACAGGTACGGGTCAGCTCGCCGGGTTCCAGACAGGTGGGCTCCTTAGTACGTTCGCCGTCGTCGAAGATGTGCTCGCCAGTGGCCTCGATGGTCTCGGTCTTGGTCTCGCCGCACTCAGGATCGGTACAGGTGAAGGTGGACTCGCCGGGCTCGGTACAGGTGGGCTGAGTGTTCACCTTGCCGTCGTCCCAGGTGTGGGTGTGAGCGGGCGCGGGAACGACAACAGTAGCACCGCCGGAAACAGAGATGCCAACCTTGTTGCCTTCGCCATCGTAGGTACCACTAGTGCTCAGAGTAATAGAATAGGTACCAGGCTGTGCATCCGCCTTAACGCGAAGGGTGATCGAACCCAGGGTGCCCTCCAGGGGGGACTCCAGGTCGCCGCTGCGGACGTTGAAGTTTGCGTTAAGCTTCTTGGGGGCAGAACCAGCCATGCCAGCACCCAGCGAGGCGCTAACAAACTCGAAAACAGAAGCGTCGCCGGAAACCTTAACAAGGGTAGTAACGGCGCCATCGCCATTGCCAGCAACCGAGATCGTGACCGTCACGGTTTCACCGGGCTGCTTTTCAACAGCAAAACCAGTACAGGCCAGACACATCAGCATCAGGCACAGTACAACTGCAAGAACCTTCTTCATAGGAATTTCCTCCATTTCTTCTATCAAAAGCTTTCGCCAATGATCCGAATCAGATCAATTCGACATCCCAGTCTGCCAGATAGCGGTCAATCAGCAAGGTGTCCATGGGATCCACTTCACCGTCAGCATTCACATCCGCATTGGCAAGATTAATGGAGTTGCCCCAGTCTGCCAGATACTGGTCAAGCAGCAGAGCATCCATGGGATCGACCTCGCCGTCGTCATTCACATCACCGGGGATGCGATCGCTGGCAGCGCTCTTCACCTCAAAGGTCACAGAGCCATTCACCGTGCAGGAGCCGCTCTTCTTGTAGGCCTCCACGGTGTAGACGCCGTCCTCAGCATCCTCAGCAACCATAAAGGTCAGCGTGCCGATCACGCCATCCACCAAGTTGGAAAGGGTGTAATCATCCAGGCTGCCGGTCATGCCGGAGCCATCGGGCTTGATGGTCACATCCTTGATGTTGACAACCACAAAGTAACCAGTGAACTTCTTGGGGGGCACGGTGTCATTCACATCGCCGCCCACAGCGCTGACAAATTCCACAGGAGCTTCATTAAGCTCGATGCCGATCTCAGCACCCTTGTCGCTGGCGCCGGACAGGGAAATCTGCATCTCCAGCGTATCGCCAGGCTTGACAACCACAGTTTCAGCCATCGCAGGGCTGATCATGAAAACCATCAGCAGACCAAGCAGAAGTGAAACGATCCTCTTCATAGGTAGGATAACCTCCCTTTCTAAATAGGAAACTGTATCTCACGGGTCAAGCCCGCAATAACCATTACCGGATGACGTCCTCACCGGCGCCTTGACGGAAAATCAAGATGGCATCCTGTACATCCACGCCGCCGCTGGCATTGACGTCAGCATTGACCTTGTTCAGGGAAACCGACCAGCCCGCGGTGTACTGCATGACCAGCAACGCATCCGCCACAGTGACACTTCCGTCCTCGTTGGCATCACCAGGCAGGTATGCATCCTTAGAAACCACAATGGGCTCGCTTGTCCAGGTGATCCGCTGATTGTACCCATCGGTCAGCACAAGCTCCGCAAAGAAGGTTCCCTCTTCGGTCAGGGTGATGCTCTCCGTTCCGGAGACGCGGGTAAGCGTCTTTTTCTCCAGAATGGTGCCATCTTCGTTCTTCCATTGCAGATAGCTGGCACCAGACTTGTTCAGCGTACCGGAGCCGCCGGTCATCTTGTAATCAAGCGACACCTGCTCCCCCGGCAGCACCCGCGTCTGGCTCACCGAAGCAGTCAGCGTAGGCTCAGTCACCATCGGGGAACCGGTCATGGTTGCCTTGGGAGACGTCCAGGTGGTGGATACGCCGTCACGCTCGACCACTTCCAGTTCAAAGTAAACCTCATTGCCCAGGTAAGGCGTGCCGCTCACGGCCCCCTCCGCCTCGGTAACGGTCTGCTCAAAGAACTGGTAGGTCTTGTTGCGAGCCGTATCCTTGGAATAACCCCGAACGACCAGTCGCTGGTAGGGCGTCAGGCCCCCATCCAACGTGTAGTTCACGCCGATAGGCTGGCCGGACTGTACCGTCGTCGCGGTCAGATTAAGCTCCGCCTCGATCGCACCGATCAGCGCAATCTGCACCAGGCAGGGCTGGGCATTGCCGATATGCTCACAGGTCGCGCCGAAGTAGAATTCCAGGCCCTGACCCTGGCGCGGTGTGTATGTCACCTTGCCGGCGCTGCCAGGGACGGTCTGCGCATCGGTTGAGATGGTATTGCCTTCAGCATCGTAGCACTCCCAGCCCACATAGTAGGCAGTGGAAGGGCAACTGTGGCCAAATGCTTCGTAGGTAGCAGTCACCGCTTCGCCAGCCATCATCGCAGAAATACGATTCAGGCGGGCCGTGAAGTAGAAACCATCCGCAACGTCGATCCAGGGGGTGTTGATGGTCGCAGCGTTATCATAACCATCGGTTGCGGTAATGACCAGCTGCAGATCGCCCTGCTGGAGCGGCAGATAAGTCAGCTGGACTTCCGCCTTGCCGGCTGAAGCGTTGACTTCTCCGTTGGTGGTTTTCACATCCAGCACGTTGCCGCTGGAATCCTCCAACGTCCAGGTGGCCATATACTGCACTGGGTCATGCTTGGTTGTGAAGGACGCGATGGCGGCAACCTCCGTACCGACCTTGGTAGACTGACGGTCTGTACTCACAAACACACCAAGTCGGTTTTGCTCGTAGTCTGGCTTTGGAATATCATCAGGAATGACTTCATCCGTCACAGCACCAGAATAAGAGGGTTCCTCGCCTTCGTATACCTGCACAGTCGGAGTTGTCAAAGCCAACTTGTTGCCATTACCTTCCTCAAGAATAAAGAGGAAGTTGAAATAACCTGCCGAAGTTGGCGTGAACGAGAAGGCACGTCCAATGCGGCCAGGTCCACTTTCCGTGGTTACAAAGGTCGGTGGATTATCCTTGGGCGTCAGCTCACCAACTTCTTCGAAATCGCCGTTCAATACCAAACCACCATAGGAATATGTCAACTGACCATAATCCCATGTCATGGTGATGTAGCAGGTAACCTTCTCGCCCACCGCCACCACGGAGTCCGTTACCTTATAGTCGACTTTCAGACTGTTATCAGCCTTGGAACCCTGATAGCCGCTGAAATCACCGCGGGCCACTGCAGAAAGCTGGGATTGCCCCGGCGCCCTTGCCCGGGCATTGGCCAGTGCAGAGGCCATCTCGGCAGCATACAGCGCACGGTAATCCGCAGGCTGATCGCTGAAATTGACAACTTGATCCGGGTTACTGTCCGCCATGGCTGTCAAGCCTGAGATCGCAAGGGCCAGAACCAGGATGAAGCAAAGCATTCGCTTCAATATCCGCTCCCCTTTCTTCACGCATAGGCAGACAGGTCAGCGCTTACTGTTTTGCGCCCTGCTGAAGGATCAGCAGCGCATCCTCGAGGTTGATAGTGTTATTGGCGTCCATATCGGCATTCCCGATATTAATGGCAACACTCCAACCCGCGTCATACTGCATCACCAGCAGCGCGTCATAGATATCGGTCTCGCCGTTGTTGTCCGCGTCACCGAGGACGATGTCAACAGCCGGAGGCTCAGCCGCAGCGCTGTAGCTGGTCATGCTGGACAGACGGGTGCAGTTTTTGAAAGCTGCCTCGCCAATGCGGGTGATGGTGCTGGGCAGGGCCACGCTGGTAATCGCGGTATTGCCCTGGAAAGCACTCTTGCCAATCTCGGTCACAGGCATCTGCTTGTACCAATCCGGCACCTTGACATTGGCATCGCCACCCGTATAGCCGGTCACCACATAACCGTCACCAGCCGTGTTGAGAACGAACGTAAACTCGTCATTCTCCGCAAACGCAGTTGCAGCCAGCAGGATCATCAACGCCAGCAGCATCACAACTCCGCGGAACAGCCCCTTCGCAGTTCGCATATTATCTCTCCTTTGCACGCAAAAGGTGAACAGTACGCCTATTCTTAAACATTATAGCATGCATGAATTGGAAGCGTCAAGCGATTTGGCTTGTTTTCTTAAGGAGAATTACAGTTTTTACATGTATTAAGGGGCTGGAATATACTGCCTGAGCTCCACATCCAGACCCGAATCATGCTGGAATATCAGAATGGCGTCCTTCAGACCAGTACGTCCGTCCGCGTCGACGTCACCCTGGTGCCCATTGATCAGCACATTCCAGCCGGCTGCATACTGCATCACCAACAGCGGGTCATATATGTTCACCAGACCGTCCCCGTTTGCATCGCCGGGGAGGCGCTTGTTCGGATCGTATACTGTCACCAGGCTCACCGCAATCGCGTCATTCTCCAGCACCGCCGCCACGAGGGCCACGCCCTCGGCCGCACCGTAGATGGTGTTGCTCCGACCCTCCACAAAATCCGCCATCTGCACCACGCCTTCCGGCTCAGACATCCAGAAGGTATATGCAATCTTCGTTCCCGGCTCCTGGGTGGAAATGGTCAGCGTCTTTTTCTCCCCCACTTTGAGCCAGAGCTGCTCCGGTTCCATAACGATCGTCTCAGGCAGCTGATAGCCATAGACGGTTACCTTCACCTTCTGGCTGCCACCTCTGCGGGTACCTGTCACCTCACAGCTGGCAGTCGGCCAATGGCAGCTGATCACGTCGCCCGCCACCGCAAAGCCGGAAGCGTCCGGGTTACCCTCGCCGGGATTATTGTGGGTGATGACCCAGTTCATCGCAACTTCCCTGCCGTTGTCGTCATAGACGGTAGGCAGATACATTTCCGAGCCATTGGCGACATGCAAGGTGGTTGTACCGATGTACAAGGTAGAGTTGTCGCTGATGACCTCCACCGTAAAGGTGGTGGACACGCCGGTGCGCACGGACGTCACGGTCACGGTGGTCGTGCCAGTGCGTTTAGGGATGATCTGGCCATATTCAATGGCAAGGATGTTCCCGTTGGCCACGGAGAAAGTCAGCTCCTCATTGGGGATCACGCCCACATCGGAATTGACGCTGATCCAGCCTCTCTGGCTCTTGTACATGACAACCGCGTCATGCTGCAGCCACTGGGGATACTGGGCAATCGGGATATCCTCCAGGCGCATGGTGCGGCCGTCATCCAGTTTGACGCTCAGGGAGACCGTTCCGCTCATCTTTGCCGTCAGATAACCATACTCCGTAACCTCTGCGTAGGGGCAGTAATAATTGATAGCGAAGGTTGCGGGATAGATCTTGCCCGTCTTGTCCCGGACATGGAGCTGGTAGGACTTCCCGGCATGCAGCGGTGCCTCAGGAATCTTCACACTCACTGCCTTGTCTCCATCCAGAACGGTCACGGTAAACTCCGCCCACAGCTTGTCTGCCCGGATAAAGAATTTGCTCTGCCCGGGCGCCTGGGCGATCACGCGGTTGCCCTGAACGCTGGCCACCTGCATATTCTGCTCTGACCAACCGTTCTCCAGGATTCCGATGCCATAGGGCAGCTCGCCCTGGTCAAACCAAACCTCAACGTCGAAGGTTTCGCCGATCTCCAGGATCAGGTTATCCGCATTGTGCAGGATCTCGGTCGGATAGGACTCCACATGGAAGGTGCGGACGCATGTAGTACCGTCGTAATTGTACATCGTGACTTCAACGTCACCCACGCCAGTCGCTGTCAGTTTGTTGCCCTGGATGGAAGCGATCTCCTGGCCCTTCGTCACGGCAAACTTCATGCCCGCAAAGCTCTGTCCTTCCGCATCATAGGCAACCACTTCTACCGCGTCCCCGCCCGCACGGATCACTTCCGGCGAGATTTTCAGATCTGCTGCAGCCTTTTTTTCATACACCTTGACCGTAACCCGCTTCCAAAAACCATTGTAAGTTGTTACATCGATCAGATAGGTGCCCCACTTTTCCGCACAGAACAGCCCCAACGGACTGCCGTTACTGAAATAATCATATCCCGCATGATTGCCATTTACCTTGACGGAGGAAAAATCCTCTGCATACTCCACGCCTTCCTCGCCCAGGCGGATGCCCAGGGAGATAGGCTCCCCTTCATAGCAGTAGTAGACATCCTGGGCAAAGGTCAGCTCCGTCGGAGCCAGGCCCACTTTCACCTTCACCTGTGCAGACACACCATTGTAGCCCCTCACGGTGATCGTCGTCTCACCGACGCCCTTGGGGGTGATGTTCATGAACTGATGGCTGGTGGTATATTCGCGGCCCTCCAGTGCAACATCCACGACGCTGTCATCATAGTCCAGCTCCAGATGATTGATGACCCGGGAACTATTGACCGTCACCTGCACAGAGCACTTGTGATCCATACCCAGCACAAGTGATTTGCTGCCCAGCGTGATGGAGGTCAAGCGGGCGCCCGCATACACCTCGCAGGAGAAGACAGTCTTCACTCCCACGCCTTCCACCTTGGGGGTATACGTAATGAATACATTCATCCATTGGGGATAGTTTAGCGTCTCGGACATGGTGAGCTGGCCGGTGGTTTCATCCACGGTCATGTAGACCGAACCGGCCTGATTGGTCGCATAGGTGATGACAAAGTCATCCTGGGTCAGCCCTTCGCCAATCTGCGAGGCCAGATCCGGATAGTCAGGCTGCACAATCTCTCCAGCGCCGCTATAAACAGTAAAGCGAACCTCCACGACATCCTCTGCTGCCGCAACGCCCAGCATGAGCATCAGCGCCATCAACAGCCACAGCATCGTTTTCTTCATTGAAACTCCTCCTTTGGTCAGCAGGATCGCTGCGAAGTCGCTATATCCTTCCATATATAAGACGCATCTCATGAATAATATATTTCAACATTTTAGATTTTTCCCCTCTTTTTCTTTCCGATTGACATACGGATATATCTGTGCTACATTCAAACAAAGCTTGTTTGTCTGCCATAAGCCTCATACCGCCTGTCAAGGAGAGATATATAATGAAGAAACTGCTATGTGTCATTTTCGTGCTTCTGCTTGCGCTGGCATGTCTGCTGCCTGCATCCGCCCAGTCCACCCAGCGGAAACTGACGCTGATGATCTACATGTGCGGCAGCAATCTGGAGAGCTCCTATGGCTCTGCCAGCGCCGACCTGCAGGAGATGTTCGCCGCTGCGCCAGGATTGCAGGATGTCTCCGTTCTGATCATGAACGGCGGCAGTACCCGCTGGAGCACCGGCTACGATCCTTCCCAGCTGCAAATCAGCGAGCTGGGCAAGCGCGGCATGCGCGTGGTCTGGCGCGATGCGGCCGCCAGCATGGGCGTTTCCCAGACCCTTACCCAGCTGCTGCAGTTCGGCGTGGAGAAATACCCCGCTGAGGACTATGCACTCATCCTCTGGGATCACGGCGGCGGCCCGCTGGAGGGAGTTTGCTGGGACGAGCTGTTCTCCATGGACAATCTCCGCCTCAGTGAACTAACGGACGCGCTGGAGGCAGCGCCCCTGCCCGGCAAGCTGAGCTGGATCGGTTTTGACGCCTGCCTGATGAGCTCCCTGGAGGTGGCCGGCGCATTGGCTCCCTACGCGGAATACATGATCGCCTCTCAGGAGACAGAGCCCGCCTACGGCTGGAACTACGCATTCCTCTCCGGCCTGAGCGAGGACCAGAGCGGCGCTGACACCGGACGCCGCATCGTGGATGCCTACTTCGAGGGCCGGGATGACGCCCAGGACGTGCTGACCCTGGCCTGCCTTGACCTGTCCAAAGCAGAGGCAGCCTCACAGGCGGTGGACAGCTTCTTTGGCCAAACGGACGTGATGAACCACTCGCTCTTCAATGCCGTTTCCGGCGTGCGCATGAACGCCACAGGCTTCGGCAAGGGCCTGCGCGGCTTTGATGATAACGGCTACGACCTGGTTGATCTTACCGATCTGTCCCAGCGGCTTTCTCCCCTGATGACGGACGCAGCCCCCCTGCAGCAGGCCCTGAAGGAGTTGGTCAACTACAGCCGCGCCAACATCAATGACGCCAATGGCATTTCCATCTACCACCCCTACATGAACAAGAACAAGTTCCTCGCCAGCTGGAAGGAGGATTACGCCCAGCTCTCCCTCTCCCCCAAGTACACCGCTTACATCGGACAGTTCGGCGCCTGGCTGACAGGAGATGCCCTGACGGACTGGTCCGGCCTGCGTCCGACCTCCCTGGGCTTCAATGCCAATGACAAGGAAGAGCTCGCCCTGCAGCTCTCCCCGGAACAAACGACGGATTTTGCCTCTGCCCAGATGCTTATTCTCAAGCAATTCTCCCTGGAAGAGGGCATCGTCTCCCTCATCGGCACAGTACCGGCGCAGATGAATGAAAACGGCGTGGTGACTGCTACGGCAGACTGGTACAGCCTTTATGTTATGGATGGCATGGGCGACATAGGCGGCCCGCTGTCCTATATGATGACAACCGACGCCAAGCAAATGGTCTGCCAGGCAGATCTGTTCAATAACAGCACCGATATGCTGCCTCTCCTGTATTATCTGGAATCTCCTGCCGGCAGCGAGGATGCTGTCATTGCCCAGGTTCGCGTTGCCGACCAGGCGACCGGAACCTACACCAACCGCATCGCTGTCAATGAAGCTGATTATGACAATCTGCTCCTGGTGGATACCCACAGACGGTTGCCTGATTCGGACGGTCTGACCGAACTGCCCGACTTTTTCAACTGGGAACTGGATTATTCCGGCTTCTCCGCCTACTCTTTCGATCCATCCAAGGACTGGAATTTCATCTGGAAGAACGACATCCTGACCGACGACACCCTGTATGCCGTTTTCTCCATCACCGACACCCAGCAGAACGCCTACTGCAGCCAACCCATTCAGCTGCAGAACCCCCACCGCCGTCCCTTCACCGCGACACTTGACAGCATCGACACTCAGGACTTCACCGCTGAACTGAGCGGCTACGTCAACACTGCCCCAAATGATGCCGGATTACATCTCGATTTCACTGTCACTAACCACACCGACAAGGCCATCAGGTTCTACTTTGAATCACTGACCCTTGATGGCAGCCGCTTTATCAACAGCGTCTACTTTGACCGCAGAGGCAACAGCACCATTGACGCCAATGCCGCCAGTACCATCTCCATCACCATTGATCGTGAACAGCTGCTCGGCCTTACAGACATCTCCGGCTTTTCTCTGGATTTCGACTATTACCCTGACGCATCCACCTATCATTCCACCCCCATGACGCTCGCGTTCCGCCTTGAGAACTGCAGCGTCTCAGCTGCGGCTTCCCAGTACCCCATTCTGGCGCAGGCAGAACAGGATGGCCTGGCCTGGCAGGTACTTTCCATCCAGCCCAGCGAGATAACGGGCTTCGACATGCTGATCCTGGCAGAAAACAGAACTGACCATTCCATTAGTCTGGAGGGGCAGGTGCTGATCAACGGCGTAGGCAGCACCACCTCTCTGCTAAGCGGCACCATCCCTGCCGGCATGAGCATCGTCAGAAGTCCGCGCGTGCACAACGATCTGTTCACAGAAAACTCCTTTATAGGAAACTATTCGTCTTATTATGGTTCCATGATCTCCCGCCATATCCTGCAGGGATATGGCATCCATAGCGTTGATGAACTAACCATCCTCAACATGGACAGGTATGGCGAGCAGATTCAATCCAGCATTACCTTGCCGCTCAGCGTATCTATTCCTGTTACAGACGATCACGAACAAGATGCTGTTGACCTGTATACGATCCACCGCCTCCCCGACGACCAGAAGCTCTCCCTGGACAAGCTGGTCACGCTGGTGGATCACTCCGACGTCACCATCAAGCTGGAGCGAATCCTTGTGGGCCAAACCAGCATTGCGCTGGCTCTCCATCTCACCAACCACAGCGATACGGTACAGACGATTGAACTCGACGAGGTTGTCATCAGCGGCGCAGCTTACGAACACTATGGCGCTGACGAGACCTTCGCGGTCGCGCCCCATACCTCCTCCGTGGTCTGCGCGGTCCTGGGCGCCGATTTCTTTGACAGCCCTCTGACCCGCACCGTTGACAGCCTGGAGTTTATCATCAGCGGCACCTTCAGCTCGGCAGATTACCCCATCCACGCAGTCATGAAGGAAGCTGTGCCCTACGCCTATCCCGGGGGCGCGTACATCCTGCCGGAGGATATGCTCTTCACCGACCAGAAGCCTTTGGCCACGCCCACCCCTGCGCCCACCTGGGAAGGCGAAACCACCGTATTCATGGCCGACATCACCCTGCCTGAGGATGCCGCCCAGTACAGGCGCAGCTTCTCTGTACAGCTGACCCCAGAGCAGGCCGCGCAGGCGGCGAACACGTTGATGCTCATCGTACAGGAGGCGGAAAACGGCAATCTGAATCTGGTCAATTACCAGCGCGCGGATCTGCAGGCAGACAACACCCTCCGCGCCGACGCCACCGGCCTGGTGCTGTGCCTGGATGAGCTGCCGGAAGTGCTCGTTCACACCTACCAATCCACCAGCGAAACAGGTGCAGTACAGCTGTACAATTCCATGACCATGACTGTCACCAGCATGACGGAGGATTTCTCCTCCAGCCTCAGTGTGGTCAGCGATCTTTGCGCCGTACTCGACTACGCTGGCAATCAGGCTGCCATCGACAGCATCACCATGACATACGATCCCCTCCCCGAACGGCAGAGAGATATTACCTTCGTCAAATTCCCCACCTATGAGCTTCTCTGTACCCTGGCGGATCCTGCGCTGCCCTATGTGGGCGCCATCACCCGCAATGACGATGACGCCTGGTATAACGGTATCCCGGCCGCATGGCCCAACGGATTCCCCATCCAGCTCGCGCTGCGGCCCATCACCGCACAGGATCACCTCTACGTCATGTTCTCCGTGAAGAATGCGGACGGAACAGGTTATACCCTGCAAGCAATTCCCTTTCTGCCGGAAAACGAACAATAATCTTCATTCCAAAGAGCTCCCAGCACTTAGATCCGGCCAGAATATACGGACAGCACAAAAGAGCCCTATGCAAGTGAATAGGATCAGTCGGAGTGGCGAATAGAGCATGGCGCCACTCCGGCTTTTGTTTCGCGTACGTTGTTGTAGAACTCGATATCATGGTCAATCATTGCATTCGCTTCACGAAGGAGGAGGGCTTACAAAAGAGACGGATCTCCAGAAAGAAAAACATTCCAGTGCACAGAAGCAGCACTGGAATGCAGGTAAATTGTCCTTCAGAACGTAATGCTCACAGCCGTTCCTTCATCGGGCGCGCTCATCAATCCCACCTGCGCCTGATGCACCTCCGCCACATGCTTGACGATGGCCAGACCCAGGCCGGTGCTGCCGGCGGGGCTCCCGCCGCCTGTCTGCCGGGAGTGGCTCTTATCCACCCGATAGAAGCGTTCGAACACATGGGGCTGATGCTCTGCGGGAATGCCGATGCCAGTGTCCTTCACGGTGCAGCAGACACGGCCTTCCCGCTGTGCCACCTGGACAGCCACGGTACCTCCCGCGGGCGTATACTTGATGGCATTATCGATCAGGTTGTGGAACAGCTCGCGCAGCAAGACAGGATAGCCCTCCACAGTGGCGTCGCAGCCCTCAACCAAAAGCGCAACGCCCTTTTCCTGGGCAAGAGACTGAAAGCTGTCAGCCAGTGCGTTCAGCATCGGCATCAGGGCAACAGGCGCCTTTGCGCCGAGGCCCTGCTTCTCGTCCAGACGGGACAGTTCCAGAATATCGTTGACCAATGCCACCAGCCGCTTCGCCTCCGCGTGGATCTTCCCTGCAAAGGCAGGCACATCCTCCTGCCTGGCAATGCCGCTCTCGATGATCTCCGCGTAGCCTGAGATGGACGTGAGCGGCGTTTTCAGTTCATGGGACACATTGGCAGTAAACTCGCGGCGGCTGGCTTCTGCAGCGTATCGGGCAGAAATGTCCAGAGCCAGCAGTACTACGCCGCGCACCTTCTCCTCCCGAAGCACGGGGCTGGCGAAGATGCGATAAGTGCGGCTGTCACGGGGCAGTACCGCATCGCCGGATTCGCCCTGCTGTGCAGCCTTGACGATCTCCAGCACGGACGCATCCCGGCAAATGGTCAGCAGGTCCGCATCCGGGGCGATAATCCCCTTCACGCCGAAGATCGTCTGCGCGCTGCCGTTGATGGAGATGATTCGACTCTCCTTATCGATCAGGATCAAACCCTCGCGCATGTTCGCCATGATGGCGTTCAGGTCTGCATGGGCGCGGGCAAGATCGTGCATTTGCTGGCGGATTTGACTGTGCTGCCTGTCCATGCGGGTAAGCAGCGGCGCCAGTTCATCGTAGACGTCGTTTTCCAGAGGCTCGTCCAGATTCAGCTCGTTGATGGGCTGAACGATCTGCCGGGAAGAATACCGGGCGATCAGCAGCGACAGTGCTGCCACCGTCAGCAGCATCACAATGATTTGCGGCGCAACATTCAGAAACATGCCCAGCACGGAGGAACGGGTGCTGGCGATGCGCAGCACATTGCCCTCAGCCGTGCGGCAGGCGTAATAAATGGTCACCTCGGAGATTGTGTCGGAGTAGCGGGTGCTTTCACCTTTGCCGATCGTCAGCGCAGACTGCACCTCCGGCCGCTGGTCATGACTGTCCATACGAGCTTCATCGGCGTCGCTGTCATAAAGCACCCTGCCATCTGGCGCGATGAGGGTCACACGGTTGGCCGGTGTAAGGTCAGCAAAATAGGCCAAATCATCCTGCATCATGTCCAGGGCGCGGACAATATACTCTGCCTCTGTGCGCAGCTCAGCAGAAATCCGCGCTTCATACACATTGTACAGCGTTCCTACCAGCAGCGCAGAGGTCAGCAGGAGGGCCAGTACAGCCGTCAGCAGGATGTTGCGGAAGATTCGTTTTGTCATACTCAGCCGTCCTCCTGGCGTCGGGTGCTGGCTGCCCTCGGCAAATCAGATGATTTGCGCTCGTTAGTCGGGCTTACTACCCGACCCCCGGCATCCTCGCCTCCCAAACGATATCCCACGCCGCGCACAGTTTCGATCATGTGACCGCAATGGCCCATCTTGGTGCGCAGCGTCTGCACATGCACATCCACAGTGCGGGTGCCGCCGTCGTAGGTCATGTCCCAGATGCGCTCCAGTAGTTGCTCCCGTGTAAAGACTGCGCCGCTGTTCTCCATCAGCAGGAGGAGCAGATCATACTCCTTGAGGGTCAGGGGCATTTCCACGCTGTCCACAAAAGCCTTGTGGGAGCGTCGGTCGATGGTCAGCGCGCCGCAGCAGCGTGTAACGATGGACTCCTTGGGTGCAGTACGGCGCAGACGAGCCCTGATGCGCGCCACCAGCTCCGCCATACCGAAGGGTTTGACCATGTAGTCATCTGCGCCGTAGTCCAGGCCCTGCACCTTGTCCATCTCGGTGCCCTTGGCGGTCAGCATGATGACCGGTATATCCGCCGTGCGGTGATTCTCCCGCAGGAAACGCAGCAAAGAAAGACCGTCTTCACCTTGGAGGTCGGGCCTTTGCCCGACTAGCGCGAGCGATTGCTTGCAATCGCCGTGCGTAGCCAGCGTCCGGCCTTGCACCGGGGGATGGCCGGACGGGAGCATGATGTCCAGCAGGACGAGATCGGGCGTTTCAGCAGCTACAGCCTCGCGGAAAGCCGCACCGTCCGCAAAGCCTTTGCAGGGCAGATTCATCTGCGTGAGGGTGTAGACCACCAGCTCGCGGATGTTGTCGTCGTCTTCAACGTAATAGATCATGTGAGGAGTGCTCCTTTATCTGGATGCTTGCGCTGTATCGGGGGTATTATACCCCATATACATCTTTCGGCGCTCAGAGCCGTCTCCCTGCGGCTTTACAAACATTTTACACAAGCTTTGCATGGCTCTGCTGGCTTTTATAAATCCCTGAAATTATAATAAAGATGTCGATATTTGACAATTTCCTGTAAAGGAGACCGATACATGACAGCTTACATTTTCAAGATCATTTCCCTGCTGGGCGGTCTGGCACTGTTCCTCTTCGGCATGGACACCATGGGCAAGGCGCTGGAGCGTCAGGCAGGCGGCAAACTGCAGACCATTCTGGCCAAGATGAGCAGCAAGGTCTGGAAGGGCTTCCTGCTGGGCGCGGCTGTGACTGCCGTGATCCAGTCCAGCTCCGCCACCACGGTCATGGTGGTTGGCTTCGTTAACTCCGGCATCATGACCCTCAAGCAGGCTGTGGGCGTCATCATGGGCTCCAACGTCGGCACGACGGTGACGGCGTGGGTCTTGTCCCTGTCCGGTCTGGAGGGAGACAGCTTCCTCATCAAGCTGTTTAAGCCTTCTACGCTTGCGCCGCTGATTGGCATCATCGGCATTGTCCTGTACATGGGTAAGTCCGAGAAGAAAAGGGGCATCGGTACCATCATGCTGGGCTTCATGGCGCTGATGACCGGTATGGATCTGATGAGCAGCTCCATGGCCTTCCTCAAGACCGAGGCTTGGTTTGCCGATTTGATGATCTCCTTCACCAATCCGCTGGTGGGCATCCTCTTCGGCGCGGTGCTGACGGCCATCATCCAGTCTTCCTCGGCTTCCGTGGGTATTCTGCAGGGCCTATGCGTCACCGGTGCAGTCACCTATGGTGCAGCCATCCCCATTATTCTGGGTCAGAACATCGGTACCTGCGTCACGGCCATCATGGGTGCCATCGGTGCAAACCGGAACGCTCGACGTACCGCCATCGTCCACCTGCTGTTCAATGTGGTGGGCGTGCTGCTCTTCGTGGTCGTGTTCTACGGGCTGGGATTCTTCATTGACTGGACTTTCCTGAGTGCGCCAGTACAGGCATGGGACATCTCGGTCATCCACACCGGCTTTAATCTGGCCGCAACTGCCGTGCTGCTGCCTCTGAACGGCCTGCTGGTGAATCTGGCCTATGTGGTGATTCCCCGCGAGGAAACGCCCCAGAAGCAGGAGCTGCTGGACGAGCGTCTGCTGGCCACGCCCGCCGTTGCGGTTCAGCGCGCACAGGAAATCGCCGCTATGATGGCTGCTGACGCTGCAAAGGCTATGCGTCTTGCCATCGGGATGACGAAGAAGTTCGATGCGGCTGCCATGGAGGAAGTCGCGGCCTTGGAGGATCGCACCGACCGATACGAGGACGCCCTGGGGACCTACCTCGTCCAGCTATCTGCAATGAATCTCTCCGTTCATGACAACCGCATCCTCAACACACTGCTGTACACCATCTCCGATATCGAGCGCATGGGCGACCACGCCCTTGCGGTTGCCAAGGCTGCGCTGGAGATCGAGGAAAAGAAAATCAATTTCTCCGCGCCGGCTAAAGCCGAGCTGGCCGTACTGGAGCGAGCTGTATTGGATGTAGTCGACCATACCGTTGCGGCCTACACCAGCTTCGATCTGGAACGAGCGATCAAGATTGAACCCCAGGAGCAGGTGGTGGACGCCCTTGTTCGCGAGGTCAAATCCCGCCATGTACGCCGCCTTCGCGATGGTCTTTGCACGGTGGAATACGGCTTTGTGCTGGAGGATCTGCTGACTGCCTGTGAGCGCACTGCGGATCACTGCTCCAACGTGGCTGTAGAGATGCTGCAGGTCTCCGAGGGAAAGCTGGAAGCCCACGAATACCTGAACGCCCTCAAGGCCGGCGAGCTTCACGAAAGCGCCGCCTTTGCCGAGCAGTTCGCACAGTATAAAGCACAGTATGCTTTCCCGGATGAAAAGTAAACACAATGATGGAATAAAGCCAGACAGGGCTGTGACGCAATGCACAGCCCTGTTTACATCGCGTTGCTGGCGTGACGGCAAAAAAGGGGGCTGGCTACTTCCGTAGTCAGTCCCCATAGTATTGAGTGCTCACTTAAGCGTTACATTCCAGCCCGCAACATACTGCATAATCAGCAGCGCGTCGTGGATATCCACCTTGTCGTCGCCATTAACATTGGCATTTGCGGAGTTGATGGTGACCGCCTCACCGGATGCATACTGCAGTACGGCAAGCGCATCAGCCAGCTCCACCAGGCCATTGTTGTCGGCATCACCCGGAATGCGTCCACGTTTAAATGCGATATTGGTCGTGAAATCCTGCACCATTTTCGCAATAACGATGGTGTTGCCCTCCAAGGTCACGCCGTAGTCAGAGGATACGGTAGCTGTCTCCAGCTCGTATCCGGCGTTGGGGATGATTTCGATCTCGACCTTCTCATGGCGGCCGATTTGAATCGATGTGCCTTCTGTCAGTGTGGTTCCGTTGACGATGAGCGTACCCTCCGGCCCACATGAGAGCGTCAGCGTGTGCTCACTGGGGACGGTAGTGGTCAGGAGCGTCTGCTCGGCCAACACGGCGGACAATGCCACCACAATGGCCACCAGCAGCAGGATGAGGCTCAGTCTCTTCATTGCCCCACCTCCCGATTCACAACGGACACCTGGAACGTGACCGTCCCGGTGTACTCGCCCGCATCAGCGCTGTACCAGTCCTCCAGAGTGATGTCGAAGCTCAGCTGCGTCTGCCCTACCTCAGTGTAGGCCTTACTGCCGAACTCCGCGCCGTCGCACAGGAGCACATAGGGAATCGCGCCTCTTCCGCCGGTCTGGAGCAGCTTGCCCCGGGCGGAATCAACGGCGATCTTCACCGCTTGGTTGGAACCAATATGCATGCTGCTCACGCCGATGGTCATCGGTGTTGACTCGGCGCCATAGCTGATGGGCAATGACGCAGGGATCTCCACCGTATAGCTGGACGGAATGACCAGCCGCACGGTGGTTGTGCCCGTCATGCCATGCGCGGTATTGGTCATGTAGACCTCAGCCTCGGTGGCAACCGTGGTCAGCAGCAGCACTGCCAGCAGGCAAAGAACGACAAACTTCGCTTTGCGCATCTTTACCTCCTATGGCAGAGTGACAGGAGATTAGTTGAGGGTCACCGCAAAAGTAATGACATCGGTATACACGCCAGGGGTAGTGGGCAGTGTCGGCACCTTAATCTTGAGACCGGTGACATAGTCCGTGCTATTAGAATCACCCTTCTTTACAGAAATCAACTCGGTGTCATCCCACTGCACGTAAGTCAAGGGAATATACGAAGTGGACGTGGATTTCTTATAGGACAGCTCGTAATACGCAGTTCCCCCATTATTACCCTTCAGCATGAAATCATTGTCACCACTATTGGAAAACGTACCATTGGCGAACTTCTTGATTCGGACTTTCAAGCCATTGGCCGATACCAACTTCCAGCCTGCTTTCAGGACAATGTCAAACGTGCCCTCCTGAGTGCCAATGTCAACCGTCACAGAGGCAGGGATCACAATAACAAACGAGTTTTCGTCGGGGTCAACAGTCAGCGACACAGTCGTCTGGCCTTCCAGCACGTCCTTGTTAAGTTCTGTTGCGAATGCAACAGCGCCCAAGGACAGGCACAAGCACAGGATCAGCGCAAGCAGCTTCTTCATAGGGTTTCCTCCTTTTATTCACGGCATTCTGCCGTTATTACCATCAGAATACAGACACCTTGATGTCAAACACCGCGTTGTTGGTGGGCGTGGGCACCTCGCGGATGAAATAGGGCTGCACAACCATAGTGCATTCATAGGTACCGATCTCCAGCGGGCGGGACAGGGTCACCTTGTTGCAGTACAGCCCCGGCGGAATCAGACCGGTAGAGAAGATCACCTCGCCGGTCTCCTTCAGCTGCAGCTCAAAGGTCAGGTAATACCAATCCTGATTGGCGTCGGGGTTATACAGGGGAACCTCTGCCTCCGTTACACCAGCCGGCAGGGACAGCCCCGCCCAACCAGGGATGGCGATGCCCGGTGCCGTCGGCGACGGTGTAGGCGACGGGCCAGCATTTGGATCAATGATCAGCTTGGGATTGGGGGTCGGCTTGGCAGTGCCCAGAATCCTACCGCCCGCGTTGGTGCCAAACAGGAAGATCGCTGCTACCGCCAGGACTGTACAGACCAACACTGCAGAAAGCAGGATTTGTATTCGCTTCGGCATTTGCTCTTCTCCTTTACCGAATTACAGCTTACGCATCGGAAAATACGGTTAATTTATACCATGTTTTTTACATTTTGTCAACTTGTTGAGCCAGATCACATTTTTACTCTATCGCTGTTCTTCCCTGGCGCATAAAAAATCGGCCAATGTCACTCTCTATCAAAAGCAAAACTTGATGATGCCTCTTCAACCATGAAAGTCCATCAAAAACACCAGCGTTTCTCTGATTCATGCGACATAGTTGTACATTTTAGCAAATCGAATCAAAATCGCCCGCCTCCTCCACACCTATTGCCACCAACTTGTCCCAGATCAACCGCAGCGGAGCGGCCAGCACTTTTACCCTAGAATAGCAATGAGGTGAAATGCAATGCAGAATTATGCGAACATATTAGGTGCAGTCGTCAAGCAGGCTCGTCTTGACCTGAAGCTAAGCCAATTTGAAGTTGCCGATCAAATCAATGCTGATGATCGAACCATCCTGAATATTGAGCACTGCAAGGGTAATCCTAAATTGGAAATCCTCTGGCCGCTCATTAGAGCTCTGAAGATTGATGCGAACACAATTTTTTATCCTGAAACACAGAATAGAACCAGCACTCAATTTCAGATGCAGCAATTCATATCGCAGTGTAGTGAAACAGAAGTCAAACTTCTATTGAACATATCGAAGACAATCATCAACACATTGCGCACTCATGATGGTACACAGATTGACCAAAAGTAAGCAGAGCCTGCTTCCTCCTGAATCGAGGAAGCAGGCTCTGCGCTTTTTTGCATCTGGCACTTTGTCGATGACCAATTTCTGTTTCACTACATTGATCACTGTCTCTCTTTTGCACCAATGACAAAACAATGGGAAATTGATCAGCACCGTGTCTTCAAAGACTTACGTTCTTGTCTTTTTTCTACACTGAGGACAGCATATCCACATCGAATGTCGTTTGGTTATTCGCTTTTCCATTGTATTCTATCACACTGTTCACCAATTTGTGAATCTCCGACAAATATATCCACTTTTCGATAGTCATCGACACAATATGACATGAGTATGTTTATATTTACACAATCGTTGTCGAGATAAAAAAGTGAACAAATGCAAAAAGCTATTACTTCTAAAGAAATCGTTCGCTAATTAGTTGCAATCACTCAATTATTAATCCAAGAACGATTCTCGCAAGGCAACCTTGAAGTCGCGGGCGATGGCGCGCAGCTCGTTGTCCTGAATGGTCTGCAGCTCGGGGAGGCCCGTGGACTTCTGCAGCACCCAGATTTCCGCAGCCTTCTCGATGGTGTGCATCAGACCGAAGGTGATGTCAAAGTCCGGGCCGGAGGCAAACAGGCCGTGATGGGCCCACACCGCCGCGTCAAACTCCTCCATCTTCTTGCAGGTGGCCAGGGCGATGTCCGCGCCGCCGGGCACCATCCACGGCACAACGCCCACGCCGCCGGGGAACACCACGGGGCACTCGGTCGCGCTCTTCCACAGGGCGCGGGAGAAATCCCGGTCCGTCAGAGGCAGCACGAAGGTCATGGCGATGATGTTGGCGGGGTGCGCATGATAAATGACGCGGTGCTCGCCGTTGGTTGCCTTGGCGCGGACGCAGTGGTTCATGTAGTGGCTGGGGAACTCGCTGGTGGGCTTGCCGCCGTTCTTGAGGCCCCAACGGATGCGGTAGGAGTCGCCTGCCGCATTGATCTCGACCACGCAGATGGAATCCTCCGGGTCGGTGATGACGTTGCGGAAGAACTTGCCGCTGCCGGTGGACAGGAAGTACTCGCCGGCTAGGTTCTCGCCGGTGACGCCCATGTTGACCCAGGGACGGGGCTCTGCGTCAAAGAAGGGCTGCATTTCGGCCACTTCCTCGGCCTTGAGGCGGTAGGTGAGGTTGCCGCCATTGCGCTCATGCCAGCCCTGATGCCAGCCGTCATCAGCCATGCGGATGTATTTCTTGACGATAGAGATGTCAAGCATGCCCATTGTCTTTGTCCTCCATATCATAAAATAGAGTTGGGGTGCGAGGGGAACTCCCTCAGTCACCGCGCAGGCGCGGCGACAGCTCCCTCGGGAGGGAGCCTTCTCGCGGTGTACTTGCTAAGCCTCCCTCTCGAGCCGGGAGCCCCGGTGGCAGGAGGTGAATGCGCGCTTCAGCTCACAGACGGAGGGAGTCGTTCCTCGTCACACGCGCTTCAGCTGCACTTCCTTTTCATAATCCAGCACCTTCTGGAACCACTGGCCGTCCTCGGGCTTGCCGCAGCGTCGGCAGTACTCGTTCCAGATCTCGCCGAAGGGCAGGGTCTTCATTTCCTCCTGGGCGACCATCAGGGCCGTCCAGTCGTCCTTATCCTGCATGGCCTTATGGCAGCAGGTAGGCGTCAGCAGCGCCATCAGCAGGGCCTTCTGGACATTGCGGAAGCCCACGACCCAGGCTGCTACGCGGTTGATGGAGGCGTCGAAGTAGTCCAGCGCCATGTGCACCCTGCCGTCCAGACCGCCGCAGCGGACGATCTCCTTGGCGATCTCCTTGGTCTCGTCGTCCAGCAGGACCACATGGTCGGAGTCCCAGCGGATGGGGCGGGTGATGTGCAGCGCCAGCTCGGGGAAGAAGGCCAGCAGCGCAGGGATCTTGTCGGACACAACCTCGGTGGGGTGGTAGTGACCGTTATCCATCAGCGGAATGCACTTGCCGGGGTTCATCGCGGCGTAGGCCAGGGAGTACTCCGCGCTGCCCACGGTGTAGGCTTCCACGCCGATGCCGAACACCTTGGATTCCACGCAGGGCTTGACCTTGTTAAAGTCAAAGGGCTCCTGCAGGATCTCGTCCATGGCCTCCTTGTAGCGCACGCGGGGGCCGAGGCGGTCAGCGGGGATGTCCTTGAAGCCGTCGCCGGTCCAGATGTTCATGATGCAGGGCTGACCCAGCTCCTCGGCCAGGTACTGGCTGATGCGGATGGAGGCCTTGCCGTGCTCGATCCAAAACTTGCGGGTTTCCTCATTCGGGGAGGACAGGGTCAGCGGGTCGGCTCGGGGATGGGAGAAGAAGGTGGGGTTGAAGTCGCAGCCCAGGCCGCGCTCCTTGCA
>SVGL01000048.1 GCA_015056325.1 Clostridiales bacterium | reverse complement strand
GAGTACGCGGCTTCCTCCGGCGGTCTGTACATCGACATGATGATCCACGACTTCGACATGGCCATGTTCCTGGCGGGCTGCGACGTGAAGGAAGTCTACGCCATGGGCACGTCCCTCGTTGATCCCCGCATCGGCGAGGCCGGCGACGTGGACACCGCCATCGTCACGTTGACCTTCGAAAACGGCGCCCTGGGCGTGATCGACAACAGCCGCCGCGCCGCTTACGGCTACGACCAGCGCGTGGAGGTCTTTGGCAGCCTGGGCATGGCCGCGGGCGAAAACGACGGCGACTCCACCGTGCGCGTGTCCACCGCCGCGGGCGTGATGAGCGACAAGCCGCAGTACTTCTTCCTGGAGCGCTACATGGCGTCCTTCATTGAGGAGATGAAGCAGTTCATCGCCGCCATCAACGAGGACAAGGAAGTGCCCGTGGGCATCCACGCCGGCCTGATGAGCGTCGTGCTGGCCAAGGCCGCGAAGAAGTCCCTGGACGAGCATCGCCCGGTGAAGATCTCCGAGATCCTGGAGGCGTAATATGTCCGACATCATCCGCGCCAACGGCCCCCACGCCTTTGGCTATACCGAAATCACCCGGCACACCGGCGACATGCTGATGGACTTCGGCATTCTCCGGCTGCGCAAGGGGGAAAGCTTCGCGGAGGAGCAGCCCCTGGAAAAGGCATATCTGCTGGTGTACGGCGAGGTGCGCTTCGACTGGGACGGCGAATCCCACACCGAGTCCCGTGCGAACTGCTTCGACGTACCGCCGACGGCCCTGCATGTCTCGAAGGCCACGAAGGTCACCATCACCTGCCTGAGCGAGGACTGCGAGGTCAACGTCCTGCGCACGGTGAATGAGCGGGAATTCCCCGCGAAGCTCTACCTGCCCAAGGATACCCCCGACGAGTTCCGCGGCGCGGGCACCATGCACGAGACCAGCACCCGCATCGTCCGCACGATCTTCGATTACACCAACGCGCCCTGGGCGAACCTCGTGCTGGGCGAGGTGATCGGCTTCCCGGGCAAGTGGTCGAGCTATCCGCCCCACCATCATCCCCAGCCGGAAATCTACTACTACAAGAACAACCCGGAAAACGGCTTCGGCTATGCCGAGGTGGGCGACACCGTCTACAAGGTGCATAATGGCGATACCGTGTGCATCCCCGCCGGCATGACCCATCCCCAGTGCACGCCGCCGGGCTACGCGCTGTGGTACCTGTGGGCCATCCGCCACCTGGACGGCTGCCCCTACAAGCAGCCGGAGTACCCCGTTTTCCTGCCTGAGCACCTCTGGGTGCAGCGCAAGGACGAGCCCTACTGGGGCGACAATTACGGAGGCAAGTAATGGAACGCATTCGACTGACCATGGCGCAGGCGCTGGTGCGCTTCCTGGATAATCAGTATGTGGAGCTGGACGGCGTCGAAAACAAGTTTGTGAACGGCATCTTCGGCGTGTTCGGCCACGGCTGCGTGGTGGGCGTGGGCCAGGCGCTGGCTCAGGGCGACCACAACCTCCGCTTTTATCAGGGCAAGAATGAGCAGAACATGGCCCTGGCCGCGATGGCCTTCGCCAAGCAGAAGAACCGCCGGGAGATCATCCCCTGCGTGTCTTCCATCGGCCCCGGCGCGATGAACATGGTCACCGCTGCAGGCTGCGCGACCGCGAACCGCATCCCGCTGCTGCTGCTCCCCGGCGACACCTTTGCCTGCCGCCAGCCCGACCCGGTGCTTCAGCAGGCGGAGTTCTTCGACTCCTTCGGCCGCACGGTAACGGACGCCTTCCGTGGCGTGTGCCACTATTTTGACCGCATCGAGCGCCCGGAGCAGCTGATCACCGCCGCCATCCACGCCATGCGCGTGCTGACCGATCCCGCCGACACCGGCGCGGTGTGCCTGGCCATGCCCCAGGACGTAGAGGGCGAAGCCTACGACTACCCGGCGGAATTCTTCCGCAAGCGCGTGTGGCACATGGATCGCCGCCCCATGACAGCATCCCAGCTTACCCGCGTGATGGACATCCTCCGCAAGGCAGAGAAGCCGCTGGTCATCATGGGCGGCGGCGTGCGCTACTCCGAGGCGGGCGACGCGCTGGCGGCCTTCTGTGAGGCGGCCAACATCCCCTTCGCCGAGACCCAGGCCGGCAAGGGCACCCTGCCCTGGACGCACCCGCTGAACGTGGGCGGCATCGGCGTGACCGGCGGCAAGGCGGCCAACATCCTGGCGCCCCAGGCGGACGTGATCATCGCCGTGGGTTCCCGCCTGACCGACTTCACCACCTCGTCGAAGTGGCTGTTCAGGCATGATGCGAAGTTCATCGGATTGAACATCTGCCCCTTCGACGCCATCAAGATGGACGCGGAGGCCATCATCTGCGACGCAAAGGCGGGCCTTGAGGTCATGACCAATGCACTGGAGGGCTACAAGTCCCAGTGGGGCAGTGAAGTCAAGGCTGCCGTGGACGAGTGGAACGCCATCGTGGACGATTTCTACGCCCAGGATGACCCCCGCGGCCTGAGCCAGACCCGTGCGCTGGGCGAGATCAACGCCTTCATGAAGGCGGGCGACATCGCGGTGGGCTCTGCGGGCTCCCTGCCCGGCGACATGCAGCGGCTCTTCCGCCCCTGCGGCCGCGACACCTACCACATGGAATACGGCTTCTCCAACATGGGCTACGAAACCAACGGCGCCTTGGGCGTGAAGCTGGCCGCCCCCGACCGCGAGGTCTACACCTTCTTCGGCGACGGCACCTACATGATGGCCCACTCGGAGCTGCTGACCTGCGTGCAGGAGGGCCTGCGCGTGCACTTCTGCCTGTTTGACAACAGCGGCTGGGGCTGCATCGAGAACCTGCAGAACAATCAGGGCAATGACACCTTCGGCACGGTATTCCGCTACCGCAGCGAATCCGGCCAGCTGGACGGCCCGATTCTGCCCATTGATTTCGCCAAGAACGCCGAAGCCTACGGCCTGAAGGCCTACACCATCCGCACGGTGGATGAGCTGCGCTTTGCCCTCGCCGATGCGCTGACCCAGGACAAGCCCGTGCTCTACGACATCAAGGTTGTGCCCGGCACCATGACCCCCGGCTTTGAAAACTGGTGGCGCGTGGGTGTGGCGGAGGTCTCCACCCAGCCCCGCGTGCAGGCGGCATATGAGGACCTGATGGCGCACGTCAAGGAAACAAGAGAGTTTTAAGCAATGGCGGGCGATCCTGGTCTCCCCCTGCGTCCCGCTATCTAAATTCCGAATTCCGCATTCCGCATTCCGAATTAACAAGGAGGACATCCCCATGCTGAATCCCAACAAGGTCAAGCTTGCCATCGCCCCCATCGGCTGGACCAACGACGACCTGCCCGACCTGGGCGCGGAGAACACCTTCGAGCAGTGCGTGAGCGAAATGGCGCTCGCGGGCTTCAAGGGCAGCGAAATCGGCAACAAGTACCCCCAGGACGTGGCCGTCCTCAAGCACAAGCTGGACGTGCGCGGCCTGCAAATCTGCAACGCCTGGTTCTCCACCCTGTTCACCTCCGAGCCCTATGAGGTGACCATCCGCAACTTCATCGCCCACCGCGACCGTCTGCATGCGCTGGGCGCGAAGGTCATCGGCGCGTCCGAGCAGGGCAATTCCATCCAGGGTAAGCCGCTCAACATCTTCGGTGCGGACAAGCCCGTCTACACCCGCGAGCAGTGGGAGCTGATCGCCCGCGGCTACAACGAGCTGGGCGCGCTGGCCCAGGAGAAGGGCATGACCCTCACCTGCCACCACCACATGGGCACCGGCGTGCAGACGGCGGAGGAAATCGACACCTTCATGTCCCTGATCGACCCGGAGAAGGTGTTCCTGCTGTTTGACTCCGGCCACCTGACCTTCGCAGGCATCGATCCCGTGCCGGTGCTGGAGAAGTACATTGACCGAATCATGCACGTCCACCTCAAGGACGTCCGCCTGGCCATCCGCGACAAGGCGCAGCAGGAGGGCTGGAGCTTCCTGCAGGCGGTGCGCGAGGGCGTGTTCACCGTGCCCGGCGACGGCGATGTGGACTTCGCGCCCATCTTCGACATCCTGGAAAAGTCCGGCTACGAGGGCTGGGTGGTGGTCGAGGCCGAGCAGGATCCCGCCAAGGCCAACCCCTTCGAGTATGCCAAGAAGGCCCGTTCCTACATCGCGGAGAAGACCGGTTTGTAATCCCACAAGGGCGACGGAGACTTCGTCTCATTTCTCCGTCGCCCTATTTTTCGTGACAGGAGGCATTGCCCATGGACGACAAGCAGCTGGCCCTCAAATACGCGCCCATCATCCACTATGACGTAGATGAAACCATCCCCCTGGCGAAGGTCGGATACACCGTCTTCCGGGAGGAAATCCGCTCGGACTCCTTCCCCAAGCGGACGGTCAAGCCGGATTTCTGCGGTCTGGTGATCGAGTACGCGCTGTTTTGGGACTACGACATCCAGCACATGTATGACCTGGAACACATCTGGGTCTGGGTGGCGCCGGACGGCAGCGTCACGAAGGCAGAAGCGAGCTTCCACGGCAAATACCTGACGCTGTGGGAGGATGATCTGCCCTTCGCCCATCCGCTGACAGAGACGCACGTCCATGCCTACTGCCAGCCCGGCAAGCATGCCTTCCTGCCGGACGGACAGCTGTTCCGCCTCATGCCCGGCTGGAAGGAGAGCTGCAATGTGGCTTCCGGCGGCGAAGTGCTGGTGGGCGGGCCCTTCGCGGGCACTTATGAGCCTACCACCGAGGATGATATTCGCTGCGCCGCCTACATCCGGGAGCATTTTTCCTTCATCCCCACCCTGGTGTTTGACGAGGGCGCGCTCGTCCCCGAGGATATGCTCTGTACCTGGGAGGAGCTCAAAGCGTGGATTCCCGCGCGCATCGAGGAGCTGTGCGCAAGCATCCGCTGACATCAAAACACCCCGCACCCATTGAAAGAGTCAGTTTTTTTGTTCTTAATTCTTCTACAAGCTTGTTAAAGGCGACAAAATCAACGCCACCGGGTTTTTCCATATGCAGGTGCTTACCTGCATTTGCAACCATAAGTGCATATTTTGTTAGATATATCTCTTCAGTTTCGACTATGACCGCTTCTATAGTGGAATCGTTAAGAATATCGGACACAGACATCTCCTTGTAACCATCAAAAATCTTTGCCTGCTGAGGAAATTTTACTCTTTCATTTTCCGGGAATGCATATCCCACAACATCAAAAGTGTCTGGCTGTTTAGGAGACTTAGCCATATGTAGTTTCCGTGACTATCTTTACTCGTACCAATCTGGGCAACCTTTATCTTTTTCATATCTCAGTTTTCCTTTACTCAACAATATCTGGTAAATAATCAAAATTATCTCTCACGGCCTTTGCTGCCTTGATTGTAGGCTGAGTCGGTACGGCCCGCTCATCATGCTCTCTCACCGCAAGATAAGTCACACAACCAAGCTGAGCGCCAATCATTCGGTGTATCTTTGAATGTGTACCCCCCGACAAAAACAGGAATGGGATATCTAATTCTTTTTTTAAAAGTGCAGTAATTCTCAAATTTTCCATTTGCTCCTCGTCGGAGTTGGCAGCGGTCACAATTTTTACGATATCCGCTCCCCGCTTTTTCTGCTCGAATGCAATCTCCAGAACCGTTTCAGCGGGGATAAACTTGAGGACGTGAGATGATATTAGCACCTCTTTGCCCATACTGTGAAGCTTGTCTATTAACCTCATTTGACAGTCAATGGCACTCTGCTTCATCGAAAGTTCAAGTCCTATTCCCATTCCACTTTCGCTGTCAAAAAGACTTGCAGGCACATCGCCTAGCGTCGCTCCGCATGCTAACGCCTTAACCAGTTCGTCGGCAAGCTCTTCATCTGAGAACCCATTGTTTTCGTTTCCTCTGTAATTTGTGACATATACAGGGTGTCCGGAGCACGCAGAAAAGATCATTTTATAGTTTTCCTCAGTCTTGTATTGCTTTTTGAGGAATTCAAGCTGAATGCCAAGGCAGTCCGCACCGTCATAGATGGCATTCTTCACTGCGAATCGTATGCTTTGGGGAGTGTCCTTCAGTATCATCCCCGTTATCAACGGTCTGTTTTGATTTAGGTATGTCGGCCTCATATCTCAGTACCTCCTGCCAGCAGCATTTCTACCACCATCGATCATAATGTTTTTGCCATATACAAATTGACCTTTATCGGATGCAAAGAAAAGACGCACCTCAGCTATTTCCTGTTGCTCGGCAGCTCTGTCGAGACGTGCTTTCATATTCGCTATTGCAGCTTGAGTTAGCACCAGTCCGTGTGAAACACGAATACAGCACATGCGATATTTTGATCCGTATTGTGCAATAGATTTTGTAAGCCCGTACATAATACATGCCCCATTTCTTGCTAATTCGACTGCATTCGCCCTAGTAAACCGGCAGATGCGCCAGTAATAATGACTGTAAATTATGCAATTTCATAGTCGCTCCGCCCAATTGTAGTTATTATTATACTGTCGCCGGAGGTAATACACCGGAAATACTTGCGTTTGCGCCGCTGAAATGGTACATTGAACAGGCCAATTTTTGAGAAAGAGGTCGACGACCTTGCCGAATTTCACCCTGACTGACAGCATTTTCGAGGCGGCGGCGGAGCAGTTTGCCACGCCCTTCCACCTCTACGATGAAGCCGGATTGCGCCGCAATGCCCGCGACCTGAACGCCGCCTTTTCCTGGTGTCCCGATTTCAAGGAGTACTTCGCCGTCAAGGCCCTGCCCTACCCGGCGATCCTGCGTATCCTCAAGGAAGAGGGCTGAGGCGTGGACTGCTCCTCCGAAACCGAGCTGATGCTGGCCAAAGCCTGCGGCTTCTCCGGCGAGGAGATCATGTTCTCTGCCAATGCCATGCCCTACCACGAATTCAGCCTGGCGCGGGATATGGGCGCTTACGTCAATCTGGATGATGTGACGCAGCATATCGACATCCTCGAAGAAAACGGCGGCATCCCGGAAAACATGAAGCGTGGCGTCCTCAGCCAGGACGGGCTGTACAACCTGGTGACGGAGTGGGAGGCAGCCCAGCGCACCAACGAATAAAGGAGCATCACCATGCAAAAGAAGTTCTTCCTGACCTTGAATATCCTTCTGCTGGCGGCACTGCTGACCTGCACCTACGTTTACATGGAGATCACCGGCAAGCTGGTCATGAAGGGCATTACCGCCAGCTGCTTTGTGGCGCTGGGCCTGGTGAACCTGACGTACGCCGCCCTCACCAAGCCTCGCAAGCTGGCCTTCCCCGTCGTGCTGGCCTTTGGCCTGTGCTTTGCCATGGCCGGTGATCTGCTGCTGGGGTGGAATTTCATCCTCGGCGCGGGACTTTTCGCCCTGGGGCACATCCTGTATGCCGCAGCGATGTATACCCGCCAGCGCTTCGATAAGCTGGATGCGCTCATGTCTTTGGTGATGTTCGTCATCGCGATGGCGATCCTCACCTTCACGCCAAACCTGACCTTCTCCGACCCGGTGATGCGCATCGTGTGCTATGTGTACGCAGTGATCATCTCCTGCATGGCAGGCAAGGCGGTGTCCGGCTTCCTCCGGGAGAGAACGCTGACGAACAGCCTGCTGGCCCTGGGCAGCGTGATGTTCTATTTCTCGGACGTAATGCTCCTGTTGGCCTGGTTCGCCGGGGCGGGACGCTGGGCAGATGTGTGCTGCCTGTGCACTTACTTTCCCGGCCAGGGCATTCTGGCGCACGTGTGTTACCATCATGTGAGGGAGAACGCGGCATAACCCGTTACTCAGTTGGACGAAGGAATAAACGCGTCGAAGTATAAGCGGGACGAAGTATAAACGGGACGAAGTTGCAGTTATTATTATACCATCTTGCAAATAGTCTTTCAATATGATATACTGCAAAAAAAGTAACTATTCTGCAAGTGTACTGTGACGGAGGTATATGGAAAGATGCAGAACGGTAAAATATATGTTTCAGAACTTTCCGCATCAAAGCATGAATATAGTAATTATCACTTTTGCCGTGGGAACAGCAATCAAAGAAAAACTCGAGTTGGCGTTATCATTAAAGGTCGTGGAACCTATATCTATATGAATAAAAAACTCAATGTAAACGAAGGGGACATTGTGTTTATTCCGGAAAATACTTATTGTTATTCTGAGTGGCACGGAACCCCTGACATTAAAGTAGTTTACGTGAGTTGTTTTATGCACTATGAGCAGTTTACATATGAACCTCAAATTATCAATTGCGATAAAGCAATCGAGAAAGACCTAATAGAAATCGCCCAGCTGTTGTCAATCAATGACTTTATTGTGGAATTGGAAGCGTATTCTTTATTCTATAAACTGTTGCAAAAAGCATTTCCTCTCATGGTGCGATCTAAAATAAGAAACGACAAAACCCTGCAAACAGCTATAGAATTTATAACTGACAATTGGAACAATCATTTTTCTATTGGAGATTTAGCAAGAAAATGTTGCGTTAGCGAGTCCACTCTTTATCATTTGTTTCAGAAAGAATTAGGACAAACACCAATAAGATTTCAGAATTTCATCAAGATCAATGTTGCAATGGATTATTTGGAAAATCAAAACTACTCTGTTGCTACCATAAGTCGCTTGGTGGGTTTTAATTCTGAAACCCATTTTAGAAAGACTTTTACTGACATTACAGGAACAACACCCCTAAAATACAGAAACAGAAAGTAAATCATTATCCATTTTCGTCAATTCGTGAAAAGCGGATCTTACCTTCTTGATAAAGACTAAAAACTCTTTGAAAGAATCATGCTTTTCGCATAAAGTCCCCTTGTAGAATCTCATCTCCGTCTGAGCTATTACAGGCGAGGATGTTGTGCTATACTACCCGCAAGCGATGCATAACGCCCATGCGTTTTGCCGGATATGATGCGGTCAATACAATTCCATGTCGGTCTTCAGTACTGCCGCACACTGCGATGGCCTTACCCCGCAAAGAGGGATTTTCATTCATCTCAACCGAAGCATAAAAGCAATTGAGGTCGCTGTGTAAAATGATCTCTGCCATAAACGATACCTCCACAAAGAACATTTGTTCTCATGCGTAAGAATAACACACATCGACGATTGTTGTAAAGCGAACATCCAGAAATTCTCACATTTTTCTTGGAAAAAGTGCTTTACAGCATTGTACTTCCTGTGCTAAAATAAATAAGAACATTTGTTCTTTGCATGTCTGGAGGGATAGTTATGAGCAATCAGAGCCACACTCTCAAAACCTATGTTCAGGTTGATGTAGAGTTTAATAATGAAGGCATCATGCGCCCCAGGGGCATCTTGTGGGAAGACGGCCAGTATTTTGAAGTTGACAAGGTACTGGATATACGTTCTGCACCAGCTGCAAAAGCTGGCGGTCAAGGTGATCGGTACACAGTCCGCCTTGGTGGAAAAACCACCTTCCTGTTCTTTGAGCATAACCCCGATTACGGCAGCAG
>SVGL01000004.1 GCA_015056325.1 Clostridiales bacterium | reverse complement strand
TGTAGAGTTTAATAATGAAGGCATCATCCGCCCCAGGGGTATCTTGTGGGAAGACGGCCAGTATTTTGAAGTTGACAAAGTCCTGGATATACGTTCTGCACCAGCTGCAAAAGCTGGCGGTCAAGGTGATCGGTACACAGTCCGCCTTGGTGGAAAAACCACCTTTCTCTTCTTTGAGCATAACCCCGATTACGGCAGCAGTGTGCTGGGCAGATGGTTCGTGGAACGAAAGGTACAGCATACATAGCCGTTGCGCATGAATCGCATATCTGTTATAATTACTTCATAAGCCTTTCTGAATGAAATAAGGAGATGTACATATGAGCAAGAAACTCGTTGCCTATTTTTCTGCCAGCGGTGTCACTGCGAAAGTAGCAGAGCGTCTGAGTGAATCCATCGGTGCGGATCTCCATGAAATCACTCCAAAGGTACGCTACACTGATGCTGACTTGGACTGGCGGGACAAAACTTCCCGCAGTTCCATCGAAATGTCCAATCCGGCATCTCGCCCGGAGATCGAACGTATCCGTGACAACATGCAGGATTACGATACTATCTATCTTGGATTTCCGATCTGGTGGTACATTGCCCCAACGATCATCAACACCTTCTTGGAAAGCTATGACCTGACAGGTAAGACCATTGTACCGTTCGCAACCTCTGGCGGCAGCGGAATGGGTAAGACGAATGAGCTGCTTCTGCCCAGCTGTCCCGGAGCAATTCTGGCGGAGGGCTGCGTGTTCAAAGCTGACATAAGCAAGCAGGAACTTGTCTCCTGGGCTGAACAGTGGTAAGCACCGCTACATAGGTATAGAAAAAGCGCAAGCAATACGCACAGCATGAGTGCGGTATTGCTTGCGCTTTGCTTTATCAGGTACAGGGTTGGAAAGTCATTTCCCCGAGGGCGGCAGACAACACTTCCTGCGGGTCGTAGCGGAGATTCAGCCAGTCAGGCACAGCTTCCCTGGGTAGAATCACCGGCATCCTGTCATGGATATGGGCAATGCAATCAGCAGGCGTCCGTGTCAGGATGGAGCAAGCTGCACGTTTGTCTTCGATACGGTAGACCCCGGCCATGTAGATCATATCACTGCCCGTTGGAAAGATCGCGTGTTTGATCTTCTGCGTACCATGCTTTTCCCATTCGAAATAGAGCGTCGCCGGAATGATGCAGCGGCGCTGCTTCATACCATCAGCAAACATCGGCTTGGTGGCAGCTGTTTCACTGCGGGCATTGAACATGGGTTTGCCATCAGGCATGGTATACCCCCACTTCATGGCATAAGCACTGATTGCCATCGAGGGAGAGTTGGCGATAACCGGGATAATATCCGTCGGACGAATTTCGCCCTTTGTCTTTGCCGGGCTATTACCATTATATCGGCGATTCAAAGAATCAATAATCCGCTGCAGATCTTCTGCTGTATCTTCTTCTGCGATGTAGAAGCGTCCGCACATAGTCAGCTCTCCTCTGCATGAATTCGCGTGAATCTATTGTACCACAGATCTTGCCATATATCCAGAATATATCTTCTCATCTTCGCTGTTCCACGGGAACCTCTTTGTCATGTGCCACTTCTTTCTCATCAATACCCAGCAACAGCTCCACATTGGCTTTCGCCTTCAGCAGCTGACGCATCTCCTCCCTTGCCTGCCGAAAGGTTGCATAGGTTTGCTTCTTTTCGACGAGGAGGGCAGCGTATGGGGCCGCTGGGCACGATCACCCAGCCACTTATTATAAGCCTGTCCATGCCGTTTAGGATCTACAACAATGGAATAACCATTCTCAATGCAGATCGTGTCGCTGAGCCTGTGCAGCGCTCTGGTCGATCCCCAGAAGTTTCGGAACTTCCGATCACATTCCAGATTGACAGAGTGAAAGATGATATGATTATGGATATGCTGCTTATCTGTGTGGGTCGCTACGATGTAGGCGTGATTCCCGTGGGTGAATCTCTGTGCCAATTCCCGACCCATACGGTTGGCTGCCTCCGGTGTTATTTCACCCGGCAGGAAGGATTGGCGCATATGATATGCGATCACATCATCCTTACCGCGATAGCGCCCTGTGCGGTCCAGATATTCCCGCTTTGCAAGCAGAAACTCAGCGTCGGCAGTGCGGTGATCGCAGGCATAGCTGGTGATCAATGCACCTTTTTCAGTTTTCTCCGGGTTCTTGGAATAATCGAGAATGTCCCGGATCGCAGTTCCCTCAGTGCGCCCCTTCCCGGCATGAAGCGGTATCAGACGAGTAGTGGCCATAGATTTCCTCCTTCCACAAAAAGAATGGCGGCCTGCCTTTTACAGCAGACCGCCTTTGGTTATCAGCAGAATACGATTCGCCACATCATTCCGCGCACATTGTCCAGTCCTCTCCACAGCCACTCGGCAATCAGCGGAAGGCCAATGGGACTTATGAGCCACGCCAGCAGCAGGAAAATGCCGCCGTTTTTGTAATCACCGGTGACGAACAGCAGCAGCGACAACGTGACGCCCAGGGAGGATATGATCGTAAGCACGCGGGTGGAGAGTGCAAGCAACAAAGCCAGAAGAAATGTGACAGCAGTACCCAGGGCCGCACCGGCATACCCTGCGCCGGTTACCCCCGATGCGGCGGCAGCTTGATAGTTGGACTTGCGTAGGTAAACTGTTTTTGTGTGAGAAGCGCCATAACCTGCAGATGCTGAGGTTGCCTTAATGCTTACACCTGTAATGATCTTGTTACGCAGATCCATGCCGGAGAAATGGATGATTCCTACGTAGTTGTAGTCATCCGAATAGAACTCCTGACAGGCGCGGTCAGACTTGGCATCACTGGAGGAGTTGGTTTTTCTCGTTCTCAGAGATGCTGAAAAGGATACAGTCGCCATACTTCCTCCTTAGCCTGTGAATATCACCGACAGATTGCCGTTGGACTGGGGTTCAAAGGCGAACTTGCCGATCTGCAGCTTGGTCAGAATCTCCGCCTGGGTCACGTAGAGTTTGTTGTTGCTCAGATAGGCGACCTCAGTGTTGTTCATGTAAAAAGCCAGACGGTCATTCACCACGCGGAAGGTGAAGGGGTTGCCGGTCTTGCCAATAACAAGTCCATCCTCCGAGAAAGACATGTAGGTCTGAAACAGCGCCAACTGGGATGCCGTGGCTTCGTGCGCCTCTGACAGATCTGTCTGCAACTCTGTGATACGAGACACAGACCAGGTGAAATTGTTCTCCGTCTGCTCAGACAGTGTGGTCAGCTGCTGGGTCAACTGTGCGACCTCAGTGGCGGCAGCATACACAAATGACGTGTGAGTATGCAAAGCGTTGTGGCATCGATGTGTGTTTCATTCGTCCTGTGTTGAATAACAGAATTCAAGTCGCATAACAGCTTGGGCAATGGAGTAATCCATGCCCTTTTCTTTTGCTTTCCTTTCTTTTTGTCCTCCTGCATGGTACGATTTTGGCACAGTGCACGTCATGTGACAAATAAAGGAAAGGGAGATAATCGCCATGCGCAAGTACCGCTGGCTTGAGCAACTGCATATTAAGCATTACAAAACATTGCTACAGTTAGCTCAATACCGTCTATATTGTCAGGGGGACTGGATGGACTGGGGTAGGTGCGAGTTTATTTGACGCTTACCTTTTCTCTGACCAATCAAAAAAGGACTGACGAACGCCCGTGACACCGCGCTCTGCCAGTCCCGCCCGACCCGTTGGTCAGGCTATATAAACACAGCTCCAACTGTGCTTATACCATCAGATTTTTGCTTTTACCTACGGATGAATCATCATCTACCCGGTCCTCAGTATGGTTCCTTACAGCGCAATCAGTTCTTCTTGCCCCACAGCTTCCGGATGCCCTGCACGGCCACCATCACACCCAGCGCAAACAGCGCCACTGCGAAGCAGCCCTGCAGCAGGTCGCCGCCGAGATTCACCGTGGTTCCGGCAAAGATGCCGCCGAACTTGCCCACGATGGACATGCCCAGCGCCGTCAGCGTCACCGCCAGCATCACACCCATGGGCAGCCACAGCATCCAGCCCTTGCGGTTGGTGCGCTTGAGATACACGGCGCAGGCGATCAGCGCCAGTGCGCTCAGCAGCTGATTTGCAGAGCCGAACAGCGGCCAGATGTTGGCATAGCCCGCCTTTGCCAGCGCATAGGCCATGGCCAGCGTGATGACGGTGGCGGTGTACTTGTTGGTTAAGAATTTCAGCACGGGGCTCATGTTTTCCTCGTTCACGGAGGAATCAAGGAAGAACTCCTGGAAGGACAGTCGGCCCACCCGGGCAACGGAGTCCAGCGATGTCAGCGCGAAGGCGGACACAGCCAGGTTGATCAGCGTGAAGGCCAGATCCTCCGGAATACCGATCTTGCCCAGGAAGGACGAAATCGCCGTTGCGAACACCACAGCAGGCGTACCGCTGGCCACCACGCCGCCGCTGGAGATAGCACCCACAGCGATCAGCGCAACCACCGCCAGCAAGCTTTCCAGCAGCATGGCACCAAAGGACACCGGCAGCATATGCTTCTCGTTCTTGATCTGCTTGGAGGCCGTACCGGAGGACACCAGCGCGTGGAAGCCGCTCACTGCACCGCAGGCAATGGTCACGAACAGGATCGGGAACATATGCTGGCCGTTCACGGTGAAGCCGTTGAAGGCGTTCAGGTTCATCTCAGGATTGGCCACCACCACGCCCACCAGGGCAGCGGCGATCATCGCCACCAGCAGGTAGCTGTTGAGATAGTCTCGGGGCTGCAGCAGCGCCCACACCGGCACGATGGAGGCGATGGCGATATAGGCGAAGACAATCAGGTGCCAGCTGGCGGTGGACACATGCATGGGCAGCGTCATGCCAACCACGATACACAGCACCAGTAGCCCGAGGGCAACCACCGTATTGACGCCCTTGCCGAAGCGGCACTTCTTGAGCATCACGCCCAGGCCCACCGCCGCTGCGATAAACAGCATGGAGGTCGTCGCCACCTGACCATTGGCCAGGGACAGCTCCGGCGTAGCTGCAAAGCCATTGAAGGTGTTAGCCACCACGTCCGCAAACGCAGCCACCACAAGGATCGAGAACAGCCACACAAACAGCGTGAACAGCTTCTTGCCGATTTTGCCGATGTACAGCTCGATGATGTAGCCGATGGTGCGGCCCTTATTGCGGACAGAGGCGAACATCGCCACGAAGTCCTGCACCGCGCCGAAGAACAGGCCGCCTACCAGCACCCACAAGAGCACCGGCACCCAGCCGAAAATCGCCGCCTGAATGGGGCCGTTGATGGGGCCTGCGCCCGCAATGGACGCAAACTGATGGCCGAACACCACGCCCGGCTCAGCAGGCGTGTAATCCACGCCGTCCTCCATCTCATATGCAGGCGTCTTAGCCTTGGGATCCACGCCCCAGAGCTTCGCCAGCCAGCGGCCATACAGCAGATAACCGCCACCAAGGACCGCGATGGCGATCAGCATGATCGTGATGCCGTTCATTGTGATTCATTCCTTTGCACGCTTGATCGTTTTTCAGTGACAACTTCGGAATCAATCGAAGTACAGACAGCGATAGGTGTTGTTCGCAGGATTCTTCAGGTACACGGACATCAGCGTCTCGCCGGTGGCAAAGTCCACCACGGACATGGCTTCAGGATTTCCGAAAGTCATGCCCCAGCCGATGACGTACACCTCGTCATACAGATGCTGCGCGGAACCGCAGGCCTCGGAATACTTGCCGCCCAGGGTGTAGGAGCGGAAGGCCTTCAACGTCTTCGTCTCCGGATCAATGCAGTAGCCCACCACGCGGGAGGTGCTGTTGCGGTTACCGTTATCGAAGATGGTGATGTAATTTCCGTCCACGAAGGCCGTGTGCTGGGCGGAAGACTTCTGAATCTCCGTCAGGCCGAATTCATCTGCCGTGCCGGACAGCGTCCATAGGATCTGGTTCTCCTTCGCGCTGCGATCCAGGCACAACAGCGCGTGGATATGCCGGAAGGAACAGATCAGATTGCCCTCCGCATCCAGATCCATGGAGTTGAAGTGGATGTAATCGGGGGCCATCCCGTTCTCGTTGGCGAAGTTATTAACGCCGTTCTGGCTCATGGAATGGATGGCGACCTGATCATAAAGCTCGGGATAGTCGATGCTCTTCCACTCCCAGACGACTTCGCCGTCCTTGACCTCCTGCAGATAGGAGAAAACCACGTCGGAGCCGTTTTCATACCCGGGAATGTTGTAAACCGTGCCCTTAACGTAGCCGTTGAGGATATAGTGATCCAGGTCGATCATCAGGAAATCGTGCCCGTCCAGCGGAAAGCCCTTGGGCACTACGGAAGATTCCTCAAAGGTAATGCGCCTGATCTCATTGAAATCCTTGTCCAGGATCACGCGCTCGCCGGGGCCGTAGCCCGTCAGGCCGTAATTGTCGTAGGTGCCGGTCTGGTCGTGATAGCTGTAGTAGACTTCGCCGTCCACCTTGTGCTGTTTGAAATCCCAGAATGCACCGGGCTGCTCCGGGCTCAGGAAGGGCTCGTACTTCTCCCAGATCACATTCCCCTTGCCGTCCAGCACCATCAGGTTGCGGGACATGGGAAAGGACAGGAAGAAATGGCCGGGCAGATCCGTCTCGCCCACCACCGTGATCTCAGCCCTCTCGTCAATCATGGAGGGAACGACCGGAGCCTCCGCCCATGCACATACCGGCAGCATACATATAGCCAGCAGCACGCACAGCAGATGGATCAGTTTCTTCATGGGGCTACCTCCTTTTCAGGGTTCAGCAAGCCTGCTGACAATCGCTTATTCGTGAATCTCAATGGGCAGCCCGTCGGGATCCATCACGAAGAACATCGCGTCTCCCGTGAAGGTATCGTGACGCAGTTCCTGAGGCGCATAGCCCTTGCGGATCAACGCCTCCCGCGCAGCCTTTGCGTCTTCCACCTGGAATGCCACATGGCGCAGTCCATACGCCTCGGGGAAGGATACGCGGGGCGGATTGCCTTCGGAGATGAACAGCTCCAGCACCACGCCTGCCTGCTCCATGAAAATGATCTCATCCTTGCGCTCGGGTCGGACATGGTTTTCCGTCACCACAAAACCCAGCGTTTCGTAAAACGCCAGCGTCTCCGCGCGGTTGGACGCCAGAATCGCAATGTGATGTAATCCCTTCAGCATGGTTGCGCCTTCCTCCTCACCTGGCCGCGAAGAACGCCCGCAGGCTATCCAACGCCTTTTTATGGACCACTTTGGCGTTGATATAGGACATGCCCATCATCTCCGCCACCTCTTTGAGGGTGTGCCCTGTGTAGTAGTGCAGAACGATCAGGCTGCGTTCCTTTTCTTTGAGAGCAAGCAGCGCATCAGCAAGGCTGTCCAGCACACCGTCGTTAAGCTCCTCCGGTGCTTCGTCCGCCATGTAATCCTCTAGCGCCACCAGCGTACGCCGGGTGCGGAAGTGGTCCGTGACTGTATTGCGGGTGATGGTGTACACCCACGTGGATACAGAGGATTTCGTAGGATCATAGCTGTCCAGCTTCTGCACAACCTTCATGAACACAGCCGAAACAAGATCCTCCACGTCATGGGGATCCTGAATCTTGCTTCGCACATAGGCGCGCACCTTGTCATGATACTGCAGATAGATCTGTTCAGCGTTTGTCATCCGCAAGGCTCCTTCGTATTGAAATTTAGGGCTCGATGATGTTGAACGGTACCGTCCCCTGCACCGGCACCTGATTCATGCTCTGCGCAAACAGAGTGATCAGCTCCACGTTGCCCTCCATAGGCACGCCGTCCAGCGCACGGACGTTGTTCATCAGGATGTACAGCAGCGCATTCTTCGGGCAGGTGATGGAAACGTCCGCATCGTCGCGATGGGTGTTCTCGTACACCAGCAGCACGCCGTTCTTCACATGCAGCACATGCTGCTGTTTGAGGTCGGAGAGCGTCACGTTGATGGTGAAATCCTGATCGGCCATGGCTTCCTTGTCCATGAGGATGCCCATGTAGTCGAAGATCATGGCAGGCGTCATCTGCATCACCACGCCGCCACCCTTCTGCAGGCTCGCATTCGCAGCCTGATTGCCGTAACGCAGCTCCAGCGCGGCGGTCAGGTAAGCATTTCGCCACGGGCCGGACTCCGCCTGATAGCCCAACTGCTCCAGCGCATCCGCGCACAGCAGGCGGGCGGCTTCGTTGGTGGGATCAGCGAACACGATCACGTTGGTGATCTCCGCCACCCACTGGTATTCGCCCTTGTCAAAGTCGGCCTTCGCCATGCGCAGAACCTCGTCCACGTCGCCCAGGTATTCCACCCACTTCTTCGCGCTTTCTGTTGGCGTGAGTGGGTTGAGGTTCACGGGGTTGGCGTCGTACCAGCCCATGTACTTCTGGTACACGGCCTTGGAGTTGTGCGCCACAGTGCCGTAGTACTGGCGGGTGTACCAGTTCTTCTCCAGCGCCTCGGGCAGCTCGATCATATTGGAAATCTCGTCAGAGGTGTAGCCCTGATTGAGATAGGTCAGCGTCTGGTCGTTGATGAACTTATACACCGCCGCGGAGTTTTCGAGGTACTCAATCGCAACCTCGTTGCCCCAGTGCGGCCAGTTGTGGGACTGGAACACCACTTCCGTCTCGTCGCCGTAGAGCGTGATGGCCTCGGTGATGTACTTCGCCCATGCCGCGCCGTCGCGAACCGCCGCACCGCGCAGGGTGTAGAGGTTGTGCAGCGTGCCGGTGCAGTTTTCCGCCATCCAGAGCGCGTTGAACTGCGGGAACCACGTGTTCATCTCGGCGGGAGCCTCGGTGCCGGGCGTCATCTGGAATTCCATCTCAACGCCGTCGATCACCAGTTTCGTGCCGGTTTCCTTGATCTCATACGTAGGCGCGAAGTAGGTCACGGTGCCGGTGGACTGGCCCATGCCGATGCCCTGCGCCATCTTGCCGGTCACACCGGGCGTCAGCAGCACGCCGTACTGATAATTGGCGCGGCGGCTCATGGCCTTGCCCGCGTAGATGTTCTCGGCAATGGCATGCTCCGCAAAGCCCTCGGGCACGATGACCGGGACCTTGCCGCTGGCAATCTGCTCCTCGATGGGCAGGGATGCGTCAGCCACATCCTCCGCCGCGATCACACCGCCGATACCGCCGAAGTGATCCGCGTGGGAATGGGAAATGACGACCGCCTTGACGGGGAAGCTGCCGAGGTTCTTCTCGATCAGCTGCATCGCCGCCTGAGCCGTTTCCGAGCACATGGTGCAGTCGAACACGATCCAGCCGGTGTCGCCCTTGATGACCGTCAGGTTCGCCATATCATAGCCGCGCACCTGATAGATGCCAGGGCACACCTCGAACAGACCATAGGCGTGGTTGTTGCGGGTGTTCTCCCACAGGCTGGGGTTGACGGTGTCGGGGGCCTGCTCGTAATCATCCAGGAAGCTGTACGCCGCCTGACTCCAGATTACGTTGCCCTCGGCGTCCTTCAGCTCCAGCACCTCCGGCGCGTCGATCAGCCCACGGGTGGCGTTGTCGTACTCGCTGGTGTCAGCAAAATCCAGCATGGAGTACACCGCCGAATTGACCTCCGCCGTGTAGGTGGTGGCAGGCTTGGCATCGGTAGTGAGGCCGAGTTCGTCGGTCAGGGATTCTGCATAAGCCGTGGTTGTCAGAAACAGTACCATGGAAAGAAGAAGGGCGGTCAGCTTTTTCATGCGAATCAGTCCTTTGCTAGTTCGTTTGATTTAGGTTTGTTCAGGCGTTTCGACTGCAGATGCCATACCCACACACCGATGGCTGTGCCAAGGGTGTTGTGGATGACGTCATCCGTTTCACACCATCCCATCTTGAGCAGGTACTGGACGGCTTCGGTGGCAATAGAACACAGGCAGCCGATAAGGATGACATGCTTGGGCTTGAGCTTCGGGAAGAGGATTGGGAGAAGGTAGCCGAGCGGATAGTAGAGGAGGATGTTGAGGATGATGCCTGTGATTGGTAGCGTTCCATTCATAAATACGCCAAAAACGCCAGTCACCCTACGCCCACCAGTAGGTACCGAATCAAACAAGCGCAAATAAGAACCAAGCGGTTGCAATACGACTTCACTTTCAATTGTAGATCCTCGAGAAAAAACTGTACAGTATAAATTGCAAGCGACATATATAACAAACATCGTCTTGGCTATATACATCATCTTTTCTCTTTTCATTCGTCTCACCAACAAAGGCATCAGCACCGTAATAACCGCTAGCGGAATCAACACACATAGTATCTGTTTCATATGCTCCTCGTTATCTCCTCAAAGCATATCCATGTTTCTAAACAATTCCAAACGTTGCTCGATAAGTATCTTGTTATCTTCTGTTGTCGACTGCTGATGTTTCCTCTTCATATGTTTTACAAACTTCACACAGCTGTTCTTTACTGACAACATTAGCAGCACGAACAACTTATGAAACTTTGTTTTTCGCAACTGAGGTTTTTCACTAGCCGTATACTCCCCAACAGACATAATCGAACTTAGAACACGCCGTAGCCTCCACTTGAGCATATAGGTAGAATAGAAGCCCCAACCTTTACGACTTAACAAAAGCTGCTTGTTATACAGATAACTTGCTTCTCTTCTTGCTTCTGCTTCTTTTTGCCCCATTCGTCCACCTTTTTCAAGGTCGGCTAATATCATCTCAACATGCTGATCTGTTACATCCGTCACACCTGGAAACACTTCAACACTGAAATTACCATATTCTATCAAAATGCGGAAGATGGTCGCTAACAAAGTTGCATAGCCCAATTCGCTTAGTAACAACCATAGCCTATCGTTGTTAATATACGCACGATATTTCTCGCAGTACAGCGCAATATCAAGCATCATATTCAAACTTAATCCGTGAGAAATAAAGTGTTTCACCATATGAAGCACCATGAAAAGAAGATGATCAGTATATCCTAATGCATCGAACCGTCCATCTGCTGTTTCTACACACACTTTTTTCTCTTCTAACAACACCGTTGCGACGCCTTGAAACCAAGCATCATTTACAATTTCATCAAAGAGATCAACGTGAATCTCTACCATACCATACTTTTTATGACGGCATACAGTATGGTGACTTGTTCTATTTCGTCTTTCAACAACAAACCCTTTCAATTCAAGGAACTCACAAACCGTAGCTTCATCAGTCTTGTCAACAAGCAGATCCGTATCAGCAGAATTTCTAGTCTCAGGATAAGCATAGCAGTCCGCTACAGCGTAGCCCTTTAGAATTTGCACAGCGACGCCTAACTGTTCAATTTCCCGAACGAGCATCAAAATACGTTGCTTGCGTATTAGGTTTGTCGATGAGCAACTACGCATATATCCGACAAACTGCGTCTTAGCTTGCTCTGGGCAGTTCAATTCGGGCGTCGTTAACAATGCGCAACCCAGTAAAGACTGAACAGAATGCTCGTGTGCAAGGCGGATAACTTCATCTCCGACATTTACATCACCTATATAAGGGACACCTTTTGCACCTGCCGCGACAAGTCCAATCAGAGTCTTGAAGCTATCCGTTGCACACTTTTCCATTACTCTACCTCATAAAGTTTTAACTCTCTATACAGCTGTTCTTGCTGATAGGAACTCAAAACAGAATTTCTCAGTTCACTTGAAGACTTTTCCCCTCGGAGCAGCCTGAACATATAGCGTCCCGGGATATAAAACCACATGAGCGGAACTAGAAACTTATACCGTCTTGTTTTCGGAAACTGTTTATAGGCTAATAGCGTGCAGCGCTGAGCCCCTTTAGGATCGCTGAACGAATATCATGCTTAGCGAAGAGACCAAGCACTTCTTGCTGAACAGCATTCACACTCTCGTTGCGAACAGCACCTGCAAGCATATCCCCTCGCCAAGACCGCAAAGTGTCTACTGAAAACTGATCTTTTATTCGTTTTGCTCCAAGATATAGCAGCGATAGTACACCTTGCCTGTTTGCTAAATCAACCAACTTTGTCAAGTCTATTTCCTTAGGTACTTCTTTACTACAAAACAAAGCTCCTTGCACTAAAGCCAACAACGCTTTTTGTTCTGCATTGAGTTCTCGCACTGCGCTCATCTCCACAATGTCGTTCTAGGGCATCTACTCATTAGATTTCCTTTTTTTCCGCAATAATTCCATAATGTCTCTTCTCTTCCAATACGCACATATTGCCAGAACCAATGCAAGCATATAACGTATCCAGCTATAAGGATATGCCGCCATCAACATAAAGATTAGTAACAAGAAACAAACACTCAGCACCACAACCGTTCTAGAGGTAAAAATCTGATTTTCCATTCCATTTTTCAGGCATATTCTCTTTACATTATAATAGTGCGCTACGCAAAACACTATGTAACAAAACAAAGTCGTATATCCTGCCGCATAATAGCCCCAACGGGCAATGCAGTAGTAATTCAACAGGACATTCAATATTGCAACTCCAATCGAAGTAGCACTAATCTTCAGTGTATCTCCATAATAGACTTCGACATTTATATATCGTTGAAAAATGAACATGAAATAGACACTAGCGGTTACCGGAGGAATAACGCCAAGTGCAGCCACATATTCCGCTGGTGCAAAAAACGCTAAAACTTCTGGCGCAAGTAAAACTACCAGCAAATTAAGACCTGCGACCAGAACAAGCATTTTGTTTGTTGTAGGCTCTATCGCCTTATACTTCTTTAACTTTAAATTGCGGTATATCCATGGCACAAAAGCATCGCTTATTGCTGTGTTTACTAAGAGCATTATCATCGCAACTGAATAGGCAACGCTATAAATGGCGGCTTCTGTGGCACCTACCATTTTGCCGATCATAATTCGATCTGCCTGATTTAGGATAGTAGTTGAAAGAAGATAAGGTATCAGTGCTACATTAAACCTGAAAACTTCTTTCCAATATTTAGGGACACAAAGACTCCTATTTTTACAAACTATTTTCACATAGATAATTAGTGCAATTCCACCTTGCACTATTAACTTCGAGAAAATGGCAGCATCACTTTGCATACCAAAGCATGTAATACCAACAATACCAACCACCGGACTAAGCACAGCAACAGCTAATGTTGCCACAACCATGATACGATATTTGTATGTAAAACGTTGCTGTATAGCCCAAAACTCCCAAGCAGGATATACAAGCAAATAACCAAGCATAGCAAGTATCACATAGCTAGGAAGTTCAAAAGCAGCTACAGCTACATCGGGCAAACACACTACTGCAAAAATAAAAGCTGCAGTAACAACATTGCTCAAACCCAAGACCGACGTAGTATACCTCTGTACGTCGTCTTCATATTTCGTGATACCCACTTTATAATGGCCACGCGAAATCTCCAGCGTTGCTACCACCACGAGGATATTTAACCATGATTGAAATACCGTATATGTACCGTACTCAGCCGTTATGAGTAATCTCGTATATATTGGAATAACAATCATCGAAATACCTTTGTTCAGGAAGTTGCACATTGCAAACCAAAGCGCAGCCTTTGTCTCTTTGGAAAGTTCTCCATATTTCTTGAGTATCTTTTTCATCTGAACCTCGCCTTTGCTCGCCACTTACTTCCTCAACATTGCAACGCTATATTGGCCCCACTCGTCAGGTTGGCATATGATACTATGCTTTTATCTTTGAGGCTGCTCATCCAAAATCGTCTTAATGACATTAGTCAATTGGGTACTGGATATTCCATCTGTATGCGGCAAATATATTATCTCAACACCAAATGGCTGCAATTGTTCTTCAAATCGTTTCCATTGCGGACTTCCTTGCCAATCTGATCCAACAAACATTCTATGGAACCGATACTTCTCCCATGCTGCCAACTTGTTTTTGTCGCATTGCGGAACAACCATGTCCACATATTTCAATGCAGCAACGATCTCTGCCCGTTCAGCATACGGAATCACTGGTGATTTTCCTTTTTCTTTTTGCACCAGTTCATCCGTACTAACGCCAACAATTAGATAATCGCATTGTGCCTTAGCTCTTCGGATAATATTCAAATGTCCAATATGGAACATATCAAATACACCTGTCGTATATCCGATCTTCTGCATTTCTTCTCCTACTTTCTATTATGTAAAACAAATCATTCGGCAATTAAACATTGATTTTCTTTCCAAAGTCAATATATCCTATATAATCTAAATACTCAACTTGCTTTTCAGGAGGAGGAGGAGTCATATAATCTCCGTATATTCTTGTCAAATACTCGTCCATCCTTTCTGGCCCGTAATATGTTCTCCCTTCAAACAAGTATTCTTGAGGAGTTCCATAAATGGCTATATCCATGCATTGCTTTTTATAGCTATAATGACTCGCCATGGAACAAATCTTATCTGTCCGTATATTACTATACTTTTTCATGGCATCATCTAGCGATTTATTGAAACTCTTATTACTTTGAAGATGCAAGACAAAAGAAAGCGCCTTTTTCAAGCTTCTTTGGATCACATTATTTCGTTGATACAATATACACTCCCGACGGCTCTGAAAGTAAATTTTCTTCTTAATGCGTTTGGCTTGCTCTTCTTTAGCCGCATCCTCAATAGGACAATAATCTAAAGGAAAAACATCTACATACACAGGAACGTTAGTTTTATTCCTGTAATACTCCTTATTCCAATATATCATCGTATCATTTTTAAACACTAGCGCGTGAGGATGATACCATTCACGCATATTCATATAATGCGCACAGTGGAAAACAGCACTTGCTTGTTCATTGAAAATGCGCAAAAAACGTTCATACTCTCCGCGCTCCATAGCAATATCTATATCTGTATCCCATGGAATGAAACCTGTATGTCGTATTGCCCCAAGCGCAGTTCCACCGATGATGTAGTAGCTAATGCCATTTTCCACACATACTCTATGAATTTCATCCATTATAGCCAGCAAAGTTCCCCTTAAGTTTTCAATTTGATTCATGTCCATAGAAGTATCTCCTCTCAACTCACTACTTCTTAATCTAACTTTACACTCCAAAGATCAAAAAGCACCATTACACCAAACCAAAGATAGCTAAAAGTAACATAATCTACAGATATCAATGAAAAAAGAGTTCCGAAGAATCCAATGCACATACATAAATACAACTGCATATATTGCGGAGTTGAAAATCTTTTCAGTTTAAGCACAGCATGCCATGCACCCATCAGGAACATCATTATCATCCCCGAGCCCACAATCAGCCCCGAACTGCATAACCATTCCAACCAAGTGTTGTGACATGCTTTTCCCGTAGCTGTGAAATGGTGGACTTGGTTAAGCCCCAGGCCTAACACGGGGTTCTTCTCCCACCAAATAGAAGCAGCATTGGTCCAAATAGAGAACCTTCCGTATTCATCGTTCAATCCCGATCTATTCGTATATACGGAAATAAATGATTCAAAATATTTTGATATATCAACATTTATCATTAATACTGCAATGCCAGCAAACAAAATGATTATCATCCAGAGTAAAACTGTTTTCTTTTTTTCAACTGTCGCCCACTTCAAACATAAAAGCAATGAGATCACCAAAATGAGCAAGCCACAAATCATACCCATTCTAGAATTACTAAGCCAAATACATAGAAAGCTGATACATAATGCCAATATGGTCTTCTTGCTTTTATTCCCAATTAGTAAATTGTACATGCAAATAACAATACAATATAAAAAGGGAACTGACAGAATATTGGGATCAATACTAAATCCTCGTAGCCTAATGGTTTGAAGATACTGACCTTCATGCATATTGTCGAAGCTCATAAAGATACCATCCATGAATCTATTATGAGCCACCATTCCAGGTAGATCAACTCCTACTCCATGCAAAATATAGACCATAATGAAAACCAAACCGTAGCCTAAAGCAGAAGATTGAATAGCGACTGGTATTTCCAGAATACTATTAGCTGTTAGACTAGATACATATATCACAGCACATATATAGACCACGCCTAGCATAAGCGCTGGCATTACAGCCGCGCCGCTATTGTTAACGAAATTGACAGTTACCGCCAACAGGACTAAAAGAATCGAAGTAACATGCCATGAAGACCCGCAACGCAATTTAGTCCGATTTTTTAAGATACCTAAAAACAAAAGCACTGAAAATATCATATATGGTTTTATGTTTGCACCCGCAATCTCGATACCGTAGTTATCAATAGGGAGTAAAAACCATATGTAATTCTCCACGCTTATCTTTTTGCGTCCTAACGCTAATTTTGATAGAGCGAGTGCTAGACAAATCCATAACCAAATCATAGTGTCTGCCTCCTCAATTATTCAAGGTTCTGCACACACTCCGTTTAGCTGCATCTAAGCTAAATGTATTCGTTATACTTTGACATGCATGAAGCGCAATATGTGAATACGCTGGAGCACTTACGGCATTTTCCAATGTTGTCATAATACTGTTTACTGTTGGCTCATCAATAATCCATCCATTGTGTTCATGGATGACGATATCCTTAACGCCACCTACAGGGGATGCGATAGCAGGAATCCCTTTACCCATGAGTTCAATTACACTGTTAGGCAAGCCCTCAGTATCAGTCGGAAAAAGCAAATACTTCCAGCGGCAGGTAATGCTTTGTAACTTATCATGGTCTATCCATCCATACATCTTGATATATTCAGTTGCAGACAATTCTTCAATCAACCGATTACATTCCGCTTCCTGAACACCCGAACCAACAATCTCCATAGACCATTCCGAATTACTTTTATGGAAAGTCTCAAAAGCTTTTATGCTTTCTATAACATGTTTTCCCGGAGCAACTCTACACAGCATACCAATAATATTTTGCCTTTCAGAAAGTTCCGCCATCTCCACGCACTCAGTATACAAATGAATGATCCTCTTCCTGCAAACCTTCAAATTGGGCCATTCATCAAACACACCCGGACTCTCTGCACACGTATAGTCTGCATGTTTCGCCATCCACTGCACAAGTTGTACTGACAACTTAACCAGTCTACCTGAATTTCCTTCTTTCGCCACATTGCCATATATAAAGTAATTTACTTCACTTCTTTTCAATTTGGCAGCAAGATAGGGCAGTATCATTTTGTCTCCTATCCAAAAGAAAATGCGATGGTTAGGAGTTGCATATTTCAAAACAGATAGGGCCATTTTGCATTGCAAAGTCAATATATTTAGCATTCGTCTTGCTTTGCTAGGCGCGCGCTGGATAGCATGATTACACAGTTCTACATGCATCAAATCATCTGGAAGGTGAAGATTGCCTCCAATAACTTTGATGCTTTTATGTGCCCCCGCAATTACTCTCAAAAATTTCCCAAGAGTAACCTCCGAAGATTTATTTGCTGCTATCATAGGATTCGTAACTACAATAGCCCTGTCCTTTTGCTTCAAAACTAATCCCCACTCTTCTATACTCAAATACTTTTAAATGCCTGGACAATCTTGGTCGCATAAGTCTCCAATGAGCAACTTTGAGCAAAACTCAAGGATTGTTGCCTGTATTTATCTCGATTCTCGTACACTTCCAAAACAGCATTGCAAGCCTGTTCCAGACTATTTTCCGAAAAGACTTCTCCGTTACCGCTTACTTCAACAAATTCTGCCGCACCAGCAACATTACATGCAACCACTGGTACTCCAGCTGCCGCAGCTTCTAAGCCGGCAAGTGGAAATCCTTCAAATGAAGACGGAATCATCAAAATATCAATTGCCTTCAAAATATCCGGTATATCATTACGCCTACCCAAAAACAGTACTTCTTTATCTATGCCCAAATTAATTGCTTTCGCCTTGAGAGCATCATAATAATCTGCCTCACGTACTTCGCCAGGGAAAACACCGATTGCATCGTATCCTTTGTTCCTCAAGTTTGCAACCACATCAAGAACAAAATCTTGACGCTTAGTTTTCTGGATTAACGCAACATGGCCGATAACTATTCTTCTATGCATTCCTTCATCCCTAGGCAAATCAAAAATACCCTCGAGCGACCTTCGGAAAGAATCTCCATTGCCACTTGCATATTTCTTTGCATCTACCGGATTATAGAGAATAACGCTTTTTCTGCCTGCTGCCGAATGGTTAATTTGTTCGCCGACACATTTGGAAACCGCAATTATTTTTTTTACTGACTTCCATCTGGCACATACATTCAGTAACTTCTTTGTGGAACCATCAAGAAAAACGTGATGCAAATGCCATATTACCGCCTTTCCTGTTATCATTCCACATATAGCACTCCACGGAAGTGCTGCCGGTCCCGGAGCATAAAGCACATCGGGATTGTATCTCGCAATTCTGATCAAAGAACGTGTAATATTTTTCAAGGAAAGCCATACATATCGAAAGATCACTTGCTTACCTTTTATTCCTGCAGGCATGGATTGATCTCCCATGAATGCGTATGGAATATTTCGCCGATCCAGTTCGTCGGAGAGTTTTCCTTTTCCCGGAATCAGGCAGAAGAAATCACAGGATTCTTTCAACATATCCAGCACTTGGAGCGTCATCTTTTGTCCACCAGAAACAGTTGAAAGCGTTTCCCATACAAGTACGCGCTTCTTAGACATGATCCTCGCCTCCACCCTCAAAATTTACAATCAATACGTTCTTACTATCTGGAATACATTTTGATGAGCTTGCTGACATTTCTATCAATTAATATGTTTTCAGCAAATCCCATGATTACAGATAACGTAACAACAATCACCATAGCAAGTAAACCATCAGTTATTCCCAATTGAATTAGTGCATTGATAATAATAACGTGGTATAGATACATACCATACGAAATTTCATATTTGAGTCTATGCTTGCCCAAGCCAAATGCTACTGAAATAATCATCACAGGTAAGGTCAAACCAATGTGTATAGGCGCATAAAAACCAACAGACGGAATAAAGAAATAAAACACTGTCATCCATATAGTATACACGCTCAGTACCATTACCCAATGTTTTACAAGCCATGCCAACAACGTATCCTTATGAAAATACAGACACATGCCCAGCAAAAAAATGTACAGATGCGGTACAAAACTAATAAAAATCACCCTATACACGATATGCGGTACCAAATCCTTTATATACCAGCATATCAAGTTAGCAACTGTAGCCGCCAATATCACCGCAATCCACTGCTTCGGAGTTAGTTTCTTGAGTTGCTTATAGAACACCCACGCCACTACATATAGCTGTAGTTCCGTTATAATTGTCCATAACGCGCCGTTCGGGGTTCCATTACCATATCCTCTGAGCCACTCAGGGGTATATACTTGAAAAAATGTCAATTGCGTACCCAGCCAAACAGTGATCCTCTTCCAATTCAAGAAGGGACGATAAAGCATAATGATAACCGCTGCCGATATGAAAAACGCCCCCCAAATTCCGGGATATAGTCGCAGTAATCGTTTCTTGAGGAATGAACCGAAGGAATGGCTACGCTCAATCGACCTAGGCATCAAGAAACCACTGATTGCAAAAAAAGCAACCACACCATAAAAATAGCTATTAAAATAGCCCATGCATTCTCTTAAAACCATATTTTGCGGCGGAATATGTGCCAGCAAGTGCGTTGAAATAATGGATAGAGCTACAACAATTCGAAGAATATCGAACGAATTGTCCTGTTCATCAAGAATGCCGCATACGGTTTTCTTTCCGAGCATTTGTTATTAACACCCCTACATCACAATCAGCAAATTGCTATATACTCATAACGATTTCAAAAATGTCAGTCATTTCATAATTGCGCTTAACAAACTCAATATTTTTTCCCATCAAAACAGCGGTCTGCCATCTATGTCCACCGGGCGACATCATGTACATAAAGCCACCTTTTTCAAAGACCGTTTCACCAAGTTCCCATTCGCCGCCCCAGCGTTCATCCATTTGGAAAATAATCTCAGGATACTTGTTTAGATATGCACCGTGATAGAAGGTATTGGTGCGAACAATCCACTCAAACAGATAACCTTCTTCTCCTTCTATCTTAACTGTCTTTAGATACTCAACAATTTCATCCGCCAAGCGATCTTTATCTTCGACATTCTCATTCAAACGAATTCCGCCATAGCTGTAGTTCTTCAATGCCGACAGATCACTGAGATATGCTTGCGTCTTTTCCCAATCAAAATCACTGCCAGAAGCAAATACACTCTTCCAGATCGGGAACTTCTTTGCCAGCTTCATTGCCCACTTCGGCAAACCTACAGTCTTTACAACAAATAGCGCAGTCTTCTTGATCAGCTTCTTAATTCTCTTTTTGAAAGACGGCTTTCCAGAAGAAGAATTGCTCTTAGGCGTCAAATAGCCACCTCGGCGCAGCAGTTCATTGATTCGAGCCACATACACCGGTCTAGCACCATGCCCATGATCGCTCATAATCAGCAATGGAGTATCCGGCTGTTTCTGCATAACTTCCCCAACAAACTGATCCATGCGAACATACATATCACGTATTACATTCTCATGCTCATTTCTGCCAGGATATTCCGGATGCTCCGGTGTACAGTGTCGCCAGAAGTCATGCTGAATACCATCGGTTGTTGAAAAATACGAAAACAAGACATCTGCGTCTTCGTTGTCCATTGCCAGACGTGTCAGCCTGATTTCCTCTTCGACTTTTGCAAAGAATTCATCCCGAAGCCCAGGAAGACTGGCTTCGGAAGTAAACTTACCCTCCGTACCCAGAACATCGATATTCGGTTTATACAGATCTTCTTTTGTTTGAGGGTATACTCGAATATGTCCTTCGTGCGGGCGCGTTATCATCAATCCGTCGATCGTCCATCCCTCTTTGATGTTCATCGGCAACAGCACCGCACATGACAGGCCTTTTCTATTCAATACATCCCAAAAAGTGCGTCCGCGAAACGCACTATCATCAAAAACAAGAGGTTTATATGTATTTTCTTTTGCGCCCAGATTGACAAAGTTAATAATGCCATGCTCGGACGGATCCAAGCCGGTGTAAATAGTCGACCATGCGGGGGTTGTATCAGCAGGGAAGACAGATCTCAACCGCGGAAATCCGTTCTTCTCCATCAAACCATAAAGGTTTGGCAGATCTTTCTTATATCGCATGATGACATCCCAATCCATACCATCAATGCCAAGAATAATGAGCTTTTTAATCATACAGTATCGACCTCAAGTCTGAGTTGTTTACTTCATACACCCATTCACGACAGCCATCACTTCATCAAGCATCTTTTGCTTATCCTGATCACCAGTAATAATCGCGGCATCATGCTCCTGAGCAATTGCTTCGTATAGCGGTTCTCTAATTTCCAAATACAGCGGATCAGGAATATCGTCTTTTCTCGAGCAGCAAACTTCTACCGGGGTCTTAATGTAGATAATCTTATCAGGGCGCGGTGTATGCTTCCATTTCCCATTCAAAGCTTTCTGCATATACTCTTCGCCCAATCCCAAATTTGCAGCATAAGTCACTACGTTATCATAAATGTAGCGATCAACAAGAAGCGTAGTTCCCAACATCCTCTTCAGACGGATACTAAACAAAATCTGCAGTTTAAATTCAAGCGTAGTGCAAAAGGAAAAAATCTTATAGACCCCACCCTTTTGTGCCTGTTTCCGCATACTCTCAAGATAGGCGCGGTAATCACCTGAAAATGGACTGCTGTCCTTCTTCATCAATATCTTTTTTCCGAGCTTGATTACCGCACTCATGTACTTAATTACATACGCAGCACGGACAATCTCAACTTTATATCCTTGCTTTTTCAGCTGTTCATATGCGTATTCGATGCTTGTCGACTTACCAGAACCATCCAACCCCATGAAGCTAATCATAACCGGCTTCATTTCTTCTCACTCTCCATCATTTGCAACACCTGAGTAGCAGTATCATCCCAAGTAAGCGCATTGGTCAACAAAGATGCCTCCTGCTTGCTCTGTGCCTGTATACAAGCCGCTTCACAAAGTTCTTCTACGGAATCGATGCAAGCTATTGCCCCCTTAACACAGGAAATGTCCTGCAGATTCACAAAACTTTGATAGCCAACAGCCGGAGTACCACACGCCAAGGCTTCCATCACTGACAGCGGAATACTAATTACAAACTCATTTGACTTCGTAGGAAATACATACACATCAGCCATCTGATAGATTTCTTCCACATGTTCCAAGTAGCCCTTGTGAATCCGAACACCATTCTCCTCTAAGAACTTAACAGTATTCTCATCTTCAAACATACCACTTGCAATAACCAAGCGTTCAAACCGTTGTTCGTCCAGGTGAGCAAAATCTTCCAAGCCTCGCCCTTTGGAACAATGCCCGACGTGTACTGCAAGCAACTTGTCCGGATCTATTCCATATTGAATTTTCAGCTGCCGCCGGTTCTCAGCATTGACCGGACGAAACTTCTTTAGGTTTATGCCAACCTCAAACATGAACTTAGTATAGCCCGTTGCACAAGGCACTTGATCAACATCAGCCTTGGAGATGGCCAAATAATTGCAATGCAAAGGGCGCATCTCACACAAATGCTGAAAATCATCATCAGGTCGCTGCACACATACAAACCATACGTTTTTGCAGAGTATTTCCACAAACCGTGTCATCCAGTAAACCATCTTGTTCGCACGAGCAAAAATCATCGTGACATCAGCACTCAATGAATTGCGCAGAATCGAGCCAATCTGTTTTAAACCCGAATATACTACTACATGATTTTCCTCGTAGCAGCGTGAAATGTGGGTAGCTACATTTCGCATGCCCTCGTTTACTTGGCCATTTACGGTTCCGAGAATATGTATCTTCATGTTTGTTTTCACCTGTTACTTAAACAGTGTCTTCTTCAATTTACTGAACGCCTTGAGCGAGCGCTTCAAATCCTCGAAATCATTCAAGCCACGCCAAATGCGATGAGCAATATACCACGGGCGCAGATAATACTTCTTGCGTGCATAAGAACAGAATTCAACCAGATCCTCTGCCTTCAGCGCAGGAGTATTAATGATGCAATTCAGTGTTCCATCCTCATGAACATACTCGTCATATTTGCCGTTAATATACCCATTGCCCTTTGCCCACTCATACGCCCCCGTTCCCGGATAGGGAATCAGCGGGAAAAACTGTGCAGTATCCGTCTTAAAACGCATAGCTGCAGCAAGCGTTGCTTCCATCGTCTCTCGGGTTTCTCCCTCATTACCAACCATATAACAGGCATGGATCATCAATCCAGCCTTATGTGCATTGGAAATATACTTTTCAATTTGCTCAACTGTAGTACCCTTCTTAATATTCTTCAGAATCTGCTGGTTTACACTTTCGATTCCGGGAATAATCAGATGGCATCCCGCTCTCTTCATTAGAACCATGGTGTCATAATCCAGATTAACGCGAGCATTGCACAGCCAGCGAATCTTCTTATGGATACCTTTTTCGATCAGCAGGTTGCAGATTTCCGTAACGCGCGCCTTATTAATTGTGAACGTATCGTCTTCAAAGACAATCTCTTTCACCTCAGGAAAATTTCCGAGAATATATTCAATCTCGCCGACGACATTTTCCGGCGTACGCAGACGATAACGATGTCCATGCAGGGTCTGAGGGTACACGCAGAAATTGCACTGCGCAGGACAACCGCGACCAGTGAACATCTGAACAGACGGGAAGGCCGCTGCTGGGAACACATAGTCCGTTACACAAAGATATTCTTTAATAAATTCTGCCGCCCACGGAATCTCATCAAGCTCCGTAATATGCTCAGCGTCAGTATTGTGAATCACTCGACCATCTTTGCGGTAAGTAAGGCCCCGAACCTCCGCAAGATCCGTACCATCTCTAAGCGCAATGGCTAAGTCACGAACAATATAGTCATATTCACGGCGTGCCAATCCATCAACCTTTTCATTGATTTGCATCGTTTCATCCGGAGTGGCAGACGGATGGGTACCAACGAGCATAGTAAATGCCTTGGGGTAAGTATCCTTCACTGTGGCAGCAAAGTCGACATCGCTGTAGATTGACGGCGTGCTCGTATCAAAAACAAACAACGCAGCATCAGCCGCCTCGTTAGCAATTCGCTCGAGAGTCTGCTCCTTAGTCATTTGCTTTGCAGGAGCATCAATAAAAGCTACCTCGAACCCATTCTTTTTCGCTACAGCCGCAGCATAAATCAACCACAGCGGATAATAAAGAACACCACTATGGCCAATGGAGGGGCTTCTTGATTCGCGGGAAAACTTACCATATTCCGCTTTAAAAGGAGGATTGATAAAACAAATCTTCATAATGACTACTCCTTATTTCAAATGCCTGTACTTCAGTATACCTTTAACAACATACCAAAGTTCATAGTACAATGCCGCAACCCAATGAAGCCCTACTGCTATATAAGTATTCCAATTCATCTTAGCGGCCTTGATCTTATTTCCTGACTTTGAATTCGTCGAGACACGATAAATCAGAAGGGGTTCATTGACACCATAAGCAACAGCGCCGGTTTTCAGGATGTTCAGCCACAAAGCAAAGTCCTCATGCATCCCATCTCCAATGACATAGTTCTTCTTATACAGATCCCTACGACAAAGTGAAGACGAATTGGAAAGGATGTTTTGCTTTAGCAGAGTTCTGTAGTCCACCTTTTCAGGAACATTGAGAACCCAATCAATCTTGTTCCCATCGCTATCAATGAACTGTGATCCAGTGTACAACAGCACAGCTTCTGTTTGCTTCTGAAGCTCCATCTGCTTTTCCAGTTTCTCTGGCAGCCAGGCATCATCACTATCAAGCACGGCGATCCACTCACCGGTAGCAGCGTTCAAGCCGTTTAGCCTGGTGTGTGATACTCCCATATTACGAGGATTAGTGATCAATTTCACCCGTTCATCTCGCTGGCTGTACTCCTCCACAATCAATGGAGTCTGATCCTGTGAGCAGTCATTGATAACGAGCAGCTCAAAGTCCGTGTACGTCTGGGCAAGAACAGAATCGATTGCCTGGCGGATTGTTTTCTCCGCATTGTAGGCCGCCATTATAATGCTTACCTTACCATTCATCAGTTCCATGCTCTCACCTCATTCGTGTTCGATTCACTGTTCATATTATGACCACTCACGGCCCTCTACACCAGACTACGCTCAACTACAGCCCACTACGTCCAACTACAAGCCCACGAATTCCCTACCCGCAATCTCCCCAAAACCAGCAATCTGACCGCAGTCAGCTACGGTCAGACACGCTGGGCGGTCTCCGCCGCTTTTGGGCAACAACGATGCTGCTGCAGTTATGAAGTTATTATGCAGCCTTGTGGGATTTCTTGTCGTTCAAGGCTGTCGCCTGCCCTTGGGCAATACCCTGGGTGCTGTCCTTGACGAACAGGATCTTAATCGTTGCCAGGATCAGCTGCAGGTCCGTCGGCACCGACATCTCGTTGATGTACAGCAGATCCATCTGCAGCTTGTGGTAAGGCTCTGTATTGTAGCGGCCGTACACCTGCGCAAGGCCGGTCAGGCCAGCCTTCACCTGTAGGCGCAAGGCAAACTCCGGCAGGCTCTCCTCGTACTGCTTGGCAATCTCAGGGCGTTCGGGACGGGGGCCGACAATGCTCATATCACCCACAAGAATATTAAACAGCTGAGGCAGTTCATCAATGCGGCAGGCGCGGATGAAATGGCCTACCTTGGTAATACGGCTGTCGTTTTCGCCCGCCAGACGGGCGACGCCATCCTGTTCAGCGTTGACCTTCATGCTCCGGAACTTGAGAATCTTGAACTCACGACCGTTCTTGGTCAGACGCACCTGGCGGTAGAACACCGGGCCATGATCCTCCGCCTTGATGGCAATCGCAGTCGCCAGCATGATCGGTGACGCTACCACAATGCCCACCAAAGATGCGAACAGATCGAAGGTACGCTTGAAGAAGCGGTACTCACTATGACCACCCGCCCGACGGACGCACAGCGTCGGCAGGCTGAAGCGGGCCATATACTCCGCACCGGACATGATGATATGACCCAGGCGGGGCATGAAGTAGCCGATGATGTTCAGCTCCACGCAAATCTTGGCAAGGCCGTTGGTGATCTCCGCGGAGCTTCCTACCGAGAAAAGTACCTCGCAACCCTCCAACTCATTGCGAAGGGCTGCAAAGTCCTCGGGAGGATTTTCAATCAGCTTACAGACGTCATACTTGTCATGGAAGTACGGCGTCTCATACAGCAGATCCAGATTCGATTGATGCTTATAGATGATCGCTGTACGCGGCTTGCGGCGCTTTTTATAGTAGTGGTTGTTCACCACAACGCACCAGACAAGGCCAATCACCATCTGTATCATTCCTACAATGAACAGCGGCAGCATGTTGAACAGGTGATGCACATACAGCGATACGCCCACATACACCACACCAATGCTGATCAAATTGGACAGCATCTGTGACATCAACAGCTCCGTAACGCTGGCCATACCAATGTCCGTCGCATGGTAGACGTGATGCGTCAGCAGCAGCAGCGTCACATAGGCTCCCAGCACCACTACGCATTCTGCCGACATCAGCTTGATGGGCATGGTGCTGAACTTGCACAGCCCAGCCATCATCGTCAGCAGCAGAATCAGCCGCAAGAGCCATTTGGAGAGAATGACACCCAGGCTGCCAACAGTGGCACGATGAAGATTCAGCAAAGGATTCTTACGCATACTTTCATCTTCTTTATTCAATATTGAGCAGCTTGTTCAGATACCCTTCCGGTGTTCTGACCAATTCTGCAAGGGAACCATCTTCTGTGATGCGTCCGTTTTCCAGCACCAGCGCGTACTTCGCGGTACGCACCGTTGCCAGGCGGTGGGCGATGATCAGGATCGTCACCTGCTCGTGCAAATCACGGATTGCGGCACGCACGGCGGTCTCGCTCTCGTAGTCCATCGCGCTGGTGGCCTCGTCCATGACGATGAGGCGGGGTTTGCCCAGCAGCACACGGGCCAGCACAATGCGCTGCCGCTCGCCGCCGGACAGGCGTACGCCCTCGTCGCCGAGGTTCGTGTCCAGGCCATCGGGCAGGCCTTCAATGATGGGCCATGCCTGTGCCTTCTTCAGAGCCTCCACCATGTCGGCCTCGGTGGCCCTGGGGTGGAATCGCTGCAGGTTCTCCCGCACGGAGGCGTTGAGGATCAGCGGCTCCTGGGGGATGTAGCCCATCTTCTGCCGCCAGGCGGGGAGATTCTCCGCCGTCAGCGGGACGCCGTCAATGAGGATCTCGCCCTTGGAAGGCGTGAGGAAGCCCAGGAGCAGATCCGCAATCGTGGATTTGCCCGCGCCGCTGCGGCCCACCAGCGCCGTCGTGGAGCCCTTGTGCAGCCGGAAGGACACGCCCTTGAGCACTTCCTCCCCGCTGTTCTGATAGGCAAAGCTGACGTCACGGAATTCGATCTCCCGCTCAAAGGGCATCGGCTTGCAATCCGCGTCGCCGGTTTCCTCCGCTGTCAGGGTGCGGAAGGCCTCCGTCAGCTTCTCATGGGCAGGCACCGAGGTCAGGATGCTGTTGATCCTGCCGATGAATCCGCTGAACACCGGCCACAGCCGCATGAACACGTACACCAGCACGATCAGCCGCGCCGTGTCCATTTTGAAGCCCAGCACGCACACCAGGAAGATCACGCCGATCATGCCCGCTGCCGCGATGGAGTACAGCATCGACGGGAAGGCCCGCAGGTGCACATACTTCAATTTCGCGTCCCGGAAGGAGCTGCTGATGTCCCCGAAGAGGGCCTCGTGCTCCCTCTGCACGCCGTAGGTCCGGACTTCCTTGACGCTCCTCAGCTGGCTGAAGAGCTCCTGGTACATCGCCCGGTTGATGCGGATCATCTCATCGCCATATTCCTTGGACGCCTTCATCAGCTTGCGGAAGACCATCGCAAAGGCACCGCCACAGATAATGACGAAAACCGACACCGGAAGGCTGAGCCACACCGCAATGCACAGCGACACGATGGTGGACACCACCGACGTCAGCAGATGAATGATCTCCGCCACGCCGTAGCTGACCTGGCTGCACTGGGCGGTGAAGAGGTTGATCGTGTCCGTCTGGCGGCTGGCAGCGAGCTGCTCCCACCGCGCGGTAGACACCGCATGGTAGAGCTGATCCCGCAATTTGAAGGAGTACTCCTCCAGGAAATGGCTCTCCCTGATGGACAAAAGCCGACCCAGATACGCCTTGAACACCACCAGCAGGAAGTAGCATCCGATCAGGACAATGACCTGCGCCTCATATGGGAATTTCTGCAAATGCACGGTAAACATGCTCAATGCCGACGTTGCGCCCTCGGAAATATCCAGAAGGCCCAGCATCGGCACAAGCATGACGATCGATATGCCGCCTGTCAGCGACACCGCGATGTTCAGAAACAGGATCGTCAGAAAGCCTCGCCGGTCGCGTGACCATACGTCCCGCAGCATATTCTTCATGATAAATTACTTCTCCAGCACGCCCATCTCGGCGAACTTCTCCAGCAGCGCGTCCAGATCGGCCGCAGCGGTGGCCTCGTCCACGTCGTACTCGTTCAGCATCGCCGTCAGCAGATCATCGCGGCTGACAGGGTTCTCCAGCTGCTTGAAGATGAACGCGGACACCTCATTGAGCACCACCGCGCCCTCGAACCTGGCAATATTGTCGCCCGTGGGCATCACAATGAACTCGTCCACCACATTGCGGAGAACGAAGCCTTCCTTGATCTTCATCTGTTCCTTTTCCTCTCTGATCAATTCCGGATGGTTGACAAGAATGTCGTAGATGGCCTTCGCGTCCTCCGCATCCGGACCGCAGAACACGCGATACACCGGGGTTTTCCTGACCAGCTGGCGGACATTGGCCATCGCCATCACTGCCGCGTCCGTGTCCCACATGGGCACGAAGCTCTGCTGCATGATGAGCTGCCGGGCCTGATCCTCCGACAGTTTGCGGACATAGTTCAGCGGGGAACGGCGTACCTCCATGATGCACTTGAGGGGCACTTCTACATCGCGGAAGATCTGCTCCTTGCCGTCCCACGGGACGCCGCAAGCAGTACTCCCCTGCTTCTCCAGACGGACAGCCGGACGATCGCCGCTGATCCACTGCGCACCAAGGCCCTCCACCCACGCACGAGCCCGGGTGGACTTGCCCAGCCCGCTATGCCCGGTGAACGCCACCGCAAAATCGCCCATCTCCACGCAGGCTGCGTGCAGGGAGACGATGCCCTCGTAGCAGAACCGGCACTCGAAGGCCGTGCGGAGGAGGAAGCGGGTAGCCTTGTCGAGCTGCACTTCATCATCAGCGTACAGCATAATGTGCTGGTACTCAGCATCTGCTTCTACACAAGGCATAGAGAATGCCTTGGATAACTGGTAACGCCATCGTTGCTCATTTACTCGGAAGATAGCAACTTCCTCCAAATAAACACCCGGACAATCAAGTTTATGTGCATTTTCCTGCTTTGCTTCATATCCGTTCTGGATACGCCAAAATAAACTACTCATCCTTTATCTCAATGACCACGGCGTTGTATCCGTACATCTATTAGGATCGGCACCATTGTCTGCTTTACTTAGCACAGAATCACAAGGACTTGCAAATGCGCCACTGTACCAAGTACACACATTAACCTGATAGCCATCTCCAAATCCACTATACTTGCTGCTCTCTGCCACAACCTGTTCTTCATAGGAATAGTCAATGAAGCTCACACTAGGTTTCGTATACGCCCGTTTCATACTCTCATACTCCTATCTGTTAGATACAACGGGAGTCATTATGCACAAGCTTTGGCGAAAGTGATGCTCGCATCCGCTTGCAGACATAATGATTAACATGCCCCGTCAATCTGCCACCCGTTTTTTCTGCAGTACATCCAGCACAAACATCCATCAAGTCACAATTCCTACATTCTTCGGGAGGACTATACTGCTTCATTGTGTCTCGAATCCAAATCCAAGCTTTTTCAAGACCATCATCAAATACAGATTTGCATATCAAATAGAATGCAGCGCAAGGCATCATTTCTCCCTTCCAGTTTATATGGAAGTTCGATGTACCGGCTGAACACGACGGACCTTCCATTGTCGTCTGCCCTCTAATCTGAAAACGGTAAGGGGCAACCGGCCTCAGAGACAGCTCAGCCGCAATTCTATTACGGTACTGTGCCTCTAACTGACAAACTTTCATGTATGCGTCAATGTCCACAATGTAGTCCTCAATCTTACGTCCCGTCTCTGGACGCGCTGGAAGCGTTGACGAACCAATTGTATAATCAACATTTAGATCATGCAGCAATTCTACCATACGCTCTGCATCATCCTGCATATAGCGGTGCGGTGTCAACGACATGCAAATGTGAATCCCTGCACTGCGCAAGCGTTTGACAGCAGCCATGACATCGTGAAAACCATCTTTACCAGTCACACGAATATAGGCTTCCGGATTACTGCCATAGAGCGAAATCTGCACCACAGACGGTCTTAGTCGCTCAAACAACTCAATATGCTGATCGCTGATCAGCTGTCCATTTGTCAATACAGAAACATGCATGCCCTGGTTAATCAAGTAGGTGTAAATTGCTTCAAAACCGGGGTGCAACAGACACTCCCCACCGGTCAGGTCAATATGCCTAACACCCATTGCGACGGTTTGCCGCGCAATATCAAGCCACTCTTCTGTAGTCAGCACGCGGCCTTCACGCTGCATCTGCTCTTTGGTCAGATGAACGTAACACATCTTGCAATCGAAGTTACACAGTGGTGTCAACTCAAAGGTGGCACAATAAGGCCTTCCGTGCAAGCGAGACTTTCTCATCAGAAAGCTCTCCACATTTCGTGCACGGTCAATCCCCGTTATCCCTTCCCGATCGAGATCCTCCAGCAACTCCGCCAGCGACCCAAACACCTTGTCCTGTTGCTCCATGTCCTCACCCGCAGTTACATGTATTACACAAACCAGCTGCCAACCCAGTCGCCAATTCTATCACAGCTGCTCACACCCCAGCCATTCAGGAAATAGTCAACCACCTGATTGGCCCTATCACCGGTGCTGATGCTGTCATCTACCTGTGGGGAAACACCGCTCGCCGCAACCACCTGGTCACGGTAACGGAAGGAAATCTTCTCCACCGTTGGAGTTTCGTAAGATTTCTTCATATCTCTCACCATTCTGAAAAACTTAAGGTTCTCTCGTATAAGTTGCCTGACCTGCACACTGGTTGGTTCCTGTTACTACCTCACTAGTAATATGGCAAACACCGCTTGCCACGACCACCTGGTCACGGTACTGGAACTTCACAACTTCCACGCTGGGGGTCTCGTAGGTCTTCTTCATGGTATTTATCCTCCTTAAAATGTGTATCGTATTTATTGTTCAGGCTGCTGGAGTTTCAGCAGTCCTTCAGCAATCATTCTTCGGCCCCACGCGCAGATGGCGGGGCTGGCATGTCCGGCAGGTGCGCCGGCGGAATGCTCCGCAACGCAGTGCTTGCACACGCCCTTGTAGGCACAGCCCTCGCACTCTGCGGGCAGGGGGTAGTTGAGCGCAGTATGGTTGGTGCGCTTCCAGGCCTCAGCGAAGCCCAATTCCAGCACATCCAACGGCTCACAGGGGAAGGTGTTGCAGGGACGCATCCGGCCCTGCCAGTCAATGGCGAATCCGCTCCGGCCCGCGCCGCAGCGCACGCCTTTTGTGGCTGTAGACGTCTCGCTGCCCGGATCGGGCAGACTCTCCGGGTCACAGTCCGGTTCGATGATCTGACCCTTGAGAGCGTTCCGCAGCTTTATCATGGCGATGTAAGCATCCAGGCTGGCGTCGGCCAGTTTGCGGCCAGTTTCCTCGCGGGGCTGCATCAGTCCGGCGTTGATGGCAAAGGTCAGGCCTTCCTCATGCAGAAGGCGGATAACTTCTTCCCCATCGGTCATGAATTCATTGGGCGTGACCGCGATGCTCAGCGGAATCTCCGCCGCATTCAGGCGACGGATGTTCTCCAGCACCCGCTGGAAGACTCGCTTCCCGGTCACCCGCTCGTAGCCGTCTTCGCTGGCGCCATACAGAGTAATCTGCACCGCAGCCGGCGGATGCGCCACGAGGAAATCCACCATGTCCGCTTCCATCAGCAATCCGTTGGACAGGATGGCGGTTTCAATGCCCCTGCTGTGCAGGAAACTGTACAGCTCCCTGAAGCCCGGGTAGGTCAGGCACTCGCCGCCGGTCAAGCGGGCGTACATCATGCCGCCGTCGATAGCCTGCTGCATGATGCCCTGCCACTGTGCCACCGTCAGCAGCTGCATATCGTTCATCTGCCCCTTGTTCAGATGAACGTAGCACATTCTGCAGTCCAGGTTGCACAGCGGCGTCAGCTCAAAGCTGCCGGAGATGGGAATCCCCTTGTCACGCGCCTTGAAACTCAGGAACTTCCGTACCGCGTCATACCTGCGGTAATCGGTAACCCCCTGCTCGTCCAGCTGCCTGAGCAGCGCGCGCAGGGTTTTCGGTTGGGGATCCTGCTGCGTACCGCTCACCGCCTTTCACTTCTTCGGGAATATTCTTCTATAACAGCGTCCGGCCAGAGACCTCAGCCGCTTATAGCATAATCTGATCGGGTAAATGGCCATCCACATCCGTCCCCAGACACATGCCCGCGGGGTATCCAGCCGATGGACCTTGCCATTCCGGCTGAATTTCACCACCATACCCAGCACCTGCTCCTCGGGAAACCAGGGCTCCGGATTCCAGCAGTTGTCGCCGAAGGTCTGTACCCAGCCCGGCTTCAGCTTCCATACCCGGTGGACGATGTATCGCTCTCCCAGCTGGAAGAGCACCACATCCCCCTTTTGAAGCGGGCGGTTCAGCGGGATGATGGTTACCGGATCCTTTCCCCGGCGAATCAGAGGCCGCATACTGTCCCCCTCCAGGCAAATCGTTACAGGGGGCGCAGAGCCTTCCCGAGCCAGTTGGCACCATATCTCCATGGGAATGGAGCGGGTTAACGTTTCCTGCGTCATCTTACTTGGCCTTCTGCCCGTACTTGTAGCGCTTGGAGTAGTGGCCGGAGTAGCGCTCGGAGCTGTAGTAATAGTGCTTGTTGCTCAGGCTGCGGAACTTCACGCCGTTGAGCACACCGCCCAGCATCTTGCAGCCGGTCTGCTTGATGTTCTTGACAGCCTCGCCGATCTCACTTTGGTTGCCCTTGCGGTATCCAACCACCAGCAGAGCGCCGTCACAGAACTTGGCCATGGCCACCGCGTCCACCAGCACGCCCACAGGCGGGGTATCAATCAGCACCACATCAAACTGGGTGCTCAGCCATTCCACCAGCCGCTTCATGGTGGGGGTATCCAGCAGCTGCAACGGATTGGGCGCCTCGTGACCTGCGGGGATCATGAATGCTCCGGGGATATTGGTCTGGTAGAGGACCTCCGCGACACTGCAGTGGGCAGACAGATAATCAGACAGGCCGTAGTGCTTCTCAGTGCTGTAACGCAGCTGATAGTCAGCCTGGATGCCGGATGCGCGCAGATCCGTATCCACCAGCACCACGCGGCGTCCCAGCTTAGCCATTGTACGCATGAGGTTCATCGACACATAGGACTTGCCCTCTCCCGCATATCGGCTGGTAATCATCACCTTGCGCACGTCCGGACCGCAGTAGGACAGATTGGTGCACAGGGTGTTCATGGCCTCGTGGCTGACGAAATCGCTTTCCGGGAACTGGGTGACCTCCAGCAGGGGCATGCCTGCCGTCGGCTCTGCAGCAACCCCGCTTTCCCTGCGGGGAGCGGCCTTACCCTTGGGCCGATCCGGGAACACCGCCAGGGTGGGAATACCGCCGTACTGCTGAATCTGTTCCGGAGAGCGGGGCCGATTATCCAGCACGAACAGCAACGTGATCAGGCCCACAGCCATCACGCTGCCCAGCATGAAGCCCATGACCATGCGGCTGGATTTCGATACCCGGTAGCCAACGCTGGGCTCCAGGGCGATAGAGAAGTCGCTGGGCTCCTCTCCGCGCATGGTGTTGATGATAAAGGTCTTGGCTGCCTTGGCATAGGCATTTGCGATATCCGCAGCCATTTTAGCGTCCGGGTAGCGGACGGTGATGTACAGGATGCGGGTATCCTGAGGGTTGGAGATGCTGATCAGGGATTGCATCTGCTCATAGGAGTAAGGCAGCCCCAGATCCTCAATAACCATCTCATGAACTTCCCAGGTCTTGAAAACCTCCTGGTAGTCCAGCGTCAGCACGGTGCCCAGCTGCAGGTTGGCAATATTGATGCTGCCGGAGCTGGTATCCACAATGTACAGCTTGGAGGTCGCAGTGTAGGTGGTGGTACCCCGACCCGCCAGCCAGCCCATGATCAGTGCGCCCATGATCGCGCAGATGACCACCAGCCAGAATTTCTCCAGGATAGCGAAGAACAATCCGATCAGGTCTATGGTCTTCACCTCGGGCTGCGGGTGGGACTTCTGCTCCCCCGGGGGAATGGTGCCCGTGGCCTGCAAGGTCTGCAGAACCGCAGCAGTCACCGTAGCAACCATCTGCGGATCCGTCTGCATGCCCTCCGGCTGCTTTTGGAGTTCATCCATTTCTATGTATCTCCACTCGTAAAAGAATCAGGCTTATTCAGCGTCAAGCACTTCGCTCATGACGACCAGCATCAGAGGCTTTTCCTCCATCCAGGGCAGGAAGAGCTGCTTCAGGCCGATCTCCACAGAGTCGGATTTGTCCTGGCCGTTCTGCGGCTCCAGGGCTTCGGCGCGCAGGACGTACCACTCCACAAAGGGCATATCCGGGTCATCTTCGTTGGCAAAGCCTGCCAGAATGACCATCGCCTTCTGGGGATCATAGGCCGTGCCGAAGACGACCTCGACGTTGACGTCGCCGTAAGTGTCCTTGTAATTCTCGTCCATCATGGCGATGATGTCGTAGGCCACCAGATCAGCAGGCGCTACATCCGCAGGGAGCATCAGCAGTGCCTCTGCCTTGCGCTCCCAGGGGAAATAATCCAGGATGGGCTTGCCATCAGCCACATGCTCGCCGATGCGCAGAACCTCCGCCTGCATGGGCTCAGTAAGCTCCACCAGCCACACGCGGAAGTCATCTTCGATTTTCTCGCCCCACTCTGAGTACCACCAGCGCATGCCGTTGACGTCGCCGGAATCCTTGGAGAAGGAGGGGGGCGTCTCCTCGTGATATTCTTCATAGCCCCAGAGGCGTCCGCCGCGGGGGCCGATGCGATCCGTCAGTACATGGAAGCTGATGGGCTGCTGGCACAGCTCCGTCCAGTCCTCCACCGGAATGTCCCACTTGATCTCGCCCAGGGTTTCCACCCGGCCGCGGTAAGGGTACCAGACGTATTCGCCGCCGCCCTGGGGGATGCCCAGCACCACCACAATCAGCTGGCCCACATGGTATTCCACGTTCAGTCGCATGGTGGCAGTCACCGGATTCTCAGGCGCGCCGGTCAGCTGCAGGCGCATAGCCTCGGTCATGTGAAGGATGTCGATGTCCGCGCCGCCAATGAGAGCGGAGATCTTCTCCTGGGTTGGCACGTCGTAATAGCGGGCAGGGCGGTTCTTCCCCTCCCAGACGAACTTGTACACGCTGTTCAGCAGAGCGATGGATTCCTCATCCGGCTGCAGGGTTTCAATCAGACATTCCTCCGTAGCCAGCAGCTCCGCAACGCTGTCCTGCGTCATGGCGGTAGGCACGTCGGTATAATCATCATCAATGAGGGATTCCGCCGACGCCGCGGTGATCAGCATCACCGCCATCAGCAGCCAGGCAAATAAACGCTTCATCCTAACCCTCCAAATCGTTACTTGAACCAGATATCGGCAACCAGGCGCTTGAGGGCCGCCTCGTCCACCCAGAACTCTGCGAATCCATACTCGTCCACAGTGTGCTCGCCGGAGAGGATCCTCATCGCATTCCATTCGTAATCGTCATAGGCGTTGACATCGTGCAGGAGAATGTTCTCCGACGCATCGGAGGTCATGTGGCCTTCCATGGCGTCCAACACCTTGTTGAGTTTCACCTGATCGCCCTTCACCGCCCGGCGGAACTGGGTCAGCAGACCGGAAAGGTACTGCTGCTGGCGCGCCATACGGGAGGCATTGGTACCATCCGCCACCGTCATACGGCCACGGACGAAGAACTGCGCCTGCTGCCCCATCAGGCGCAGGGTGGTTCCCTTCTGCATCGCAGGATCGAAGGAAGTAAAATCATCGTACAGCGTGACCTCCACGCCGCCGATGGCGTCATTGACCAGGGGAATCGCTGTCATATCCAGCACCACATAGTGATGGATGTTGATACCCTTGAGCAGCTTCTCCACCGTTTCCACCGTGTTGACGCTGCCTGGGATGTTGACGCCGGAGTAAGCCTGGGCCAGACAGAGCTGCATGACCCTGGTGCCCGCCGGATGACCGAACACGCCGTAGGTCTGCATCTCCACCATTGCGTCGCGGTCGAGCATCACGGGAGTGATGCTGCGATTGACGCGGTCGATGGTCAGCACCACCAGGAAGTCCGCCTGACCGCCGTTTTGGTGACCGGTGACCCTGGTGACGTCGGTTTTGTCCACGCCGATGATGAGGTAGTTGGTAATCTCGTTCTCCCGATAGTGCAGCGTCTGCCCCTCGTGCTCCATGGTCACGCTGGATTCAAACCGACCCGCCAGAGAGCCGAAGACCGGTTCCGGTTCCGGCTCATCGCCCAAACCGAAGATGATCAGCAGCACCGCCAGCGCTACAATCCACAGCAGCACGCTGCCTGAGATCATCAGGATTTTCCTGGGCGACATCGCGCCAAACCTACGCTCCACGCAAGCTCCTCCATCGGCTGGAGAACGCTGCTTTTTCGAAGAAAAAACAGTCCCCCACATTGACCTATATATACACTTTATATTATAAACCAAATTCGGTAAAATGCAACATTTTTCTCGCAAACAAACGGAAATTTAGGTAAAAAATGCATAAGCACTTCGATCGTTTTCCCCGATAACAAATGGAAGCACGGGAACCTTCGGCTCCATACGAAATGCTAATGATGCAGCACCGTTTTCCGCTCCCATGCCAGACCGTCACGGATGCCAACACCGCCGCAGCAAACAAAAACCGGATCCGCATCATCTGCAGGATCCGGCATTGATATACCGTCAGCCAACGGTGAGCTTCATCTGGGGATCAATCTCCGCCATTGCCTGATGGATCCTCTCCACCCAGCCGCCCCTGAAGATGGCGCAGGCGGCGCGATCAATCGCGAGAATGTCGGTGGGGTCGGTCTCCAGCGCGGAGGCACGACAGCCAGCAAGGCATTGCAGGGCATGTTCGCAGGTCCCGCATTCCGGATTGTGCTCCAGCACCCCGGTAGCACGGGTGTCGATCAGCTGCATATAGCGGGATTCGGTGATGCACTGTGCCAGACCGATTTCCGGGATGAGGGGGAACTCCTCCTGGATGTCCATGCCGGAAAGCGCCATACAGGGCAGTGCGCGGCCCTCGGCGGAAATGTACATCACCATGCGCGCATGGCCGCAGACGCAGGTTTTGGCCGGGTTGGAGCAGTTCTTCATGGAGGGAATGTCGTATTCCTGCGGCTTATCGGGGCTGGCGCTGAAAAAGCCGCCCAGCATCAGGGACAGGGGCATGCCGTCCTCATAGTAGCGGGGGATGTAGTCCAGGTAAAGCTCGTACAGTTCATCCGTGGAGATGGACTCGTCGTAGCCGCCCTCCTTCCACGCGCCCACGTTGGAGATGGGGGTGGTCTTGAGGCTGCGGCAGCCCAGGTCTGCCAGTCGCTTCACCGTCTCCCGCAGCAGATGCTTGTTGCCCTGGTGGATGCACATCTCCGCACCGGTGGGAAAGCCGCGCTCCTTACAGCGCAGGAAGGCGTCCTCGACAATCTTCCCGGCATTGGGAATGCCCCGCAGCCAGTCGTGCCAGCCGTCCACTCCATCGTAGCTCATGTTGAACTCCGGATGGATGCCGCGCTCTGCCAGCTGATCCAGGAGCTTGTCCGTCACCAGCTTGCCGTTGGAATAGATGGTGGTGATGTGGACGCCGCCCGCCAGCAGCGCATCAACGATCTCCATGAAATCCTTTCGTACAAGGGGCTCTCCGCCGGTGAGGGACACCTCCATCACGCCGCAATCAATCAGCTGCTGCACGATGGCCATGATCTGCGCATGGCTCAGCTCGCCGAACTTGGCGTCCGGCGCGGACATGTAGCAGTGCTTGCAGCGATAATTGCAATGCCCGGTGATGGACCAGTGGGCCGTGCGGATGTAGCGCGCCGGATACAGCCTGTATTCCTGCTCAGGGCGGATGGTGTCGCCGCGCTCGCACGCCGCGACCCAGCCCTGCTTCTCCGCCAGCTTCACCAGATCGCGGAGCTCCTGGGGCACCAGGGGAAGGTCCACGTCGATCAGGCCGTTGCACAGCTTGAGGGCCTCCATCTCCCTGGCGGTAATAAACTGAGGGCGGCTGAAGCCTTTCTCCACCACCGCATAGGGGAGCTTCTGCCAGCCCCGCAGCAGGAGCTTTTCGTGCAGCTTGTAAAACATCGTATCACCCTTTGAATTCGGGCTGTGAAACTTCAAGTCCCACAGCCCGGATGTATTACGGTATCAGGAGTCATAGCCGTAGCCAGCGAAGCCGCACACGCAGCGCTCGCGGCCGGACTGGCTGTAACCACCGCCGGCCAGCACGCAGGCACAGGTCTTATCGTTGTTGTCCTTGGTGCCGCCGCCACCCAGGGCGCAGGCGCAGGAAACATCGCTGCCGCCAGCCACGGCGTCCAGATCATCGTCGTTCAGCTCCTGCACGGCGGGTTTCTCCAGGTCAGCATCGGTCAGGGTGAGGCCAAGCTCCTTCGCCAGGGCCAGAATCTCCTCCTTGCCCATCGCACCGACCTTCGCGGTCAGCGCTTCGTCCTTGGAAACGGTCTCCAGGAATTTCTTCAGGTTCTCGGTCATAGGGGTCTCCTTTCTTATCCGGCTGCGTAGAATGCCCGCAGCCCGGTCAATGCCTTTTTGTGAATGACCTTGGCGTTGATGTAGGACATGCCCATCATCTCCGCCACGGTTTTGAGGGTATGGCCATTGTAGTAGTGCAGGACGATCAGGTCGCGCTCCTTTTCGTTCAGGGAGAGGAGCGCGTCCGCCAGGGCGTCCAGCGCCTCGTCGGTCAGGTCAGGGGAGGGCTCGTCGGCCATCCAGTCGGAGAATTCTACCATCGTGCGGCGGGTGCGGAAGAAATCCGTCACCGTGTTGCGGGTAATGGTGTAGATCCACGTGGAGATGGACGCCCTGGCGGGATCGAAGCTGTCAAGCTTCTGGTAAACCTTGAGGAATACGGCGGAGACGAGCTCCTCCGCGTCATGAGGGTTGGCCACCTTGCCGCGCACATAGGCCGACACCTTGGTGTGAAACTCGGCATATATCTGCTCGGCGCTGATCATTGGCAGCCTCCTTTCTATGGCTTCCGTTATTTGAACCGATGCTCCGGAGGAAAGGTATCATCCTGGGTGAAATAATCATGTATCCAGCCGCTGTCTTTCGACCAGCCCGGCGAACTTCTCACCCTTTGCGATCAGCTCATCGTAGGTGCCGTCCTCCACGATCCTGCCCTTTTCCAGGTAAATGATCCGGTCGCAGGCGCGGATGGTGGACAGCCGGTGGGCGATGACGATGCGGGTGCACCTCAGCTTTTCCAGGGAGTCGGACACCGTCTTTTGGGTGATGTTGTCCAGGGCGGAGGTGGCCTCGTCAAACATGAGGATCTTCGGCTTGGGCGCGATGGCGCGGGCAATCATCAGCCGCTGGCGCTGTCCGCCGGAGATGCCGCCCGAGCCCTCGGAGATGATGGTGTGCATGCCCATGGGCATGTTGCGGATATCCTCGGCGACGCCGGCCATTTCAGCGGCCTCCCATGCCTGATCGACGGTCAGCTGGGGCGCGGAAATCACGATGTTAGAGTAGATGTCCCCCTGAAACAGCTTGCCGTTTTGCATCACGACGCCGATCTTGCGGCGCAGGGACTTGAGGTCGATGGTGTTCAGGTCCTTGCCGTTGTAGTAGACCGCGCCCTTCTGTGGCTTTTCAAAGCCCAGGAGGATGCGCATGAGCGTGGACTTACCGCAGCCGGTGGGGCCCACGATGGCCACATACTGGCCGGGGCGGATCTTCAGGGACAGGTCATCCAGGATGAGGGGCATGTCCTCCCGGTAGCGGAAGGAGACGTTGTTGACTTCAATCGCGCCGGAAATGCGGTCGATGACCTGTTTGCCCTCGGAGACCTCGGGCTCGGCGTCCATGATGGGCTGTGCCATGGACATCACGGGCTTAAACTGGGCCAGCGTCATGGCGATGCCTGCCAGGGACATGAACGCGCCGCTGACCATGCCATACGCCGCGTTGAAGGCGTAGTAATCCGAAACTCCTACACCGCTCTTCAGCGCCATCGTGTACATTACCAGCGTGCCGGCGAGGGCGATGGCGGTGCCGATGACGCTGTTCAACCGCAGGAACATCGGGGGATTATACTGCATCGCCACCTGCTTGGCATACAGGTCGGACCAGCGGGCATAGGCGCGTTTCTCCGCACCGGAGAGCTTGATCTTCTGGATGCCGGTGATCAGCGCGTAGCTCATGCCGCTTTCCTGAGCGGCGAGCTCCATCTGATTGCGGGTGATCTTCATCTGGTACAGCGTGGTACAGATGGTGAAAATCAGCGTCAACAGGATGATCGCCAGCGCAGGCGCCACCAGCGCCGGAGCGAAGGCGAATATCTGCGTGATGTACAGAAGGGAGAACAGGGACGTGAGGCCCGTGTTCAGCGCAGCGGACACCAGCATCTGGCACAGGGACTGCAGCTGCTGGGAACGGCTGGCGAGTTCGCCGCTGGACCACTTCTTGAAGAAATCCGCCGGCAGGGACAGGATACGCATCATCGTGGCCGCCTGCACGGAGAGGTTCAATTTGGTTGTCACCCGGCCCGACAGCAGCGCGCTGACTGACTTGAACAGCAGCTGACTGACGGACACGCTGATCATGAACACCGCAATGGCGGTCAGCAGGCGCAGGCTGCCGCTTTCCACCACGCTACCGAACAGCAGCGACGTCAGCCTGGGGGTCAGCAGACCCACCAGGGACACGATCATCGTAGAGAGCACCACAAGGGCAATATCCGCCTTGTCCAGGCACTCGGCGATGTAACGCATGAGAGACGGCACGGTCAGCTTCGTCAGCGGGAACGGCTTGTAGAAGCAGATGGCCTCGTCGTCAAAGAGGTCTTCGTTCTTCTTACTGATGCGCACCCACTGGGCAGCCTTCGAGTCGTAGTAGGCATAGCCGGTGAGGCCTCGGGGAATGAGTGCCACCACGCTGCCGTCATCCTTGCGGCGGCCCAGCATCGCGCCGATGGCGTCGCGGTGCCACCCCTTTGGCAGCTCCACGTTTCGGCGCATAATGCCGTGGGGGCGAAGCAGGTATTCCAGGCGGTCATCCAGCCCTTTGACGGTGTCGGGGATTTCCTTGGGCTTGATCTTGTAATACTTGAGAATCTCGCCGATCTCGCCGCTGGCCTTGGCTTCATCGCTCTGATAAGCGGCGGCCATCTTCGTGCCCAGCACCGCATCGGCGATGCGGACGAAGGCTTCCTCAAACAGCTGATCGTCGCTTTGCTTTCTTTGCTTGATTTGCTCGTCAAACCACCCCATGTGTCCGCCTCCCTCCTTACTCGCTGCAGACCAGCTTGGTATAGAAGCCGTTCAGGGCATACAGCTCCTCATGGGTGCCCCGCTCCACAACCTGCCCGCGATCCATGACGATGATCTCGTCGCAGTCGCGGATGGTGGAAAGCCTATGTGCCACGACGATGCAGGTGATGCCGCGGTCCTTGATGGACTTCACCACGTTGTATTCCGTACGCGCGTCCAGGGCGGAGGTTGCCTCGTCCAGGATGATGATGGTGGGATCCTGGGCCAGCACGCGGGCGATCTCGATACGCTGGCGCTGTCCGCCGGAGAAGTCCTTGCCGCCCTCGGTGATGCGGTAGCTGTAGCCGCCGTCGCGCTGCATGATGTCCTCGTGCAGCTGGGCGTCGCGGGCGGCCATGATCATCTCGAAGTCCTCGATGGAGTTGTCCCACATCTTGATGTTGTTGGCGATGGTGTCCTCAAAGAGGATGATATCCTGATCCACCACGGCCAGGGATCCGGTGAAGACGCTGCGGTCGATTTGGGTCATGGGCTTGCCGTCAAAGAGGATCTCGCCGCTCCAGGGCTGATACAGGCCGGAGATCAGCTTCGAAAGCGTCGATTTGCCGCAGCCGGAGGTGCCCACGAAGGCCACGCGGCTGCCGGGCTTCAGCGTCAGGTTGAAGTCGCGGATCAGCGGCTCCGCCAAACGGGAGTAGCCGAAGGTCACGTTCTTCATCTCGATTGCGCCGGAGAGCTTCTGGTAGGTTTCTTCCTCGCCCTGACTATCGTACACCACGTCGGAGGGATACTGCATCACGTCCTCGATGCGCTCCATCTGGGTGCGCATCTCCTGCAGCGTCTGTCCGGCGGAGATCAGCTGCTGAGCCGGGGCCATGAAGGAAGCCAGAAAGCCCTGGAACGCCATCACCATGCCGATGGTGAACTGCCCCTGCAACACCAGGTACACGCCCAGAATGGTGACGGCGGTGTTGGTGAGGGTGGAAATAATCTGAGGAATCAGGCCGATATACTGGTTGAGCTTGGCGAACTTCGTTTCCTGCAGGCACACGCTGGCCTGGTAGCCCGACCACTTCTCGAAGAAGCCATTCTCCGCGCCGCTGGCCTTGATGGTCTCGATCATCTCAATGCCCGCCACGGTGGTTCCGGAGAGCTTGCCCGAATCGCGCATCTGCACGCGGGTGATGTTGACGCGCTTGGCGGATATGTAGCGGGACAGCGCGGTGTTGATCAGGATGGAGGCGATGCCCACCAGCGTCAGCATCACGCTGTAGCGCAGCATGACCACCAGGTAGAACACCATCATGAAAGCCTGGATGATCAGCGGCGCAAAGGTGCTGACCAGGCTTGCAGCGATGGAGGCATTGGTGCCCTTGCGCTGCTGGATGTCACCCGCCATGCGCTGGGAGAAAAACTCCATGGGCAGCTGCAGGATCTTCCACATGTAGGTAATGCTGCCAACTGCAGCAATCTTGCCGTTGATACGCGCGGAATAAATCGCCTGGATGAAGGCGATCACGATCTGCACGATGGACAGCCCTGCCAGCGCCCACAGGAAAGGCGTGACCCACTCCGGGTTCACCCCGGTGAGCAGGCGGTCCAGGAAGATGCGGGAAAAGCCAGGCTGGACGATGCCGATCAGTGACGCGATCACCGTGGTGATGACGGTAAAGGCCACCGCCTCGCCGGTACCCTTCATGCGCTGACGGGCAAAGGCCAGCACGCTCTTGGGCTTGCCGCCTGGCTCGAAGTCTTCGCCGGGCTCAAACATCAGACAGATGCCGGTGAAGGACTTGTCGAAAACCTCCATGGGCACGGTGTAATGGCCGCGAGCGGGGTCGTTGAGGACAGCCTTTTCACCCTTGAAGCCGCAAAGCACCAGGAAGTGATTGAAGTTCCAGTGGATGATGCAGGGGAACTTGCCTTCCTTCTTCAGGGCCTCCGGCTCAAACCGGTAACCCTTGGCCACGAGGCCGTAGCTGCGGGCAGCCCGCAGGACGTTCTTGGCGTTGGAGCCATCCCGGGATACGCCGCAGTCAGCGCGCACCTGCTCCAGGGGGATCCACTTGCCGTAATAGGCCAGCACCATGGTCAAGGAGGCAGCGCCGCATTCCAGCGCCTCCATCTGCATGACCACCGGTACCTTCGCGACGCCCTGGGTTACGGGCTGATTGATCTTCTTTGCGTTTGCCATGGCGCACCTCAATTCAGCACAAAGGACATGGGTGAAACGCTGTCAATGACGATCTGCGCGGCATATACGCCATCAGGGCAGTTTACATCCAGCACGACTGCAAAGACCCACTCCCCTGCCTGAAGGCTGCCCACATGACGCATGTAATCGGTGAAACTGTCGTCCACACGCACAGGCTCCGCGTCAATGGACAGCACTGTTCCTTCCACACAATCGACGGTGACTGCCGCACCGGCGCTGACCTTCTCCGCATCTGCCTCGCGAACCCAGGCGGTCACGCTGCCCTCCTGCGCAACGGCAACGGCAGGCAGCGTCGTGTCCATATGGCCGAACACACCCCACACGCACACGCCGAGAAGCAGGATGACAATCGCCGTCAGCAGCAGCCACACGGAGGGCGTGGACACGCGGATGTAGCTGTTGAGCTGCTCGGGGGAGGAAATGCGCTCCAGGCTCTTTTTGCGGAACAGGTTGCTCATGGTATCAGCTCCCAATTTTCTTTCGGATGGACAGGATGTTCTTGCCGCCCTCATAGCGGTAGGTGATTTCGTCCATGGTCTTCTTCACCATGAAGATGCCCAGGCCGCCGATGGCGCGCTCCTCGGCGGAGAGCGTGGTATCCGGATCAGCCGCGGTCAGGGGATCATAGGGCACGCCGCCGTCGATGAAGGTGATGATGACGCTCAGCGGATCTTCGACCACCTCCACGCGGACGGTGGTCTCACCCACATCCGGGTGGTAGGCATAGTGGGCGATGTTGCCGAACAGCTCGTCAATGGCGATGTCGATCTGCATCTGTGCCTTCATGGGGCAGTCCAGCGCCTCCAGCTGCGCGTTGACGAAGTCGGTCACGGTCCCGATGTTCTCCACCGTTGCGGCAATGGTCAGCTCCGTCATGCGCTCACCTCCCCGTTTTGCGTGCCGTGCCAGGTCAGACACAGCATGGTGATGTCGTCAAACTGCTCCGCTTCGCCCGCAAAGGCGTCCACGTCGGCCTTGACGGCTTCGCAAACTTCCTTGGCAGCAGAGCCCTGCTGCTGGTTCAGCAGCGTCAAGAGCCGCGTGTCGCCGTAGAGCTCCTGGACGACATTGGTCGCCTCGGTCACGCCGTCGGTGTAGAGGTAGACGGTGTCCCCGGGCTGGAGCTGCAGCTCAAACTTGCGGTAGCGGATGCCCTCCATGCCTGCCAGCACAAAGCCCGCACGGGTCTTGTGGTACTCAAAGTTGCCGTCGGCGCGCTTCACCAGCGGCGGATTGTGGCCCGCGTTGGCAAAGGTCACCAGACCGGTCTTCACGTTGAGCAGGCCCATCCACGCGGTGACGAACATGCCCGCGTCGTTGCCCTCGCAAAGCTTCTCATTGGCGGTGGTGAACACCTGCTCAATGGGCATGCCGGACTCGGCGCAGCTCTTGAGCAGCGTCTTGGACTGCATCATGAACATGGCCGCCGGGATGCCCTTGCCGGACACGTCCGCGACGAGGAAGGCCAGGGTGTCCTCATCCACAAAGTAGAAATCGTAGAAGTCACCGCCCACTTCCTTGGCGGTATACATGGCCGCATGGATATCGAACTCATTGCGACCCGGATAGGGCGGGAACACGGATGGCAGCGCGGAATGCTGGATCGCCTTGGCGAAGGCCAACTCCGCATCGATGCGGGCGGCTGCATCGGCAATGTAGCGCTTGAGGGTATCCACGGTGGTGTTGATATCGTTGGACAGAGCCTCAAACTCCACATGGGAGCGCACGTCCACCACGGTGTCCAGATTGCCCGCGGTAATGGCGGAGAGCGACTCGTTGATCTGGTAGATGTTGTTGACCACCAGCTTCTTCACCAGCACGAAGATCATGATGAACAGTGCCGTAAACACGACGATCTGCATCGCCGTCGTCACACTCACGGATACGTTGCGGGACAGGGCAGCCTCGCTGCGCGGCATCACCGCTACGATGCGGTAACCCTCGGTGGTCCGGTACATACAGTAGCAGGGTTGACCATAGACCTCCGCCTGGAAGGGCTCGTTTTCCGGCATCGCTGCCGGGTCAATCCACAGCCCGGTCACTTCCAGATTTGCTCCTTCGTTGCCGTAGCGGTCGCTGACGATATTCCAGCTTTCGTCCACGATGATGATGCAGCCGCCCTCGCCCACATGGCGGTTGCGGGTCACGCCCACGACGAACTCATCGATGTCCTTCTGGAAGCGCTCGGCGCCGTAGCCGACCTGCACAAAGCCGCCGCGTGCCAGCGTCACGCCGCCGTACTTGCGGGAGAACACGCTGCCTTCCGCCATCAGGCCCGTTTGCACGAACTTACCCTGCTTGAGGCCTGCGCCGGAGGGCTCGCTGGATTCGGTGAAGGACACGGGCTGGTAGCTCTGCACGTACTCCGTCTTGCCCTCCAGCAGCACCATGAATTCTGCCGACTGGGCGCCGCTGCGCATGTCGTAGTTCAGAAAATCCGGATAGGTGGTGACGACGATGATGCCATTTTCGTCAATGACGTTGATCTCCGTCACGTCATACTTCGTCATCAGGCTTTCCAGCAGCGCAGCATCGACAGCCTCCTGGGCGTTGATTTCCTGCGCCACATTCCGCGTCAGCTTGAGCAGATTGTTATCAGAGGCGTCGATAATGTCCTCCCTCACGTCAGAGAGGTTCAGCCGCAGCAGATTGATCGCATTGTTCTCCGACAGCCGTGTCTGGATCAGCCACAGGAAAGCCGTCGTCGCCAGAAAGGCGATGGCTACCAGCACGATCAGCCGGTGCTGAAAGGATTGGGACAGCTTTGTTTTTTTCTTCATATTCCTCACTCGATGGTCAGAATGTCGCAGAAGCCGGTCACGTCAAAGATCTCCATGATGGTTTCATTCACGTTGCGAACCACCATATCCCCCTGCTTGTTCATCTGCTTCTGTGCCGCCAGCAGCACGCGCAGACCTGCGGAGGACAGATAATCCAGCGCGGCAAAATCCAGCACGAGGCTTTCCACACCGGAGAGACTGGCCTTCAGCTCGGCTTCCAGCTGGGGAGCGGTGGTGGTGTCCAGACGGCCGGACAGGGTGAGGGTCAGCGCAGTACCGTTAACGGCCTTTTCGATGGTCATATGCATTTTCTCCTTGCTTGATGTGATTTTGACATGTATATGCTCACATTATAACAGAAAAAAACCTGCATCGCTATATCTCAGCAATATTTTCTGCTCAAACGGAAGGGAATCCGCATCATTGGTCGCGATTTTCCATCTCCAATGTCGCCATGCAGCACACTTCCTGAAGCAAACAACTCCCCGCTCTGATATGAGCGGGGAGTTGCTCTATGCTATTCATCCGCATGTCACAGCTTGCGCATCTTCATCTTGCGTGCCAGCAGCGTCAGCACCAGCATGACAATGTACAGCACGCCGATGGTCACGAAGATCGCCGGCCATCCGAAGGTCTGCTGCACGAAGCCAAATACAGATGCCTGGATGGCAGCGCCCATGTAGACCGCCCAGTCCAGCACGCCAACCACGGTGGAGGACAGCGCGCGGCCGCCCATGTCTCCCGCGATGGCCCAGATCACACCAGTCACCATGCTGAACACGCCCACGACAAAGAGCATCACGGTGGCGGGCATCTGCGTCTTGAACATGGGGAAGCAGATCATACCGATGAAGGCCATCACAGAAGCCAGGATCAGCATCGGCTCACGCTTGCCCTTGAACACCTTGTCGGTGATGAAGGGGAAAACGAACATGGCGCAGGCCTGCCCCAGGGGCAGCACGATGTAGGTGAACATATCGTCCTTCAGCGTCAGCCCCATGGCCTCGGTGAAGTAGGTGGGAATCCAGGTCAGCAGGCCATAGCGGCCCACGCCTGCGATGGCGGAGATCAGGCAGAACACCAGCACTTTGGGCTCGGCGAAGAGCAGCTTATAGGGGTAGAAGAAGCCGCGCTTGGCAATTTCCGCTTCCATCGCCGCATCGCTGGCATCAAGGTTCTGGTCGGCTTCCTGGAACGCGGGCAGGCCCACGTTCTCGGGTTTCTCCTTGAAGAAGAACACAAAGGCGATCAGGATCAGCACCATCGGGATGATGGGGAATCGGAAGCCCGCGCGCCAGGTCCATTCCGGATTCAGGATCAGGCACCAGTTCACCGTCAGATAGGTGACTGCCTGGGCTACGCCGGAGAAGGCCGTCGCCAGACCGGAGGCAAAGCCGCGCTTTTCCTTGGGCCACCACTTGTTGATCACGCCCACGCCGTTGGACCACACCATCGCCTGGCAGAAGCCGTTCAGGCCCCACAGGATGGCGATCAGCACCAGGTTGCTCTGGAAGGAGATCGCGACGTTCAGCACAGCGGAGGCTGCCACGCCGAAGATCATCAGCTTCTTGTACCCAAAGAAGGAACCCAGGCGTCCGCTGACCAGCTGGCCAAAGGCATAGCACCAGAACAGCGCGGAAGACACCACGCCCAGCGTGCCCAGGTCGGACTGGAACTCCTGCTTCATCAGCGGCAGCACCAGGTTAATGTTCTGGCGGCCGTTGTAGAAGAACAGGTAAGTGAAGCCGAAGCTGAGCAGAGTCAGCCAGGCGTACTTTTTGAACTTCTGGAACTGCTGGCCGTTATAGCCGTAGTTGAACTTCTCAGACATATGCTTCTCCTTAACCGAAAATCTTGGCGTCCGCCTCGTCAAAGGGCAGAATTTCTTCCTTCACGCGGGCGTAATCGTCCATGTTGTCGATCTCGTCCACATAGTAGCCCTCATAAGGGAAGGCTCGGACGTTCAGCGCGGGGAAGATCTCATTCAGGGCGTTCTCGGCATAGCAGCGATCCTCGCCCTTGTGGATAAATTCAACGACCTTACCGATCCAGGCAGAAGCGGCGGCCTTTTGCAGCTTGTAGAAAGGCTGGAAGGCGAAGCAGTCGGCGTCGAAGATCTTGATGGAGACCTCCACCACCTTGCCATCCTGAACGCGGCCCTTGAAATCCTTCTCAGGCAGAGCCTTCTTGAAGTTGACGGTGGCGGCGTCCTTGTCCGCGCAATGGATCAGGTCGTGAGCCAGCTTGCGATTGAACACCAGGTCGCCGTGGAGGAAGAGCATGTCATCGTCCATATATTCGCGGGCGAGATACATGGAGTAGATGTAGTTGGTTTTCATGTAAATGTCGTTGGGCACGAAGGTGAAGGTCGCCTGGGGGAAGTCGGCAGCCTCAGCCTGCAGCTGCTCAGCGAAGGGGCCGGTGGTGATGATAAAGTCCGTCACGCCCTCGGCAACCAACAGACGCAGCTGGCGGTGGAAGATGGTCTCGCCGTTCTTCAGCAAGGTCATGGACTTGTGGTGAGTCTTGGTTTCGTCGCCCATGCGGTGGCCCAGGCCAGAGTTGAAAATAATCGCCTTCATGATGAAACGCTCCTTCAGTCAGTCATGCACCCAGCGGGTGGAATCATGGACATTATAGCGAAAATCACTCATTCCGTCAACATTTGGGCAATATTTTCACGGCTTCGCCCTTGAAAATCACCCAATGTTGATTTATAATACACTCATATCATCAACAGGAGGGATTGCCATGTCCGTGGGCGCAAACATCCGCAAAAGGCGCTTTGAATTGAAGATGTCCCAGCAGGAGCTGGCGGACGCAATGGGTTACAAAACCCGCTCCACCATCGCGAAGATCGAGTCCGGGGAGAACGACGTTTCTCAGAAAAAGCTGCAGCGTTTGGCCACAGTGCTGGACACCACGGTGGAAGCCCTGGTTGCCGGCTCCTCTCCCATTGAGGATGACGTCGTCACCCTCGTTCCCCCTGATACCACCGATGGCCGCCGCAATGCTGTCATCATCCTGGCCGGCGGCAAATCCGGGCGTAACAAGCAGAACATCCCCAGCCAGTTCATCAGCATCCACGACAAGCCCATGATCGTCTACTGCATGGAGGCGTACCAGGTGCACCCCGCCATTGATGATATCTATGTCGTGTGCCTCAAGGGCTGGGAGGACATCGTGAAGGCCTACGCCCGACAATACCGCCTGACAAAGCTGCGTGGGCTGATCCCCGGAGGCAGCAGCGGCATCATGTCCCTCAAAAACGGCGTGGACTGCATCCGCAAACGCTATGCCCCGGAGGACACCATCATCATCCAGGAAGCCACCCGTCCTTTAGTCAACCCGGAGACGATCTCCCGACTGCTGCAGGTCTGTGCGGAGAAAGGCAGCGCCACCACCTGCCACATGATGAACGACTATGTGCAGTTCAACGTCTCCGGCGGCCATACCCAGTATGTTGACCGCGACAGCATCGTGGCCCTTCAGTCCCCGGAGGCGCACCGGCTGTCGCTCATCCTGGATGTATTTGAGCATGCCAAAGCGCAGCGGCACGCGCTGACCGAGTCCTGCTGCACGATGCTCATGTACAACCTGGGCTACCCCATCAACTTTATCGAAGGCGGATTCAACAACATCAAGATCGTCCGCGAAGAGGATTTGACCGTATTCAGCGCACTGGTGAGGAAATAAGCATTTCTATGTGCCGCCCGGCACAGCGACATCATCTGGTAAACCGGGACATAAAATGCCACGCATGCTCACAGGTGTGTTCGCGACACTCGTGGCCCTGCCCGCTGATGCTGGCCAGCGCCGTTCGTTCCACACCATCACGGCTGGTGAAATAGTGGATCGTCAGCGTGCTGTCCCGGGCAGGATCGTAAACCTGCTCCACCCGATCGCCATGAATACCCCAGACGGGATTCTCCCATGTATCCCGTTCATCTACCTTGACCTGATAGGCGCGATCCACCTGGTTGACATCCAGCACCCAGGCAATGCGATCCACGCATTTGAGCGCCTGGAAGGGCAGCTCCGGCAAGGGGGTGATTTCCCCGCCGGCATAGAACAGGGGCACCGGTACGCTGCGGTTGATTTCTCTGTCCACCGGACCGAAGTACACATTGTGCCCCACGTCCACCGTGGCGCTCATGGGCGCCAGCGCCGCAAAGACGTCCGGGTACTCCTGGAACAGATCCCAGCTTTTAATACCGCCCATGGAAAATCCGCTGGCATAGACCCGTTTCTCATCAATAGGATACTTCTTCTTCAGCTCATCCAGCAGGGCTACTGCCTCCGTCGCGGTGCTGTTGAGATGGTTCTCCACCGTGATCAGCAGGAAGTTATTCCGCCTGGCTACGCGATACCAACCGGATACATGGGCCATATGCAGCGCAGAATCCCCGCCGCCATGGAAGGCCAGCACCACCGGCACCTTGCCATGATCCAGCAAACCCTTGTTGTACCAGGCAATATAGCCGATGCGATGTCTTTCGGTGTCCTTGTCATCGCCGCGATTATCCGGCGAGGTGGGCACCACGGCATAGGCAGGCTCCTCCACCATGCCGATTTCAGCCATGTCCTCTTCCTTCTCCAGTATGCCGCACCAGCGCTTCCACGGGCGCAGGAAACCATAGTACGCTGCCTCCACGTCCGCGCTATCCTGCACAAGCAGGTGGTCGCACCCTTTCACCAGCGCCGCGTTGATCTCCGCACTGTTGCCGATGGACACCACCGGAATATCCCGCCGCTGAACATCCGGCATCCCAGACAAGTTTTCCAGCGTGACTGCTGTGGGCGTGATCTCCCCCGGGCCCCACAGGTACAAGCCCTGCAGCGTCTTCATGCAGCAGCGGGCAATGTAGTCTGCAGACTTGCCCCTGCCATAGAGGAAGGTGCGGAAAATCGCCCCCCGCAGGAAGAGCTCGCCCCACTGGTGCGTGAAGCGATCCTTGCTGCGGAAGATACCATCCCGGTAGTACGGCCCGATGCGGGATTCGGCCACAAGATCGACAAAGAGCTGTTCATCCGCAGCGTCCCAGCCGCCTTCGCCTTCCGGGTACACAAACACCACGCTGGAAGAATACGCCGCCGCAATCCTGGCAAAACCACGGTCTTCCGCAAAGGCAGCCGCCTCCTGCGCTGTCATTTCCTGCTCCTCAAGCACCAGCATATACGGCGCCTTGAACCCAAAGTTGACAATATCCGCCAACGGGTCGCCCTGGGGCACATAGACCTTCACCCGAAACGACGCAAAGCGGTGCTCCCAGATTTTTGCTCCACCCGGCATCATCGTGATTTCCGGAAATTGCTTCATCCCCATCGTTCATCCTCCATTTCCCGTATGCATCATATCTTGATCGCTCATTCGTCCCTGCTGCCTTCATCTTGGCAGTGCAGCCTTCTCTGCCTGTATTGTATAGGCATTTTTCCATCCTGTCAACGTCGATCATTGGGAGTTGAAAACAGCAGCCCTTTGTCGTATAATATGGGGCATAAATAGTTCCCCTCCAGAAAGGATTGAAACCATGAAAAAGCTTCTCGTGATTCTCCTGGCCACCCTGCTGGTCTTCGCCCTTGCCACGGCCGAAGAACCGGTCATGCCCGAATTCCAATGGCAGCGCGACGCTCAGAACCACTGGCAGGGTTCTCCTGCCGATGCGCAGGCCCACAGCCTGGATGATAACTGGATTTGCAGCATCTGCGGCTGTGAGGTGCTTGCCTGGGACGACGGCAGCGCAGATCTTTATGACTACGACGAATACGGCAATCCAACCCGGTACACCTGCATCAATTCCGATGGTGCAATCATCCTGGAGATCGTTCACGCCCTGACCTACGAGAACGGCGTGCTGGTACGGGACCATGAGTTCTATGATGGCGTCTTTCTCTGCGAAACCATCTATGCAGGCGATCATATCCCTGTGAAGCAGACCGTCTGGAATGACGATGGCTCCACCTCCATCAACGAGTATGATGAGAACGGCAACTGCGTGCATGCCTACATCCTCGATGCTGACGGCATGATGAGCTTTGAAACCATCAGCGAGTTCACCGAGACAGAGGATGGCTGGTACACCGAAGTCAAAACCACCTCCCGTTTCGCGGACGGAACCTGCTTCCAGAGTGAATACAACCTTTTCGGCGATCCCATCCGCACCGTGAACACCGAAGCGGACGGCACCATCTGGAGCGATACCGTCTACGAGTACGAGTACGACGGCATCAACAAGGTCTGGTGCAAGCAGTACTCCTTCGGCCGCCTGGCCATGGAATCCTGGTATCAGGACGGCCAGCTCATCACCGAAACCGAATATCCTGAAGAGGGCGGCAAGTACATCTACGAATACAACGACAACGGCGATATCACCCTCATCACTTCCTACGCTGCTGACGGTACGCTGCTGAGCATCGAATCCTTCGAGTATGACGAGGAAGAATGGAACTGGTTTGATGAGGACTAAGGAATTTCGCGCCAGGATGTTTCACTTATTCCGTTTCGGTTGATACATATGGTGACACAAACATTCAAGCAACCGCAAACGGAGGTATAATATGCTGCAGATTGGTATGAAGGCTCCTGATTTCACCCTGAACGATCAGCACGGCAACGCTGTTTCCCTGTCCGACTTTGCCGGAAAGAAGGTTGTCCTCTACTTCTACCCCAAGGACAACACCCCCGGCTGCACCCGTCAGGCCTGCGCCTTTGCTGAAAACTACGAGGCCTTCAAGGCCCAGGATATTGTCGTCATCGGCATCAGCAAGGACTCTGTGGCCTCCCATGTGAAGTTCGCCCAGAAGTTTCATCTGCCCTTCATCCTCCTCTCCGACCCGGAGCTGAAGGCCATCGAGCCCTATGGCGTGTGGCAGGAAAAGAAGATGTGCGGCAAGACCTGCATGGGCGTGGTACGCACCACCTTCATCATCGACGAGAACGGCATGATTGCCCACGTGATGCCCAAGGTCAAGCCCGATACCAACGCCGCTGACATCCTGGCGCTGCTCGGCAAATAAGCACAGACCACGAGCCCTCCGCATTGAATGCGGAGGGCTTTTGGCATGCCAAACACAGGTGACGCAAAGCTAAAAATGTGCTATAATGGTGAAAACTGCTTCATCGGAGGAATCAGCATGGAACGCATCCGCTGGTACAAGGACATGGTTTTCTATCAGATCTGGCCCCGCAGCTTCAAGGACGGCAACGGGGACGGCATGGGTGATCTCTGGGGCGTCCTGGAAAAGCTGGACTACATCAAGGCCCTGGGCTGCGACGGTATCTGGTTCTCCCCCATCTATCCCTCTCCCGGCGCGGACTGCGGCTACGACATCGCCGATTACATGGATATCTCCCCGGAATTCGGCGGCATGGAGGCCTTCAAGCAAGTGCTGGAGGGCGTGCATGCCCGCGGCATGAAGCTGGTGATGGACCTGGTCATCAACCACACCAGTGATGAGCACGAGTGGTTCCAAAAGAGCCGCCAGCGCATCGCACCCTATACCGACTATTACATCTGGCGCAAAGGTGAAAAAGACGGAAAGCTCCCCAACAACTGGGATTCCAACTTTGAAGGCAAAGCCTGGACATGGGACGAAGTGCGCGGCGAATACTATCTGCACCTCTTTGCCGTCAAGCAGCCGGATCTGAACATGGACAATCCCCTGGTGCGGGAGGAAGTCAAGAAGATCCTGCGTTTCTGGCTGGACATGGGCGTGGACGGCTTCCGCGAGGACGTCATCACCTACATTTCCAAGAAGGACGGATTGCCCAACGACCGCGTCTTCCCCATCTACAAGGGGATGCGGCACTACAACCACGGCCCCCGCATCCATGAGTACCTGGCGGAGTTCAAGCGGGACGTGCTGGATCACTACGACTGCTTCACCCTGGCAGAGGCGCCGCTGGTATCGCCCAAGCGGGCCCTGAGCTATATTGACGAACACCGGGGCCAGATGGACATGATGATCCAGTTCCAGTGCCAGTGCGCGGACTGTCTCTTCACCGATTACATTCCCCTGCCTTTTTCCCTTCGCCGGATGAAGAAAGCCTTTACCGACTGGCAATACAAGCTTGCCGGCCGTGCCTGGAACATGCTCTACCTGGAGAACCACGATCATCCCCGTATCATCTCCCGCTACGGCAGCGAGAAATTCTGGAAGGAAAGCGGCAAGACCCTTGCCACGGCGCTGCTCTTCCAGCAGGGAACACCCTTCATCTACCAGGGCCAGGAGATCGGCATGCTCAACTGGCAGCCGGAAAACCCCGACATGTACGAGGATGTGCAGACCCGCTACACCTACGCCCACAGCAGCTTGAACAAACCGGCAGAGGTCCGCCTGAAGAAGATGTGGCGTTCCTCCCGGGACAGCGCCCGCACCCTGGTTCAGTGGGACGACAGCGCCAACGCCGGCTTTACCACAGCGGTAAAATCCTGGTTCCACGTCAACCCCAACTATCCGCGCATCAACGTGGCTCAGCAGGATGCTGACCCGGACTCCATTCTGAACTTCTACCGCAAGGCCATTGCCCTTCGCAAATCCCTGCCTGCGGTGCGCCACGGCGAATACCGCGAGCACCTCCGGCTGAGCGGCAAACACTATGTGTACAGCCGCACCATGCCGGGCGAAAGGCTGCTGGTGGTCTGCTCCTTCAGCGGCAAAGAAACAAAACTCCCTCTGCCCAGGGGCTTTGACCTCAGCCAGGCAGAGCTCCTCCTGTGCAACTACGCCACTCCCGGCACAGGTCTTCATCCCTGGGAATGCCGTGTCTACCGCTGGCAGGAATAATCCCCCAATAAAGCACATCCCCCGACCGCAGTGGCCGGGGGATGTTTGTGTATCTTACGGTCGCATGTGATACTCAGGCTTGGGTTTGTTTAGCCGCAGCTTCGCTGTGACCTTCTGGTACATGCGGCGGCGTTTCTCCTTGGCTTCCAGGCGTTCGCCCAGGTCGCGGGCGCCCACACCGTACACCAGGTAGAGGATCAAGCCGCTGACCGCCATGATGAATACTGTGGAAGCATTCCGTCGGCCCGTAGCGTTGACATTGTAGCCATCGCGGCCTTCCTCAGCGCACATGTTCTGGATGACCATGGCGTAGGTCTTGCCGTAGCTGGACTGGAAGGTCGCACCCATGTCATACTCGGTGAAGAGCGCATTGAAGTTGAGCGCAAACACCGCCAGCACGCTGGGCAATATGATGGGCAGCTTCACCCTCATGAAGGTGCGCCATTCGCTGGCGCCCAGGTTCTTTGCCGCGTCCTCCAGTTCCTCGTCGATGGCATAGTAGGAGGCTTTGATCATTCTCAGCGCGAATGGCAACTTCACCACCGTGTAAGCCATGACGATCAGGAACCGCACGTTTTCCCTGTAGTACAGGTTCTCGCCCAGCACATACCACACGTCGGTGTTGTTGAAGTAGGTGCGGTAGGAGTAGCAGATGAGGATGGTCGGCAGCAGCCAGGGGAAGAGCAGGGAGTACTCCAGCACGGTGGAGCGGAGCTTGTTCTTGTGCTTGAAGATGTAGTTGACTGCCACCACCACGATCACGCAGGCCAGCGCAGCAGCCAGCGCGGAGAGGATAAAGGAGGTCTGGATGCCGCCCAGGGTATCCTCGTTGGAGAACACGCCGGAGATCTGGCCTACGCGGGTGCGCAGCTTGCCGCGGCTGGTCATATACTCATAGTCCTGCTTGCCGATGAAGTTCACCAGCGTGAAGGAATCCCAGCTGAAAGTCTTGAGCTTGATAGCTGAGTAGTTCTGGAAAGCAAAGATCACGATCATGACCACAGGGGTCATGTAGATAATCCACAGCACATAGGCGTAGATGTGGGCCAGCACGTTGGCCACAGGGTTGGTGATCTTCTGCTTGACCAGCTTGGCCTTCGTCTTGGAGACGGAGAGATAATGGCCCTTGCGCTCGTAGGAGGAAAGCACCGTCAGCAGAATGATGGTAAACATCGCCAGAATGATGGACAGCAGCGCCGCGCGAGCCTGGGGGAAGGCCTCATCCGCCACGGAGGAGCCCGCCAGACGGACGATCTCCGGGTTGATGGAGTTATAACCCAGCAGCGTGGGCGCGGACATGGCGCACAGACCCGTGATAAAGGTCATGACCGTCAGGCTGAACATGGTGGGAATCAGCGTAGGGAATACAACCTTCAAAAGCACGCGGAAGGGGCTGGCGCCCATGTTGCGGGCCGCCTCCACCGTGTTGTAGTCGATGCCGCGGATGGCGTTGCGCAGGAAGAGCGCGTGATTCGACGTACAGGCAAAAGTCATCGTGAACAGCACCGCATTGAAGCCGGTGAACCAGCTCTTGTTCATCTCCGGGAAGGTATTGGCCAGCCAGGTGGTGATGATGCCGTCGCTATCATACAGGAACAGGTAGCCCGTGACCAACGCCACACCGGAGTAGATCAGCGTGGTCATGTAGCCCAGGCGAAGGATACGGGCACCCTTGATGTCGAAGTACTCCGTCAACAGCACGATGGACACGCCCACCACGTTGACCGTGACGACCAGTGCCAGCGCCAGCTTCAGGGAATTCCACACAAAGGAGGGCATATTGCCCGCAAAGAAGAACCTGATGACCGCCAGCGGATCTACTTCGCCGGCAGCATTCTTCGCGGTAAAGATCTGCTTGAGGGTATTCAGGCAAGGCAACAGCATGAACCCGAAAAACAGGTACACGAAGAATGCGATGCCAAACACCTTCCACAGGAATGAAAAGTCCATTTTGCGGGGTGAGGCTTTGACAGTTGACATCAGAACCCTCCTTACTCCGCAGCCTGCACGGGGTAGCTCATCACGTCCGCAAGACCGATACCGACGGTGACCTTCTGGCCGGCCTCGTAGATATTTACGCCGTCGTTCTTCTCAATCACCTTGAGCACCTGGCTGCCCACGTGGATGTAATACTTGATGTACAAGCCGTAGTATTCGCGGCTTTCCACTGTGCCCTTCAGGATCGTCTCATTCTCCCGCTGGGGCTGATTGACGCGCAGACGCTCCAGGCGGACAAAGTGGTTCTCATCAGCAGGCAGGCCCATTTTTGCCGCCAGTTCCGGCTCGATGCGGTTGATGTCGCCGATGAAGTTGCACACAAACTCCGTCTTGGAGTGGTTGTAGACCTCGTTGGGCGTGCCGATCTGCTCGATGTAGCCCTTGTTGAACACAGCAATGCGGTCAGAGAGGGTCAGGGCTTCCTCCTGATCGTGGGTGACGTAGATGGTGGTGATGCCGAAGTCCTTCTGCATCTTCTTCAGCTCGTTGCGCAGCTGCACGCGGAGCTTGGCGTCCAGGTTGGACAAGGGCTCGTCCATGCAGATGATGGCCGGGCCAGTCACAAGAGCACGGGCGATGGCCACGCGCTGCTGCTGACCGCCGGAAAGCTGGGAGACGGCCTTCTTCAGCTGCTCGTCGGAGAGATCAACCTTCTTGGCGATGGCGCGGACTTTCTCGTCAATCTCCTGCTTCTTGAGCTTCTTCACCTTCAGACCGAAAGCAATGTTGTCGTACACCGTCATCGTAGGAAAGAGCGCGTAGGACTGGAACACGATGCCGATATTGCGTTTCTCGATCGGCACATGGGTGATATCCTCATCGTTCACGTTGACGGTGCCCTCCACCGGCTCGATAAAGCCGGTGATGGTACGCAGCGTGGTGGTTTTGCCGCAGCCGGAGGGACCCAGGAAGGTGAAGAACTCACCCTCCTTGACCTCAACGTTGATGTTGTGCAGCGCTTCAAAGTCGCCGAATTTGACGACGATGTTCTTCAGTTCAATCATGGGGATTTTGCTCCCTTCGGATAGTATGGGGCAGCCGGGCGACCAATGATCGCCCCTACGACGGGGAACGGAGGCCGTAGGGGCGAGAAAAAACGGGTCGAAGACCCTGCTCGCCCGTTGGGTCACGGGCAATGAAGAAAGGAGGGCGAGCCTGAGCATGTCAGACTCGCCCATTGGCTCTTACTTGGATTACTTGGCCTGGGTCAGGGTCGCCCAGTCAAGGTTCTCCCAATCGGGCTCAGCGGGGGCGGCAGAGTTGTCAGCCCAGTAGAAGCCCAGGTTGGTCATGATGTTGGTCCACTCGGAGGAGTGAGCGCCCACGTACTCGGCGTAGGTCATATCGGTGCCTTCCACCTTGTTCAGGGAGAAGTTCTTGATGGTGTAGATCTCGGGGATGTCCTCGCCGTAGATCTCGGCCACAGCGCCGGCGTTGCAGGGATAGGAGTCGAACTCGTCGGACCAGGCAGCCTGGGTCTCGGCAGAGCCGAACCACTCGGCGAAGGCCTTCACGGCCTCGGTCTCGCGCTCGGTGCGGTCAGCACGATCCAGCACGCCCAGGTACTCAGCAATGTAGTAGGTACCGTCAGCGATGTCAACCAGCGCCCAGTTCTCGGGATCCAGCGCGCCCTTCAGGGGATTGTTGGAGCCGGAAGCAGCGTCGTCAACCTTGCCGTACAGGGAGGAGGAGTAGAAGGTAGACACCTGCACTTCGCCGCGGTTGAGGGGATCGAAGCCGTAGCTGTCGCCGGTGTACACGCCACCCTGGCAGTAGGCCCACAGGGTCTTCCAGCCTTCGATGGAGATGCCGCCGGCGGGGCTGGTGGGATCAGCGAAGGGGTACAGCATGGAATTGTTGATGTTGCCGTTGGTGGTGCCGCCAACCTTGCCCTGACGGTACCAGGTATAGCCGCAGTTCACGATGTCAGCCCAGTGCTCGAACTTCAGCTCGGCGCCCTTGGTGCCCAGATCGTCAGTACGGTAGAGCATCAGGATGTTCTGGATGACCAGGCCGTAGGCCTTGCCGTCGTACTTGTACTGGCCGACTTCTTCCGCCCAGGAGGGAGTCCAGTCGATGACCTTCAGGTTCTCGTAGGTGCCGTTGATGACCTGGGACCAGCGCACTTCGTTCAGGCCGAAGAGAATGTCACCGTCCTTGTTCTCGTTGGCAGCCTGCACGGCAGCCACGTCGCCGTTGATGACAGCATTGTCGTCCATGGAGATGGTAAAACCAGCATCCTTGGCGGCCTGCTTCAGCCAGTTGGCGCGCTCGGTGGAGTTGGAGTTGGAATAGATGCGGATGGTCACGTCAGAGTAGTCTTCCGCAGCGGCGAAGGAGCACAGGGACAACACCATCGCCAGTGCCAGAAGCAGGGAAACGAGCTTCTTCATGTGGGGTTTCCTCCTTAAATGTTGTATGGGGTTAACGAACCTGTCGGTTATGTTTATTATATCACAACAACCGCCGGGTGTAAAGAGCACAAGCAAAAAATAGAGGAGCCGATATATCCGACTCCTCATGATATTTGATTACTTCAGGCCCAGTTCTTCCTTACCCGCAATTTTGATGCCGTGCATAGCCAGCAGAGCCGTGAACTTTTCCTCATCGGAGATGCGGAAAACCATATATGCCTTGCCCTCCTTGTGGGTGAAGAGGGAGTACATGTACTCCACGTCCAGATGACCTTCCGCCAGCACAGCCAGAACAGGTGCCAGGCCGCCCACCGTATCCGGCACGCAGACCACGGTCACCGGGGTCTTGGAAAGGATGTTGCCATGGGCCAGCAGGGCCTCGACAGCCTTGTCGGTATCGTCCACAATCAGGCGCAGCACACCGTAATCCCGGGTTTCGGCGATGGAGATGGCACGCATGTCGATGTGGTTCTCCGCCAGGAGCTGGGTGACTTCCGCCAGCTGGCCGGCGCGGTTCTCCAGGAACACAGAAATCTGATGAACGCTCATAGTGCACCTCCGTCAAATCTTGCGCTTGTCGATGATGCGCACAGCCTTGCCCTCGGAGCGGGTGATGCTCTTGGGGGACACGATGCGCACCTTGGCAAAGATGCCCAGCATGGCCTTGAGGGCGGCGACCAAGTTCTTCTCCTGCTCAGCGATTGCCGCCAGGGAGTCAGAGAACTTGTCCGGCGCCATTTCAACCAGCACCTCCAGGGTGTCGGAATGATTCACGCGGTCCACGATGATCTGATAATTGGGCGCATAGCCCTGCTCCAGCAGCACGGTCTCGATCTGGGACGGGAACACGTTCACACCCTTGACGATCAGCATGTCGTCGCTGCGGCCCATGGGCTTGGACATCTTGACGTGGGTGCGGCCGCAGGAGCACTTCTTGCGGCTCAGCACGCAGATGTCACGGGTACGGTAGCGCAGCAGGGGGAAGGCTTCCTTGGTGATGGCGGTGAAAACCAGCTCGCCCTTTTCGCCCTCAGGGAGTACTTCGCCCGTATCGGGGTTGATGATCTCGGCGATGAAGTGATCTTCGTTGATGTGCATGCCGGTCTGCTCGCAGCACTCATAGGAGACGCCGGGGCCGGAGGTCTCGGTCAGGCCGTAAATATCATAAGCCTTGATGCCAAGACGGTTCTCGATGTCGTGACGCATCTCCTCGGACCAGGCTTCCGCGCCGAAGATGCCGGCCTTGAGCTTGATCTGATCCTTCAGGCCCGCCTCTTCGATGCTCTCCGCCAGGTACTGGGCGTAGGAGGGCGTGCAGCACAGGATGGTGGCCTCCAGGTCGGTCATAAACTGCAGCTGGCGTTCGGTGTTGCCGGAAGACATGGGCAGCGTCAGACAGCCTACCTTGTGGGAGCCGCCGTTCAGGCCGGGGCCGCCGGTGAACAGGCCGTAGCCATAAGCCACCTGCACCACGTCTTCCTTGGTGCCGCCGGCCGCAACGATGGCGCGCGCGCAGCAGTCTTCCCACAGGTCGACGTCGTGCTGGGTGTAGAAGGCCACCACGCGGCGGCCGGTGGTACCGGAGGTGGACTGGATGCGCACGCACTCCGACAGGGGCTTGGCGCACAGGCCGTAGGGATAAGCGTCCCGCAGATCGGCCTTGGTCAGGAAGGGCAGCTTGTGCAGATCATCAACAGACTTGATGTCCGCAGGGGTGACGCCCTTCTCCTCCATCTTCGCACGGTAGTAGGGCACATTGTCCCACACGTGCTGCACCTGCTTAACGAGACGCTCGTTCTGCAGGGCCAGGATTTCTTCCCGCGATGCGGTTTCGATCTCTGGCTGATAGTAGTTTGCCATGGAAATCATCTCCATTTATAGGCTAACGTCGCTCACGGCGTTGCAAACAAATCATGCTTCGCGGCCCAGCATGAAGGCCTTCTTGTTGAGTTCGAGGAACTTGGGGGGCACGCTCTTTTCGATGGCGTCCATCCACTCGTCCAGGGTGAAGTCAAAATTGCGGCTCAGGTGACCCATCAGCACGATGTTGACCGCCTTGGAGGAACCCGCCTGCTCGGCCAGGGTCAACGCGTCAAAGGCGTCCACCTGGATACCGGCGGCTTGCATCTTTGCGACCAGCTCGCTGGGGTACTTCGCCGCACCGATGATGACGGGCATGGGGTTGATCTGCTGGATGTTGGTGACCAGCTTGCCCTCGGGGCGGAGGCACTCCGTCCAGCGGGCGGCCTCCAGCAGCTCGAAGGACACGATGTAGTCCGCCTCGCCCTTGTCGATCACAGGGGAATACACCTTGTCGCCAAAGCGCACGTAGGTGACGACGCTGCCGCCGCGCTGGGACATGCCGTGCACCTCGGACACCTTGATGTCATAGCCCTTGGTCAGCAGCAGACGGCCCAGGAGTTTCGAGGCCAGCAGGCTTCCCTGACCACCAACGCCGACGATCATGATATTCTTCGTGTTCATTTCGTCAGTCCTCCTTTGCGGCAGTCAGAGCGTCGAAATGGCACAGCTGGGTGCAAACGCCGCAGCCGGTGCACAGGGTATTGTCAATGACGGCCTTCATCTTGCCGGACTCATCCGCCTTCATAGCGATGGCAGGACAGCCGATCTTCATGCACATCTTGCAGGAACGGCACTTGTCCGCATCCACCTTGACGGGCTTCGAGTGCTTGACGTACTTCAGCAGCGCACAGGGACGGCGGCTGATGATGACGGAAGCCTCCGGGGCAGCCAGCTCTTCCTTGATGGCGTCCTCAGTCTGCTTGAGATCGTAGGGATCCACCACACGCACCCGGCGGATGCCGACGGCGCGGCACAGGGTCTCCAGGTCGATCTTCGTGCAGGGGTCGCCCTTGAGGTTAAAGCCGGTGGTGGGGTTCTGCTGATGACCGGTCATGCCGGTGATGGAGTTATCCACGATGATGATCGTGGCGTTGGACTCATTGTAGGCCACATTCACCAGGCCGGTGATGCCGGAGTGCATGAAGGTGGAGTCGCCGATGACCGCCACGGTCTTGCCGTCCGCCTTGCCCTCAAGGGCCTTGGTGAAGCCGTGGGCGCCGGACACGGACGCGCCCATGCAGATGACGGAATCCACCGCCGCGAGAGGTGCCACCGCACCCAGCGTGTAGCAGCCGATGTCGCCCAGGACGGTGATCTTGTTCTTGGACAGGGTGTAGAACAATCCGCGATGGGGGCAGCCTGCGCACATCACCGGCGGACGGGCGGGAATCGCATCCCCTACCCTGCAGCCAGCGCAAGGTGCGGTTTCGCCCAGCTTCTCCGCCACGAGGTTCTGGCTGAACTCGTCAATGTTGGGGAAAATCTCCTTGCCCTTGACGACAAGGCCCATGTCGCGGCAGTGGGCCTCAATGAAGCTGTCCAGCTCCTCGACCACGATCAGCTCGTCCACGGAGGCCGCAAAGTCGCGGATCTTCTTCTCCGGCATCGGCCAGATCATGCCCAGCTTCATCACCGGGTACTTGTCACCGCAGACCTCCTTGACGTACTGGTAAGCGGTAGAGGACGTGATGATGCCGCGGGAATGATCTTTGCCGTCCTCCACGCGATTGATCTCGCAGGTCTCGGCCCACTCGATGAGGGCCTTGGTACGGGCTTCCACCACGGGGTGGCGCTTCTTGGCATTGCCGGGCATCATGATGTACTTGGCGGGGTTCTTCACGTATTCCTTAATGGCCTCGATGCGCTCGCCGGGCTCCACAACGCTCTGGCTGTGGCTGACGCGGGTGCACATCTTCAGCAGCACGGGAGTGTCGAACTGCTCGGACATCTCGTAGGCCAGCTTCGCGAAGGCGATGGCCTCAGCGGAATCCGCAGGCTCCAGCATGGGAATCTTCGCCGCGCGGGCGTAGTGACGGGAGTCCTGCTCATTCTGGGAGGAGTGCATGCCTGCGTCATCGGCCACACCGATGACCATGCCGGCATTGACGCCCGTGTAGCTGATGGTGAACAGCGGATCCGCCGCCACGTTCAGGCCCACGTGCTTCATGCCGCAGAAGCTGCGCTTGCCAGCCAGGCACGCGCCGAACGCCGCTTCCATGGCAACCTTCTCGTTGGGCGCCCACTCTGCGTAGACTTCCTTATACTTGGCAACCGCCTCAGTGATTTCCGTCGAGGGCGTGCCAGGGTAGCTGGACACAAAGGCACAGCCGGCTTCATAAAGTCCGCGGGCAACAGCTTCGTTGCCCAGCATCAGGGTTTTCATGGAGAAATCCTCCTTCAGGATGTATTACTTCTGGGGTTGAGAATCGCCAATGGAGTCCGTCACATTCACGACTACCTGGCGGTCATAGCAGGAGAATACCTGGTCGACGTATGCCTTGTCCATCTTCGGGGTGATGAGGCTCACGACCGGGACGATAATCAATCCCGCGATCATGCAGAATGCGCCCGCATTGATGGGGCTCTGCAGCACGGCCGGGAAAAGCGGCTTTGCCACGATGTTGCCCAGCATCACCACGGTGGAGAAGCCAAAGCTGCACCACACGGATGCGCGGGTGGCCTTCTTCCAGTAGAGGCCGAAGAGGAAGGGCGCCAGGAACGCACCTGCCAGCGCGCCCCAGCTCACGCCCATCAGCTGGGCGATAAAGGTGACGCTCGACTTGTACTGCACAATGGCCAGCACGACAGAGATCAGGATGAACACCACAATCAGCCCGCGCATCACGAGCAACTGCTTCTTTTCGTCCATCTTTTTGACGATGTTGCCCTTGATGAAATCCAGCGTCAGGGTGGAGGACGAAGTCAGCACCAGAGACGACAGCGTGGACATGGAAGCCGCCAGCACCAGCACGATCACGATTGCGATCAGGATGGTTGGCAGGCCGGACAGCATCGTGGGGATGACCGCGTCAAAGCCCTGACCAGCCACATCCACATCGAACAGACGGCCGAAGCCGCCCAGGAAGTAGCAGCCGCCTGCGACAATCGCCGCAAAGATGGTGGAAATGATCATGCCCTTGTTGATGGCCTGCTCGGACTTGATGGCGTAGAACTTCTGCACCATCTGCGGGAGGCCCCAGGTACCCAGGCTGGTGAGGATCACCACGCCCAGGAGGTTCAACGGGTCAGGACCAAAGAAGGAAGCAAAGATACCGGGCGTCGTGGACGTCGCAGGGTCGGACACCTGGCCGAGCTTGTTCAGCGCCTCCATGAAGCCGCCCTGGCTGTTGAGCACCGCAGCGATGACAGCAATGATGCCGCCGATCATGATGATGCCCTGGATGAAGTCGTTAATGGCAGTAGCCATGTATCCGCCTGCGATGACGTAAATGGCCGTCAGCACCGCCATGACGATGACGCACACGGAGTAGTCGATATCAAAGGCCATGCCGAAGAGACGGGACAGGCCATTGTACAGGGACGCAGTGTAGGGAATCAGGAAAATGAAGATAATCGCCGAGGCCGCCAGCTTCAGCGCCTTGGAATCAAAGCGCGCCTGGAAGAACTGGGGCATGGTGGCGCTGTCCAGGTGCTGGGTCATGACGCGGGTGCGCCGGCCCAGGAAGGCCCAGGCCATCAGCGAACCCAACAGGGCGTTGCCGATGCCGGCCCAGGTGGCCGCAATGCCGTACTTCCAGCCGAACTGGCCGGCGTAACCAACAAACACCACCGCCGAAAAGTAGGACGTACCGTAGGCAAAGGCAGTCAGCCACGGGCCAACGCTGCGTCCGCCGAGGACGAAGCCGTTCACGTCCGTGGAGTGCTTGCGGCAGTACAGACCTATGGCGATGGTGATGGTAAAAAACGCGACGAGCAAACCGATCTTGATGAACATGATGAATCCTCCCTTTTCTACAGTTCTGCTTTGCTACGGGGAACCAGGGGAAACCAAACCTACAGGTACTACTATGATAACAGGATACATCCTGCAATCACCTACATTTTGCAGATATCAGGCCTCTGCGGGGCGCATCAGACCAATTCCAGGCGCGGAGATCAACTCTGTCAACGCACCCGATTGGCGGAAAAATGAGGCGAAGCCTCCTCAACCGGTGATCTGGGATTCCACCAGGCGGCCCTTGCAGTACTTTTCGCGGAGCACGGGCTTTTCGATCTTGCCGGTGGGGTTGCGGGGCACCTTGTCGAAGATGACCTTGCGGGGCCGCTTGTAGCGGGGCATTCCTTCGCAGAAGGCGTTGATCTCCTCTTCGGTGCATTCGACGCCTTCCTTGATCTCGACGATAGCCGCAGCGATCTCGCCCAGACGCGGATGCGGCAATCCGATGACTGCCACGTCCTTGATCTTGTCGAAGCGGCGCATGAAGTTCTCGATCTCCACAGGATAGAGGTTTTCGCCGCCAGAGATGACCACGTCCTTCTTGCGGTCAACGAGGTAGATGAAGCCGTCCTCATCCATCATGGCCATGTCGCCGGTGTAGAGCCAGCCGTCCTTGAGGACCTCCGCGCTGGCTTCCTCGTTCTTGTAGTAGCAGAGCATCACACCGTCGCCGCGGACGATCAGCTCGCCCACCTCGCCCTGCTTGACCTCGCTGCCGTCGGTAGCGACGATCTTCGCCTGCCACTTGTAGCCGGGCTTGCCGATGGCGCCCACCTTGTGGACGTTCTCCACGCCCAGGTGCACGCAGCCGGGGCCTATGGACTCGGACAGGCCGTAGTTGGTGTCGTACTGATGGTGGGGGAAAATTTTGAGCCAGCGGCCCACCAGGCTCGGCGGGACGGGCTGGGCGCCGATGTGCATCAGCCGCCACTGATCAAGGTAGTAATCATCCATGTTGACGCGGCCGGAGTCGATGGCGTCCAGCAGATCCTGGGCCCACGGCACCAGCAGCCACACGATGGAGCAGCGCTCCTCGGTGACCGCACGCAGGATCCATTCCGGCTTCACGCCGCGCAGCAGCACCGCCTTGCTGGCCGAGCGCAGGCTGCCGAACCAGTGCATCTTCGCGCCGGTGTGATACAGCGGCGGGATGCACAGGAACACGTCCTCCTTCTGCTGGCCGTGGTGGTTGTGCTCCACCTCGGCGGCGTAGGCCAGCGCACGCTGGTTGTGCAGGATGGCCTTGGGGAAACCGGTGGTGCCGGAGGAGAAATAAATGGCCGCGTGGTCGGTTTCCACCAAGGCCACGGGCGGCGCGCTGGTGGAGCAGAAGCCCATCAGGCGGATGCAATCCTCGGTGTAAGCGGGGCCGTTCTTGCCCACATAGAAGGTGAAGTGCAGCTTGATCTCATCTGCAATGGCGTCCATACGGGAGACAAATTCCGGGCCGAAGACCAGCACATCCACGTCCGCCAGGTCGAGGCAGTACTTGATCTCCTCGGAGGAATAGCGGAAGTTCATCGGTACCGCGATGCAGCCCGCCTTGAGGATACCGAAATAAATGGGCAGCCACTCCAGGCAATTCATCAGCAGGATGGCGACCTTTGTGCCCCGCTCCACGCCGCGGCTCAGCAGCAGGTTGGCAAACTTATTGGCCCGGCGATCAAACTCCGCCCAGGACATCTCCCGGCGGTAAGGCGCGTCCGGGTTGGCACTTTCGATCAGGTTCATGTCGCGCCAGGTGGTAGCCTGATCGCGCTCCTCGGAGGGGTTAATCTCAACAAGAGCGGTTTCCATCCCATAAAGCCGGGCGTTCCGCTCCAGGTAGTCAGTCAGCAGCACGGAGATTCTCCTTCGGTTTGAATATTTGTTTGTTATTTTACTCTTTTCACATCCATAAGTCAACGAATGCGCTGTTCTGCTTGTGTATTTTTGTATACAGCATGATTGACAGCCCCGCCATTTGGGTCTACACTTTTGCCATACAGGAGGGATGCCCCTTGATCATCGACTTCCACACCCACACCTTCCCCGACAAAATAGCTGCGGCCGCCGTAGCCTCCCTGGAGCAGAAAGCTCATTCCCGCGCCCATACCGAGGGCACCCAGACAGGGCTCCTGCAAGCCATGGACAGCGCCGGCATCGACCACGCAGTGGTGCTGCCGGTGGCAACCAATCCCCTGAAATGCGCATCCATGAACAATGCCTCCCATGCTCTGAACAGCCTTGGATGCCTCACCTATTTCGCCGCCATCCACCCCGACGCCCCTGACTGGGATGCGGAGCTCACCCGGGCGAAGCAGCTGGGCTTCAAGGGCGTGAAGATTCATCCGGTGTATCAGGGCGTCGCTATTGACGACCCGCGCTTCGTCCGCCTCCTTGCCCGCTGTGGAGAGCTTGGGCTGATCGTCGTGATGCACAGCGGCGCGGATATCGGCTTCCCCGGCGTGGAAATGTGCAGCCCTCGGATGCTGAGACGCGCCTTGCAGCAGGCCGGCCCGGTAACGCTGGTGGCGGCTCACATGGGAGGCTGGCGCGACTGGCAGGAAGTACCCGAGTACCTGCTGGACACCGGCACATACCTGGACACCGCCTTCTCCCTGGGCAGCATCACCCCCATCGACGACCACTACGCCCCGGAGGAGCTCCCCCTGCTAAGCGGTGAGCACTTTTGCGAGCTGGTACAGCTCTTTGGCAGCAATCGGGTGGTCTTCGGCACCGACTCTCCCTGGGATGACATGAGCCAGGCCGCAGCACGCATCGAGGCACTCCCCCTTACCGTTGCTGAAAAAGAGGATATCTTCTCCGGCACCGCAAGACGGCTGCTCGGCATATGACAAAAGGACTCAGGCGATACCTGAGTCCTTTTTCCTGCAATTACTCCGCCATGTGATGCACATAGGGCATCTGGGGCAGATCATGGAAGCGGTAGAACTTTTCCGCATTGTCATGGAAGAAGAACTGCTTTTCCTCTGCCGTGAGCAGCGGCGACTTATCCACAAAGTCCCAGCTCATCCGGTAGGTGATGGCGGTCATGGTGCGAGGGTAATCGGAGCCCCACATCAGCTTCTCCATACCGCAGACGTCTGCCGCTTCGCGGATGGCCAGCACCGCAGAAGGGTACGGATAGAACTCCGCATTGAACAGCCAGGTGATGCCGCCGCTCTCTACAAAGACGTTCTTGTTCCGGGCGAGCTTGATCTGCTCCAGCCAGTTCGGGCGGGTGACCATGCCGAAATGGCCGATGGCCATGCGAACATCCGGGTACTGCTGGATCATCTCCCGAAGGGAGGCCACCTGGGCGTCGCCGTCTGCCAGGTCGAGGCCGACAAACTTGTCCTCCCTTGCCGCGCAGGCGAAGACTTCATCCAGCTTGGTCAGGTCGGGATCCGTGAGGCGGCCCGCGCAGATCTTTATGCCGTCCGCCCAGGAGATGTCGCCCAGGGGCGTCTCTTCGTACAGCGCGCTGACGCGGATGCGGATGGGGTTTTCCGCCCGCACCCGGCGCAGGTAATCATCCTGGCTGCCGTCGATGTACTCCTGAGTTACCACCGCGCCGGCCACCTGGGCAAAGTCCATGTTGGCCAGGAGACGTTCCGCACTGTTCACGCCGTCGGTCATGTAGGCGGGCATCATCTGGCGCACCACGTCGCCAAACTGGCTGCGGCCTCCGCCAAGGTCGTACACGGGCAGGCCGTTCACCATGCCCTGCTGCTTCTCCCACAGGTGAAGATGGGCGTCAATCATGGTTGTCACCTCACTCGAAGGGATAGGGGTAGTCGCACAGGTACTCCTCCAGCAGTCCGCATTCGTCGATCAGCTTGAACAGCGTGTAGCGGGTGCGGTAGTCCTTGCCGCAGTGCATGGAACGGCGCAGCAGATCATCCGGGATGTGCTCCTCTTGGGGCGTCATCTCGGCGTTCAGCTTCAGCATGGTTTCGCGGATCTTTTCCAGCGGGGGCATCGCGGCGATCACGGCCTTGATCTCCTCAAAGCGCTCCTGCGCGGTGCGGATGCGTCTCTCCTGCTCCTCCCAGGCGAGGAAATCGCCGGGGTTCTCGCGCATGATCTGGCTGCCGCCCTCCTCTCCGTAGGAATGGCGCATCCAGCGCTCCCGCTTCTCACGGGAGATGCGGCGGGCACGGATAGCCTCCAGGTCCAGCTTGGACAGGTCTTCCTTGGCAAAGCGCTCGAACATCGGCCACACCAGCAGCGTGGACACGCCTACTGACGCGCCGTGCATCGGGGGCTCCAGGCCCTGCTGCACCATGATCATCTCCCAGTACTGGGCGATGTTGTGCTCGATGGAGGCCACCGCACGGGTGTTGTCGATGATCATGATGGTCACGCCCGCCAGCAGTAGCGCCTCGATGAGGATGCGCATGCCCTTCTCGGACTTCGCGGCGATCTCGTCCACATTGTCCACCAGGGCATTGACAGCATTGGTCACCATCTCCACGCAGACGGGGCAGCAATCTTCCCCGTTGATGATCTCGCCCAGCTGCCAGTCCGCCTTGGCAATGTACTTGCCCAGCACGTCGCCCACACCGCTGGCGATCATGGGCATGGGCGCGGTGGCCAGCACGTCCAGGTCACAAACGATGATCTCCGGGCAGACAGCAGGACGCTGGATCTTCAGCCCGCGATGCAAAAGCGGCGCCACGGCGGAGGCATAACCGTCCATGGACGGCGCCGTGCCTACGGACACAAAGGGCAGCTTCGTGCGCTCGGCATTGATGCGGGTGGTGTCGGTCACCGTACCGGAACCAACCGCAATGAGGAACTCCGTCTCCCGGGTAATGGACAAAAGCACCTCGCCGCAGGAAAGGTCATCCGGCAGCATGTCGCCCTCGCGGTGGATGACGCAGGGAACGACAGTGAAGCCAGCCTCCGTGAGGGCCTTTTCCACCCGTTCGCCGGCGACGCGCCAGGTGTTGTCATCCGCCACCAGCACACAGTGGGTGCCCAGACCGCGCTTGCGGATGAACTCGGGAATGCGGGGCAGCAACTCCTTGCCGATGTAGATATCCTTGTCAATGGCGTGGTGCTCGCAGCCGCAGTCACATTCCACACCGGTGATGGTCATTCTGCAAGCCTGATCGTAACTCACCTTGACGGGCATATGTTTTCCTCCTCAACGGGTCGTGTCGATATAGTCCTTGTTCCAGATGACGGCGGTCTTCAGCGGCGCGCCGGGGCAGAAAATCTTATTCCTGTAGGCACCGATGGGATCGGCAGCGAATTCCTCCCGGTCGATCAGCCCGACGATCTCATCATAGCGGCTGCGGGCCAGCATCTGAATGGCCTGCTCCATATGATCCTGGCGGAAATTGATGGAGCCGAAGATCAGGTGGTTCTCAAAGCCAAAGGGCATTGTGTCATACGTGACCTTCGGCCCGAGGGAAAAGCTGTTGTAAATACCGTTGCAGCCCAGCACCTCGTGTTCAAAGGCGATGCGGTGATCCGCGTTTGTACCGCTGGCCGCGATGAACATGGTTGCCCGGCCGCCCAGGCGCTCGATGATGGCAGCAGCCAGCTCCGCCTCCGAGGCAAAGTCGTTTTTCAGGTACTCCGCGCCGGCCTGCTGACAGGCAAAGCGCACCTTGAAGCTTTCCGGCTCATCCAGGCCAACGAAAATCAGCTTTGCGCCGGGATGCTTCCGGCGGATGATATCGCCGATGAACATGCCCGTTGTACCCAGGCCGAAGACCACCGTGCGCTGGAATATCTCGTCCGCAGCAATTTCGCGGGCCTCCTCCAGACTGACGTGATGGCGCCGGGCCGTCTGACGGAACCAGTGGGCGCTGCCCAAATCCTCCATGCGCTCCAGCTGGAAGAGCATGCAGGCGAAGGGATCGGGGAAAACCATCCTCTTGGCAAAGGACAGCGCCAGTTTGCCGTCCTGCACATGGCCATCGGGAATGTCCAGCAGCATGTCCGGATTGACATACATGCTGTCGCAGAACAGGCCGTCCGCCTGACCGCAGCCATACTCGAAGTAGGTCTCATCCTCGGTGTAGCGGGTGGGGTCGATGCTGTCGCCGCCACGGATCAGCACGATGGCAAATCGCTTCTGGCTGGGCACCCACACCACGCCCTCATGGCCGTTGATGAGGCGATCCATCCCCACGGGAAACTTCGGTCCCAGCAGCCCCTGCTGACTCATGTGCATGAACTCATTGTCCGTGCCGCAGAAACCCACCATCACCGGGTGAACCAACACGCCTTCCTTCGCCGGCTCGCCACGCAGGCGCTGCCGGGGCGGGTTAATCAGCTCCACCTCGCCATACACGAGGGGCCGCTCGGGATCATTCTGAAAATAGGTGCCGTATGCTTTCATTAGAACCGCTCCTTGCTCATAAATTCCGCTTTCCTTTATCATATCATATCCCGCCCTAAATGGACAGCCCCTTTTACAAAAACGACCTCTGGATTTCTCCAGAGGTCGTCGTTTTCATTTTCCGCGGAAGAGCAGCTTCTCCAGCTTGAGCTTGCGTTTCGTGATCCGGTCGATGAACTGCACCGCCGGGCAGAACTGTTCATCCCTGCGCAGGAAGAGAAGAAACAGTCCATTGCTCACCACCAGGCAGACGATCATGCACAACAGCAGCGTCGGCCACAAGCCCAGGCGGATCTGGCTGCAGATCAGCACCGTACAGGCTCCCGCTGCTGCTGTCAGCAGCAGGAACTTCCCCAGCAGCCTGACAAAGCGCCCGCACTGTCTCCGTTCAAAGAAGAGCGTGAACAGGTTGTGCAGCTGCCACGGAGCGCCGATGCCTCCCAGCACCAGGATGGTTGCCAGCTGCACGCCATACAATCCCAGCGGCTTGACCAGCAAGAGGTTGAGCGCCAGATTCACCAGCGCACATGTCAGCGGATTGAAGCGATCCTGATGCCACAGGCCTGCCGCATCCTTGTAGATGCTCAACAGCCGGTTGAGGGTATACACATAGAAATACACCGCGAAGCAGATCACCAGGCCGAAAGGCAGCATCAGCTCCGCACCCATCCAGATTTCCATGAAGGGCTGGTACAGCGCCAGGAAGCAGCACACGCACATCCCCGTCAACCACAGGAAAAGGAAGGTGAACTTAAGCAGATCGCGGTAGTTCTTCTCCTTGGATTCGGTCACAAAGCTGTTGCCCAGGCCCGCAGTCACAGAACCGATCATCATCTCGATCAGATTCAGAACAGCAGAGAGGATGAAATAGTAGTTTTGGTATACCGCCAGCACCGTCAGCCCCAGGAAGGCGGACATGACGATGGTATCCGCATAGTGCAGAACCACCGTACTCAGCTTGACGGTGAACAGATCACGTATTTTCCCATTAATCTGCCTTTTCGCCTCTATCTCCAGCTCACCCTCAGGGCGGTACCGGGGAACATGCGCATCGTTACGATGCCTGTGACAACATTGTTCAGCGCCGTCCCCAGCAGGAACGCAATCACATACAGGTAGTAGTCCTTCAGCCAGAACAGAATGAACAGCTGCAAAATATTCTGTACTGCACTGACGATGATGGAGATAATGCTGCCGACATCCCTGCGCTGATGGGCCAGGAGCAGGCTGTTTCGGTATGCAAAGAGCCAGTAGCTGACCACCGTCGCGCCCAGGTTGAGCAAATACAGGATACGGATATCAATGTCCGGGGGCACCTCACCGGAGATCAGGTGTGGGATGAAGGGTGTCAGCACCAGACCCATTGCACCAATGAACAGACCGATCAGCCGGTAATAACGGCGGTAGAGACGCATCAGCGCGCAGATGGTGGGGCCATCATCCTCTGCTACGGGTTTGTACATGCTGAAGACCATCGCCGCGCCCACGCCCAGCTCCGCCATGTTGAGGATGTGCAGGACAGATGAGACCAGGCTGTTCAGGCCCAGATATTCCACACCCAGGCAATGGATCATCACCGTGCGCATCAGGAAGGGAACCACCGTCTGGTAGATCCTCAGTCCGAGGCCCGCTGCGATACTTCGCATCGCATTTTTCGTTCGATCAATCTTCATGTACTGCTCCTGTTAAGCCCGTCAGGGACGCCGGTGAATCTTTCAGCCGCTCCTCCGGATGCCGCTCATTCACCAGCAGGAAGATCATCGCCACCCACAGGAAGAAGGACATATCCATCGTTGTCTCGATCATGCCCAGGATGATGTACATGTACAGCAGGGATACCAGGGGCAGGATGGGCGCCAAGGCCTGTCCGCGGCGGCGGGAAAGCTGGCGGAACACCACTACGATCATCGCCAGCATCGATCCGGCAGCAAAGATGCCCACCTGCAGCACCCAATCCAGAACGCCATTCTGCACATTGTTATAACCAAAGAGCCGTTGGGCAACAGCCGTGCCATTGCCCAGGCCATAGCCCGTCAGCCAATGGCCCTGCATGTTGACAACAAAGTCTTCATAGATGTTGAGGCGCCCGGTAATGGTGGTATCGCGCTTGAACACATCTTCCACCACAAAGCGGACAGCCGGAATGCTGATGACCCAGTGGGCAATAAAGACGAAGATGATGCTCAGCGCAAAGGTCATCACCAGCACCGTCGGCGATGCCATCTTAGCCAGCTTGCGGCCCTTGGGATTGCCGGAAAGGATGAACAGCGCAATCAGCGCCATGCTGCCCAGCACACCGGACATCACGTCAACGCGCAGGCAAATCACCATGATGAGCAGCGCCATCAGCAGGATCTTCACCCAGGCGAAACGAACCCGGCGGGGTCGCATCTTGCTGCGCACAAACCACATGGTCAGCAGGTTCATGTGCAGATAGGCCACGTTGAACTTGGTACCCACCAGATAGTTTTCATACCTGCCGTCACGGAATCTAATCACACCGGAGAACATCAGCGCATCGTTGAGAACCACCAGCAGCAGCAAGTACCAGAACAGGAAGTTCACCACCAGTTTTCCGCGGCCCTTTTCCGCCAGGACAATCATGTACAGGAACAGCTCCATCAGATAGAGCACCATACGGAAGGTTCTTCGCAGCGGAGAATCGCCGAAACTGGCGCTCCTGTTCAGGAACATGGACCATACCAGCAGCAGGCACACCACCAATGCCGACAACAGCACCGCGAAATAATTCTTGCGCAGCAGCACCCGGGAGATGGTTTTGACATGTGCCAGCAGGCACACACCGCCAGCCAGCAGCAGCGGTATTTTGATCGTGTAAATCATGGGGATGGAAGTGTTGGCATGCTCCACCAGGGCATAGGTCACCACGCAGAAAAAACCGATGTACAGCATCACCGTATTGAGGCTGATGCTTCTGCGCAGTCTGATCTTCTTCATGATACCAATCCTTTATTTCAACAGATAAGTAAGCTTGCGGGTGAAGCGGTATCGGAATATTCTTTCAGCCCGCAGGGGGATAGCCCACAGGAGCAGCCGCCTGGACATCGGCAGGCCCTCGCAATCAGCCCGCTTTGCAGCCTGACGCAGTGCTGGAATCTCCAGCATCGCCCGGACATTTCGCCCCGCCTCCGCAGCCGTGCTACCCGCCCCGATACGGCGGTACTCATGGGCCATCGCCGTGCCGATGATCAGGTGCCATACATAGAAGCGATCAATCAGCGGACCATACTGCATGAGCCTGTCCGCCTGGGCGAAGCTGTCCCGCAGCTGGCGGTGCAGCTCGGTATACCGCTGCGCCAGATCGTGTTTGTAGCTCTGGGTCAGACTTCCCTGCCGCAGATCGTACACATATAAGAGCTGCTTCAGCACCAGCACAGTTTTCGCCTGGACGAGGGCCTGCAGGCTGAACAGATAGTCCTCGCTGCAGATGATGCGCTCGGAGACAAAGCGCATCCCGTTTTCCAGCAGAAACGCCCGCCGGTACACATGACTCCAGGCGGAAAGCTGGTACTTGCCAGCCTGAGCGAAAGCCGCCTGCAGCAACGTTCCAATGGCTTCGCCGCAGTACTCGCCTGCAGGCATGAAGCCGGGATATGCCTTGCGCCCCTCGCCTTCTGCACGGATGTAGCCGAACTTCACCATGTCCGCGTCTGTTTCGCAGGCCTGGCGGAGGATTGCCAGTGCGTCCGGCTCGATCCAGTCATCCGAATCGATGAACCACACATATTCCCCCTCGGCCTGTGCAAGCCCTGCATTGCGGGCACTGGACAAGCCGCCGTTCTCCTTGTGGATCACGCGGATGCCGTCGTATTTCGCCGCAAACGCATCACAGAGGCTGGGCGTATCGTCCCCGGAGCCGTCGTCCACCAGGATAACCTCATAGTCCGTCATGCTCTGATCAAGAATGGAGCGAAGGCATCGCTCCAAATAGGGCGCAACGTTATACGCCGGCAATATCAGGCTGAAAAGCGCCGCCATGCCTCCGCCTCCTTTCGATCATTGTTTCATTCGTCGTCAGTCCAGCAGCGCCATATACCTGGTCACTTCCTGCTGGTTGCCGTACTCGTGGGCGGCCAGATAAGCGATGATCTCCCCGCGCAGCTTGGCGTCCTCCAGCATGCGCTGCACACCGTCAGCAATGCCATCCGCCGTCATGGGTACGACAATACCCTCCCGGCCATCCTGCACCTGATCCCCCACGGTGGGATAAGCAGTGGCCACGATGGGTGTGCAGATCATCTTTGCCTCATCCAGCACAACGGATTTCCCCTCGTACCGGGAGGACTGTACCAGCACGTCGCAGCCCTTCATGTAGGCATAGGGATTGTCTCGGGTGCCATGGAGGAAGACCACATCCTTGAGGGCTTTGGCATCGATCTGCGCCTGGAGTTCCTCGCGCAGTGCGCCTTCTCCCAGGATGTGCCAGCGGAAATGAAGCCCCCGCTGACGCAGGATGGCCGCCGCATCAACGGCCAGGTCGAAGCCTTTTTGAGGCCAGAGCCGCCCCACCGAGAGGATGTTGACATCGCCCCCCTCGTACTCAGGCGGCGTGAAGGCCTCTGCCCTCGCCCGCACCAGCGCGGAGGAGGTGATATTCTCCAAATAGTGCAGCTTGCTTTCATGCTGGGGAAAGATCTCCCGGAGCACGTCCACGCACTTCACCGAGATGGACACAATGGCATCCATGCGGTCGAAATAGGGCGCGTCGTCCTTCTGGGAATACTTCGCAGCCCGGTAGTCATTGTGAATGAAGACGATCTTGCGGTCCGCAGAGACATGATCCTCAATGAAGTACATGTTCTCTCCGCCTGCGTAGGCCACCGCCACGTCGTAATGCCCGGGCAGCTTCCCGATGCGCCGGCGGAACACATGCTTCCACCGCCAGGCGATCTGGCTCTTGCGGGTTCTGCGCGCCAGCCGCGCCAGACCAATTCCCGCCACCTTGGGCAGCAGGTACCGTCCGGCCCTTTTCATCGGTCCGTACAGGCGGCGGATATCCTCCGGGGTATCCAGCACATTGACCCATTCCGGCACCTGCTGGAGGAAATCCCCCTGCCGCCGGAACAGCAGCAGATCCACCTGGTACTTGTCCCTGGGCAGCTCTGCCAGCAGATTCACCAGGCTCCGCTCAGCGCCGCCGTAACCCAGAGAAAAGATAACGAACAGTACCTTCTTCACGCGATAGCTCCTTTGCTTATTCAGCGTCCAGCTGGGATAACGCCAGCTGCCAGTCATAAGCCAGCACGCCTTCCCGGGGAGACAGGCTTTCCCTTGCCGCCTGGCGGAGCAGGCTGTTCATGGCCTGCGGAGCAAAATCCTTGAGCGGATAGAATCCGGGCTGACCCAGCAGCGCCTTCATCTCGCCGTAATCGGTACCCACCACGGGAATACCGCAGGCCGCTGCCTCCAGCACGGACAGGGGCACGTCGATGCAGTTGCGCGCCTGCGTTACTGGAAACAGGTAGACGTCTGCCAGCTGGTAAAGCTCCTCCACCCGGGGCTGGTACGTGTCGATAATGGTCAGGTTGCTCTGCAACAGGAGCTCTTCCCGCAGCGCAGCGTCCGCCTCCCCTGCGGTCATGGTGCTGGTCACCAGCAGACCATGGAAGTCTGCCGCCAGCTGCTGCATAACGCCGATATTGCGGCTGACCTTCATATGGCCCACATGCAGCACAACAGGCTTGTCCTGAGGGAGGCCGTATTTCTGCCGCAGGGCTGCCTTCTTGTCTGCGCTGACAGGGTGGAACCTACTGGTATCCACGCCGGTCTTCAGCTGCAGGGCACGTTTGCCGACCACGCTGCGGAAGATGTCATTGGTTTCATCGGACAGCGTGATGATCTGCGCCCTGCTCAGGCGGAAGAGCAGCTTTGCCAAGCCATTCATCGGGCCGTGCATGGCAATTACCGTCTTTACCCCGCTCCGCACAAACAGCGAGATCACGAAGGTGTGCACCGCCGTATCCAGCATGCGGGTGTAGGCCGGGAAATAGAGCACCTCTTCCTTGCGTCCCCTGAGAAAACGGGCCAGCGCACCGTTCATCATCAGCTTGTTCTTAACAGGAATGTGCACATCGCAGCCCCGCGCTTCCTTGCCGTAGGAGACAACCGTGGTATTGGGGCGGGCTGCCTTGATCACCCGCGCCAGATGGTTGGCCAGCTTCACGCCGCCTTCGTCCGGCGCATCGGTCAGACAGTTCATCAGGATGATCATCCGCAGCCCTCCTTTCATGCTTACATTTCGTCAAAGCAGGCCGCGCGGAATGCCTCATAGCCCGCAAACAGACACATTCGATCTATCCCGCATTTGCGGTAAACCCCGGCCAGCAAACCACCTGTCCGGGTATTGATTGCATACTAGGTGCCAGCCCGATGTCTTTGCGGATGCCCAGGGCTGGAAGCACATCCGCATTGCCAATTTGCAGCATATTTGTTTCTTCAGGATATGTAGAAGCGAATGTTTGAATGTAGTCGATGCGCCGTCCATCCCGCTCACGCAGGATGGACGGCGTCACCATTTTCACCCGCGGCAGCTCTGCTGGCAGCGGTTGCTTGACCAGCAGAGAGCCCGGGTATTCACTTGGGGTTGGATTACTTGAGGGTCACGTCCCAGCCAGAGAGGTACTGCATGATAAGCAGCACGTCGCTGGTGCCAATCAGATCATCCTCAGTGACCTCAGCGTTACGGGCATTGATGACAACATTGCCCTTGGAGTCATGCTCCATGATGAGCAGCACGTCATCCATGTTCACCTCGCCGTCACCGTCGGCATCGCCAGGCACACGCTCCAAGATCATCTTACCCGTCTCATCGAAGGTATAGGTGCTGCTCGGGAGCAGATAGTTGTGCTTGGAGACTGCGGCGTCAGCAGAAGTCACGACAGTACCGTTGCTGGTGACGTAGTAATACTCGCCGTCCACCAGCACCAGACCTGCGTTCTTTGTCAGCTTACCATCCTTGTAGTAGGACAGCTTGCCATCCTTATTGGGAGCAATGGCAGTATCTGTGAGAATGTGACCATACTCATCGATCCAGTAGGAACCAGCAGGGATCAAGCCATTTGTCTTGGAGGTGCTGATGTCGTACACCTGGTTCACGCGGGCCTTGCCGCCGCCGGAGATGTAGTAATAGTAGCCGTCCACCTTGACAACGCCAGCACTATCTACACGCGGGCCGTCCTTGTAGTAGTAGTAGGAACCGCCCTCTTCCACGATCATCTCATCCAGAATCATGCGGCCATCCGCATCGAAGCGGTACGCGCCAGCCACCTTGGGCAGACCGTTGAGCTTTTCCTCAACGATCCAGTATGTCTCGTTGCGAACGGGACTGCTGTTATAGCGCAGGTAGTAGTAGTCGCCTTCGAAGTAGATCAGACCATTCTGATCAGAGACACCATCCTTGACGAAGAAGATCTGGCCCTCGTTCTCGTAGAAGCCATCCTTGGCCAGGCCGATCTTCCTGCCATCCTCAGCAAACTCGTACCAGTAGTCGATCAGGTCATGAGACTCATGAACCGGAACGACGCCGGTGAGCACGTAGTACTTCTCGAAGAAGTAGTCCTCGCCATCAATGCTCTTCCAGCCGCCGTAGTAATGCTCGGGACCGTAGTAGTACTGACGTCCCTTCTCATCCTCTAGCCAACAGCCACCCATCAGCTTACCATTCTCAAACACAAAGGTGACGCCTGGCGTAGTGTGATCACGGGGACCGTTAACACCCTTACCGGTATTGTCGAAGTAGTACCATTCACCATTGTACATGTTCCAGCCCTTGGCAATCACGCCCAGCTGGATGTAATAGGTGTAGCCATCCATCACATGCATGCCGGTGTAGGTCTTCTTACCAATGTTGACACCCGTCTCACCGAAGTCGTAGTACAGTCCATCAACCGCCTGGATGCCGGTATTGCGAATACCGTTGACGTAGTAGACAAAGCCGCCATCCTCGTTATACCAGCCATTCTTGAGGCTGCGAACCAGGGTGTAGCTATCCTCAAACTCGGTGTAGGTATCCTGGAAGTAACCGCCCTTCTCGCTCTCGTCGTTGGGATTGATGTAGGGATACAGACCGAAGATTGCCTGGTTTTCAGCCTTCTGAGAGAAGGAATACAAACCGCTGGCACGCATGTAGATCCTGTAGCTCACGTCGCCGGAATGGACGGGCTTGAGCTGATCCTTATCATTCCAGACTGCATCTTTCTTCGGGGTAACCTTCAAGCCGGTGACCATGCACAGCGGGTTTGCCGTCGCTGCTTCGATGGCAGCGGTCTGGTCAATCCAGTGCAGCGTCAGGGTCAAGGTATTGGTTTCCTCGTCGAATCTCTTGCTGTCAAGCGTGAAGTACTCATTGATCAGCTTGATTTCGCTGTAGTCCACGTCGAAGTTGGGATCGAACGTGATCTTGGGCTCAACAGTCGTCATCACAGAGATACGTTCGGCCAGCTGCAGCAGGAAGGTCCAGGCACATGCGCCTTCGATATCAGAGCCGGGCAGCATGTAGGTCAGGTCTTCCAGACGCTTGGGAATCGGAATCTGGGTCATATCCAGCGCAATTGAGTAGGTTGTGACCATGTCCTCAGCGGGATCGAGGATGTAGTAGATCGAGTCATCCGCAGTGTAGGAGTTGGACACATGACGCAGCCATGCCAGGATACGGGAACCACCGGTGGCCTGATCGAAGTCAAAGCTGTTCTCGCCCTGCTTGTACAGGATGATGTCGATCGCAGCATTCGCCTCCGGCTTCTGGGCCAGGGCTGCAACCACGTTGACCATGACAACTTCGGACGCTTCCACAGCCTTGAAGCTGAGGCCGTCCATGTCACCCGCCCCATTGGTGCTGAGGGTGAAGACGATGTCATTCTCGTTGAATGCCACATCCTTGCCCTGGTAGCGAGCCCTCAGCGGCAGTTCAACGGAGGAACCGTAAACAGCGTCAACCTTTTCCTTGGTGAAGTAGAGCTGATCGGGGATGACCAGGTTCAGGGTCTTCTGGCCCAGAATGGTCTCGCCCAGCAGCAGCTGGACATCCACAGTGCCTTCGCTGACCAGCGCAGTGAAGATACCTTCCTCGGTAATAACGCCCTTGGAGTCGTCAGAGACGGCCCAGGTCGTCCCCTCGGGCAGATCCACCACTTTGCCGGTGGCGCTCACGCCGGTGGCTTCCATCTGGACGCTGCTGCCCATGGTCAGGTTGCTGTACTGAGACTTCACCAGCGCATGGTCAAAGGCCGTGGAGCTGGGAGCAGTAGAGACCATCATCAGGGCAGTTGAAACAGAACGGGAAACGCCGTCGGAAGGATTGTTGCACACAGCCAGATCCTCGCTGCCGGCTTCGCGGGCAACGAAGGTGGAGGAGCCGCCGCCGTCCAGGTTAATAGCCTGGACGCAGCCAGCGTTGCGCATGATCTGTGCAATCTCGATCATGGAACCGCCGCAGCTTCTGGGCTCCTGACGACCATCCAGAACCATGAACACCACGCGGCCGGTGGCCGTAATGCCAACAGCGGTACGGGATGCACGGTTGGCGTAGTAGTTGCTCTCAGCCGTGATGGCAATCTCGCCATCCTTGACCAGCATGGTGCCAAAGCCAGCGATTGCCTCGCGGATCTGGCCCTTGTAGATGCTGTTGTACTCCTCGGTCGTGCCGATGACGGCATATCCGTTGTTGTGGATGCCGAAGAAGCCGTTGCCATCGATGGGATGGTATTCATGGCCGTGCATGATCAGCAAGCCTGAGGGCTTACCGGTCTGCATGTTGTAGCCAGAGCCGTTGATACCCACGATGACGTTGAAGTTCTCAATGTACAGATCCGTCTCGGGATCGGTGTACAGGTCCTGCACGAAGTTTGCCTGGTCGAGCACGCGGGCCATACCCCACTGCTCGGGGTAACGGCTCTCGTAGCTGGCCAGGATGTCAACATCCTCGCGGCCCACGTCAGCATAAGCGAGGTAGTACACCATCTGCTTATTGTCCGCGGACTTGGCGTAGTGGGTTTCCATCTTGATGCCAGGCGCCAGAGAACTGTAGGAAGACTGGAACACATCCAGGTAGGGATTCTCGGTGACGTCAACATAGTCACCAGCCAGCTGGCACAGGTAGTCAGCAAATGCGTAGCAGACAGCCTGGCGCAGCACGGACAGATCGCTGTTGTTGAAATCACGGGTACCTTCCAGGGTATTGATGACATTGTTGCCGGTGTAGGCATTGTACACAGCCTCACGGACTGCGCTGCGGGTAGACACGCCCTCCAGACGGTTCTCCAGCAGGTAGCCGGCACGGAACTTGTCATCCAGGGAGGTGGTGAAGTAGCTGTCAAACAGGGCAGTCATATCGCCGGCGCTGTAATGCTCAGCATCAAGGTTTTCCATGACGTAGAAGGCATCCAGGTCGCCGTAGATATCGGTCTTGGAGAAGGTGTCGCCATGGTTGAAGCTATGGCCGAGCAGCTCATAGCGGATCACGGAGACCAGCGCCTCAAAATCGTCGCCAGCGCTCTCAATGGCAGCCTTATGATCGGTATGATCAGCAGTACTCAGCAGGTCAACCAGGTCGCCCGCCCAGCCGCCGACGTCGGCATGGTTCACGCTGCCATTGTTGTGGTAGGTGATGTCCATGGTGCCGAACATATGACCGATGTCAGTCTTGTTGCCATTGGGCAGCTGGAATTCCGTCAGATTCTTCAGGCCGGAAACCTTGATCATATCCTCAATATTCTCAAACTCAACATTGAGGAGATCCTCCTGCTCACCAACGTACTTGGCAAAGCCGGGGTTCTCGTAACCAGCCATGATGCCCCAGGAACCAGAGTTGTAGCGGTCAACGCCTGTACGGATGTACTTGATGACCAGTGCCACAGGATCGGTGCCAGGGTTCTGCTTGGAGTACTCAATCGCCCACTGTTCCAGATAGGGCAGGTACTTCATGAACTCATCATAGCTGCTGATGGTCTGCTCACCCAGCGCGGGGATGGACACCTTGTCAGACAATGCGCAGCGGGTACAGGCGTCGTAAGCCTTCCAGCCTTCAGAGGTGAAGGTCGGCTTCTTGGCCTCGTAGTGCTGGATATCATGACCCTGTGCCGGGATCTCCTTGGGGTGATTGGTAATCGCGCCACAGACAGTACACTTGGCGCCCTCGGTCCAACCGGAATCCTCACACATGACCGGGACCGCTTCGATCACAACGGTCTTGTGGCCCAGCGCCTCGCCTTCGGTATAGCCGCAGCCATACTTACAGGTGTCGGGATCGGTACAGTTGGCAGGCGCCATATCGTGTACCAGGATCTCCGCATTGGTCTCGCCGCAGCGGGTACAGATTGCACCAGCCGTCTGGCAGGGCTTCTTGTTCCAGGTATGGGCAGCCTCGATGACCTTCTGGGCAACCAGCACAGCCTTACAGACAGAGCAGCGCTCGCCGCGCGTCAAGCCGTTCTCAGTACAGGTGGCAGCCTTGGCAGGATCAACCACCACGGTGTGGCCCGTCGCGGGAATCACGATGGTCTGAGTCTTTCCGCAGCCTTCAACGGTACAGCGGACTTCCTTACGGCCATCATTAACACAGTCAGCTTCCGCCAGAACCTTCACCGTCTCCCAGGTATGTGCAGCATCAACAACCTCCTGCTTCACCAGTTCCTCACCGCAGGCGGAGCAGACGCTGCCTTCGGTCAGACCGGTTTCGGTGCAGGTGGGGGGCACTGCGGGCACCACTTCAGGAGTATGCTTGGCAGGGATATCCTCGGTAATGGTATGGCCGCAGCCATTCAGACAGGTGTAGGTCAGCACGCCAGCCTCAGTACAGGTATGCTCCTTGGTGATTTCACCCTCATCCATCTCATGGCCGGTAGCCTCGATGGGTTCCTGAGCAACGAGCACTTCTTCACAGACGGAGCAGTGCTTGCCTTCAGTCAGACCAGCCTCGGTGCAGGTAGCAGCAACAGCTTCATCCGTCACTTCGGTATGGCCCAGCGCGTCGATCACTTCCTGCTCAACGATCTTTTCGTTGCACACGGAGCAGTGCTTACCCTCGGTCAGGCCAGTTTCGGTACAGGTGGGCGCAACTGCCTCATCCAAGACTTCCTCATGGCCCAGTGCATCAATCACTTCCTGCTCAACCGTCTTCACGTTACAGACGGTGCAGTGCTTGCCCGCAGTCAGACCGGTTTCGGTACAGGTAGGCGCAACCGCCTCATCCAAGACCTCCTCATGGCCCAGTGCGTTGATGGTGTTCTGGGGAATCGTCTTCACGTTACAGACGGAGCAGTGCTTGCCCTCGGTCAGACCAGTTTCGGTACAGGTGGGCGCAACCGCCTCATCCACGACTTCATTATGGCCCAGTGCGTCAATCACTTCCTGCTCAACGATCTTTTCGTTACAGACGGAGCAGTGCTTGCCCTCGGTCTTGCCAGGCTTGGTACAAGTCGGCTCGACAGCGGGATCCACAACTTCCGTATGGCCGTTGGCGGGAACCTCGGTCTGCTCAGCCAGGGTCGTATTACAGACAGAGCAGTACTTACCAGCCGTCAGACCAGGCTTGTCACAGGTGGGCGCCACCGCATCGATGATCACCTCGGTATGACCCTTGGCAGGAATCTCGGTCTGCACAGCAATCCAGGTATCACAGACGGAACACTGCACGCCATCAGTCAGGCCAGTCTCAGTACAGGTCGCTTCATAGCCCTTCACAGTGGTCTCGGTATGACCCTTGGCAGCCTGAGCAGTGGGCGCAGTCAGCACGGTGTGGCAGACAGAGCATTCCACGCCGGCAGTGCTGCCAGCCTCGGTACAGGTCGGTTCCACCGCAGGGATTTCCATCTCGGTATGGCCCTTGGCAGGGATTTCCGTCTGGGCAACGGTGATGATGCCGCAGACAGTACACTGCTTGCCCTCTTCCCTACCGGCAGCGGTACAGGTGGCCTCTTCCTTGGGCAGATCCTTCTCGGTATGTCCCTTGGCGGGGATGACGGTCTGCGCGGTGATCCAGGTATTACACACGGAACACTGCACGCCGTTGGTCTTGCCGGCCGCAGTACAGGTAGCTTCGACGCCGGCAACAGGCACTTCGGTATGACCCTTGGCGGGGATGATGGTCTGCGCGGTCTTCCAGTCCTCACAGACAGAGCACTGCTCGCCAGCAGTCAGACCGGTTTCAGTACAGGTGGCATCCGTAGCGGGCACAGCCGCGTACTTGTGGCCCTCAGCGGGCAGTACAGTCTGCGCGGTGTAGATGTAATCGCAGCGAGAGCAGCCCATGCCGGCAGTCAGGCCAGTTTCGGTACAGGTCGGAGCAACAGCAGGCAGCGTGAGGGGCTCGTGGCCCAGCTTGGGCACCACTGCCTGCTCGACCGTCACGGTACCGCAGACAGTACACTGCTTGCCTTCCTCCAGACCGGTCTCGGTACAGGTGGGGGCGACAGCCGCCAGCGTTTCTTCCTTGTGGCCTTCATGCTTGATGGGTTCGCAGCCCTCCAGGATCTCGCCGCAGACAGAGCACTTCTTACCAGCTGTGTAACCATCAGCGGTACAAGTGACGTCCACCGCAGGCACATCCACAGAGGTGTGGGCTGCGAGGATTACGGTCTGCTCCACGAACCACTTCCGGCACAGTTCGCACTGCTCGCCGTCAGTCAGGCCGTTCTCGGTACAGGTTGCAGCATAGCCCTTGACGGGAACCTTCTTGTGCTCCAGCGCAGGCAGCTCGTTGTAGGTGGTGTAATCGCATTTGGTGCAGTACTCGTAGGCGTCCCAGCCCTTCTTCTCGCACGCGGGCGCCTGGGCTTCCACCTGATTCAGATCCAGGTGATGCTTCTCGTCAGTCAGCACAGGAGCTTTCAGCACTTCCTGACAGACAGAGCACTTCACGCCGGCAGTGTAGCCGTCCTGCGTACAGGACACTTCCACCTCGGGGATGGTCTCTTCCTGGTGGCCCTTAGCCTCGATGGGGTCGCAGCCCTCCAGAGTCTTGCCGCAGACAGAACACTTCTTGCCGGCGGTGCAACCATCGGTGGTACAGGTGACGTCCACCGCAGACACATCCACAGGCTTATGGCCCAGGGCAGGAATGGATTCGGTCTTGGTGTGACCCTCAATGTCCGCAGTACAGCCAGGCTGAGTACAGGTGAAGGTCTTCACACCGGCATTCTCACAGTCAGGCTCGGTGGTGGTAATGCCATCATCGTACTTATGCTCCAGCTTGGGCAGCTCAGTACGGGGATTCGTCCACTCCTGGCAGACGCTGCACTGCACGCCAGCGGTGTAGCCGACGGAGCCGCAGGTCGCCGCAACATCCTGAACCAGCTGTCCCTTATGGCCCTGATGGGCAATGATGGAGTCAGGATCAACGGTCTGAGTACCACAGAGCTCACAAACCAGGGTCGTGTAACCATCGGTGGTACAGGTGACAGGAGTAACCACCTTGCCGCCATCCCAGGCGTAGTCGTGCTCCAGCGCAGCGAGCTCATTGGTCTCGTAGGCGTCGCACAGCTCACAGTCACGGCGTTCCTCACCGGCGACGCCGCACTTGGGCTCAGTGGTGGTTGCCCAGCTGCCCCAGGTGTGCTCGCCCTTGGCCTTGATGACTTCGCGCTCGGTGATCACCGTGCCGCAGTCAGTACACTTCAGGCCGTCCTTGTAGCCGTCCTCCAGACAGGTCGCGTCCTGACCGGGGATCACTTCAGTATTCTGGTGACCGGTCGCCTCGATGTTCTGAGTATTGGTGTGGGAAGCATCGTTGCCGCACACATAGGTGACAAAGCCGGCAACGTCACAATCCAGCAGCTTCCAGACTTCGCCGGCAGCCACCACGCCCTTGATCTCGGAGATCTCCCAGTCATGGCCCAGGCGGGAGCCTTCATCTCTGAATGTCCATTCCTTGCCGCACTCGTTGTACCAAGTACACTGCTTGACTTCGTATGCGTCCTCTTCACAGGTGGCATCCACAGCCTTCACCAGAACGGTGTAGTCGTGGGCCTTCACGCCGATCACGATATCCTCGAACCACTTCTCGCAGGTTTCGCAGTATTTGCTGCCCACGTCGTGGCCGGGAGTGGTACAGGTGGCGTCAATGGCCGTATCGATGCCCTCGATGGTGTCATGGATGGCAGGAATCACGTCCTGCTTCACCTGTTCGGCACCACACATGGAGCACTTGTAGCCATCGGTCAGACCGGACTCGGTACAGGTCGCATCCTTGCCGGGAACCAGTTCCTTCTGATCGTGGATGCCGGTGGCGGGGATGTCCTCACGGGTTTCCTCTTCGCCGCAGGCATTACACTTGTAGGTCGTGGAGCCCTTCTCGGTACAGGTGGCGGGCTCAGCGACGGTACCCTCATTCCAGTCATGGCCGGGAGCCGTCACAGGCTCGGTCTTGGTGTAGTTGCCCACCTGACACAGGGTACAGGTGTAGAGCACGGAACCATTCTCCGTACAGGAGACGGTCACCCACTTCTGGGCTTCCTCGTCCCACTTGGCGCCAGTACCGACGCCAGCATCCCAGGTGTGGCCCTTGGCGGGGATTTCGCCGCCGCCCTCTTCCAGACCGCAGCGGGTACAATGCTTGCCGCTGGCAGTGCCAGGTTCGGTACAGGTCGGTTCATCCTGGGCGTCGTAGACCCAGGCATGCTCAGTCACATCGATGTCGTCAGTGTAGGTATGGGTTTCGGAGTTGTCCGCCGTGCAGCCAGCGTTCTGGCAGGTGTACACGATCGTGTCCGCTTCAACGCAGTTCTCCCACTTGCCGGTCTCATCGTTCCACTTGGTGGATTCCTTGCCAGGTACGCCATTGTCGTAGTTATGCTCGATCATGGCGATATCGCGGGTCTCGGAGTAGCCGCAGGCGCATTCGCGGGTTTCAACGCCCTTTTCATAGCAGGAGGGAGCCTTGGTCTCCGTCCAGCCCTCAGCAGCGCCTTCCCTCTCCCACTCGTGGCCGAGTTTGGTCAGAGTGATGGTCTCAGTGTTGTCGCACTCATCCGCCTTGCCGGTATAGTACACACACTGATTGATGACATAGCCATCCTCCGTGCAGGTAGCAGCAACACGCTCGTACTCCACCACTTCGCACTCGACCATGTCAGTGGTTTCGCCCTCGAACCAGGTATTGCAGACATCACAGTACTTGCTGCCGACGCTGTGGCCATCCTGATAGCAGGTCACGGGAACGGCATTCTCGATGCCGGCAATACCGGAATGGATGGTGGGGATGATTGCCTGTTCCAGCTCCCATTCCTTGCAAATGGTACACTGGCTTCCGTCCGCCAGACCAGTCTCGGTACAGGTGGCAGGCTTGCCGGCAACAGTCTGGTAATCATGGCCATTGACAGTATCGATCTCATAATCGGTCCTGTTGATGTCCAGGTTACAGATATTACAATGGGTGTATGCAGAGTGGCCGGCTTCCTTACAGGTTGCCTTCTTCTCCTCATACTCAGTGTAGGCATTCGTCTCGGTATGAGTCAGTTTCTCAATGACATCCGTCTCATACTTCTGGCACAGTTCACAGGTACGCTCCTTGGTGCCCGCAGTCTGACAGGTGGGAGCCAGTGTCTCATTCCAGGCGCCGCTGTGCTCCGTCAGAGCCTCGTAGGCATCAACCTTCGTGTGGCCGGGTTCTGTCTCGGGGCATCCCACCGCAGTACAGGTATAGGTCACCGTACCGCCTTCCAGACAGTTCTCGCGGACCCAAGCGCCGTCCACCAGCATCATGCCGTCGCCGTAACCTTTGTCGTAGGCATGGGCAACCTTCTGGGTGGTTTCAGTGGTCTCGGAGGCAGTACACCACTTACACTGGGTGATGGTGTAGCCCTCCGCGTAACAGGTGGGATCCTTGTGCTCAAGCACCTCGCCCTTGTAGCTGTGGTCAACCTGCGGGATCTGAATATCGTCCAGCCAGGTCGTGCAGGCCTCGCAGTATTCAGCATCCACATAGTGGCCCACATCCTGACAAGTGGGATCCACCTGTTCAGTGATCTTGATGACCTTCTGGTGGAAGGGAGCAATCTCCTTGTAGGTGGAATAACCGCAGCCATCCACAGTACAGTACTCGTAGGCTTCCCAGCCCTTTTCGGTACAGGTGGCCGCCTTGGCCTCCACCTGGGTCAGCTCATGGCTGGCGGGGATTTCCACATAGGTCGTGTAATCGCAGGACTCACAGTACTCGTAGGCTTCCCAGCCCTTCTCGGTACAGGTCTTCGCCTGAGCATCCACCTTCACGATGTCGTGGCTGGCAGGGATCTCCACGTAAGTCGTGTAGTCGCAGGACTCACAGTACTCATACGCTTCCCAGCCCTTTTCGGTACAGGTCTTCGCCTGAGCATCCACCTTCACGATATCGTGGCTGGCGGGGATCTCCACGTAGGTTGTGTAGTCGCAGGACTCACAGTACTCGTAGGCGTTCCAGCCGACGGTGGTACAGGTCTTCGCCTTGGCCTCCACTTCTACGATGTCGTGGCCGGCGGGGATTTCCACATAGGTCGTGTAAGCACAGGACTCACAGTACTCGTAGGCATTCCAGCCGACGGTGGTACAGGTCTTCGCCTTGGCCTCCACCTCCACGATGTCGTGGCCGGCGGGGATTTCCACGTAGGTCGTGTAAGCACAGGACTCACAGTACTCGTAGGCATTCCAGCCGACGGTGGTACAGGTCTTCGCCTTGGCCTCCACTTCCACGATGTCGTGGCCGGCGGGGATCAGAGCAGCCGCCTTGGCAGCCTCCGGATCGCCGCAGCGAGAGCAGTACTCATAGGCCTTCCAGCCATCCTCAGTACAGGTCTTCGCCTTCGCGCCAACCTTTACAATATCGTGGTTGTCGGGATCAACGCCGATTTCCATCTTGCCGATCGTAATGTCGCAGGTGGGGCAGTATGTATACTCGTTATTGCCCTTCTCTGTACAGGTCGGCGCCTTGGGAGGAATGGTCTGATGGACAGCAGTGTGATCCAGCTTGCCAACCTTCACCCAATGGGTATGGCTGCTGTCATTAGCACAGATCTGGTACTGATCGCCCTCAGCATCACAGGTGGGCGCCTTGTTATCGGCATGGTCAGCATTCTGCCAGTCATGCTGCTTGGCCTCAATGACGGTCTGCTTAACCTGCTCATCACCACACATGGAGCAGTTATAGCCGTCAGTCAGGCCGGACTCGGTACAAGTCGCAGCCTTGCCCGGAACCAGGATCTCCTGATCGTGGATACCGGTAGCAGGTTCACCCGCCACCACTTCCGGGACTGCGGTACAGCCTTCGCGCTGACAGGTCAGCGTGGTGTAGCCTGCAACACTACAAGTCGGCGGGGTCACAACGGTGCCGCCCTCGGACTTGTAATCATGGCCCAGCTTGTCGACGACATTGGTCACCTCGGGCACAGGGCAGTTTGCATTCTGACAGACAGTGACTTCCGTACCGTTCTCGGTACAGGTAGGCTCCGTAGACCGTTCGGAATCCTTAACGTAGTTATGGCCGGTAGCATCCACAGAATCCTTCGTGCCGAAGTAATTACAGTTCTCACAAGTGACATTGGTAATACCAGGAGTCGTACAGGTGGGAGCAATCACTTCAAATTCAAAGACATGTGCCGCAGGGATGATCTCTCTCTCCAGAGTGATCACGCCGCAGGCAGAGCACTGCTTGCCATCGGTCAGGCCATTCTCAGTACAGGTCGCAGCCTTACCGGGAACAGTCACCTCGGTATGAGCCGTTGCTTCCAGGGCAAAGGACGCGTCATGCTCACAAACAGAGCAGATCTTCGTGACGGTACCGGCAACGGTACAATCCTTCTTGGCGTAGCCGGTGACAACGCCATTCTCGTCCTTGACTTCCTTCAGGGTATCCGTGAAGGTGATGGTATAGATGTGGTTGCCAGTAGCAGTGTTTTCCACTTCAACAGGATCAGTCTTGGTGCCGCAGCCATAGCTGCAAACCTGGGTCCAGTAAGCGTTGGCGCCGCAGGTAGCTTCCACATACTCATCATTCTGCCAATCGTGGGGCAGGGGGTCTCCCAGATTGGCTTCATCGGTATAACCGCAGCCGCGGGTACAGGTAAACAGGGTATGTGCGCCCTTCAAACAGGTAGCGTTGATCTGTACACCGGAATCCATCGCATGGCCCAGCTTGTCCACCACAGCCATCTGGGTATCGCCGCAGCGGGAACAGACCTGATACTGCTTTCCTGCCTCGGTACAGGTGGGCGCCTTGTTTTCAGCGTGATCCGTATCGACCCAGGCATGGCCCAGGGCGGGGCTCACGTTCTGTGCCGTCAGAACCTTCTGACAGACAGAACACTTGCTGCCCTTCGTCAGGCCGGTGGCTTCACAGGTAGCATCGACCGCAGGAATGTCCTCGGGGGTATGACCGGTCGCAGGAACCTCAGACTGGGCAAGCAGAATTTCGCCGCAGCGGGTACACTTCTCGCCTTCGGTCAAGCCGGTGGATTCGCAGCCCGCCGCCACAGCAGGAATGACTTCCTCCTGGTGACCCAAGGGCTTCATGCCATCAACATCCAGGGTGGATTTCACAACATCCTTAACCGCGCCGCACTGACAGGTGTAGACCTCAGTATAGGGCTCGGTACAGGTGGGCTCATAGGTCACCTTGGTGTAGACATGCTCATCGCCTTCACAGGCCAGCTTCCATACACCGTTGGTATAGGCGTAGGTACCGTCGCCGGAGATCACCTCATTATAGCCGTTATCCGCCTTGGTGTAGGTATCAGCAGGTACCTCACCGGTCTTGGTGAAGGAGCCGTCGTCGTTCTTCAACCAAGCGGACTCAATTCCAATCTGGGGGTAAGTATTGCTCGCCTGGAGGTATTGATAAGTAACCTTGGACGTCTTATCAACATTGCTGACCTTCGCAACACCAGCGCCAGTGCTGACAATAGCAGCACCACCTGTCGTCGTAAACGCGCTACCGATAGAAGCATCAACAGTACCGTTGACAACAATCGACGCATCCACCAGGTCAGCATTTGTACGATTATACGTTCTGCCCGGTGCATAACGAACCGGGATAAACTGCGCCTTATCCGTTGAAGCGCAGTAGTTGCCCCAGGTATCGCCATCGTAAACGATAATTGTCGTACCCGTGTTCAGCGTACAAGTCGCGCCCTCATCGACAATAATCTTTGCGCCGGGAAGAAGCGCGATATCCTGTGCAATCTTTGCAGTAGAGCCAGCTTCAACCTGAACTGTGATATTGCTGGTAATCGGCAGCACATACTCTGCAGAGTTAACCGCATAAAGGGCATTCAGCCTCATGACAATGGGCGAAATGGACATGACGCCATTACCGCCAAGCTTCACCAGCAAGCGATCAGAACTGCCATCGTAGCGCTTTTCAACATAACCCGAGCTCAGCAAGAACATTGCGCCAGACGACGAACTCAGGAAATCAACCGAAGAGCCTGCCGCCGTATCTGAAACCTCAGCGCCCGTGAAACTGTACTCCTTGGCACCGGCATAGATACGCATCGGCACTTCAATGTTCTGAATATAGTACTGACTCAGCGGGAAAACCTGGTTACTCATGCTTGTCGTCTTCGTGCCGCCGCGGAAGCCCTCAAACTGGAAGCACTCATACACAACAGCGCCGCTTTTAGCCGTCACACTACCGTTTCCGGTAATGAAACCATAGGCATACAGCGCGCCGCCATTTTCGATCGTGATATTGCTGCTGCCTTCCATCCGGATCATACTGAGCTCACCATACGGAGAACCACAGTGATCCTGACCGCCGCCGCCCGCAAACACCTTGTTGGACAAGCTCAATGCACCGTTGATGACCAAGTTAGCGCCGTCAGCCATTGTGAGCGTGCGATATATGGAAGTCTCAAATTTATCAGAGCCAGACTTCACCAAAGCTGGCTTGGTAGTATACAGTGTATGCGCATCATCAAAGGGAATCAGCACCGTCACACCGCTGGGAATGGTGTAGGTTCCAGCAGGAAGAATACCATCCGAATACAGGACGATAGTCTTACTGCTGCCCGCCTGAGCGGTAGCGATCGCCGTGTTCAGGTTGTCATACAACGCATTATTGGTCAGCCACAAAGCCACGCCCCCGCTTGTAAACAACGGCATCACGCTCGTTGTCGTATCCTTGGGCGGGAAAAGCACGTTATTTGTGCAGGGGAACGGAGCCTGATTGTCATAGTTCACCCAGCCCATCAGTTGCGCATCCCCAATCGGATGCGGCGTAACCGCCACGCCATAAGCGATCGCAATATTCGTCAGCACCAGAGGCTCGGTCGCATCAGCGGCGAGAACAGCAGTTGTCCGGTTGCCGCTTTCATCATAGAAAACAACATCAAGAGAACCCAGGGCGCTGGGATAAATCGTCAAATTGCCTGTATCCATCACAGGCGTGAGAGCAAAACTGCTCAGTGTTATTGCAGTAGCACCTTGTGCAAGAAAACTGCCACCGGTAATGGTAAACTCAATATACTGATTCGGCTCAAGCACAACCGTTGTAGGACTAGAGGACAGACCGTTCAGTTTTCCCCCTCGCCAGTCAACATTTGCAGTAGAATACGAAAATTCAAGAGTGGACTTGATCGCCGTGACATTTGTCAACCGGATCGTCGTTGTTTCTCCACTTACGGTAGCCTTGGCAGCAGTAAAAGTATAGGTACCGTCTTTATTATCCTTACCACTAGTACCATTATAGTAGACGGACAGGACGTTTTGGCCGTCTTTTGCAATATAGAATGTGCCGGTAGCACGCTGATTCGTGAGAAGATTGAACCGCTCTCTTACCATATCGGTAAAACGGAATGCCATTTCCCGGCTCTCCAGCAATGCAATCATTTCATAATTGCTAATGCCGCTGCTCTCCGCAAACGCCAAGAAGTCTTCGTTCTCCAGATGGATATAGTACAGTTCCTGCAGCTCCAGAGCGTCCACAAAAGCCTGAACCTCAGCCTTGGTGGGGGTGGCAGTGCCCAGGTACTTCTCCATCAGCGCATCCAGTTCTGCCTGGATGAGGTAGTACGCCTCGGAGAACTGCATGGGAATGGCTGTGGCGGCAGCATCCAGCTCGCCGATCAGCTGATCCATGGCGCTTCCCATGTTGGTCAGGGGATCGTTGTCCTCCTTGGGCTTGGCAGTCACGCCGGGACCGGGGGTGGGCGTCGCCTGGAAGACCAGCTCCTCGTCCTCGGGCACGGGAGTGGGCACGGGGGTCGCGGTGGGTTCAGCAGTCACCACGGGCGTGTCGCCGCCTTCGGGAGCCTTGGTGGCCTCGGGCGCAGCGGTGGGCACGGCGGTGGCAGTGCCCTTGTACAGCCCCTGCATCAGACCGGTGTTGCCAAAGCCAGCCACCTTGGAGATGGCGTAGGTCTTGCGAACGACAGCGCCATTCACGTCACCCTCGATGACGGTGACGTTGCTGCCGGAGACGCTCTCGACCAAAGCCACGCGGGAGCCGGACAGGAAGGCGATATCGCCCGCCTTGGGGGTATAGCCGTCCTTCATGTAGGCGCCCTTGGCGCTCATGCCGTTGACCCAGCTGCGGTAGTTGGAGCCGGACAGCAGCGCGTCATTGGGCACCTTGGCATACTCCGCCACAAAGGCCAGGAAAGCATTGTTCCAGCCGGTGTAGGGCGTGCCGTACCAGGCGCCGTAGCGGGAGTAACCCTGCTTCTCGCCGGATTTGATGACAAAGTCCTTCTCGCTTTCCTTGTAGCCGACCTGGGTCTTGGCTACAGAAACAAGGCTCTTGGCCCAGTCAGAAGAAACGGAAGCACCGGAAACAGACGCGGCCCAGGCGGCCTCGTTTTCCATGTCATGCTCGGCAACGGCCAGGCCGACGGTGGTCAGCTTCTGCTCATTGCTGGCGTCGCGCACAGTGACAACCAGCTCATAGTCGCCATAGGCCGCGGGTTTGTAAGACAGCTTGGCAGAGTTTTCTTCCGTCGTCTTACTGTCGGTGAACACCACGCTGCTGTTCTTAACAGCCTGCAGCGTCACCGTATAAGGCGCCATGCCGCCGGAAATCTTCACCGTGACGGCCACCGCCTCTTCGCCTGCATACACATAGTTTGCAGACGCAGACGCGCTGACGGACAGCGGCTCCACCTCGAGCACAGAGAGGATGTCACTGCCAGTGACAATCGAAGACTCCGTCTCGTGGGTGTGATCGTGCAGTTCCTCAGCGATGATGGTCGTGGGCATCATCGTGAAGAGCATGACCAGCACCAACAGCATGGACAGACAACGCCGGGTGAAATTGACGTTCATCTTTCATCCTCCTAAAGAAATGAATCTCCATCTATGTAAAACAAGGTAGCCTTGGGAAAACAAGGGAACCACTTGAGGGAATCAGGCGCCCTTAACCCTCAACGAAGAGTGATGCTTGAAGTGATCTCTGCGATCACTTCCTGTATTTCGTAGAAATGCGTACGAGCCTGCGGAGAGAACTCTGCCGAGGCGCTGAGCATATCGAAGGATACATCCACCAGCTGCCCGTTTTCTTTTCGCAGTGTGATCACGTAGTTGCCATCATCCGCGCCATAGCGCAGGATGAAAACCGGATACAGATGGCTGTCAATCACAGCATTGAAGACAATGCTGCCATTCACCCCCGGCTCAACGCTGAGCCTCCCCCGCCACTGTGCGCTGTACGTCAGTTCAAAGGCGTCCGTTACAACGCGCATGGGTTCTTCCAGGATGGATGGCTGTTTCTCATCCGGCACGGCGGTAAGCCTGAGGGTTTCCATCAGGACGAAGACATCCGCCTGCGCCCAGGTGAACGCCCACTTTTCTTCATCGGTCAACCCCGGCGGCCGGGGCGCCATATGGAAGCTGACAGGCACCTCAATGCCCTGGGCGTCCTCCAGCATCATGGCATAATCGCCCATGGGCTGCAGGAGGATCATGGTGAACAGCGGCACATCCACCTCGCCGCGCACCGGCATGCAGAACCGGATATCCACATCCTCCGTTTCAGGAATCTCCTGCCAGGTCGTTCCTTCGGTCAGGGGACCCTGGAAGACGAGTTCATATCCATTGACCTGCAGCGAAATCGTCATGGTCGCTTCGTTGCCTGCCGCCTCGCCCATGGCCATGCCGCCCATCGCCAGGATGATCATGCTGCACGCTGTCAGTGCCGCCAGGATCTTTGGCTTTATGTGTAGCATTGCGTTTGTTTCAACTCCTTACTGAGCACTCCCCTGATAAGCTGCCAGCGTACGGTCGGTCACCTCGTCCCAACCGATCAGCTCCTGGCTGCGCTTGCGGGATGCATTTCTGCAGCACTCAATCCTCTGAGGGTCTGCCAGCAGCACCTTCAGCTGCTCAGCAAGGTCGTCAGCGTCGCCGCTTTTGAAGGTGCAGCCGCTCTCCCCCACCACATTGCGGTTCTCCGCAATGTCGGACACCAGGCAGCAGTTGCCGCAGCTGATGGCTTCCAGCAGGCTGATGGGCATGCCCTCCAGTTCGGAGGGGAGCACATACACCAGAGCATTGGAGTACCATTCCTCCAGCTCCTGGCCCTGGATAAAGTCAGTGAAGATGATGCGCGGATCATCTGATGCCATCTCTTTTAGACGGCGGTAGTAATCCGCTGCATCGCTGGCACCGCCGGCGATGACCAGCTTCTTGTCCGTCTCCAGCGCCTTGTAAGCTTCGATCAGGTAATGCACCCCCTTTTCCGGGGTGATGCGGGCCAGGTACAGGATGTACCCATCCTTCTCCAGGCCATATTTGTCGGTGATGATCTGCGGCCCGCGGCGGTTGATCAGCGTCAGGCCGTTGGGGATCAGCCTCGTCTCCCGCTTGTACACGCTGCGGAAGTAGGTCTGCACACCCTCGCTCAGCACGATGATCTCATCCGCCCAGCGGGCTGCAGCCTTCTCGCCCCAGAGAATATACTTGCGGGCAAGGCAGCCCCACTTGCTGCGCTGGTGGTCCAGACCATGCACCGTCACAATGCAGCGCTTGCCCATCAGCTTGGGCAGCCACAGCGTTACACAGGAGCCCTCAGTGTGGAAGTGCACCACATCATACCTGCCAAAGGCAGCCCGGATGGAGGCGAAGATGGAAGCGCTCATGGCTGCAAAGCCCTTCGCATCCACCGTGGGGACCGTCAACAGACGGACGCCCTTGTGTTCCCTTTGCTTCCTGGCGTCAAAGGCTTTACCGCTGACATGATGGCCGCCCCGGTTATAGCAGGTGACCTCATGCCCGCGCTGGGCCATCCTGACCGCCAGCTGTTCCACCACAATCTCGACGCCGCCCTCCCGGGAGGGAACCCGCTTGTGGCCAAGCATTGCAATCCGCATATTTCCCTCCTGTACAGCAGTTGGTGTTTACTCGCCTTCCATGTGCAGAACGGCGCTGATGGTGCCGAACATGATCTTCCAATCCACCAGGAGGCTGCGTTCTTCGATGTATTTGAGATCCAGCTCCAGCCATTTTTCAAAACTGAGGCTGTTGCGCTTGGGCTGAATCTGCCAATAGCAGGTCAGGCCCGGAGTGACCATCAGGCGCTGCCAGGCATTCTTGTCATACTGGGACACTTCCCGGGGGAGCGCCGGCCGGGGGCCCACAAGGCTCATATCACCCTTGAGGATATTCCACAGCTGAGGCAGCTCGTCCATGCTGGTCTTGCGAAGGATTCTTCCCACCCTGGTGATACGGGGATCATCCTTGATCTTGAAGACCGGGCCGTTCATCTCGTTTTTATCCAGCAGCTCCTGCAGATGCTTCTCAGCATTCGGATGCATGGTGCGGAATTTGAAAAATTTGAATTTCCTGCCATTCATTCCCACCCGGGTCTGTACAAAAATGGGACTCTCTCCCGGGCTCTCAATCAGGATCACCAACGCAATCAGCACCATTGCCGGGAATAACAGCACCAACCCCAGCACCGACAGTACAATATCCTGTATGCGCTTGAGGCGCAGATATCCGGCACAGCGTTTTAGCTGCGCGTCGCCCTTCAAGTTTGGATTGACGTTCATCTTCAGCCGTGTCCTGTGCACAAACGCCCATAAGCGGGCCTTTGTGCCGGCGCTTCCTTTCAGCCAGTCTGAAGGCGAAAACAACATTCCGCCTCTGGGAAAAACAGCACAACAATAAAAGTGGTATATGCAATAACCCACAATAAATCATACCATGTTTACCTGATTATGTCAATGTAAACGCCCATTTTCAGCGCCTGAAAGTTGTAACAATTTCTGCACAAAAAACCGCTGCCAATCATTGACTGACAGCGGTTAATGTTTTGTATTATTCGTTGCTCCCCTTGGTACGCTCAGCCTCTGCAAGCCGGTTTCCGATTTCGATCAGATAAGCCAGCGCATTGTTGAGCCGCTTGATATCGCTGATGCTGATCCCAGCCGGCCATTCCCGGGTCTGACCGGAAATGCTGTTCTTGATCTGAGCGGTCAGCGCCTGGCCCTCCGGACGCAAACGCACATTGACAATGCGCCGGTCCCTTTCGCTGCGGCAGCGTTCCAGAAGACCGCGATCGTACAGCGCATCCAGCAGGGGGGTGATGTTCGGCTTGGCAATGCCCAGGCTCGTGCTGATCTCGCCGATGGTCATCTCCTTGTCCGACAGCATGCACAGAATCTGAATATGGGAAAAGGGCATGCTGAATTCCTTGGTCAGAGCATCTACGCGAACCAGGCGCTTGGGCAGCAGCGGCAGCGCCTCATAAAGATTATTTGCAATGGAATCCACCAAAGCGGTATCATCCGTCCAATGCTTTGCCATGGTAACGCCTTCCTTCGTGATACGCCCAGGATACTTACCTGCGCTCCCGGACGCAGATTACGCATAAAAGTTTACCACATATGGCCAGAATTTACAACAGTTTCTGCACACAATAATATGTGTTCATCACCATCATTCCTGAACATTCATAACCAGCAGCCGTTCCAACTCCCGGATGGTATCCGCCCTGGACAGCACATAATGCGCCAACAGTTCATCGATGAAGAAGCACTTGACACTCTCCATGAACGCTGGCAGGGTAATCAACGCCTCGGAATGATCCGAATTCAGCTCGTACCCGGTATATGCATCCATGAGCAGCACACCTTTGCCCTCATAAAAGCTAATCTCATACCTCACCGGCGGTACCTCCGGCTTCAGCAAATGCACATTGAAGTAGGGTTTTTCACGCATGGCGTCCAGCAGGACACGGATAACCCTGCGCCGCTCCTCCACCGTGTAGGCACGCTGCAGGAAGAACTGGTCGCTCAGCACACCCGTGCGCATGAATCGTTCCATGAGCGACAGGCTGTACACCAAATGGGTAGGTCGGCGCTTGTTGATCATATTGGCAAAGCGCTGGTCATGCACCTGCTTGAGTTTACCGATCAATTCCAGCAGCTCCGGGCCCGCCGCCAGGCCGGATTGCTCGAAGCCCTCCACCACCGCATGCTCCAGCAGCTCCGTAGGGATGCAGTTGAAATGCGGATCCGGCTTGATGCTGTAAATGGCACAGTTGTCCTCCAGCTGGGCATACTGGCGGGTATAATCCACAAAGACCTCCGAGCCTTCGCCGCTGCGTATGATAGGTTTGAGAAGCTCCAGGTCAAAACGCCATTTATCCAGCACGATAACCGGCGGGCAGTTCCCTTCCGCGCGGACATAGGAGGCAAAATGGATGTTATCAAAACGGATGAACATCACGCTGGTCTGTTTTCCTTGTTCATCCCACACCTGGACATGGATGGCATGGAGACGGTAAATAGCCATCATCTCTGCCGGGCAGGCCTCCGGATCCACCAGGCGTGCATTATACCAGGGCTTGGATACCAAGGGGAGAATCCCCAGGATATTCGTGGTCGCATTCTCTTCAGTGACATCAATGTAGTGGCGTACCGCCAATCTGCCCTGCGCGCCCGCTGCGCCGCATGTATCCTCCAGCACCCGGGCCAGACCGCTGTCGCAGCATCCGGTAATGATGATTTCGGCCCGGGGCAGCGCTGCAATCTCCCGCAGCACCTTTTCCAGGGCGTGTTCCGTTACCTGGCCGGCAGAATCAATCTCCTGCACCACATAATCGGGGATCACCGTTTCCCCGTCGTGCAACACCCGGCGAAAGGCCTGGTTGGCATGGTACCGCTCCAAGCCCAACGTTTCCCGGCTAAGGGCTTCCTGCAGGGCATACCAGCGTTCCTCCGGCCATTTGCTGCCCAGCGCCTCATACAGCTGCTGCAGGAAGCGCAGGTTCACGTCGCTGCCAGTGTCTCCTGAAAGAATGCGGAAAATGCTGTTTCGGCTGCGAAAGCCCACCAGCCGTGCCGCCTCCGATGCAGAGAGCTCCGCCTCCTGCAGACACCGTTTCAGGCACTCGCTGAATGTTTCATATTTATGCATATATACATGCTCCGTTCTCAATACAGACGTTGTTTGGTCATATTATACCCACTGGCGCATCCTTTGTCAAATCTGTCTGGATTAGGAACTCCTCATGCATTTCTAATCTTTTTCTACTGGAACATGGGGGCACAGATGTGGTATGATAACTTCGTCAACAGGAGGGAAACAGATATGATTCTTTTCATCACGGACGTCATCGGATACATCATCAATATCATCAAGCTGGTTCTGGGTCTTGTCTGGAGCCTGATTGAAGGCTTCTTCGGACTGTTGGGAGGCGTGTTCTCCTTCGTTTTGTGGATCATCGGCTTCCTGCTTGCCCTGGCGCTGGTCATGCTGGCCATCCATCGCCGCGCGGCATACAAGCAGCGCCAGCAGGCCCAGGCGGAAAGCAGCCAGCGGGTCTATGACGTGGACGAGGAGGAATTCACTTCCTTCTACGATCAGTACCGCACAAAACCCCAGGAATAAGGAGCGGCCTGCGCCTCTCCTTTTTTCTTGCAACAAAGGGCAATGCGTGGTAAAATAAATACAAATGCTGACATGGGAGGCTGAAAATATGGCGCCCCTGATTTCCAAATGGCATCGCGAGCTGGAGCTGTTCAGCGCGGTCAAACCCCTGATCATCCTGGAGGGCAATGTGGCTGATCTGTGCCGCTATCCGGTGGAAGGCTCCATCCCGGAGGACAAGCTCGTGCCCCTCACCGAATACCTGAATGCACACCTGACCGACAATGGCTACGGGCAGGTCGTTTTCTATTCCAACCTGGTGGGATTCATGAATCCTTATGCACCACATATGCTGGATTCATTCGCCCGCACCAATGGCTGCGAGTTGAAATCCGGCGCTATTCCGGCGGAGTTCAAGGGCAATACGCAAGCCACTGCGCCCAACATCATCCGCCGCGCGATGAGCCAGACCAGCGCTGCCACCGCCGTCGTGATGGAGCTGGCCAGCCACTACATCATCACCCCGGAGCGGATGGATCAGCACGACGTGAACAGCTTCAACCTGCTGATGCAGTCCGCCATGAGCACCGCCACCGTGCGCACCCCCATGGGCAAAAGGCAGAATCTGCTGATCCTGCTGGTGGAAAAGCTCAACGACCTGCCGGCCTGGTTCTATCTGAACAACCCGCTGTGCAAGACCATCCGCATCGAGGCCCCCGACCGGGAGGAGCGCAAGCGTCTCATCTCCGGCAAGGCATTTCCGTCCTTCTTCGACAGCACGGTCTACCGCACCGATATGCCCTTCTACGAGGCCCACCCGGAGGAGCTGACCCGCCTGCGGGAGAAGTTCGTCGGCCTGACGGAGGGCCTCACCTTCACCGAGCTGGACGCCATGCGCCGCCTGTCCAAGCGGGAGCAGACGCCCATCCGCGACCTGTGCTCCATCGTGGATCTGTACAAGTACGGCATCAAGGAGAACCCCTGGCAGAACCTATCCATAGAGAGCCTCCGCACCGCCAAGCAGGACTTTGAGAAGCGCATCAAGGGCCAGGATTCCGCCCTGGAGCGCACGCTGGACGTGGTCAAGCGCGCGGTGACGGGCATGAACGGGTTGTCGTCCTCCTCCACCGCAAAGCCCAAGGGCGTGCTGTTCTACGCAGGCCCCACCGGTGTCGGCAAAACTGAGACTGCCAAGGCCCTGGCAGAGAAGCTCTTCGGCGACGAAAGCGCCTGCATCCGCTTTGATATGTCCGAATACGGACAGCCCCATTCTGACCAGAAGCTCATGGGCGCGCCTCCCGGCTATGTGGGCTACGAGGCCGGCGGCCAGCTGACCAACGCGATCAAGAAGAACCCCTTCGCCATCGTGCTCTTTGACGAGATCGAGAAGGCCCATTCCTCCATCCTGGACAAGTTCCTGCAGATCCTCGAAGACGGCCGCCTGACCGACGGTCAGGGCAACACGGTGTACTTCTCCGAGACGATCATCATCTTCACCAGCAACCTGGGCATGTATGTCAAGGACGAGCTGGGCCGCCGCTATCAGAACGTCACCATGGATATGGACTATGCAGAAGTGCAGCGGCGGCTGCGCCAGGCGGTGGAAGACCACTTCAAGCTGGAGCTGGGCCGCCCGGAGATCCTCAACCGCATTGGCGAAAACATCGTGGTATTCGACTTCATCCGCGAGGAGGCGGGCAAAGCCATCCTCCGGGCCCAGGTGGACAAGATCGTGGGCCGCCTGGCCGAGCAGAAGAACATCCGCATCACCGTCACCGACGAGGCCTACGCGGAGCTTTCCGCTGCAGCCCTTGCCGACCTGTCCAACGGCGGACGCGGCGTGGGCAATCAGGTGGAGGCCCTGCTGATCAACCCGCTCAGCCGCTGGCTGTTTGACAACGCGGTCATCAGCAACGCCGACGTGACCATCGAACACTTCGATACCAAGGTGCAGCCGCCCTGCGTACAGTGCAAAAAGGAGGGTGTTGAGAATGACTGACATCCGCCGCAGCCTCCTTCGCGGCATGGCTGACATCGTGGGCGACCTCTACCCCGGTGAACGTGCCGCCAATACCGCCGTTTACAAGACCGCCGACGCTCCCGTCCCCGCGCAGCAGCCTGCCCTGCCGCCCTTCCGCGACCTGTGGAAGACCGCCGATGAAACCATCGACTGGACGGATATCCTCGTCTCCCCTACCCCCACCGACGGCCTGACCCCTCCGGACAAGTGGGCCGTGTATCACCGGCATGCTGAGGGCGTTTTGAAGGGCGATATCGCCGCATATCTCGCCGTGCTGCAGTACGAGAACCCCATGGCTGACCTGACGCCTTACGTCGCCGCGCTGGACGTAACCACAGTGGACGCGGATACCCTCCGCGCGAGCTTTGCCGTGCGCGGCGACCTGATGGACAAGGACGCAGACACCTATCTCTGCGGCATGGCGGTACGCATCGCCCGCGACCTGTTCGCCGCGCTGCCCGTGTTGACGGTGGAAGTCAAGGCCACACAGGACGACAAACCCCTGCTGTCCGTTTCCTTCACCCGAGCACAGATGAACAAGGTGCGTTTTGCCTTCATCGACCCGGCGGACTTTGTAAAGGAGTGCGGAGGCGATTTCACACAGGAGGAATGACTATGTTCCGTGACCTGACCCGACAAAACCGTGCCGCCACCCACGAAGAATGCATCCGTCTGCTTGAAAGCGAGAAGCGCGGCGTGCTGTCCGTGCAGGGGGATGACGGCTATCCCTACGGCATGCCCATGAACCACTGGTATGATGCGGATACCGGCTGTCTCTGGTTCCACTGCGGCCATGGCGGACACCGGGAGGACGCCCTCGCCCGCTGCGATAAGGTGTCCTACTGCGTGTACGACCAGGGCTGGGCCCATCCCGGCGAATGGGTGAAGCATGTCACCAGCGTGATCGTCTTTGGTCGGATGGAGATCGTTGACGACCATGACGAGGTCGTCCGCGTAGCGACGGCCCTGAGTCACAAATTCACCGACGACGAGAGCTACATCGCCCGGGAGATCAAGGCTTTCGCCCATGAGACCCGGCTGCTGAAGCTCACGCCGGAGCACATCTGCGGCAAGCATGTGACAGAGTCGTGATGGCAAGAAGTTCATCTGCAATCACACAAATCAATTATTGTCTAGCAATAATTTCGCCTCTGTGAAGGCGACCAAAGGGCTTTCCGATCGCCCTTTGGAAAACTTCGGGGCAACCTAGTTGTTTTGTGTATCCTGACACAAAAAACCTCCGGCCATATGGCCGGAGGTTTTCATTTGCAATTACTTGTTCTTGGCGTCCACGATGGCCTTGACCTTCATGGGCAGGCCCAGCAGGTTGATGAAGCCCTCGGAATCCTTGTGGCTGTACAGATCCTTGGAGTCGCCGAAGGTAGCGATCTCTTCCAGGTACAGGCTGTTGGGGGACTTCACGCCCGCGTTGATGCAGTTGCCCTTGTAGAGCTTGAGCTTCACGGTGCCGTTGACGGCCTCCTGGGTGGAATCCACGAAGGCGGACAGGGCCTCGCGCAGGGGGGTGTACCACATGCCGTCGTACACCAGCTCGGCGAACTTGGAGGCGATCAGCTCCTTGTAGTGGCTGGTCTGGCGATCCAGGGTGATGCTTTCGAGGATGCCGTGGGCAGCATACAGCATGGTGCCGCCGGGGGTCTCGTACACGCCGCGGGACTTCATGCCCACCAGACGGTTCTCCACCAGATCAGCGCAGCCCACGCCGTTGCGGCCGGCAATCTCGTTAGCCTTGGTCAGCAACTCGATGGCTTCCAGCTTCTCGCCGTTGATAGCAACGGGCACGCCCTTCTCGAAATCAACGGTGACGTACTCAGGCTGGTCGGGCGCCATTTCGGGGGTGACCATGGTCAGCAGCAGATCCTTCGGGGGCTCGTTCCAGGGATCTTCCAGATCGGCACCTTCGTGGGAGATGTGCCAGATGTTGCGGTCCATGGAGTAGGGACGATCCTTCTTGACCGGCACGGGGATGTTGCGCGCCTCGGCGTACTCGATCTCCTCTTCACGGGTCTTGAGGTCCCAGATACGCCAGGGGGCAATGATTTTCATGTCGGGGTCGAAGGCCTTGATGGTCAGCTCGAAGCGAACCTGGTCATTACCCTTGCCGGTGCAGCCATGGCAGATGGCGGTGCAGTTTTCCTCGTGGGCGATCTCCACCAGGCGCTTGGCGATCAGCGGACGGGCGAAGGAGGTACCCAGCAGGTACTTACCCTCGTAAATAGCGCCAGCCTTCAGGGTAGGCCAGATGAACTCCTCGACGAATTCCTTGCGCAGGTCGGCGATGTACAGCTTCTCAGCGCCGCACTTGGCAGCCTTCTCGTGGAGGGGCTCCAGCTCCTCGCCCTGGCCCACGTCACCGGCAACGCAAACCACGTCGCAGTCGTAGTTTTCCTTCAGCCACGGGACGATAATGGACGTATCCAGACCACCGGAGTACGCCAGCAGAACACGCATCTTAGCCATAATAAATCAAATCTCCTTTGCGGATTGTAATCGGGTGATGAATGGCATTATACGCCTGCATGAATAAAAATGCAAGCCTATTTCCAATAGGATATTGTTCTTATTTTGTATTTACGCAACAGAAAAAGGAGACGATCAACCGTCTCCCATTTCTCACTCCGCTGGATACACGATGTCATACACCCCATTGCGGATGTCAGCCAAGGTCTTGTCTTCCTTACGCAATGCCTCCATCATCTCCCGGGCTCTGGAACGGATGAAAACCTCCATTTCCGCCCCCATGGAAAGCAGCTCCATCGCAGCATTCGAGCGATTGGTAGCCACCGCAAGCATCTTTTCATAGCATAGTTCTGCCGCGCTGTCCGACCGCTTCACCTGTGCAATCATTCCGTCCAGCATTGCAAAGGTATCTTCATAACCACGGCTGACCTTGGTCACGAACGTCTCGCTCATATCCTTTAGGTTCTGATTCGGCGCTTCCTTTCCGAAGTTCAGGAAACGATGATCCACCTTAAGAAATACCATTGCCAGGAGGTTGAGAACCAGCTTGAATCCAAATCCCAACCAGGACTTTCTGTTCTCCGCCTGATACATCTCCTTCATCTGCTCCTGGCTTTTCTCAGCGTTGATCAATGCCCCCGCCTTCTGCTTCTGCAGGATATTCACAATGCAGTCCATCGCCGCCAGGGCTTTTTCGCGCTTCTGGCCCAACGTCAATTCAATCTCAGACATATTCATGCCTCCTTGCTTCTTCTGCGTCGCACCGGTTTTCTGCCGTACATTGTTAGGCCATTATATCAAAATGCAAAGAAAAAAGCAATCTTATCCATTCCTGCCGTTCTCCACACTCACATTGCACCTTTCTTGTTCTTCCGTTGAACATCGACGCGAAATCTGCTATAATATTTTTCTGAACACACCGCACTATCTGTGCGTTTTGAGGAGGCAACCCCTATGAAGCTTTGGGGCGGACGTTTTTCGAAATCCACCGATCACCTGATGGACGATTTCCATTCTTCCATTTCCTTTGACCAGCGCATGGCCGAGCAGGACATCACCGGCTCCATCGCCCATGCCACCATGCTGGGCGAGCAGGGCATCATCCCGCAAGCTGATGCGGACAAGATCGTCAAGGGCCTCAAGGGCATCCTCGAGGACGTGCATGCCGGCAAGATCGAGTGGATGGTGGACGCAGAGGACATCCACATGAACGTGGAAACCATCCTGACCCAGCGCATTGGCGAGGCAGGCAAGCGTCTCCATACCGGCCGCAGCCGCAATGACCAGGTCGCGCTGGATGTGCGCATGTACTGTAAGCTCGCCTGCCAGGAAACCGTGGAGATGCTGAACGACCTGCTCCAGGTCATCCTGGACATCGCCCAGGACAACCTGCACACCATTATGCCCGGTTACACCCACATGCAGAAGGCCCAGCCCATCACCCTGGCCCACCACATGATGGCCTACTTCCAGATGTTCCTGCGGGATCGCAAGCGTTTCCGCAACGCCTTCGACGCAGCGGATGTGATGCCCCTGGGCTCCGGCGCGCTGGCGGGCACCACCTATCCCCTCAACCGCGAGCGCGTGGCCGAGCTGCTGGGCTTCTCCGCCATCACGGAGAACAGCCTGGACGGCGTCAGCGACCGCGACTTCCTGCTGGACTTCCTGGCCGCCGCGTCCACCTGCATGATGCACCTCTCCCGTTTCTGCGAGGAGCTGATCATCTGGAACACCAACGAGTTCCGCTTCGTGGAGATGGACGACGCCTACGCCACCGGCTCCTCCATCATGCCCCAGAAGAAGAACCCCGATGTGGCCGAGCTCATCCGTGGTAAGACGGGCCGCGTCTACGGCGATCTGATGGCCCTGCTGACCGTCATGAAGGGCATCCCGCTGGCCTACAACAAGGACATGCAGGAGGACAAGGAAGCCTTCTTCGACGCCCGCGACACGCTTGTCAAGGGCCTGACTGTCTTCACCGCAATGCTCAAAACCTGCACCTTCCGCAAGGAGGTCATGGAGCGCGGAGCATCCGGCGGCTTCACCAACGCCACCGACGCGGCGGACTACATGGTCAAGCACGGCGTGGCCTTCCGCGACGCCCATGAGATGGTCGGCAAACTGGTTGCCCACTGCCTGAACGAGAACAAAGCCCTTCTCGACCTGACGCTGGAAGAGTTGAAGACCTTCCACCCCGTCTTTGAGCAGGATGTGTTTGATGACCTGTCGATGCTCTCCTGCGTGGAGAAGCGCCGCATCCCCGGCGCCCCCGCCCCGGATATGGTGCAGCTGGCCATCGACAATGGCCGCAAGGCGCTGATGGCGTAATTTACAATCTGCAATGCAGGAATTAGCAATCCCTGCGGAGAAATAAAATAGGATAGCGACTGCGCCGGGGATGCGTCATTTGCTTCCCCGGCGTACACTTTACCACTAAGGAGGTGCTCGCAGATGATCTTCACCCCTGTCACCTTTACGCTCAAGGATGGCCGCACCGGCATTCTCCGTTCCCCCGATCCCAAGGCGGACGCAGCTGATCTGGTGCAGTATCTCTACGATACCGCCGCTGATACGCCTTTTGTCCTGCGTACGCCGGAGGAGATCCGCTACACCGTTGAGGGTGAGGAGCGCTTCTTGCAAAACGTGCTGGATTCCTGCAACGACTGCTTCATCGTCTGCGAGGTGAACGGGCACATCGCCGGCAACTGCCATTTGTCTTTCAACACGCGCGTGAAGACGCGGCATTCCTGCTCCGTGGCCATTGCGCTGCGCAAGGCGTACTGGGGCAACGGGATCGGCACGGCCATGTTCGCTGCCATGGAAGATATCGCCCGCCAGCGCGAGGGCGTCATCCAGATGGACCTCGAATTTATCGAGGGCAACGCCCGTGCCCGCGGCCTGTACGAGAAGGCCGGCTTCCGCATCGTCGGCATCCACCCCGACGCCATCCGCCAGGAGGACGGCACCATGTGCGCGCTTTTCGCCATGCAGAAGAAGCTGTAAGGAGGCCGCCATGTACTTTGCGCCCAGGGAATTTCCGCTGCGAAACGGACAGACCGCCACCTTTCGCGGTCCTCTGCCCACGGACGCCGCCAGCGACCTTGCCTGCATGCGGACGACTTTCGCTGAGACGGATTTCCTGCTCCACTTGCTGGAGGAAGTCAATCCCGACGAAGCCCGCCACGCCGCCGCCCTGCAATCTGCTGCCAACGACCCGAACACACTGCTGCTCTTCTGCGTCGTGAACGGAGAAGTTGTTGCACGGATGCACGGTTCCATCAATCCGTTGAAGAAGGTGCGCCACCGCTTCCGCCTGGGTGTGAGCGTGATGCAGGAGTACTGGAGCCTCGGCATCGCCACCCTTCTGATGAATGCAGCAGAAGAGGTCGCCCGTACCCTCAGCTGCACGCAGATGGAGTTGGAGGTCATGGCGCATAACATCCGCGCCCGCGCGCTGTATGAGCGACTTGGCTACCGCATCGTGCAGGTCAGGCCAGATGCAATCCGCCTGGCAGACGGTCAACTGATTGATGAATACCTGATGATCAAGAAACTGTAAGGAGCACCCATGAGAACCGCAGATTTCGACTACTTCCTCCCCGAAGAGCTCATCGCCCAGACCCCCGTGGAGCCCCGCGACCACTCCCGATTGATGGTCGTCCACCGGGGCGACGGCACCCGCAAGCACAAGCATTTTTATGATATCATCGACTACCTCAATCCCGGTGATGCGCTGGTCATCAACGAGACGAAGGTCATCCCTGCGCGCCTTCTGGGCGTGAAGGAGGATACCGGCGTGCCCGTGGAAATTCTCCTGCTGCGCCGGGAAAACGCCACCGACTGGGAAGCCCTGGTCAAGCCGGGCCGCCGCCTGAAACCGGGCGCGGTGTGTTCTTTCGGCGACGGACTGCTGAAGTGTGAGATCATGCGCAGCGTGCCGGAAATCGGCGGACGCATCGTGCGGTTTATGTGGGATCAGGTCGGGCAACGCCCGACGAGCCCGAGCGATTGCGTGCAATCGCCGGGCGAAGCCAGCACCGGGCATGTCCCAGGGGTGGCCGGTAATGGTGTGTTCGAGGAGATCCTCGACAAGCTGGGCGAGATGCCCCTGCCGCCCTACATCCACGAGAAGCTGGAGGACCGCGGCCGCTACCAGACCGTCTACGCGAAGAACGAAGGCAGCGCCGCCGCGCCCACTGCAGGCCTCCACTTCACTCCCGAGCTGCTGGAAAAGGTCAAGCAAAAGGGCGTAACCATCGTGCCGGTGACCCTCCACGTGGGCCTTGGTACCTTCCGCCCGGTGACGGTAGAGGACGTGGACACCCACGTCATGCACAGCGAGTATTATCAGGTCACCCAGGAGGCCGCTGACACGCTGAACAGCATCCGTGCCAGGGGCGGACGCATTATCTGCGTGGGCACGACCAGCGTCCGTACGCTGGAAACCGTCGCCACCGAAGACGGTATTGTCCACCCCGGCGCGGGCGACACGGCCATCTTCATCTACCCCGGCAAGAAGATCAAGGCCGTGGACGCGCTGATCACCAACTTCCACCTGCCGCAGTCAACGCTTCTGATGCTGGTGAGCACCTTCATGGGCCGCGAAACCGCGCTGGACGTATACCGCGAGGCCGTGGAGGAGAAGTATCGCTTCTTCTCCTTCGGCGATGCGATGTTCATCGAGTAAGCAGAAGAAAAACTTGCGCATCATCCACCGATGATGTAGAATAAGTTGGAGGTCGGGCACCGCCCGACTATCGACAGCCAATGCTTGCACTGGCAGAGCGTAGCCAGCACTCGGGCTTGTCCCGAGGGATGGCCGAAATATGTTATTCCTGATTCAGAAAGGCTGATTCCTGATGACGAAGTTTGAAATGGAGCTGATCGATCTGCTCCGTGAAGATTGCCGCCTCCCCTTGGAAAAGCTGGCTGTGATGCTGGGCTCCACCACCGAGGTCGTCGCCGAGACCATCGACCGCCTGGAGGAGGAGCGCATTATCCTGCACTATGCGCCCACCATCAACTGGGACAAGACCGACCGCGAGCGCGTGGAGGCCATGATCCAGGTCAACGTCACCCCCCAGCGGGACAAGGGCTTTGACGAGGTGGCCGGCCGCATCTACCGCTTTGAAGAGGTCAAGTCCGTTTATTTGATGAGCGGCGGCTACGACCTGCTGGTGCTGGTGGAAGGCAAGAACCTCAAGGAGCTGGCGCTCTTCGTGTCCTCCAAGCTGAGCGCGCTGGAGCAGGTCACAGGCACCCAGACCTGCTTCGTCCTCAAGCGCTACAAGGAGGACGGCATCGTCTTTGAGGGCGAGAAGGCCGACAACAGGCTGGTGATCTCCCCGTGATGTACGACAAGTTTATCAACCAGGCCATCGCAGCGGTGCCTCCCAGCGGAATTCGCCGTTTCTTTGACATCGCCGCCACGATGAAGGACGCCATCTCCCTGGGCGTTGGCGAGCCGGATTTCGTGACGCCCTATCACATCCGCAACGCCGCCATCAACTCCATCATCGACGGCGAAACTCAGTACACCGGCAACCGCGGCCTGCCCCAGCTGCTGGAGGAGATCGCTTACTACATGGCTACCCGTTTCGACGTGAAGTATGACCCCAGGAAGGAGATCATGGTGACCGTCGGCGCATCGGAAGCCATCGACATCGCCCTGCGCGCCATGGTCGGCCCCGGCGACGAGGTGCTGGTGCCCGAACCCAGCTACGTCAGCTACTCCCCCAGCGTGATCTTTGCCGGTGGCACCCCCGTGGGTATTGAGACCCGCGCGGAGGATGAGTTCCGCCTGACCCCCGAGGCCCTGCGCAAAGCCATCACGCCGCGTACGAAATGCCTCATCCTGCCCTACCCCAACAACCCCACCGGCGGCATCATGGAGAAGGAAGACCTCGAAGCCATCGCCGAGGTCATCCGTGAAAAGCAGATCATGGTGCTCAACGATGAAATCTACGCCGAGCTCACCTACGGCGGCAAGACGCATGTCTCCTTCGCCAGTCTCCCCGGCATGTGGGATTACACCATCACGCTCAACGGCTTCTCCAAGGCCTTTGCGATGACCGGCTGGCGCGTGGGCTTCGCCTGCGGCCCGGAGGCCATCCTCTCCGTGATGCTCAAGATTCACCAATACGGCATCATGTGCGCCAGCCGCATGGGCCAGGTAGCCGCCCTGGAGGCGCTGCAAAACGGCCGGATGAACGACTACGAAGACGTGCGCAAGATGCGCGAGAGCTATGACCGCCGCCGCCGTCTGATGGTCGAGGGCTTCCGCGCAATGGGCCTGGACTGCTTCGAGCCCCGTGGGGCGTTCTACGTCTTCCCGTCCATCAAGTCCACCGGGCTTTCCAGCGAGGAATTCTGCGCCCGGCTGCTGATGGAGCACAAGATTGCCTGCGTGCCTGGCACCGCCTTTGGCGCATCCGGCGAGGGACACATCCGCTGCTCCTACGCCACATCGATCGACAAGCTCTCCATCGCCCTGGAGCGGATGGAGGTTTTCGTCAAATCAGTGCGGTCGGGCCTGCCCGACTAAGGAGAGCGATTGGATAGATGGGATGAAGACCCCAATCGCCGGGTGAACCATCTCCACAGGGTGGAGTTCTCCCGCAGGGAGAATGGTTCCGAAACGAAGTGAAGGAGTATGCCAGCGCTTGACCCCGTGTCAAGTGATGGCCGAAACCGGAGGTATACCATGCGTAAAATCATTTCCCTGCTTCTTGCCCTGATGCTCCTCATGTGCCCCGCCATGGCGGAGGAAGAGGAAGAGTGGACGCTGGAGGACATGCTTGCTGACCTGGATCCTGAGCTGGTGGCCGACATCTTCATCAATGCCGAGGAAGCCCAGAATGCACAGGCCATCGAGACCGAAGAAAGCATCCAGGAGGCCGATGGTTCCATCCTCATCACCATTACCGGTACGGGCGACTTCACCGTCGGCGGCGACTCCCGCAAGTCCTCCAACATCTGGGACACGGAGCTGAAGAAGCACAAGGGCGATTACCAGTTTGCCATGAAGAACATCCGCGACATTCTCCTGGCGGATGACCTGACCATTGTCAACTTCGAGGGCACGCTGACCGAGAGCACCTATGTGCCCTCCTCCAAGAAGAACAACCAGTTCCTCTTCTCTGCCCCGCCGGAATACGTGAGCATGCTGACGGAAAACGGCGTGGAGGCCGTCTCCCTGGAGAACAATCATGTGATGGATCACGGCGAAGATGCCTACATTGAGACCCAGACCCACCTGTCCAACGCGGGCGTTGTCTGGTCCGGCGGCGGCGAGCTGGGCGTGATCGAGGTCAAGGGCATCAGCATTGCCATGCTGTCCTACCTGTGCATCGACCGCTATGACCAGCTGTGGGATACCGTCCCCGCGGACATTCAGGCCGCCAAGGAGCTCTATCCCCTCGTCATCGTCAACTTCCACTGGGGCAATGAGCTCATGTACTACCCCACCGACAATCAGATCAAAATGGGTCGCCTGGCGGTTGATTCCGGCGCTGACCTGGTGCTGGGCCACCATAGTCACCGCATCCAGCCCATTGAGTACTACAACGGTGTGTACATCTGCTACAGCCTGGGCAATTTCTGCTTCGCAGGCAACTCCAAGCCCAGCGATATGACCTCCTACCTGTTCCAGACCCGCTTCCGCGTGCGCGGCGAGGGCGAGGAGCAGCAGATCACCAACGAGGGCTTCATCATCATCCCCATCCGCATTTCCTCCCGCGCGGACAAGAATGACTTCATCCCCACCGTGCTGACGAAGGAATCCACCATCGACAGCATCCTGAACACCCTGCGCGAGAACGGCCGTAAACACTGCGAATACGCGGTGGACGAGTACCCCCTCGCCTGGCCGACGACGAAGTAAACACCATCGGGCCGCTGTGCAATGCATGGCGGTCCGTTTTTTGCTTTTCCGGAATTGCAAACTTTTTCCGGAGGTACACTATGGAACGCAACTTCGCCGCTGAACTCGACACCCTCAAGCAGCAGATGAACGACATGAAGGGCATGCTGGCCAGGGTTCTTCCGCCTCAGTTTGACGCAGAAAAGCTGGTCCAGCTTGCCAACAGCCAGCAAGACGCCAACTTCACTGCCGGCCAGGTGGAGAAGATGACCGGCATGCATCCTGATGCGCGGATCTCTTCCCTCATCAGCGATCTGGAAGATCACTGCGGAGAGAACGGCAGCACCGGCCGAATCACCTACATGGGCGTGTTTGCCTCCGGCGGGCGGCAGTCCACCTGGGTGAAGAATGATCTGAACACCGACGATCTCCTCCCCTTGATCGAGAACCGCACGGCAGAGAAGGTGTTGGCCTGCGTGGGCAACAATGATCGTCTGAACATGCTCCTGGCCATCCTCCGCAAGCCGCGCACCGTGGCAGAGCTGGTCAGCGACTGCGGTTACTCCTCCACCGGCCAGGTATACCATCACCTGAAGCCCCTTCTCGCCGCCGACCTGGTGGCGGAGGATCTGCATCGCCGCGGCAGCTACATCATCCAGCCCCACCGCGTACAGGGTCTGATCATGCTGCTGGCCGCCATTGCTGACCTGATCGACAGCACCTACACCCATGGCCAGATAGAATAAATCCAATCTAAAAGCGCCGGAGACATGATATCTCCGGCGCTTTGCTCTGTTCCTATTCATTTTCCTGCAGCACCTGCAGAAGCAGAGCCGTGGTATTATCCTTGCCGCCGTTTTGAAGGGCGCTGGTCACCAGCGTCTGTGCTGCTGTTTCGCAATTGGGTACATTCTGCAGGATCTGCGCAATATCCTCGTCGCTGAGCATATCCGTCACGCCATCTGAGCACAGCAGTATCCGATCGCCCGGCTGCAGCTGGATGATCTCTGAATAAGCCGGCTCAATCAGCAGCTCGGTCTCCGGCAATCCCAGGTACTGGGTAATGACGTGTCTCCTGGGGTGAGTGTTCATCTCCTCGCGGGTGATGATTCCCATGTTGTACAACCGCTGTACTTCGCTGTGATCTTCACTGAGCTGATAAAGCCTGTCCGATCGCATCAGGTATGCACGGCTGTCACCCACGTTGGTGATCAGCAAGCGTTCCCCCTGGATGCACGCCATGACGATGGTTGCGCCCATGGATTCGGTGTCATTCTGGCGGAGGCTGGCGATCCGCTGAGAAACGCGGCGCATGGCAATGGTGATCTGCTCCGTATCATGCACCTGATTAAAGCCGGACATCAGGGCCCCCAGGGCGCTCACCACCGTATACGCGGCCACTTCTCCTGCCTGGGCGCCGCCCACGCCGTCGCAAACAGCGGCAATCACCGGGCTTTGATCCGTCAGCAGCTTGGTCAGGCAGGAGGGCTGATCCACCAGTTCCTTGGCAATAAAGCTGCCGGAGAGGTAGAAGTTATCCTCGTTGTTTAGCCTGACAAGTCCCTTGTGATTCACCGCACAAGCTTCAATCCTCATTCTAGTTCATTCCTCCGTCTCAGCGGGTTGCACCAGGATACCGGAACTCCTTCACCCGGATAACCGTAGCCACTCTGTTTGCAGCGGCTTCATCCAGACCGCCCAGCTGCATCTCACTGCCGATGGTCAGTCTTGTCTCACCGTGGCGCAGAAGATGGCCGTCCACCATCGTACCGTTTCCAGAATGATCCACCACCGCCAGGCTGCTGGCCGTCAGTTTGATGGACAAATGGCTGCGGCTGATAGAATGGTCATGGCGATCCAGAAGGATATCTGTGTTTTCTCGGCCCAGGGTGATCTCACCACCGGTTGCCAGCGGCTTGGCAATCTCCCGGGTGCCATTGGCATCAGTAATGGTCAGGATCAGATGCGGCTCCCACTGCATGGCCTGGACCGTTTGATCAGCAGCAGACGCCGCTGGCTGCACAGGCCGCTCATCCCGGGTTACATCGAAACCCGCAGGCTGCACTTGGCGCTCGTCCCTGGTCACATCGAAGTTTGCAGACTGGATCGGCTTCACATGACGCTCATCCTGCGTCACATCCAGATTCGCAGATGTTACCGGCCAGCCAACACTTTCAGACTGTGCCGGCTTTACCTGGCGCTCGTCCTGCGTCACATCCAGATTTGCAGGCTGCTTCTGCTGCGCCTGGCGTTCATCCATCGTGCTTTCCCAGCCAGTGGACTGCACAGGCGCTGCCTTCCTCTCATCCACCGCCATATTCCAGGCAATCTGCTGTACAGGCGCAGATCGAACCGTTGCTGGCGGACTCACAGGAGCTGGCGCGGGATCAGAGTTAAAGAAATCCGCCGGATTCGTCGTCGAAGTCGGGGCCGGTGCGGACGTCGGCTTGGAAGACTCTGCAGGCTTTTCTGCCTTAGCGGAAGCTGTCGTGGGCGCGGGCGCCGTCCCTGCCTTCATCACACCAAATTGCGGATTGATCGATGCCGCAGGACGCTCCTTTTCATGCTTCTGTACCTTTGCCTTCTTGGACTTGCCCATGACCAGCACAACCACCAGCACAACCGCCGCCAGCACAACCAGCGCGCCGCCGCCCAGCAGGATGTATGTCATCAGCCCGGAACCAGCGTCGGAGTCCGTTACAGGCGTCACTTCAGCTGGTGCCGGCTGTTCCTCCTGCATGGGCTCTGTCGCTTCAGGCTCCTCCTGCACAGGAGTATTATCCTCTGCATTCACTGTCTCCCCCACGGTGGCTGCAGGCTCGCTCGCCTGCGGCACAGGAGGTTCAACCGTGGCGGTTGCGATGGGTTCCACCGTCTGAGGCGCAGCCGTTGCTGCCGCCACCGGAACGCTGACAACCGTGTACATCCGGTCATCCGTCGTCAGATGGGCTTCACCGCTGATCTTGCCCCCATTGTGGCGGACGAATACACGAAGCAGCATCCCCGCTTGATCATTATAGGATGCATCTGTCGCCCGAGCAGTCAAAGTGTAGACGTCGCGCACAGCAGGCAGGAGCTCCTTGAGGAAAGTCACCATCTCATTCTGGTTCTTGACCCTGTCCGCCTGCAGCATGTAACCGCCGCGGACACACAGTGCCTCCAGGCCGCTGGCACTTTGCGTATCATTTCTTGCCTTCACCAGCACAGGATATACTGACACCTGGGCATTTTCCAGACGCTGGGCCAGCTCATACTTTGTCAGCTTGCTTCCGCTGTCAATGCCTGTAGAGAGGATGATCATTACCGTGCGCTCGCCAGCCTTGGTTGTCAGCTGATCAAGCGCTTCGCCAATCTGATCATAGAGCTTGGGAGCATCGCCTTCGCTGTTCTTTTTCAGCTTATTCAAGGCCGTAACGATGCCTGCCTTGTCGCCCGCATGGTTGAGGATGATCTCCAGCTTCTTTCCCAGCTGAACAACGCTCACGCTGTCGCCCAGCTTGAGCTCATCGACACTCGCTTTCATCGCTTCAATGCACTGGGCCTGCGTTCTGGCGTTGTAGGCCTCACTGCCAACCGCAGCGGACGTCTCATAGACAAAGATGTAGTGTACCCCGCCATTGTTGCGGCTGACACCATCCACCCGCATGTCCGCATGGCTTTCCGCGCCGCGGACGGTCCAATCCGCAGCGTTCAGCGACAATGCCACCTGTGCGTTATGCTCATCCAGGCACACAAAGTTCAGCACCACCTGATCCCCCTGCTGCACGCAGGACAGGATCTCCAGTGACGCCTCCTCTGCCAAGGCAAAGGAGCACATCAGCATCAGCGCTGCCAACAGCAACGCCAATCTGGCCCACACGCCCGTATGCTCCATCATCAACACTCCTTCAAAGCACAACAATAGGAAGCAAAGCCTCGCTTTGCCCCCCATGTGTACCCGTTTACTTTTCCCGCTTCTTCTCCGGATTGAAGGGGGGAATCTGCGCCGCCGCAGCCACCTCATAGAGGTCATCCAGCGCCAGTTCGGTCATTTCGTCTTCCCGCTTGATCAGCTTGCTCAGCCGATCCTTAGGCGAGAAGTTATCCTCCATATCCCTCATCAAAAACAGCAGCTTCTCAATCATAACGGAACCTCGATTCATCTAATGGATGCGGGTGGGATACCATTACTTGGTCAAAGCAATGGCAGTCGCAACGGCTAGGCCCACTTTGCCAAAGAGCTTCTGGGCCTTTGCAATCATCTCTCGCTCAGAAGCGGTAATCTTGCCAAACGAACCCCGAATGCCGAACCACGGACGAATATACGCGGTGATGTAAGCCTTGGTCACCGCACCACCGACAACATTCTCCAGAGAATCTTCACTCATATTCTCCACATCAGACATATCGGTATTTTCCAGAGCATCAATCGCCTCTTCACAGTCCTCCAGAGACAGCTCGTAGCCCTGTTCCTTTGCCTTCGCCTGAAGCTCTTCGGCAGTCAGCATCTGCTTATCCATGATTTGTTCTCCTCTCATCTTTCTGTTTTGTCTTTTGTACTTGTGTGCTTTCACTCTTATATACACGCTGCACTGCGTGTTGTTACAGGCTTTCTAAACTTTTTTCGATTAAATGTAACCGTTCTTCTTCAGCCAGTTCTTGGCGGTCTTGTACGCCTGACCAGACAGCTTGGCAAGCCAAATCGCAGCCTTGATGCCGGACGCGATTGCAGCGATCGTCTTGGCGATCACAACCGCAGTACCAATGATGCTCCCGCCGGTCACCTCTTCAAGGTCTTCCTCGTTCAGCTCAGCTTCCGCCTCTGCCTGTGCCTTGGCAACCTCTTCAGGGTTCAGTTCCACGCCTACTTCCGCCATCAGTTCCATGACTTCTTCCGTAGTCTGCGCATCTTCCAGTCGCTCCAGCAGTTCTTCCTGATTAATGATCTTCTTTTCCATGTTTTGTTCTCCTCTCATCTTTCTGTTTTGTCTTTTGCACTTGTGTGCTTTCACTCTTATATACACGCTGCACTACGTGTTGTTACAGGCTTTCTAAACTTTTTTCGATTAAATGTAACCGTTCTTCTTCAGCCAGTTCTTGGCGGTCTTGTACGCCTGGCCAGACAGCTTGGCAAGCCAAATCGCAGCCTTGATGCCGGACGCGATTGCAGCGATCGTCTTGGCGATCACAACCGCAGTACCAATGATGCTCCCGCCGGTCACCTCTTCAAGGTCTTCCTCGTTCAGCTCAGCTTCCGCCTCTGCCTGTGCCTTGGCAACCTCTTCAGGGTTCAGTTCCACGCCTACTTCCGCCATCAGTTCCATGACTTCTTCCGTAGTCTGCGCATCTTCCAGTCGCTCCAGCAGTTCTTCCTGATTAATGATCTTCTTTTCCATGTTTTGTTCTCCTCTCATCTTTCTGTTTTGTCTTTTGCACTTGTGTGCTTTCACTCTTATATACACGCTGCGCGACACGCTGTTACACCGTTTGCAAATCTTTTCTCACTTTTTTTGCAAAAGTTTGGGCATCAGCAGCTGTGTGACACCGACCTCCGGGGCGCCGCCAGAAACGAACTCCAACGCATCCTCAGTCAGGTATCCCTCCCGGTCCTCCCCCAGCTGAACCCGCTGCAGCTCCTGCGGCGCTACTGCTATGCCCATGTGATTCAACAGACGCACTGCTTCCTCCAGGGATTTTGCCTGGCCCAGCGCATCCACAAAGGCCGGATTCTTCATCTGCTCGAAAAGCATTTCCTTGTTGTCCATAGGCTCTCCTTGCTGCATCATTTGGCCGTACGTTCCTGCTGCGTCACATACACGGTGTTGGAGATGATTTCTTCCCCGTTCCTGAGGATCGCCTTCACCTGATAGCCCGCCTGCTCTGCCTGCAGGAACTTATTGCTGATATGGTAGTTCTGCTTGTCGTCACGCTCCGCCAGCAGCTGCCAGTCGACAGACATATTGCCATCCGCCTCGCCGCCATAGACTTCGTAGCAGTCCGCCTTCGGCAGCGCTTCCCATGTCAGGAAGACATTGCCCTCGGCTGTGATGGAATACTTCAGCTCCAGCGAGTCCGCCCGGCCGCCCGAACCCAGCATCACAATCAGCAGCACCACAACTGCAAGCGCCACCGCTGCAATGCCGCCAATCTTGAGCAGTTCCGGCGAAAGGGAGAACCGCCTTCTGCGAGAACTCTGGGGCGTGAAGGGGTCCCAATGATTCCCATTCGATATTGCCCCTGTGTTCCAGTCACCGGGTGACACAGCCTTACGAGAACCACCAAGGTCAGGGGTTACAGCTGCAGTGCTGCCGCCCAATCCCCAAGGATCATTCTCCCCATTCCAGATATCATTGCTTGCAGGCTGCCTTTGAGGCTGTGGACGTTTGGTCGCTGTCGTTGCCTGTATCGGAGGCTTCGTTTTCGGCTTTCTCTTGAACAAACCGACAATCGCTGCAAAAATTCCTGCGCATGCGGTCACCGCAGCCTTCGCGCCCTTGGCAATCGCCGCGCCGCATTCCTTGACCAGCTGGGCGATTACTGCGAACACGGCACCAATCGGGAGCTTCTTGCGATTCGCAGGCCGTTTCGTATGCTTGGTTTTCTTGTCCGGCTTAGCAGGCTTTTCCTTTTCCACCGCTGGTGGAACTTGCGGCTTTTCGGGAGGTTGCTCCGTATCAGCCGTAGACGCACCTTGCCCGCCTGATTCCATCCCCTGCGCGGGTCCGTCATTGACCGGAACGATCACCGTTGCGTTGGGATCTATGTGGCCGTTCAAGTTCTGGTCAGAGGACGAATGATTGAAAGACCAGTCGCCCCCCCAGTCCACCGAATTGCCCTGATTCGGATACTGCACCGGTTTCGGCCCGCGGCAGCCTTCCAGCTCCGCTGCCATCTCCAACGCGCTCTGATAGCGATCTTCAGGCCGGTAAGCACAAGCCTTGAGCACCACCTGCATCAGGTCCTCCCGAACACCGGGAATCATTGGCAGCGTTTCACCATTCATGCGGCGGCTGAACGCCTCCTGCTCCTGATCCCAAGTCGGCGCAATCGACCTGTCTGCCGGCAGGAAAGGCACCCGATTGCCATTGAGCAGCCGATATAGCATGATGCCCAGGGAGTAGATATCCGCCGAATAATCCACCGCTGCACGCCGGAAGATCTCCGGCGCCATGTAGTGGGGCGTACCAGCGGTCGTCACCTTGTCCATATGCCCCAGTGTGCGGGACACGCCAAAGTCGCCCAGCTTGTATTCACCCTTACCGAAGAAAACATTCTCCAGCTTGATATCTCTGTGCAGAACGTATTCAGCATGAACGGCTTTGAGCGCATCACAAATGTCCAGGCCGACTTTGAGCACTTCCTCCTGGCTCAGATCCCCCTTTTCCCGAATGATCTGGGGCAAAGTCCTGAGCTTTTCCATGCGGATGTACACATCATAGCCCGGCATATTCTTTTTTTCTGTGACCTTGTGGGCCTGATAATTCACAATGTGGCTATGTCCCTGCAGCATGAACATCAGATCGATCTCTTTTTTCAGCCGCTGAGCACCATCTCTGTAATAGTTCCAGGCCTGCTCCTCCGAGGAAAACGATACGTTGAAGGCTTCTCTGTACTCAGCTTCACTTTTCGGGATGGAAATGTGCTTGAGCGCCGCTTCATAGGTCGTACCGAATTCTTCTTTGACCACTGTGTACACCGTGCTGAAGGAGCCTCTGCCTATGACATCCTTCACGCGCCAGTTGTCCCATTGGAACTCAAAATCCTGGCTGCGCTCGCCTTCGTGCATCATGTGGGTTCCTCCTCAAACATTCAGGGGTTTTTCTGGTTCAGATAAGTAATCGTAAGCGTAGCTGTATCGCTGGCAGTGATACCTGCACTCCAGCTGACGCCAGTCTTCTGGGCAGGCTTCTCCACCTTGTTCCATTCCGCCTCGCTGCCGGCAAAGCGGATCTTCTTCCGATGATCCTCTGCAAACGCCTGAACTCGGGCAAACACTGCCGAGCCGATCTTCTTCAGGCTGCGGGGCATGGTGATTTCGGTCATATTGGTGCAATCCGCAAAGGCACGGCTGCCAAGCGCCTCCAGGCCCTCGCCAAGCTGCACAGCGCCCAGCGCCGTGCAGCCATAGAAGGCTTCTTCCCCGATGATCCGCACCGGCTGTTTCTCGCTGAAGTTCAATTCCTTGAGCGCCGTGCAGCCACTGAAGGCCTGGGCAGGGATCACCGTATTCCCTTCAAAGCTGACTCCCACGACCGCGCCGCTGTCCTTCAGTGCCGCCGCAGGCACACGGCCCTTGACAATCACCAACACGTTGCTGCATTCAGAGAGCAGATTGCTGCCCAGGCTGTCCTGACCCTCCAGCGTCAGGGAGGTCAGAGAGCTGCAGCCGCGGAAGCCTTCATTGCCTATGGCATACACAGCCTTGGTGAGCACGACGGTGCTGAGCGCGGTGCACTTTTCAAAGGCATTGTTGCCTACCTTCAGATCGCCCCATGCCGGGAAGGATATCTCCCGCAGCTCGCTGCAGTTCTGAAAGGCGTAGTTCCCAACGCTGATCAGCGTCTCAGGGAAAGCAATATGCTGCAGCGCTGTGCAGCCGGCGAAGGCATACTCACCCATCAGCCGCAGTTCGGGCATGTGCGGCGCCGCCTTCAGCGCAGTACACTTTGCAAATGCGCTGTCCCCCAACTGGTGCAGGCTGGTCATCGCCGGCATTGCCGTCAACGCCGTGCAGCCTGCGAAGGCGCCTTCCCCCAGCTGCACCAAATCAGCCATTGCGCCCTCCACAGTGCTCAGCGCAGTACAGCCGCTGAAGGCTTCTTTGCCAACAGACGTACATCCGCCGCGGATGCTTACTGCCTGAACTACCTGGTTACCCTTCAAAGCGGCAGCAGGCACCTCGGCGCCGGAAAACTCCACCTTGTACAGCTTCTGACAGCCGAAGAACACCTGGTTGCCCATGCCGGTCAGGCCGGCGCCCAGCTCGACATACTCCAACTCGCTGCAGTTGGCAAAGGCACGCTCGCCAATGCTCATCACATCATCCTGCACCACCAGAGAGACAATCTGGTTCATCAGGTTGTTGCCATTGCCGTCCTTGTTCGTGAAGTGGGCTACACTGTTAATCCAGCGGTCCGGGATGGCGGTGCCGCTTACGTGCAGCTCATACCCCTGACCATAGCGGGTCGTATACCAGGCAACGCCCAGATCCACACCCTCCGCCTCCCTGTACGCCTCGTCCGTCCGCAGGCCGGCATTGGGTGCTGTGTTGGCCGTATTCTCCGTCTGGGGCGGCTGGGTGGACGCCGCATGTTCCTGCACGATGGGCGGTGCTGTCGATGCATCCAGCACAGACAAATCACCTGAGGTCTCCTGCGCATCCATCGCGTTGCAGCCCGTCATGAGAGGGATGCACAGCAGCAGCGCCGCCAGCATCATCCAGTGTTTACGGTTCATCAAGCTTCCTCTCCTCTTCCTTCCATCCAGCGGAACTTTTCGCCCATCATACCCAGGCTGATCCGGGCACCGTCCTGCAGCTTGGCAGGTACATCTGCTGTCAGCTTGGCATCATCCAGATACGTACCGTTCCTGGAGTTCAGATCAACAAGGTACCAGCCATCCTGCTCCCGGCAGATCTGAGCGTGTTCACCGCTGACCACCTGGGAGCAGTTCCACTGGTGCCCCTGAGGCAGATACCGGCGGCCGATCTTCATCTGTTTTCCCACGATACACACGGATTCACCGCTGGCCTCATGAACCAGCTTACCCACAGGGCCTTGCGCAGCCTCCTGCGCATCAATCAACGCGCAGCAAGCGCCTGATACCCACTCGAAGGTGAACCGGGAAAGCTGGATGGAAGCCGTGCGCCGCGCCAGCGCCACAGGGGTATTGGCAGTCAGCAGTTGACCATCCACCTTGGTGCCGAACTTGGAGTTCAGATCCTCCACCCACCACTTGTCCTCGCGGAAGGTGATTTTCACATGGCTGCGGCTGATAGACGGCATCGGCAGGGTGATATCGCACTCCTGCAGGCGGCCGATTACCACTTCCGACCTGCCGCCGCGGTAAATGGTTCCATTTCTATGGTCAATCAGCATCCACTTCGTCGCTGCACCATCCGACTCGCTGGACTTCACCAGTAGGCCGGATTCCACAGGCGTGGCGGGCGCTTCCTGTTCCGGGGTGGTCTGCTGCGCTGCAGTTTCCTGCTGCTCCACAGCGGCGTAATCAGTGAACAGCTCGTGCCTAACCGATTTTTTCCCCGCTGTATCAACCGCCGGACGATCTGTCTTGGGCTGCTCCAGGGTTTCCTCTGTCACATTCAGCGCCAGATGGACGCGCAGCCGGGTCAGCTTTTCCGCCACTGCACCGCCAGCATTGACCAGCCGCAGCTCGCCATCGGTACAATCCAGCACTTCCTTTTGCAGGCGCACAAGCATCTGCAGGCACTCGCTGCTGATATCGGTAACATCCTTGAGCACCAGCACCAGCAGATCCATCCGGGCTGCACACGCCTGCAAATCAGCCTCCAGCTGCTGACAGATGTCACCGCGGGCCACGCCGCTGAGCCACCAAATGGCAGACTGATTCTTCTCCGCCTGATCCACCGCAAGCGTTGCGCCGTCTGCCGTGGTATATATGATCCAGTTGTTGCCTGCGCTTCGCTGGCTCATTCGTACTCTTCCTCCTCGTCTCCGTGCAGCTGACGGATAGCCATCTGGTAGAACATACCCCGGTTGGCCATCAACTGCTCAAAGGTTCCTTGTTCCTCAATCCGGCCGCGGTTGAGGAAGATGATGCGGTCACAATGCTCAATGGTCGACAGGCGGTGCGCGATCACGATACGGGTGATGTTCATCGCGTCCAGGTTATCGCAGACCATCTTCTGGGTCACGTTGTCCAGCGCACTGGTGGCCTCGTCAAAGAGCAGCACCTGGGGATTGTTCATAATTGCGCGGGCAATCAGAATGCGCTGCTGCTGGCCGCCGGAGAGCATGCTGGCGCTCTCGCTGACGATGGTATGCACACCCATGGGCATCGCGTCGATGTCCTCTTTCAAGCCGACCTTGCGGATCACCTCGCGCACCTGGCGCATGGTAGCCTTGGGATTGGTGATGGTGATGTTCTCATGGATGCTGCCGCTGATCAAGCCGCCGTTTTGCAGCACCACGCCCAGCTGCTTGCGGATCTCCCGCTTATCCGTGCTGGCCATGTCGAAATTGTCATAGCTGACGCTGCCCTTGTCCGGGGTTTCAAAACCCAGGAGCAGCTTCATCAGCGTGGATTTGCCGCAGCCCGACGGACCGACGATACCGATATACTCACCGGCCTTGATCTCCAGATTAATGTCATGGAGCACCAGGGGGCCGTCCTTGTCATAGGCAAAGGATACATTCTGCACCGAAACCGCACCCGAGATATCGCCGGGAATGGTGCTTTCCCCTTCCGTGCGGCTGCCCTCAGTGGCTTCCTGCAGGATAGGACTGATGCGCTTGAGCATGGGTTTGGTGGCATAGAGCTGAATTGCCGTGGATGCAAAGGACAAAAGCGCCGAAGACAGCGCACCGAAGGCCGAGTTGAAGGCCATGAAGGTGCCGATGGAAATCTCCAGCTTTTTGTTGACAATCAGGTAATACAGCACCATGGAGAAAACAGAGGAGATCACGCCGCCCAGGGTCTGACCCACGCTGTCGATGCGGTTCTTGCGGATTCCCTTGGCCTGTACCGAGCTGTAAGGCACCATGTATTCATAGATCACACGCTGCTCGCAGCCGGCCATGCGGATCTTGTCAACGCCGCTGAGGAACTGGTACAGCATGCCTGTGGCCTCGCCATCCTCCTCCATGATGGATGCATTGAGCTTCATGGAGCACAGGGAGATAACAAACACCGCCACCACATACACCAGCACCATCAGCAGGGAGATCCCCGTCAGCTTGCCGGAATAGCCGATCATCTGGAACAGGTAAATCATGGAGAACAGCGTGGAAACACCGGTCACCACAACGGCATTAACAAATTGGCCAGCAACCGAGCCGAAGCCCATCATCCGCTGCGCCAGATCCGCACTGCTATGCTTGCGAAAGAAGGCTTCCGGCATGCTGAACAGACGGTAATAAATCGCATTCTGCAAATCATAAGAAACCCGGCTGGAAATGCGGTGCTCGGACAGGCTCTTGGTCATGCTGAAAAACAGGTTGCCGATGGTGAATGTCAGGATCAGCATGCACAGGGAAAACAGCGGCGACGTCTGTGCCACGGGGATGTACTCGTCAAAGACCTGCTGGTTCAGCGTGGGGAGCAGCATGCCGATCAGCACGCCCACCACGCCCAGCAGTACCACCCAGAAGATATCGCCTGGCAGTACGCTCTTTACGGCGAAGGAAACAATATCCTTCTTGCTCACCTTGCCCTTGGGCAGGGCACGACCGATGGCAAACGCCTTGGGGTTAATCTCCGCAGCAGTCTTTCTATCCAGCAGTTCCTTCTCCCCCGTGTCGCTGCGGTACAGGTAGTACCGGCCTGAGGTCTTGGGGATGCAGGCCACCGGCACACCGTCCAAGTCGCTGATGATCACACCGCAGTCATTGTGGTACCATTCTTTTTCCAGCACCACATCGCGGCACAGGAAGCCAGAAGCCTTGGCGATGTCCATCACCGTCAGCTTTTTCGCCCTGATCCGATCCAGCTTCTCCTTCGCAGCCAGGGGAATCTTTGCCGAGTGGCAGGCATAGGCCACCGCCTTGTACATAGGGTCCTTCTGCGCATCCACGCCGAGGGCGGGCATCATATCGCCCTCAAAGGCGCGCTTGATCTGATCCGCTGTGCCAGCCTTCAGCTGCTGGCCGCCCTTCTGCGTCTGGATAATGGTGATCGACTCCACCAGGGCCTGAGCATGCAGAATTTCGGTCATGCTTTCCTCAAAGGACACCCCGGCTGCAGCCGTCACGCCGCACTGGCTGAGGAATCCCTGCTGTAAGCGACGGGTGGCAAAGCCAGGATAACGCTCCAGCTGCAGCTCTTCCCCCTGGGGAACCACAAAGAAGCCCCACTGTTCTTCTCCACGGGAAAAGCGGAAGCCCGGAATCATCTGGCCTTCGCTCACCTGCGCAATGCAGCTCGTCCGGCGCTTTTCGCCCTTGAGCTCCTGCTCAATGAACACCAGCGCCATGCCGCTGACAACCAGGAAGGCGTCCTGAACAGACTCATTGACCGTTTCAAAGGGGCGCGTTGGGGTGACGAGAATCTTGTTCATTTCGTTCACCTCACAGACTGCCGATCATGTCACGGTACAGACCGTCCACATCGATCAGCGATTCATGGTTGCCGCGCTGCACAATCTTGCCCTGCTTCATGACCAGGATCTGGTCACAGTCACGGAAGGCGCTGAGGCGGTGCGCCACGATGATGCAGGTGCAGCCGCGGCGGCGGATATTATCCAGGATTTGCTTTTCCACCAGCGCATCCAGAGCACTCGTGGCCTCATCCATGATCAGAATGGTGGGGTTGGTGGTCAGCGCGCGGGCAATTTCCATGCGCTGGCGCTGGCCGCCGGACAGGTTGGAGGCATTCTCCGTCAGCATATACTGATACCCGCCGGGCTGGGAGACAATAAAGTCATGAATGCAGGCGTCCTTGGCCGCCTGGACCATGTCCTCCTCGGGGATAGCGTCATTCCACATGGTCAGGTTGTCCTTGACGGTGCCGGAGAACAGGGTGATCTTCTGGCTGACGGTCTGGATGGATGCGTTCAGATCCTCCTTGGCAATGTCAGCACGGGTGCTTCCATCAAAAAGCACGCGGCCCTCCCAGGGGTGATACAGGCCGGACACCAGTTTGCCCACGGTGGACTTGCCGCAACCGGAGGGACCGACAAAAGCGATGGACTGTCCCGGCAGAAGGCTGAAGTCGAAATGCTCCACCAGCGGCGGCTTGAGGCGGCTGTAGCCAAAGGCCACATCCTGCAGTTCCACCCGGCCGCTGAGCTTGCGGTAGCGAATGGCTGCATCCTCCCGGCTGTTTTCTTCATCATCCGCAGGATAGCTGACGATATCCTCCACGCGGCTCATGTTGGACTTGAGCGCCTGAATCTTGTTGGCAAAGTTCACCAGGGAATTAACAGGCTCCGCAAAAGAGTCAAACAGCGTGTTAAAGGCCACCAGCATACCGGTGGTCATCTCGCCGTTGATGACCAGCAGACCGCCAGTCAGAAGCAGCAGGATGTCCGTCACTGCGCTGGCAGCGTCCGGGATCACGCCGATCAGCTGCTGGAAGCGGTTGGTCTTTTGTTCATCGTTGGCCACCTTCGCCTGGTAGCCCAGGATCTTCGTGGCATACTCATGCTCCACGCCGGAGGCCTTGATGGTGTCAGTGATGCCGATGCCCGCACACAGCGCGCCATAGAGCTTACCGCCGGTCATCTGCATCTTCATGTTTGCATCCGCCATCCGCCTGCGGCTGAGGATCGTCGTGGCAATACATACCACCACCGAGATCATGCCCACCAGGGTCAGCCGCCAGTCATAGAGCAGGAGGATAACCAGATAGAACAGCGCGATGCCAATGTTCAGCACCGTTTCCGCCAGTTCGCCGGCAAGGAAGTCGTTCACCTCATCATTGTTGCCCATGCGATCCACCAGATCACCAGGGTAGCGCTGATCAAAGAAGACCATGGGCAGCTTGAGCAGATGGCTCAGGAAGCCATAGCTAGACAACAGGGACATCTTGCTCTTGAGCTTCTGCAGCATCAGGTCACGATAATAGCTCAGGCCTATCTTCAGCAGCACACACGCGCCCATCGCCAGGAGGATTTTGACCACCCAGTCCGTAAAGCCGCGTCCCAGGACGTCATCAATAAACACCTGGGACAGCACCGACAGAATAAGGCCCGGGAACACCAGCAGCATACCGATGTACATGAGCTTGAAGATCACGCCATACTGTCCGCGGATTCTGCCGCGGATGAAGCGCCCGAGGGTGTCCTTCTTCTTGTTTTTTATGAACGCAGGGGTCTTTTCAAAGGTCAGCACCACGCCGGTGAAGCAGTCATCCAGCTCCTCCCAGGTGACACGGCGTCGGCCCACAGCCGGGTCGTTGATATAGGCTACCTTTCCCTTGAAACCTTCCAGCACCACAAAGTGATTGAAATTCCAATGGAGGATGCAGGGCGTTCTGAGGGTACGAAGCTTGTCCGGCTCACAGCGGCGTCCCTTGCCCTCCAGGCCGTATTTACGGGCGGCGCGGATGATATTGGCCGCATTGCAGCCATCGCGGGAGACGCCGGTCTCCACGCGCATCTCCTCCAGGGGCATATAGCGCCCATAGTAGGCAAAGACCATCGACAGCGAAGCCGCGCCGCACTCGGTGGCTTCCATCTGATAGATGACCGGCGTTTTCCGGTAATTGCTCTTCATTGCTTACCACCCCAACACTTCGCCGATCTTGGCAAAGAGCTTCTCAATCGGCCGCACTTCCTTGACGATGATGCGCACAGTGAAGGTATCGCCGTTATCCACCGTCAGATTCTGTCCCTTGGGATTGGACCAGACATAGGGGTTTTTGCCGGGGGTGCCGTCCTGGCGTTCATCCAGCAGGACAACGACTGCCTTGATCGCACCGTTGCCGGCGTTATCGCTGTAAGCCTGTTCGCTACCAGTCACCAGCTTCACGCTATCCTGCGAGGCGTCGTACTTCTCCACACACAAAACCGTGCCCATCATGTGACCAGCAGACTGACTATTCTCGCCCGCAGGGGTCAGATGCACACGATTACCCTTCTGCAGCTGACCGGACATGTCGCTGCCAGCCTTTGAAGGAACATAGCAGACCACCAGCTGATTTCGCAGCACAGGCTGACCGTTCGCCTGATTCAGCTTGCCGTCCGTCGGTGCAAAATACAGAATGAGCGAGCCGCTGCTCGGTTCCTGTCTTTCCTGCACCGCCACAGTGGTCACACGACCATTCATAACGGACTCAATCGTTTTTAGGTTACCATCGGGCAACATAATATCCACCAACGGCGACTTATCGTAAATCAGGTCGCCCTTGTGCACATGGACTTTCTGAACAACACCAGTCCAATCGGAATAAACGGCGCTCACATTGCCGTTGCCGGCCACCACATATCCGCCCAGCGTCAGCGTCTCCGGGATGCGGCCCACGATGGACCACACAACCGTCACCACCAGGATCAGCGTCACCGCCACTAGGGCCAGCCAGGAAAGCGGACTGGTCACCACCAGGGCCTTGTCCAGCTGTTCAGGGTTGGAAATCTTCTCCAGCGCGGACTTTCTGTACAGATCAGCCATACGATCACCTCATCAAGCAGTTTGCAGCAATGCTTCCAGTTTTTTGAGCGTCCGTGACAGGATCACGCGGGCATTGCCCTGGCTCACGCCCACCCGCAATGCCGTCTCCTCCCAGGACAGGTTCTTGAAATACCGCAGAATCACAATCTGCCGCGGCACCTCCGGCAGCTGCTCCAGTGCCACTGCCAGCTCTTCACGCAGCTGCGTCAGGTACATGGCCCGATCCATATCGGTTGCATTTTCATCCGCCAGCACGCCGGAGAGCTCGTCGATATCCACACTCTCCCTGCGGCCGCGCAGGTAGTTTTTGAACCGGCAGCGCACAATCATGAACAGCCAGGTGCTGGGCGCACTCTTGCTTGGATCATAGCTGTCCCACTTATTCCAGCAATACACAAAGATGTCATGCGTCATATCGGCAGCATCATCCGTCCGCATGCCGTGTTTGCACAAATACATGAGCACTTTCCGATAATTCTCGCGATAAAAATCCTCAAATTCCACCCGGATCTGCACCTCGCTCATATGCGCTGCGCCCTCCTCTGACCATTTCTTTTGCACGACAAAAAAAGCCTGTATATTTGGAATATTATACATCTTATCCGCTTTTTCCGCAACGTTCACAACGCAACACTTTACTCAACGTTTTGTTATTTTTGACACGTTTTTGTTATATTCATTGCAAATACATCAGTGGTTCAGTTGACTTCATATCAAGTATCCCGTATAATAGCAACAAAGCAATCATGAGAGGACTGTGAACTCCGTGGCCAAGCTATATTGGGGCGAAAAACTGGAAACCAAGATTGCCATGCTGCCCGAATCCCCCGGCTGCTACCTGATGAAGGACGCGGAGGGCACGATCATCTACGTCGGCAAGGCGGTAAACCTGAAAAACCGGGTGCGTTCCTACTTCCGCGACAGCGAGCATACCCCCAAGGTGGCCGCGATGGTCGCCAATATCGACGATTTCGACATTCTGCTGTGCGATTCCAACCTAGAGGCCCTGTGCCTGGAGTGCAATCTCATCAAGCTGCACAGGCCCCATTACAACATTCTCCTGAAGGATGACAAGCACTACCCCTATCTGCGGGTGAACCTGAAGGAGCCCTTCCCCCGGCTGGAGCTGGCCCGCCGCATGCCTGAGGGCGCCGGCAAGGACGGCGCGAAGTACTTCGGCCCCTACATTGGCGCAACGGCTGTGCGACAGGTGATCGAGGCGGTGCGGGGCGTTTTCCCCCTGCGCACCTGCCGCAAGGAGCTGCCGCTGAAAAAGCCCAGCCGCCCCTGCGTAAACTACGAGATCGGCAAGTGCATGGCCCCCTGCGCAGGCAAGTGCACCGAGGAGCAGTACTGGGACATGATGGACGGCGTGCTGGCCTTCCTGGGCGGCGATTACGACCAGGTGCTGAAGGTGCTGCATAAGGACATGATGGACTGCGCTGCGAAGATGCAGTACGAGCGGGCCGCCGCACTTCGGGATAAAATCCGCGACGTGGAAGGACTGATGGAACGTCAGATCGCCATCCAGACCGACCGCAGCGAGCAGGACATTATCGCTCTGGCCCAGGACGGTCTGGACGCAATGGTGCACATCTTCTACGTCCGCGGCGGACGCATGATCGGCGGCGACCACTTCGCTCTCCCCCGCGAGGGCAGCGAGGATCCCGGCGAGGTGCTGGCAGAGTTCATCACCCAGTACTACGAGGACGGCAACCTCATCCCCCGGCATGTGCTGGTGCAGGCCCTTCCCGAGGGCAGCCGCGAGCAGATTGAAGCATGGCTCAGGCAGCAGAAGGGCGCGTCAGGCGCCTCCCGGCAGACGGTGAGCCTCGCTACTCCCAAGCGCGGCGAGAAGCACGATCTCATCCTCCTGGCTGCCAAGAACGCCGCCGACGCGCTGGAGAAGCGCAACGCCAAGGCCTCCATCCGGGAGGAACGCACCACTGGCGCGGCTGCCGCGCTGGGCAGGGCGCTGGGCCTCCCGAAGCCGCCCCGGCGCATCGAGGGCTACGACATTTCCAACACGCAGGGCGTGCTGAGCGTGGCCAGCATGGTCGTCTTTATCGACGGCGTAGCTGCGAAGAAGGAGTACCGCCGCTTCCGCATCAAGACGGTGGAAGGCGCCAATGACTTTGCATCCCTCAATGAAGTACTTGGCCGCCGCTTTGAGCACGGCCTGAAGGAAAAAGCCGAGCGCGAGGCTGCAGGACTCTCCCCTATCGGCGGCAAGTTCAGCGATCTGCCCGACTTGGTGCTGATCGACGGCGGCCCGCAGCAGCTGCGGTTTGCAAGGCAGGCGCTGCTGGATATGGGCGCTGAGGTGGATATGTTCGGCCTGGCGAAGAAGCAGGAGGAGATCTTCCTGCCCGATCGGGAGGAGCCCATCCTCCTGGATCACCACACGCCGGAGCTGCACCTGATCCAGCGCATCCGCGATGAGGCGCACCGGTTCTGCATCACCCACCACCGGGGTCTGCGCGGCAAGGCAAGCATCCACAGCCAGCTGGAGGATATCCCCGGCATCGGCCCCAAGCGGCGAAAGGCTCTGCTGACCAAACTCGGCAGTCTCAAGGCCATCAAAGAAGCAACAGAAGAGCAGCTGCTTGCCGTTCCCGGCATGAACAAGACGGCGGTGAACGCCGTCCTCAAATGGGCGGAAGCCAGCAAGACGAAATAACTGAAGAGGAAGGGCGATATCATGGACAGACTCCAATATCTGCAGGACGTGGTCGCTTCCGGCAAGGCCCACATGGCCGCCACGGTGGAAGAGGCAATGGCCCAGAAGTCCTATCATGGCGTGGATTCCTTCCAGGGCATGTACTATGAGCTGGCACTGATGGAGCTGGCCGCCGAGAACGGCACCGTGCCGCCCCTGCGCACACATATCATGGACAAGGCGCTCGACCGCATCGATACCCGGCTGGACTGTGCGGATTTCATCATCCCCGGCCTGATCCGCATGCTGATGGCCCACCGCGGCACGCCCCGCCTGCCCGAGGAGATGGCCCAGCGCATCGAAAAGAGCCTCATCGGCTTCAAGTACTGGCTGGACGAGCCCGGCGACATTCAGGCCTGCTTCTTCACCGAGAACCACCAAATTCTCTTTTACAGCTGCGAATACCTGGTGGGCCAGATGTTCCCCGACACCGTTTTCCCCAACAACGGTATGTCCGGCCGCGAGCATCAGACCCACGGCGAAAGCTTCCTGCGCCGCTGGCTGGACTGGCGCATTCGCTTTGGCTTTGCCGAGTGGCTCACCCAGGGCTATTACATGGAAGACATCCTGGGCCTGACCAATCTGATGGTCTACGCCAGGGATGAGGACATCCGCATCAAGAGCCGCATGCTCATCGACATGCTGATCTTCGACCTGGCCGTCCACGGCTTTCGCGGCCACCTGCCCACCACCCATGGCCGCGTGTACACCGACTTCATCATCGAGCCCGACCACGAGGATTGCTCCCACCTGATGCGTTTCCTCTTTGATGAGGGCAGCAACGAGGGCCTGTGCAGCGCCGCCGTGCTGCTGGCCGCCGTGGATTATCAGCTCCCTCAGGTCATCCTGAACGTGTACCGGCAAAAGGAGCTGTCCACCCGCCAGCGTATGAGCGTGGACGCAGCGGACGCGGCATCTTTCGGCATCGACCCCAAGGATTTCGACAACATCATGTTCTTCTGGGGCATGCAGACCTACTCCGACCGGGTGTGCATCGACAATTCCTTGCGGGTCTTCCCCCAGTGGAACTGGATGACCAACCGCATCCGCGCCTACAAGGAGCGCTATGAGCTCTGCGACGAGGCGGGCGTCCCCTGCCCCGATGCACCGGACTTCACCGCCATGACCCAGGTGGACATCCACACCCGCCGCACGGAGGACTATATCCTCTCCTGCGCCCAGGATTTCCGCAAGGGCCGCATGGGCTATCAGCAGCACCCCTGGACGGCTTCCCTGGGCGGACGCGCGGTGATCTTTACCACCAATCCCGCCTCCCTGGAGTACCAGAACCGCCCCAACCGCTGGGCCGGCAACCTGGTGCTGCCCAAGGCCGTGCAGCATGAAAACACGCTGTTCTGCATCTACCGCCTGCTTCCCGATTTTGCGGACTACCTGAACAGCCACCTCTACTTCCCCAAGCATGAGATGGACGAGGTGGTGGAGCGGGACGGCTTCATCTTCGGCCGCAAGGGCAAGGGATACATCGCCGTGACCTCCATGGGCCTGGGCGACAGCTACTGGGAGCCCAAGGATGCAGCCCTCTTCCGCCATGTGTACGGCAAGGACGGCGACGCGATGTTTGAAAAAGCTCAGGACTACGAATACGTGGTGCAGGGCCACGCCACCGTCTGGGCCATCGAAATGGGCAGCGAGAAGGAGAACAGCTCCTTCCAGGCTTTCATGGATGGCTTCAAGCCCGGTGCGCTGCAGGGCGACACCCACACCTTCACCTTCACCTCTCCCACCCACGGCGAGATGCGCTGCGGCTGGGGCAAGCCCCTCATCGTGGCCGGAGAAGAAATCACCATCCACAACTACCAGCGCTACGACAATCCCTGCTGTCAGATGCCCTTCGACGCCCGCCGCATGGACGTCGATTGCGACGGCGCGAAGCTGCACTTTGATTTCGATACCCTGGCCCGCAGCGAATAAGCAGCAAACAACAAACAAGCCGCACAAGCACAGCCCCACGCGGCTGCACCGAAACCTTCAAAAGGACCCGAGCGGCGATTTTGCAGAGGATTCCTTCCGCGCTAAGCGGAAATTCAAGGAATCTTCTGCAACCAGAGCCGCCCCGAATGCAGCCGCGCCCCAGGGGGGACCGGGGTGAATCGCCGTATTTGCGATTCACCCCGGCGGCTTTGCGCCGCTTTCGACACGCGAAAGCGGCCTCCTGCCTGGAAAACGCGCTGCAGACATCAGCAGCGCATAACGTGCGCAAAAACGGACGAGCATCATGCCCGTCCGTTTTCATATTCACTTTTTCAGCGCCAGGGTGAAGGCGAAAGCCGCGCCTTCCTCGGTATCCAGCAGGCGGATCTTCTGCCCGTGCATCTCCATGATGCGCTGGCAGATGGAGAGGCCCAGGCCTGTGCCCTTGCCGGAGGTATGCGCCCTGTCCGCCGTGAAGAAGCGTTCAAACACGCGGGGCCTGTCCTCCGGGAGGACGCCCACGCCATTGTCCGCCACCATCACGGTGCAAAGACCGTTCTCCGCCCGCACACGCAGCGTAATCAGCCCGCCATCAGGGGTGAACTTGATGGCGTTGTCGATGAGATTGACCAGCACCTGATCAATGCGGGCCATGTCCGCGTGGACGAAGCAGGGCTCCGGGTCAAAGTCGCATTCGACATCCATACCGCGCCTTTCCAAATCGCCGGTGCGGCGCAGGAACACCCGCTCCATCAGGTCGCAGATATCAAAGTCAGTGCACTCCAGGTCTGTGTCTTCGCGCTCCAGACGGGACAGGGCCAGCAGCTCGCCGATGAGGTGGCTGAGTCGCTTGGACTCATCCGACACGATGCCCAAGTATTTGTCCTGCTCCTCCAGGGGGATCACGCCGTCACGCATGCCCTCAATGTAGCCGCGGATTGCCGTGATGGGGCTGCGCAGCTCGTGGCTGACATTGGCCACGAATTCGCGGCGGCTGTCCTCCACCTGACTCAATTCATCCGCCATGGAATTGAAGGCCACCGAGAGTTCCTCCACTTCGCGGGTGGACTTGGTTTCCGGCACCCTGACGGCAAATTCGCCCTCCGCCATGGCACGGGCTGCGTCTGTCAGTCGGGCCAGGGGCTTCATCATCCCGCGCAGAATGAAAAACAGCACCAGTCCCGCCAGGATACTCGCGGCCGCCGCCACCATGACGACCGGCAGCAGCAGCTCCGATGCACCGGCTTCAATCACCTGCGCCGGCGTCTGCATGAGCACCGCGCCCCGCACTATCTGGTTCTGCACAAAAGGTATGCCCACGGTGAAATAGTCGTTGCCGTCCATGCTGACATGGAGGTCGATTTCCTCGCCAGCCAGTACCACACTCAGCGCCTCCATGATGTCCTCGCGGTCAAGCGTCTGGGCGAAGTCCGGGTTGTCGGCATAGGCCATGTTCATGTTATCCATCATACGGCCCGTGCGGTCCACAACCAGAATATACGCGCCGTACTCCTCATAGACCTCGCTGGCCTTCCAGTGAATGTACTCCTGTTCCATCTGACTGCTTCCAAAAAAGACGGGAAGCGACCGCCGTTGGGCTGCCAGGTAGGCAATCTCGCGGGCCTCGGTGCGCAATGTCTCCATGACGACCTCAGTCTGCTGCTCCCGCAGCGTCACCCAGCCAATGCCGGACAAAACCGTCGTCAGCAGCAATATCACCGTGAGCACCACGGCCATGATGCGCGCAAACATCGTTCACACTCCTTAAAAGGCCGGGAAGCTGTACGCCGCCCGGCCCTGATCTTACTGCACCTCGAATTTGTAGCCCCTGCGCCAGATGGTGGTGATGCCCCAGCCATGCTTCTCGCACTCGGGAAGCTTGTCGCGCAGACGCTTGACATGCACGTCCACCGTGCGGGACTCCACCTCGATGTCGTAGCCCCACACCCGGTCCAGCAGCTGGCCGCGGGTGAAGAGCTGATTGGGGTGGCTGGCCAGGAAGTAGAGTACCTCCAGCTCCTTGGGCGGCATGTCAACCTTCTCACCCTCGTAGAACACCTCGTAACGGGAAAGGCTGACGGTCAGCCCCGGAAAGCTCAGGCTGTCGCTCTTTTCCTCCTCCGTGCCCTTGGTACGGCGCAGTACCGCCTTCACGCGGGCCACCAGCTCCTTGGCATCGAAGGGCTTGGTCACATAGTCGTCCGCGCCCAGCTCCAGGCCCAGCACCTTGTCGAAGGTCTCATCCTTCGCGGTGAGCATAATGACCGGGATGGTGCTGGTCTTTCGGACGGTCTTGAGCACCTGCCAGCCATCCACGCCGGGAAGCATCAGGTCAAGGAGCATCAGATCCGGCGGAAGCTTGCGGAACTCATTCAGCGCATCGTCGCCGCGCTGGGCCACCTTGACGGTGAAGCCCTCCTTCTCCAGATAGAGCTGCACCAGATGGGCAATATTGGGATCATCATCCACAATGAGGATGTAAGGCTTGTCTTTCATAGGTAGGACACCTCCGAGGGTAGGATAACATGGAAGTGTGACACAGGTGTGAAGGGAGTGTTAATTCGGCAGTTCGACCCGATATTCGTCATCAATGAGGATGACCTCGCAGCCATGCTCGCGGCATTTGGTCAGGTTCGCCGCGTTATCACGGATGAGTTCTGGCAGATCAAGCTCCGGCTCCTCTTCGCGGTTTTCCACCACGCTGGCATAATGACGCACGTCAGAAAAATGGTTCCGCAGATATTCCTCGGTCATTACCAGACACACAAAACGGATATGCGGCAGGTATTCCTCGCCGAAGTCCTTGCGCCAGTCAAAGGGCAGATAACAGCCCTCGATGACCATGTGCTGCTCATTTTCGATGGCGGTCTTGATCATTTCCCGCACGATGGGCCACATCAGGGCGGTGAGTTCATCGTCCTGCTCCACAGTCAAATCGGTGTAACCGGAGCGGATCAGTCCCATCTTCAGATGGTCAAGGGACAGATAGGGCCAGCCGTGCTTCTCCAGCAGACGCTGCGCCAGAAATGTCTTGCCAGTATGGCTCGTACCGGCGATCAGGGTGATGATGGGAATCCCCTCCCTTATTTCAGCGTCACGATGGTCACGCCGCTCTCGCCCTCGCCATACACGCCCAGACGGCTGCTGGCGACGTGCATATGGCGGCGCAGATGCTGCTGAATGCCGCTGCGCAGAACGCCCGTGCCCTTGCCGTGGATGATGCTCACTTCGCCCATGCCGGCAAGAATCGCGTTGTCCAGGTAGATATCCACCTGGGCCAGGGCCTCGTCCAGGGTCATGCCGCGCACGTCGCACTCCATGCGGACGGTGCGTTCCATGGCGCCGGTGTGCATGCGCACGCTGGACTGCTTGGGCTTCTGGTTCGCGGCAGGCTTCTCCTTGATCAGCCGCAGCTGCGTAAGATTCACCTTGAGCTTCATGATGCCGGCCTGCACCTCGACCTCGCCCTTAGCATTGGGCGTACCCAGCACCGTGCCCTGGCTGCCGATGGTCAGGATGTCGACCTTGTCGCCGGGCTTGACGGTTTTGGGCGCAAGGCCGTTATCGACCTTCTGCACCAGACCCTCGGAAAGGTTGTCAACGCTCTTTTCGATCTGCTTACGGACAGCGTTGATCCCCGCATCGGGGCTCTGTTGTTCCTTCTTCATGCGCTTGAGGTCAGAGATGATGCCCTCAGCCTCGCGGCGGGTCTGCTCCATGATGCGGCGGGCGTCCTCCTTGGCCTTGCGCAGGGCAGACTCACGCTTTTCCTCGATCTCCTTGCGCAGGCGCTCAGCCTCGTCGCGCAGCTTGATGGTCTCCTCGCTGGCCTGACGGGCGATCTCCCGCTCACGCTCGGCAACTTGCCGGTGGTATTCCGCGTTGGCAATGACGTCCTCAAAGCGGATGGAATCGCCGGAGAGCAGCTTCTTTGCGTCCTCGATGAGGTTCTCCATCAGGCCCAGCTTGCGGCTGATCTCAAAGGCGTTGGACTTGCCCGGCACGCCGATGGACAGGCGATAGGTAGGCCGCAGGGTCTCCACGCTGAACTCCACCGAGGCGTTCTCCACGCCAGGGGTGGACAGGGCAAAGGCCTTCAATTCGCTGTAATGGGTGGTGGCCATCGTCCGCACGCGGATGTTGCGCAACCGGGTCAGGATAGCCTGGGCCAGCGCCGCGCCCTCGGTGGGATCGGTGCCCGCGCCCAGCTCGTCAAAGAGGACGAGGTCCTTGGGCGTGACCTCCTGCATGATGGACACGATGTTGGTCATGTGGCTGGAGAAGGTGGACAGGCTCTGCTCGATGGACTGCTCGTCGCCGATGTCCGCAAAGACCTGCTCGAATACCGCCAGCTCCGTACCCAGATCGGCTGGAACCTGCAGGCCCGCCTGCGCCATCAGGGTGAACAGGCCCACCGTTTTCAGCGTCACCGTCTTGCCGCCGGTGTTGGGGCCGGTGATGATGAGACTGGTAAAGTCCTTGCCCAGCCACAGGTTGGAGGGCACGACCTTCTCCGGGTCGATCAGCGGATGACGGCCGCGGATGATGTTCAGGTAGCCGTTCTGATTGAGCTTGGGCGTGACGGCGTACATCTCGCGGCTCAGCAGACCCTTGGCAAAGATGAAGTCCAGCTCCGCCAGGATCTCCACCGTGGCGCGCATTTCGTCCGCATGAGGGGCGACCTCAGCGGACAAAGCAGCCAGGATGCGCTCGATCTCCTGCTTTTCCTTGGCCTCCCACTGGCGCAGCTCGTTTCCCATCTCCACCGCCGCCATGGGCTCGATGAACAGCGTCGCGCCGGTGGCAGACTGGTCATGCACAAGACCCGGCACCATGCTGCGGCAGTCAGCGCGCACGGGAATAACGTACCGGTCGTTGCGCACGGTGATGATGGAATCGCTCAGGTACTTCTGGAAATTGGGGTTGTGCACCATCTGATTGAGCTTTTCCTTGATTCGCTCGGTGGCTCCGCGCAGGTGGCGGCGGATGTTCATCAGCTCGGAGGACGCGCGATCAGCGATCTCCTCCTCGGAGATGATGGCATTGGTGATATCCTGCTCAATGTGGCGCAGGGACACGATGCCCTGGGCCTTGCTCTTCAGCAGGGGGGTGTTCTCCCGCTCGGTATCCAGCGCGGAGCGGGCTGCCCGGGCGGATGCCAGCAGGCTCGCAATGGTCAGCAGCGCCTTGGGGGACAGCGTCGCGCCCTTTTCCGCCAGGGAAATGGACACGCGCACATCCTCGAAGGCCACCAGGGGCGAGCCGCCCAGGTACTGCAGAATGACCGTGGCCTCCTCGGTTTCTGCCTGCCAGGCCTCGATTTCCGGCAGGTTGCAGGAGGGCACGAGGGCCATGCAAAGCTCCGCGCCCATGGGTGTCATGGCCTTGGAGGCCAGGCGCTCCCGGATTTTGGTGAACTCCAGGACTCGCAAAGTTCGTTCTTTCATCATAAATAATTCCTCGGTAAAGGTCGGTCGTTATTCAACAGGCCTGTTCCAATGGGCGGAGGTTGTCTCTCCCCTTCCCTTTTCGCCGTTCCAGACGGCGATGGCGGATTCAATCTCCGCGCCGGATTCCCCGTTCAGGGTCATCATCGCGGGCCAGCCAGCAGCCCGGACGCGGGTCACAATATCCGTCGGGACGCTGTTCATCAGCCGGACGAGGCAGCCCTCCGGGAGCCTCTGCCGCAGCAGCGGGAAGGCGGTATTCCGCCGATCAATCAGCGCCGTGCCAGCCAGCGCGTCAGGCTTGCCATCGTCGCACAGGCGGCAGCTGGCATGCCCCTTCGACAGGCCCAGACAGGTGCGGGCCGGGCAATGGTGGAGCAGCATCAGCTGGGCGCGCCCGTAAGCGGGCACCAGCATCGGCGGATCGCCCGCCATGAGGGTCGTCAGCTCCGCAGCGGACAGCTCGCTGCTGGCCGTGACGAACTCGCAGCCCTCCGCGTAGAGCACCTGCGCCGCGCGCCGGTTGGTGACAGGAATCCCCTCGCCCGCACCGATGCGGACGGGCCATTTCATGCCCAGCTGGCCCACGCTCCCCAGCACCACGCCGCCAAGTTTCTCCGCATGGGCGGTGACGAAGCGTTGCAGCATATCAAGGGTGGCTTGCTCGCACTTCATGGGCAGGTGCAGCCAAATGCCGTTCTCCAGAGCCTGTATATCGCGTTCCAGCGCGGCCTCACGGAAATCCTCCGGGTACCACACCAAGCGCGCAGAAAGGCCCTTCACGGCCTCATATTGGGCCATGTCGCGGAAGACGATGGTTTCCGGGACACTGCCGGTGGGCAGGATGCATTCATCCGCCTCACATTCACGGGCGTTCTCACGGGCGAAATCTTCGACACGCTGGTTTTCCAGAGCGATCAGCGCATCGCGGCGGATGGCGTTGAGCGCCGACACAGGCACAAAGGCATTGTCGGTGAAGACGGTGCAGTCCCGCAATTTGAAAGCCGTGTCGCCCATTTTTGCGAGGGACTTCTCTGCATCCTCAGACGTCAGTGCGCGCTTCTGAGCTGTAGAGACCACATCGCCCGTCACCGTCACGTTGGACGTACCATCCGTCGCAGTGAGGGTCAGCGGCTCGCCGGGCAGGGCCACGAGGGTCAAGTCACAGGGGATGGCCGGGATGGTCATCGCGCGGGCGGCCTCAAGCTGGACGCTGCTGGTCAGGCGGTGGACGGTATCTCCCGCACGCACCTTCATATCCGGGCGCAGACGCAGCACAGCGATGCTCCCGGCAGGCGTATCATGCCCGGCATAGATCATCTCGTGGTCGCCGCGATCGTTGCGGATTTGCAGCCCGTCACCGTCATGCAGGTCGCGGGTCAGCTTTACGCGGGCCATGCCTCCAGCGATGGCTTCGACTACGCCGATCGGCACACCGCCGTGATTGACACGCTCGGGGTAGATCACGCCCGCGTCCTGCGCACCCATGGCATACCCGTTCATGAATCCACCTCGGGAGAAAATCTGGGTGAGGCCATCGCGCTCAGCTTCATCCGCCGGACGGAAGGCGCCAACCTCCAGCAGGTCGATGCCCTTGCGGTAGCTGGCAGCGATGGTCGCCACATATTCAGGGCGCTTGAGGCGGCCCTCCAGCTTCACGGAGCAGGCGCCGGCCTTCACCAGGTCGGGCAGGTAATCCCGCATGCACACATCGCGGGGGCTGAGCCAGGCGGCGGTCTTCCCCCGGTAGGTATAGGGCAGACGGCAGGGCTGGGCGCAGCGGCCACGGTTGCCGCTGCGGCCGCCGATCATGGAGGAAAACAGACATTGTCCGCTGACAGCAACGCACTGCGCACCATGACCGAACACCTCGATCTCAATACCCACGGCAGACGCTTTGCAGATCTCCGCCAGGGAGCACTCGCGGGCCAGCACCGCGCGGGTCAAGCCATGACGCTTGACAAAGGCCACGCCGGAGGCATTGTGCAGCGCCATCTGGGTGGACGCATGGACGGGCAGGTCGGGGAAGCAGGTGCGGCACAGATGCATCACGCCCAGGTCCTGCACGAGGACGGCATCCACCTTCACCTCGTTAAGCAGCCGCAGCACTTCATACACGCCGGCAAGCTCGCCGTCCTTAATGAGGGTATTGACCGTCACATGCACGCGGACGTGGTGCAGGTGGGCAAAATGCACCGCCTCACGGAGCTGCTCCTCATCGAAATTGCCTGCGCCGGCCCTGGCTGAAAACGCAGCGTAGCCCAAATAGACCGCGTCAGCGCCTGCTGCCACGGCCCTGTCGAGGGCTTCCCGGTTGCCCGCAGGGGCCAAATTTTCCAACTTCATAAGTGTTTTCTCCGGTCACTTTGCCGCCTCGCGCAGTGCGTTCAGTTCGCGGCGGAGGCGGGCGTTTTCGTCCTGGACCTTCATCAGCTCGTCCGCCATGTTGAGGGACACCAATACAGCGGCGTTTTCCTTGTTCATGCGGGTGGCGAAGGCGGTCTCCATAATGCGGCGATCCACATAATTCGCCACGCGGCTGATGTACTCCGGGCTGTCGGAGGAGACAAGGGTATACTCCTTGCCCGCCACCCGGACGGTGGTTTTCTGCTTATCCATATTTTCTCCTTGAGGAAAATCAAAACGGCGCAAACCGGCGGAGTCTATGACCCATTATCGCCACGGTCTGCGCCGATTGTTAAACACCACAAAGTGTCTTACATTTGATCAAAAGGATAAACCTGGCCGAAGGTCTCCACGCGGATGGACTTCATCCGCTGATCCACCACGGGCTTGTCGCGCATGTCGCGCTTGACGCTCACAATAGCATCGGCGGTCTCCATGCCCTCCAGCACCTTGCCGAAGGCGGCGTACTGGCCGTCCAGGTGGGGGCTGTCGGAGGTCATGATGAAGAACTGGCTGCCGGCGGAATCGGGCATCATGCTGCGGGCCATGGACAGCACGCCATAGGTGTGCTTCAGGGGGTTGTTCCAGCCGTTCATGGCGAACTCGCCCTTGATGTGGTAGCCGGGACCGCCGATGCCCACACCCTTGGGGTCGCCGCCCTGGATCATGAAGCCAGGGATGACGCGGTGGAAGATCAGGCCATCGTAGAAGCCGGAATTCGCCAGCGCGATGAAGTTGCCCACGGACTGGGGCGCGACATCGGGGTAGAGCTCACCCTTCATCTCGCGGCCGTCTTCCATGGTGATGACAAAAATGGGATTCTGTGCCATAAATGACACTCCTTTCTAGTTTCGGCCATCCCCGCTCCTTGAGCGGTGCTGGCTACGCTCGGCCAATGCACGCATTGGCTCTCGCTAGTCGGGGCTATCGCCCGACCTTTATATGCACGCCAGCTGTTGCGCGCCGCTTCTGTAACGCTCCTATTGTACCAGCATTTGCTTAGAAATGCAAGTTTTCCGTGCAATTTCGCGGTCTTCCGGCAAAATCAGTGGGGTTTTCCGGGGATTTCAACCGCAAATCGTGCCCGAATGTGGTTATCAGCAGCCGAAAAGCTCCCGTTTGCGCTGGATCATCTCATCCACCCGGCTGATGTAATGCTCGATATTGGCCACATTCGGCGCACGACCGATATGGCCTTCGTCCTCATACACCCGCTTGGAGATGCCGCCCGCGCCCAGTGCCAGGATGTGGGTGGTCTCCTCCATGATGTCCACATTGTACTGGCAGGCGTGGCCGGGGATCGCATAGCCGATGTTCTCCTGGTTGCCGGCCATGTTTTTCTGCCGGTAGAGATAATAGGGCTGCATGCCCAGCGCACGGGCCGTCTCCAGACCGAGCTGCACCATCTGGGCCGCCTCCACGCCCGTGGGGAAGCGGTAGTTCTCAAAGTGCAGCCGCGTGGAGCGCTTGATCGCCAGGGTATGCACCGTCAGGCTCTCCGGGCGGAGCTGCCTGGCGTATTCCATCGTGCGGGCGAAGTCCTCCACCGTCTCGCCGGGAAGCCCCGCAATCACGTCCATGTTGATATGGTGGATGCCCGCCTCCCGGGCCATGGCGTAGGCGTCGATCACCTGCTGGGCCGTATGGGCACGCCCGATGATGCGCAGCGTCTCGTCGTTCATGGTCTGCGGGTTGATGCTGATGCGGCCCACGCCGGCAGCCTTGATGGCCGCCAGCTTGCCGGGGGTGATGGTATCCGGGCGGCCGGCCTCCACGGTGTATTCCATCGCGCCGGGGAAGCACTGCATCATCTTGTCCAGCAATCGGGCGAGCTGCTCCTCATTGAGGCTGGTAGGCGTACCGCCGCCGACGTACACTGCGCGCAGCTGCCGCCCCGTTGCGGCGATCATGCCGCTGCATTCCTCCATCTCGCGGAAGAGTGCCGTCAGGTAGGGCTCGACCATTTTGCCCTTCCCCAGCTCGCCCGAGGAGAAGGAGCAGTAGGTGCATCGCGTGGTGCAGAAGGGGATGCCGATGTATACGTCCATCCACTTGTCCGCCGGCGGAGGAAGTGCACCCTGCACCTGGGCGATTTCCCAGAGGATGTCCGCCTGGTCAGGGCAAACATCAAAGTTGTCAATAACGTACTGCTTGGCCACATCGCCGGTCAGGCCAAGGCCGATGGCCTCGTACATCAGATGGGTGGGACGGATGCCGGTCAGGCTCCCCCATGGCGGATGGATACCCGTCACCTCGCGGCACAGGTCGTAGAGTGTCTGCCGGACGAGGCGGCGGGCTGCGCGCTTGCGGTGGAGCGTCAGCAGGCGCTCGTCTTCCTCATGGGGCGGGATGGCCACGGCACGCTCAGCAGCGTGGGTACCATCGGTGAAGCGACAATGGTATGCCCCCTCCCCTTCCCAGGCTGTGAAGGTGTAATCCGGGGCGTCCCATGCGCTGTCCGGGATGCCGAATAGCCGGGTGATGTTCATCAGCTCCGGCTGGATGGTGTCCAGGTATTGCGTCATAATGTACCTCATCAGTGCCCAGGATAGATCTCACACTCGCGTACCACCGTCTGCAGCCTGCGCAGGGACTCCGCCAGCTGATGCATACTGCCGCCCGGCAAATCAGTGCGCCCGTAGCCAAAGTGGAACAGCGTGTCCCCGGTGAAAAGCTTCTCCCCTGCCCGGTAGCACACACTGCCCGGCGTGTGTCCCGGCGTGTGCAGCACGGTGAAGTTCACCCCCGCATAGGTGAACTTCTCGCCCTCGCGGACGGTGCGGGTAGCCTCCGGAGAGGTGACGTTCCAGCCTACCAGCCAGCTCGCGTTGAGCCGGGTATCGCCCAGCATGGGTGCGTCCTCCCGGTGGATGACAATCTCCGCGCCGGTTTTCGCCAGCTCCGCAACCGCGCCGATGTGGTCGAAATGGCCATGGGTCAGCAGGATGGCATCGATTTTGCGCTCCCCGCAGGCTGCGAGGATGCGCTCCGGCTCCGCGCCGGGGTCGATAACGACGCAGGTGTCGGTGCTGTCATCCCACACGATGTAGCAGGAGGTGGCAAGTTCACCGACGGAGAGAGTTTTCATGTGCAGCATGGGAGCACCTCGTTAGAAAAGCTTGGTCGAATCCATCAGCATGGTGACCGGGCCGTCATTGACCAGGCTGACCTGCATATCCGCGCCGAAAACGCCGGTCTCCACGTGGATGCCCTGGTCGCGCCAGGCCTTGACGAGGCCCTCGTACATGGGGATGGCCTTGTCCGGGCGGGCAGCGGCGGTGAAGCCGGGGCGGCGCTGGCTGCGGGCGTCTCCGTACAGCGTGAACTGGCTGATGGCCAGGATCTCGCCGCCCACATCCAGGATGGACCTGTTCATCTTGCCGTTCTCGTCCTCGAAGATGCGCAGGGTCGGGATTTTTGTCGCCATGTATTCGAGGTCCTTCTCCGTGTCCTCTGCAGACACGCCGATCAGAATCATGTAGCCCTTACCGCACTTGCCGACGACTTCGCCGTCGATGGCGACGGATGCAGATGTAACCCGCTGAATCACGCAGCGCATAGAAAAACCTCCTTCTTACGCCTAGAAACAACTCAAGTGGCAGTCAGTCCCGCCGACCTCCTTCAAGAAAGGCCCTCCGCGATGGGAGAGCCATGTACATTTCTCTTCAACGGCAGCGAACCATGCAGCCCGCGCGATGAGCGCGCGGGAAGTCAACGCCAGTCCACATGCCAAGCCACACGCGAGCACAGCCAAACCGAAGGCGTTCAACCAAATCGCGAATCGCCCGCGGGGGCTGCCCCGCTCAAGCTCTAAACACGTCGATGACGTCGGACTTCTTCATCAGCTGCTTGACCACCTTGTCCATCTGCTCGCGGGACTTGACCTCTACCGCAAAGCGGAAGGTGGCGATTTGCGTCTTCTCGTCCAGGGAGGCGGAGACGTTCTTGATGCTGATGTTCATCTCGCTGATGATGGAGGCGATCTCCACCAGCAGGTTGGGCTTGTCGTAGGCCGCAATCTTGATGGACGCGGTGAAGGCGCCGATGTTCTCGTCCGCCCACTCCACCTCCACGCGGCGCTCCTCCTCACCGGAGAGGGCGTTGACGCAGTCCGCCTTATGGATGGTCACGCCGCGGCCGCGGGTGATGTAGCCCACAATGTCGTCGCCGGGCACGGGGGTGCAGCAGCGGCCGAAGCGCACGGGGATGTCCATATCCTCATTGCCGGGCATGAAGATGCCGTGGTTAGCCTTGGCGTTGGCGCGGCGCTTGGCGGGCGTAGGCTGCTGGGGCGCGATAAGATCCTCGATTTTGGGCGCAGCAGCAGCCTGGGCGGCGCGCTGCTCTTCCACCAGACGGCTGACGACGTATACCGCCGCCATGCCGCCGTAGCCCACCGCAGCAAAGATGTCCTCCAGCTGGGTGAAGCCGTACTTACGCATGATGGAGTCATAGAACTCCGGCTTGATCAGGTCAGCAGGGCTCATGCCGCGTCGACGGCACTCGCGCTCCACCATGGAGCGGCCCAGATCGATGTTCTCGACCTTGAATTCCTTCTTCAGGAAGGCGCGGATCTTCGACTTGGCCTGGGGAGTCTTGCAGATGCGCAGCCAGTCGGTAGACGGGCCCTTCGACGACGCGCTGGTGATGATCTCCACCCGGTCGCCGGTCTGGAGCGTGGTATCCAGGGGCATGATCTTGCCGTTGATCTTGGAGCCCACGCACTTGTTGCCCACACCCGAATGGATGCGGTAGGCAAAGTCCAGCGGGGTCGCGCCCTTGGGCATGGAGATGACGTCGCCCTTGGGGGTGAAGAGGAAGACCTCCTCGGCGAAAAGGTCGGTTTTCAGGGTGTCCATGAACTCCTTGGAGTCACGGGTGTCGCTCTGCCAGTCCAGAATCTGACGCACCCAGGTCAGCTTGGAGTCCAGGTCGTCGCCGCTTCCCTTTTCCTTGTAGCGCCAGTGGGCTGCGATGCCGTATTCCGCCACGCGGTGCATCTCCCAGGTGCGGATCTGCACCTCGAAGGGGAAGGGCAGCTTGCGGCCGCCGACCACCGTGGTGTGAAGGGATTGGTACATATTGCCCTTGGGGACGGAGATGTAGTCCTTGAAGCGGCCCGGGATCTGGTTCCACAGGGTGTGGACGATGCCAAGCACCATGTAGCAGTCCGGCACGGAATCCACCAGCACGCGGATGGCAATCAGGTCATAAATCTGGTCGAAGGGCTTGTTCTGCAGCACCATCTTGCGGTAGATGGAGTAGAAATGCTTCGGGCGGCCGTCGATGTCATAATGGATGTGCATCTCGTCCAGCTTTTCGGAGAGCTCCGCGATCACGGTGCGGATGTTCTCCTGGCGCTCGGAGCGCTTCTGACCCACCTTCTGCACCAGGTTCTGATAGCCGGCGGGGTCGATATAGCGCAGGGAGAGATCCTCCAGCTCCTGTTTGATGGCATACACGCCCAGGCGGTGGGCCAGCGGCGCATAAATATCCAGCGTCTCGCGGGCGATGGCTACCTGGCGCTCCGGCTTCTGGAACTTCATGGTGCGCATGTTGTGGAGACGGTCCGCCAGCTTGATGAGCACCACGCGGATGTCCTTGGCCATGGCCATGATCATCTTGCGCAGGGATTCGGCCTGAGCCTCCTCCTTATCGGCAAAGTCCAGCTTATCCAGCTTGGTCACACCATCCACCAGCCAGGCCACCTCATCGCCGAATTCCCGGCGAAGGGTCTCCAGGGTGATGTTCTCGCAGTCCTCCACGGTGTCATGGAGCAGGCCCGCTGCGATGGTGGGCGGGTCGATCATCAGTTCCGTCAGGATGCTCGCCACGAAGCAGGGATGGATAAAATAGGGCTCGCCACTCTTGCGCTTCTGGTCCTTGTGGGCTTCCTGGGCGAAGAGGTAGGCCTTCTTGACCAGCTCCGCGCCGTCACCGGGGATATACTTCTCCACGCGGGCGAGCATGGCGTTGAGCGGCATCGCTTCGTAAACCGTATACATACGTTCGAACATCCTCCTTTCCTTCGGGCTTCGCAAAAATGCATATGGCATTTTTGCGAGGATTTGCACTCGTTCACTAGTCGGACGCCAAGTCGTCCGCCCGGCCGTTCTCTCGTGTAAGGAAACGATTCCTATGGGAATCGCGCGAAAACCGCCGCACATGTCGCCGATTTTCGATTTATCGTCTGCCGACGGCAAATTAGATATTCCTCAAATACCGCACGACCACACTGTCGTCCATGCGGCACTTTTCCGGGGGCAACAGCTTCACCGCATAGGGATCCAGGGACAGTTCCACCAGTTTCACCTGCTGGAATGCAAGGAGCCCCGTCAGCACCTGCGCCGGGGTGAGACCCGTGTCCGCAGCCAGCTGGCTGGGCGCCATCGTTCCGCCCATGCGGACGCGCCGATACAGCATGCGCAGCGTATCATCATCCATCGCAAGATCGGACAAGAGCGCCGTCATTGCGGGGTTGGGCTTCATGATATGGATACGCGCCCGGGGGCATTTTTCCGCAATGGATGCGGCCTCCCCAGGCAGTACGTCACCGTCAATGAGGACGATATCCGTCCACACGTCGGTCAGCTTGTCGATATCAGGGTTCATCAGCAGGGTGTTGAAAGCACGTTCGTCTTTCACCCGGCTAATGGCAGTGTCCAGCGTGTTGTCCACCAGCATGCGGGCAGCATGCTCCCGCTCGTGGCCGACCAGCAGCACGTTCCGCCCGGTTTGGGTGAGCTTCCTCACGCCCGCAGCAGTCATGCTGACAGCATTTGCTGGAATTTGTTTATTGTTCGACGCAAGACGGGCAATTTCCTGCAAAAAGGAGGAAAACAAATCTTCCGCGCCAGGGATGGTCACGGCGCCTGCTGCAGGAGTAATAGCCTCCACCATCAGCTGGGGCGTGACGCGCCCGCGGAATTCGTTGCGCTCCGGGGTAAAGATCACGTCCACCCGCTCGAGACCCTCGTCGGCCAGATCACCCTTGCCAAAGGCGATGCCGTCGCGGATCGTTTGGCCCTCCAGCAGCATGACCTTCAGGTGGGTACGGGTCTTGCCCACGCGCACGGCCTGCTGCAAGTGTGCATCCCGCGCCAGGAACACCGGGTGAGGGTTGGCGTAGCCCGTGGGCTGGAGCAATTCGAGCTGGTCGATCATGCCCAGATCCACCTCCGCCAGGCGCACGGCGTCGTCGTACTCCTTCGTGGGGATGTAGCAGCGCAGATCGCAGTTCTCGTTGATGGCCAGGTTGAGGCGCCGGCGCAGCTCCGGCAGGAATTCCGCCTGCATGGTCAGACCCGCAGCCTGCTCGTGTCCGCCAAAGCGGATAAAGAGATCCTTGCAGGTCATGAGCATCCCGTGGATATTCACGCCGGGGATGGAGCGGCAGGAGCCCACCGCAACGCCCTCGTCATTCTTCGTCAGCACGATGGTGGGGAAATGGTATCGCTCGCAGATGCGCCCGGCAGCCAGGCCGATCACGCCGTGGTTCCAGCCCTCCCCCATCAGGATGATGACCCGGTCAGTCAGGAAATCCACGCACTCAGGAATCATGCTGAGCGCCTGCTGGGTAATGTCCTGTTCCATAGCCTGGCGCTGCTGATTGGCAGCCTCCAGGTGCATGGCAATGGGGTCAGCGGTTGTCGCGTCCGGGGCAGTCAGCAGCAGCACGCCCTGGGAGGCGTCCTCCAGGCGTCCGCCGGCATTGATGCGGGGCGCCAGACGGAAGCCCACATGCCCGGCGTTCACCGGGGGATGCACATCGCTCACGGCCATGAGCGCCTTGAGGCCAGACCGCTGGCTGTCCGCCATGAGGCGAAGCCCTTCTCGGACGATGATGCGGTTCTCGTCAATCAGCGGCACGATGTCCGCCACGGTGGCCAGCGCAGCAAGGTCAATGCGGCGCATGACGGCCTCCATACCCAGCAGCGCCTGGGTGAGCTTGAGCGCCACGCCCGCGCCGCACAGACGGCGGAAGGGGTAATCCCCCAGCAAGGGGTTCAGCACCACATCCGCCGGGGACGGGGTATCCGCAAGTTGATGGTGGTCGGTCACGATGACGGTCATGCCCAGCATTTGGGCCAGCTTGACCTCCTCGTGGTTGGTGACGCCGCAGTCCACGGTGATGAGCAGCCGGTAGTGTTCCGCCATCTCCCGCACTGCGTCGCAGTTCAGGCCGTAGCCCTCGCCGTGGCGGCTGGGGATGCGGAAATCCGGGTTCGCACCCATTTCCCGCAGGGTCTCCAGCATGATGGAGGTCGCGCACACGCCGTCCACATCATAATCGCCGTAGACGATGATGGAAAAATCTCCCGCGATGGCCTCCCTGATGATACGCACCGCCTTGTCCATGCCCTGCATGAGGAAGGGATCGTGCAGGTGCTCCACCGAGGGATGGAGGAACCGCCGTGCCTTCTCCTCTGTGTCCACGCCGCGGGCACGCAAAAGAGCGCTCAGCCAGATAGGCAGATCGCCGATCGGTGACGCATCCTTGGGTCCGCGCTTGATGAACTGGAGCATGTCCGGCTTCCTTTCCTGGACTTATTCGTCGTCCTCGTCGTCTTCGACGGGGGCCTTTTCCTTCTTGGGGAACTTCTCCTCCAGCCAGGCCCAGATATAGCCGCTGATCAGGTTGGAGGACCAGGTGCCCGCGATCACGCCCACGATAATGGGCAGCGCAAATTCCCTGATGGCTGCCACGCCCAGGATGTACAGGGCCGTGATGGTCACCAAAGTGGTAACGGTGGTCATGATGGTGCGGCCCAGGCACTCACGCACGGAGAGACTGACAATATCAGCCTTAGGCAGCTCGGGCTTGTTCTTCGCATTCTCGCGGATACGGTCGAACACCACGATGGTGTCGTTAATGGAATAGCCCACGATGGTCAGCGCCGCCGCAATGAAGGAAGAGTTCATTTCGATCAGGTCCCGCAGGATCACCATGAAGGCCAGCATAACCGCCACGTCATGGAGGAGCGCCAGCACCGCCGCCACGCCGGAGTGGAAATCAAACCGCCAGGCGATGTAGGCCAGCATCAGCACAGAGGCAATCATCACGGAGGTGATGGCATTCTTGATAAGGGTCGCGCCAGCAACAGGGCCGACATAGCTGACGTCGCCCACCGCCACCGTTGCAGGATAAGTCTTCTGCAGCTTTTCCAGCGTATAGGTAAAAAGCTCCTGCACCTCATCCACGCCGCTCTCCAGATAAGTGCGCACCAGGGCTTCATTCTTGCCAGCACCCTGGATCGTCACAGCGTATTCCACTCCGCCCAGCACCTTGGCAACCTCGTCGCGGGTGACACTCTGGCCCAGATCAAAATGCATCGAAAGACCGCCGGTAAAGTCCAGGCCCAGATTCATGCCGCGTCCGCACAGGGTCAGCACAACAGCCAGGAGGATCACCGCCAGGGAAATCAGAAGGGCCGGCTTGAAGAATCGTTTCATGTTCATCTTACTCAGCCTCCTCTTCCATGATTTCACCCGAGGTGAAGGCGGCGGGCTGCCACTTGCGGACCGCCACCAGGTTTTTCAGCAGCATGCGGGTCACGAACACCGCCGTAAACATGGATACCAGCACGCTCAGCCCCAGCGTCATGCCGAAGCCGCGAATGGTTCCCGTACCGAAGGCAAACAGCACCACCGCCGCAATCAGCGTCGTAATATTGCCGTCCAGCACAGCAGTGGAGGCGTTCTTGAAGCCGTTGCGGACGGCCGCCTTCAGGCTGCGGCCCTTGCGGACTTCCTCATTGAAACGCTCGAAGATGATGACATTGGCGTCCACCGCCATTCCGATGCCCAGCACGATACCCGCCAAGCCCGCTAGCGTCAGTTGGATGCCCGGCACCAGGTAAATCAGCAGGAACAGCAGGATCATGTAGATCACCAGCGCCCAGGAAGCCACCAGGCCGTTCATGCGGTAGCGCCAGCAAAGCAGGGCCATGATGATGACCATGCCGATCAGCGCCGCCAGGACGGAGGTAGAGAGAGCGTCGTCACCCAGGGTAGCGGAAACGGTATCAACCTTCTGCTGGGTCAGCACCAGCGGCAGCGCGCCGGACTGGATCTGCGCAGCAATCTTGTCAGCTTCTTCGAAATTCGCCATGCCGGAGATGGTGCAGCTGCCGTTGGGGATGGGCTCGTTGACCTTGGGAGCCAGCAGCACTTCGCCATCCAGCAGGATGTACAGCACCTGGCCAACGTACTTGGTGGTCATCTCCTTGAACAGCTCGGTACCGGACTTGTTGAGCTTGAGGCTGATGAGGTACTGGCCGATAGTGGCCGGATCCTGGGACAGGACGGGCTCGGCGCTGGAGACGGCGTCGCCAGTCATGAAGACCGTACCGTCGGGAGTGGTGAACTCCAGCAGAGCGGGCTCGCCGATGAGCTCCAGCACAAAGGCTGTATCGGTCACATCGGGGATCTCCACGCGGATGCCGTCATCGCCCAGGGTCTGCACCGTAGCTTCGGAGTAGCCCTTATCACTCAGACGCGCACGGATGACAGAAATGGTGGTCTCCAGCAGGTAAGCAAAGTCGCCCTCGCCGCCCTCGGGCTGCTGCGCGGAGTACTCCACATACACGCCGCCCCGCAGATCAAGGCCCAGGGGCAGGGCTTCAGGCCAGACTTCCGCATCGGTGGTGGGGAGCCAGTTCTTCACGCCGATGGCAGGGATGCCCGTCACGCCGATCACTGCCAGAATGACGGTCAGCAGGAGAATCGAAGCCAGCGTCATACGGGAGCTGGTCTTGGCTTTCTTCATGAGCATTCTTCCTCTCTTGGGAGTAATCACTGAACGATTATTATACCTTATTTTGTGGGAATTCGTCAAGTTTCGCCGCATTGTAAAAACTGCCGCGCCATCATGGCACGGCAGTTGATCAAATTCGTGTTACCTCGAAGGCTCCGAATCAACGATTCGGTTGATGGTCCTTACCGAAGTATTCTCAATTCGGAAGACCTCCCAGTAGCGCCCTGTCCCGCTCGGAACAGTATATACAGCGATCTGCTCATTGCCGCTGTACACCTCCACCTTTGCGCTGGAATTCTGCAAACCCGTGGCACGAGAGTTCTGCCTGTTGGTGAAATCATGCACATAGTACACATATGTGGAGTTATTTGTCACCGTGAAGGTCGTGGTTTCCGGGCCGTAACTGGTGGTATCATCCACATCCAGCTGCGCTTCATTGTTGGCGTCAGCGGGCTTGATATCCTTATAGGACACGTGATATTCCCGGCCGCGGGCACTCGCGCCCCGCAGATGGGAATCCAGGTCGCTGGGGGCAGAGCCCCAGGTCAGCACCACACGGAATTCATTGCTGCTCAGTTCCCGGGACATCGAGCAATCCCGCTGCGCATCACCGCCCTGAGTAATGCGGACGTCTGCGGTCGTACGGATATACCCATCCTTTTCAAAGGTCAGGGTATGGGAGCCGGGCATGAGCTGCAGCGTATAATTGCCCTGCGCATCCGTCGTTGCGGACTGGCCCTGCGAAGAGACCTGCACCCCGGCCAGCTTGACTGAGGGATCCGTTGCATCTGAAACAACACCATGTACCCGGCCAAAGGGCGCAGGCGTAGGCGACGCCGTTGCCGGACGATAATCTGCCAGCGCCATCCCGCAAAGGGCAACCATAGCCGCCAGCAGCGCAGCGATCAGCTTCTTCATTTGCATTCTCCTTTACCAACCAAAGTCAGAACCGGAAGACTGGTTTCCTTTGGCTTTCTTCCCTTTGGATTTCTTTCCGGAAGGCTTGACATCCCAGCTGTCCACCGAGGCGCTGCCCCAATCATCCAGCCCGGACGAAGCGCTCGTTCCGCCGTCAAAGCCGGCATCAGCACCAAATCCGCCAGCAAAACCGCCCACACTATCCCACTCACCGCCGGTCACAGCCCGGGACTTCATGGACGCCGTATCGTTGCCATTCATGAAGATCAAGCCCAGCGGCAGGAAGGACAAGCCTTCCCACAGCCACCACAGATCCACCGGATTGCTGTCCGGCGTACCCAGGAACTTAACCATCACAAAGCTCAGCGCTGCCATCAGGGGAGACAGAATCATCTGGAAGCGCTTCTGGCCCGACACAGACAGCATCAGGGAGATGCAGATGCCCATCACCAAGCCCTCCAGCAGCAGCATCACACCTGTGAGGATCTTCGCAGGTGTGCTGGTCGCACGGAGCATATCGCCATCAATGGTAATGATGGATACAAACTGGGGCATCGTTTCCGCTTCAGCAATGGAGACGCACAAGCCACCAGTTGCCAGCGCCGCCTGCTTGAGCGCGTCGTCAACCGTACCGGTGGGCGATACCACATACAGCGTGCAGCCCGCAGCCTTGAGGCGGTTGACAATATCCTGCCGGGCCGCCTCATTCTTCAGCGTCTTCGCATCATAAGCCGACTCATTCGCAATGGTGTTATGCACGTCGCCGTTGTCATCCAGCAGATAGACAGCCTCATTGCCGCCCGTCAGCAGAATGATGCGGGTAGGCAGGTTATTATTGGCTGCCTCCGACATAGAAAGCGCATGTTCAAGGGCATTGAAATAGCTTACGCCATACTCGCCGCCCTCCGTCAGCAGATTGGGGAACGCCTCCAGGAAAGCCTTCTTCGCCTTCTGAATCGGCAATGCATTGACCGGCATATTCCACTGGAATGCAAAGGCGCCCACGTCCGTATAGGCCGGCATCTTCATCAGCAGACGCTCTGCGCAGGCATTGATCTCCTCTCCTCGGGTCGGGCTGTTCTCCTGTTCATAGGCATCCCATCCGATGGTATCGCCGCGATCCACCGCCAGGACAAAGTTCACGCCGGCATTGCGTACGCCGCCATAGAGATAAATCGCATCACAGATGCAGCCGACCATGAACGTCAGAAGCGTTGCCACCACCGCAACAATCACCTGGGGCTTGCGGCTGGTAGCAGGAGTCATCACGCCTGTGCCGAATTCCAGCAGCATGGCGCTGAAGAACATCGCGCCGGCAGGCACCATGAAAATCAGGCCCATCAGCCACAGCGGGCGATCCTTCACATCCTTGGTCAGGAAACACATGAGGATCGAAAGGCCGCCCACCAGCACCAGGCCCAGAATCGTCAGCGGAAAATACCAGCCGCGATGGCTGCCCCGCTTTGCCTGTCGCGCACCGGATCCGGAGCGCATTGTGCTTTCATCATTGAAATCAAACTCAGACATCGGTATATCCCCTTTTGTGACAATCAGTTTCAAACAGTATAGCACATCCGTCAACACCTGGCAAGCCTTGACAGACGAAAACGCCGCACATTTGCCGCCTTTGCCCCGCACACGGCAAAAGGCCGTGCATTTCTGAGATGCACAGCCTTTGCCAAAACGCGTTTCCGGAGCATCGTCCACCCGCAGCCTTTTACTTCACCTTGGAGCCGTAGCTGTCCGATGTATCCTCCGTCACATCGACTTCCTCCTTGTGACGGGAGGTCTTGCACTTCTCCATCAGCAGGTCATAGAACTTCTTTTCGTCAATGGGCAGGGACACGGTTTCGCCGGTCCAGGCGGAGAGGTGAATGGCGTTGGACAGCATCAGGCCGTTGATGCCCTCGCGGCCGTCAGCCACCAGGGGCGCACCCTCGGCGATCGCCGCGGCGAAGGCGTTCATGATGCCCGTGTGCTGAGGATTCCTGCCATCGGTCTCCACGGTGATGGTCTCGCAGTCGGGCTTCTTGAAGCCTTCCTTGCAGGTGGCACACCACTCGCGCTCGTTGGCTGCCAGCTTCTGGAAGGTCAGCACATCGTTCTCGCAGACCACCTTGCCCAGGGTGCCGGTGATCTCCAGACGGTTGGTACCGGGGGCGTCGCCGGTGGTGGTGATGAACACGCCGGTCGCGCCGCCCGGGAACTCCAGGTAGGCGGTGACGTCGTCCTCAACCTCCACGTCATGCCACTTTCCCTCGTGGGCGAAGGCATGCACCTTGGCAGGCAGACCGCACAGCCACTGCAGCAGATCCAGCTGATGGGGGCACTGGTTGAGCAGCACGCCGCCGCCCTCGCCCTTCCAGGTGGCGCGCCAGGCGCCGGAATCATAGTAGAACTGGGTGCGGTACCAGTCGGTGACGATCCAGTTCATGCGCTTGATCTGACCGATCTCGCCGCCATCGATCATTTCCTTCAGCTTGCGGTAGACGCAGTTGGTACGCTGGTTGAACATCATGCCGAAGGTGAGGTCGGGGCGCTTGTCCGCCGCAGCCATCATCTCGCGCACCTGCAGGGTGTACACGCCCGCGGGCTTCTCGCACAGCACGTGCAGACCGTTTTCGAAGGCCTCCACCGCCAGGGTGGGATGCTGGTAATGGGGCGTGCAGATCAGTACAGCTTCACAGGCGCCGGACTTGATCAGGTCGCTGCCCTCCACAAAGAGCTGTGCATCGGGCGCCTGCTCCTTGGCCCATTCACGGCGGGAAGCGCGGCGATCCGCAATGGCGGTGATGACGATACCAGGGCACTGGCCCTCCTTGACGCGGTTCACATGGCTGGAGCCGATGTTGCCAACGCCGATGATACCAAGCTTGAGCATATTTTTGCCTCCTTACAGCTGTTCGATAATACCCTTGAGCGCAGTCACCGCAGCATGGAAGGCGGTGCGGCTGTCAGGGTAACTCTCGTGATGCTTGAGTTCCTCGTCCTGCAGGTCATTGAGGCCCTTGAAGACAGTCAGGTGGGGCTCCACGGTCAGGATGACCTCGCCGTCCCGCTCGGCGTTCAGGCGGCGCAGGATCTCCGGCACGTTGCCGTCGCCGTTGCCCGCGCAGACCACCGCGCCGTCGGCCAGCAGCGCGTCCTTGATGTGCATGTAGGTGATACGGTCATGGAGCAGCTCGTAGGCCTCCAGGGTGTTGACGCCGCACTGGATGAAGTTCGCCGGGTCGAAGGCAAAGCCTAAATCCCCGAAAGCGTTCAGCACATCCGCGTTGCGCTCAGCGATATCGCCGTAGATGCCCTTCTCGTTCTCATGGACGAGCTGCACGCCGGCTTCCTTGGCCAGCTTCACCATGATCTCCAGGCGGCGCAGCACCTCATCGCGGCTGTCCTCCGGGGAGACGCCCTCCGCCGGGTGGAAGCTGAACATGCGGATGCGCTTGGTATCCAGCACCTTGCACAGCTCCAGGCCGTGCTTGAACAGCGCCAGGTGCTCGTCAAAGGCAACGCCCAGGGATGCCTTGCCGTAGGGGGAGCCCAGCGCGGACAGGCGGATGCCCGCGGCGTCCAGCTTGGCCTTGATGGCTTGTGCTTCCTCGATGGTCAGGGCGGAGACGTTCTTGCAGTCCACGCCGCGCAGCTCAATCAGGGAGATACCCTCCTCCTGGAGCGCCTTGATCTGCTCGTCCAGCATGGGGCTGGCTTCATCCGCAAAGGCGGAAAGAATAAACTTGGCCATATATATTCCTCCTTCAAAACAAACGGGATTTGCTGCCTGAATAGTTCGCCGCAAGCGAACCTTTTCCTGCCGGATATAACCTTTTTTCAACCTTCGTTGACAATTCCTGCAGGATATGCCATAATGGATGCAGCATTGTCACAAATGAAAAGACTGCGAGGTACACCCCGTGAAAATCCGGACGAAGAAGCTGCCCTATGAGCAAGTCATGGCGCTCCCCCGCCCCAAGCACATGAACCCCATGCGCCCCCATCCTTTCTTCAGGGGGCTGATTCGTGTTTTGTCCGCGCCGACGCTGAAGAAGATTCACTACACCGTCCGCCGGGAGCGGATGGAGCTCGTGGGCGATCAGCCCTGTCTCATCCTCATGAACCACTCCAGCTTCACCGATTTGAAGCTGGCTTATGGCATCTTTTTCCCTAAGCCCCTGTGCATCGTCTCCACCACGGACAGCTACGTGGGCAAGCGCTGGCTGATGCCGTTGATCGGCTGCATCCCCACGCAGAAGTTCGTCAGCGACCTCACCCTGGTGCGGGACATGCGCTACGCCCTGAATGAAAAAAAGAGCAGCGTCCTCATGTTCCCCGAGGCCGGCTACACCCTGGATGGCCGCAGGACCGTTCTTCCCCGCGGCCTGGGCGCAATCCTCAAGCGCTTCAAGGTTCCGGTGGTGACGGTGACCACCTGGGGCGCCTTCGCCCGCGACCCTCTGTACAACTGCCTGCAAATCCGCAAAGTAGAGGTCTCTGCGGACGTGAAGTGTCTCCTCACCCCGGAGGAAATCGAGGTAAAGTCCATCGCCGAGCTGGACGCGATGATCGACAAGGTTTTCGCCTTTGACCAGTTCGCCTGGCAGCGGGACAACCGCGTCGCCATCACCGAAGCCTTCCGCGCCGACGGTCTCCACCGGGTGCTCTACCACTGCCACAACTGCGGCACGGAGGGCCAGATGGAGGGCAATGGCACCCAGCTGATCTGCCACGCCTGCGGACAGGTGCATGAGATGGACGAATACGGCCAGCTCCATTGCACAACCGGCGAGACCCGCTTCCCCCACATCCCCGACTGGTACGACTGGCAGCGGGAGCAGGTGCGCACCGCCATCCAGAACGGATCCTACCGCCTGGATACCGCCGTCTCCATCGGCATGATGGTGGATCACAAGGCGCTGTACATGGTGGGCGAAGGCCGTCTCGTCCACGACGAAAATGGCTTCATCCTCACCGGCTGCGAGGGAAAGCTGCACTACGAGCAGTCCCCTCTGGCCAGCCACAGCCTCAACGTGGACTACCACTGGTACGAGATCGGCGACGTGATCTCCATCGGCAACAAGGATGCGCTGTACTACTGCTTCCCCAAGGCGGACGTGAGCGTCACCAAGGCCCGCATCGCCGCGGAATTGCTGTACGAAATGAAGAAGGCATGAAAAATGCTCCCGCAGATTCGCTCTGCGGGAGCTTTCGTATATCATTGATCCAGGGGCAGTCGCTTTTTCGGGACGGAGAATCCGCCGCCGCTGACCCTCGTCACATGGCTGATGATAATAAACGCATGGGGGTCGATCCTGCGGATGAGCTGCTCGGTGCGGTGGCGTTCGCGGGGGGAGATGATGGTGAAGAGCACATCCGTCTCCCGCTGGAAATAGCCCGTCTGCCCGTGGAGCAGCGTCACGCCGCGGTCTACGTCCTGCAGGATGGCCTGGCGGATTTTGTCCGCCTCAGGGCTGACAATCTGCAGCTGGATCTGCGCATCGCCCATGGCCATCATCTTGTCGATGACCACGGTATAGGCCATCACCATCAGCACGCCGTAGAGCAGCATATCCGGCGCAACGATCAGCGCCTGCCCGCAGACGATCACGAAGTCAAACACATACAGGCTGCGTGAAACCGGAATGCCCGCATACTTCTGCAGCAGCAGCGGCGGGATATCCATACCGCCGGTGGAAGAGCCTGCCCGCACCACGATAGCAATGGCAATGCCCACGCAAATACCGCCGAAGAGGACGTTCATCAGCAGATCCTCGCAGAGGACAAAATCCCCTACAATCGCCTGCATCACGGCCAGCATCACCGGCGACAGGACGGTGCTCACCAGCGTCGTGGCCGCAAAGGTCTTGCCCAGGCAAACGAAGCCCAGCAGAAACATCGCGATGTTGAAAATAGCCGTAAACACCGGGATAGACAGGCCTGTGAGCTTCTCCGCGATAATGCCCAAACCCGTGGTGCCCCCGGTGATCAAACCCATCGGCAATATGAACAGCACGATGCCTGCAGCCATCACCGTATTGCCGAAGGCTACAATCGGCAACGTTTTGAGGATCTGCTTCCAGTTCATGTTGACTCCTTCCATCCCCATGGCCATGAAAAGCACCTGCCGCATCGGGCAGGCGCTGTGCGTACCAACTGATAATGACATTATACCGGATTTTCTGCCGGATTGCAAGCACGAAAAAGGGCCGCATCACGCGGATGCAGCCCATGAGGATCAATTACTCAGCGACAACCTTGTCGAACACCAGCGCGAACCAGACGTCGGTATCGGGCTTGGTGACGGGGTTCTTCTCGCAGGCAGTGATGACGATCTGGCCATCCAGATTCATGCCGATGTACTTGAACTCCTCGATCTCCTCGAAGTCAAAGCCAGTCAGCTCGTTCCAGTAGATGTAGTCGTCGTCGCCCTTGATGTTGACCTTGGCGGGGCCGAAGTTGAAGTCGCCATCGGCATTGCCGCGGACAACGCTGGCCCAGTCAGACCAGACATTCTTGACCTTGAAGCCGTCCTCGTCGATATCTTCGGGCAGGGTGATGGTGCCGTTCAGATCGTAGCAGTGGGCGTGGAAGTAGTTGGCCACGTCAACCAGGGGACCGGAGGGATCGTTAGCGGAAGCGTCGTAAGCGGGCACCAGGTTCAGGAACACAGCGTTCTCGGGCACAGCGTAGAAACCCTCTTCGCCATCCAGGTCATACTCCTCCAGGCCGGCCTCGGAGACGTACGCAGCGACCAGCACCCACTCGCCAGCCCAAGCGGTCACGTGAGCGATGCCGGTGGGAACCTTGTCAGCGTCGGTGGGATTGCCCAGAGCGTCCACAGCGCCGGGCTCAGCGGCGTAAGCCACTTCGCGGGCATAGACCAGGGTGTTCTCGGTGCCGTACTCGATCTTGGTGGGCTCAGCGAAAGCAGTGCAGGCCAGCAGCATCATCGCGGCCAGAACCAGAGCAAGAATCTTCTTCATGGGGGTATCTCCTTTCATATCAGAACATCCCGGAGGATATTCATTTCTGTTATCATTATACCAGTTTCAAGCGGCATTTGCAAGGGATTCCGGCAGAATTTACACTTGCGTTACACACCGGAGTAGGCAGCGAAGCCGCAGTCGATGGGCAGCACCACGCCGGTGATGGCGGAGGCAGCCTTGTCGTCGGTCAGGAAGAACAGGCCGCCCAGCAGCTCCTCGGAATCCACGAAACGGCCCATGGGGGTGCCGTTGAGGATCTTGGCGGAACGGGCAGTGGGGGTGCCATCGGGGTTGAACAGCAGCGCGCGGTTCTGATTGGACACCAGGAAGCCGGGAGCGATGGCGTTGCAGCGGATGCCGGTGCCGGCGAAGTGGGTAGCCAGCCACTGGGTGAAGTTGGAGATGGCAGCCTTCGCGCCGGAGTAGGCGGGGATCTTGGTCAGCGGGATGTAGGCGTTCATCGAGGAGATGTTCAGAATGTTGCCGCTCTTCTTGGCGACCATGTCCTTGGCGAACACCTGGGTGGGCAGCAGGGTGCCCTGGTAGTTGAGCTTGAACACGAAGTCGATGCCGTTGGCCTCCAGGTCGAAGAAGGTCTTCTGGCCTTCCTTGGCCTCGTGCTGGTACTCATTGTCGGTGGTAGCACGGGGATTGTTGCCGCCGGCGCCGTTGACCAGAATGTCGCAGGGGCCCAGATCAGCCAGAACCTGCTGGTGCACCACTTCGAGGGCTTCGGGATCCAGGACGTTCGCCTTGTAGCCTTCGCAGATGAAGCCTTCGGCCTTCAGCTCGTCAGCCAGCTTCTTCACGGCATCCTCGTTCAGGTCCAGGGCAGCGACCTTCGCGCCGGCCTGGGCATAGGCGCGGGCCATATCGCCGCACAGCACGCCGCCGGCGCCGGTCACGACGACGACCTTACCGGTAAAATCAACATTCAGAGGCAGATTCATCATAGGGATCAATTCCTTTCTATATTTGATTATGGGTTCACAAGATTAAGCCTGCACGTCCTCAACGGTCTTGTAAGTCTGCATGGCTTCTTCCAGGGTATGACCGTCAGCGATGTAAGCCTTACGGGCAGCATTGACAGCCTGGATTTCCTTGATGCGCTTGCCGTCCAGCTCGTAGCCCTTCATGGCCCACAGGGTGGCGATCCACGCCAGCATGGGAATCACGCAGAAGCAGATGATAACCGCCCAGTTCATGCCATCCACATAGGGGGTGGACTTGGTGGGCAGATCCTTCAGGCCGACGGTCAGGGTGATGACCACCGCCACGACGGTCGCGGACAGGGAGGACACCAGCTTGTCCACCAGGGAGAACAGGGTGCCCATGATGCCGGGGATGAACTTACCGGAGCGGTAGGTCTCGTAGTCAGCGCAGTCAGCAACCATGGGGATGGGCATATCAGCAGTAGCATAGTAAGCGCCGTAGCCCACGCCGAAGAACAGGATGAAGGCGATGGTGTACAGGTTGATGGCCAGACCGCCTTCCTGACCGAAGATGATCAGGTTCAGCGCGGTGGTCTCAGGCTTCCAGATCAGCAGCAGGGCCAGCACGCCCACGTAGCAGGCCAGGGCCACAGCCACGTAGGTCATCAGGGACTTCTTCTGGCCAAACTTCTGGGAGGTGCGGACGGTCAGTGCGAAGAAGGGCGCGGAGAACACATAGCCCAGCACCATCATCAGCGCATTCAGGGTGTCGTAGCGGTTCTGGCTGGCCAGCTCGCCCGCCTCGTTGGTGATCACGCCGAACTGGGTCATGCAGCCATAGATCATGCACAGCACGGTCAGGTTGGTGGCGATGGACAGGGCCAGCTTGCAGCCGCCGCCGGCGACCATCAGGCGCTGCAGAGGCTTGTTGGCCTTGATGATCTGCACATACTCGCGGATCTTGAGGTTCTCCTGCTTGTTGCCCATGCCGAAGTACTTGGTCTGATCCTTCTCCCAGATGCCGATGATGGCAACGATGGTCAGCAGGATGGACACCACGATACCGATGGGGGTCATGATGTTGAACCAGGTGGCATTGTAGTCGCCCGCGATGCCGTCGGAGGCGATCAGCATGCCCAGCACCTGGATCAGACCCATGCCGGCCAGGGAGCCGATGGTGTTGAAGACGGTGAACAGGGGACGCTGCTTGGGATCATTGGTCAGCACGGGCTGAGCGGAACGGGTGACGGAGGTCTGGAAGGTATAGCCGATAACCCACACCGCGTACAGGCCCACAAACAGCACATAGCGCAGCCACATCATGGTCTCGGGAATCAGAGGAGTCACCATGTACAGCAGGATAACGGAGACCGCCATGATCAGGTTACCGATGACCATGAAGGGACGGAACTTGCCAAACTTACCGTCGGTCTTGTCCATCAGGGCGCCGATGATGGGATCGGTAACGGCGTCAAAGACGCGCATGCCGGTGATCATGAAGGACGCAAACGCCATGCCCAGGCCGAGCACGCGGTTGCCGAAGGTGGCAATGAAGGACAGGATCAGGACATAGTACACATTCGTCGCGCCGTTGTTCATGGGGAACATCGCCAGCTGATAGAATTTAGCGCGATTCATGTTCTGGTTCTCAGACATGAGAGGAGCCTCCTTTGTTATTCTTTATCACCCAGTCTGCTTCACGCAGGCTTGATTACACCCAGTTGGACTTCTGCGGATTCTTCTTCTTGGGCAGGATGTACTTCTCAGGAAGCGCCTCCACCTTGGTGAAGGTGGCGGTATCCTTGTGGCGGCCGCAGACAGCCTCGACCTTCAGCACGTCCTCCATGGGGACCTTGAAGGTGAAGATGTGGTCGTCGCTCTTCTTCGTAGCGAAGGTCTTGCCGTTGACGTACAGGGTGACTTCCTTCTCGGTGGAGTAGACCTTGATGGTGGTCACCTTGTCAGCGCGCTCGGCGTAACGCTTGGAGCAGATGTGCACAAACTGCTCCTTGCTCCACCAGGCCTTATAGAGATAGAAGGAATCCTTCTTCGTCTTGCGGTCGAAGGTGACCAGGCCCTTGTGGTTCATGCCGGGCTCGCCGCCCTGATCGCGGGCGTCCGCCGCAAAGTCGAACATGTTCCACACATGGTTTGCCCACATGTAGGGGTGACGCTTGAAGCACTTGAGCATGAACTCATGGTACTTGGCCTGATATTCCTCGGTGTGATCGTTGCGTCGGGGATGGGAGGAATGCAGATTGGGCATGCCCTCAGCGCCGTACTCGGAATAGCCCAGGGGCGTCTTGGGGTAGCACAGATGGAAGAAGCTGATCCACAGATCGTTCAGGAACAGACCGGGAACATACCAGCCCAGGTACAGGTTCCAGCTGACCACATCGGTGATGTGGGCCACGGGATTGAAGGGGCCGCACATGGCGTAGCAGGCCAGGGTGGTGAAGCGGCTGGGATCAGTCTCGTGGATCAGGTCGTTGAGGACGTGGTGGTTGTCCAGCATGTCCTTCTTGTCCTTGGTGGAGATGGTGATCTCGTTGGACACGCCCCAGCAGACGATGCAGGCGTGGTTATAGTTCTGCTCGATGAGCTCCTTCATCTGGGAGATGGTGTTCTCGCGGCCATTGGGCATGTGCTCGGAGATATAGGGGATCTCCGCCCAGACGACCATGCCGTACTTGTCACACAGATCATAGAAGTACTGATCGTGCTGATAGTGGGCCAGACGGACGGTGTTGCAGCCCATCTCGGCGATGAGCTTCATGTCCTCATCGTGCTCCGCCCTGGTGATGGCGTTGCCCAGGCCCTTGCGGTCCTGATGGCGGGAGACGCCGTGCAGAGGGTAGGGCTTGTCATTGAGCACGAAGCCGATCTTGGGATCCACACGGAAGGAGCGCACGCCGAAGGGGATGTCCAGCGCGTCAGTGACAACGCCGTCCACCACAACCTCTGCATGGCAGGTGTAAAGGTAAGGATCCTCCACGCCATGCCAGCGGTGAGCCTTCTCCAGCTCGATGGTGACATCAGCGCCATTGGCGGTGCCGACCACGCGTTCCTTGTGATCCTTCAGGGTGATGACCACATCGCCGGCGGTCACACGGCTCTGCACGCGAACCTTCGCACCCTTCCCTTCGGGAGTAGCGGTCACGCGGATGCCGGCAGATCCCAGATAATCCAGCACGAAGTGAGCCTTGTTCACCACCAGCAGGCGCACGCCGCGGTAGATGCCGCCGTAGAAGGTGAAATCCGCCTTCTGGGGATAAACCTTGTCGTTGACGGAGTTGTCCGCAGTCACGACAAGGGTGTTCTCCTCCTCCAGCAGGGAGGTGATCTCCGCGCGGAAGGTGGAGTAGCCACCGTCGTGGGTGGCAACGGTGACGCCATTCACCTCAACCTTGGAAGAGGAGTTGACGCCGTCGAACTCCACCCAGACCTCCTGGGTCTCGGAATCAAAGGCAGGCATGGGGAACACAGTCTCATAACGGCAGGCGCCGCGCTTGTAGTCGTTGCCGCCGTCCTGGCCGTCAATGTTGTTCCAGGTATGAGGGATGCTGACAGGCACGGTCTGACCATCCAGGCCGGTGAACTGCCAGCCGCGGAGCAGGTCAATCTTTTGGCGCATGGTACTCCTCCTTGGCAAACTTTTATTTCCTGGCAGAATTTGATATAAAAAAGGACAAATTTACTCACCGTGTAATGTACCACATTTCCATAAGAAAAGGAAGGGGAAAACCTTAAAAAAACAGATCAGGGGCGCGAAAACGCCCACTGCATTCATCCGCGCCGTTTTTTTGTCGCGAATGCTCCTCAGAGGGGAAAACGCAAAGGGGCGAGAACCTCTGCGTCAGAATCTGTTGCAAGCGCTTTTGCCCCGGCAAAGGAAAAAGCCCCGTCCTTGTGCCGGACGGAGCTTTTGGGATCACACGCTCAGGCGAAACCTTACTTGGCCTGGCCGGGCTTGCGCAGGTAGACGGCGATCTCGCCCACCAGGAAGGCAGCAACCATCAGGCCGCAGAACCACAGGTAGTTGGGATCGAAGGCCTGCTCGTCAATCTGCATGAAAACGTCAGCCACATGCCAGTAAGCAGCACGCTTGCCGAAGCCGATGAAGAAAGCGCAGAAGGCAAATCCGGGCACCGCAGTCACCGCCAGGGAAGCCAGACCGTGCAGCTTGCACAGCATCAGCACCAGGGCAACAGCCGCCACCGCCATCAGACCATAAGCAATGTAGGGATTGTAGTAGTCATAGTTCATCGTGCCGAAGCGGCCGTTCACCTTCTGGAACAGCACGCCCGCCGCGCAGGACAGAAGGCCCGACAGCAGGATCACGATCGAGCTGAAATTGAACTTCTTGGACATGAGAGGAGCTCCTTTCCACGTCTGTGAAATTGGACAGAAACCAAAGCCTTGCAGAACCTGCAATGCTGGTGATGATACGCAAAAATCACGCTGCCCATGCAGCATGCCGGAAATAGCCGCCTCACCGTTAAAGGAACCGCATTTCCTTCACCGCCGCTGCGTTCTTTCCGATTTCGCTGTGTTTATTATGACACACTTGCGCCTGCGATGCAATATCATTTCTGCACGAGTGATAACAGATCACGACACGTTCTCTGTAATTCACGTCAAATCGCATCTTTTTTTTGCCATTCCTCCTCGTTCGCGTCGTTTTTATGTCGCAAATTGTGTTTTCGCCATGTCGCGTCAACGCGCAGGCGGTGTACGACAAATGCCTTTCCTTTCCCCGTTGATTCAGATAAAATATGGACAGCATGCGTTGCATGGCAAGCCGCCGACCGCTTTTGACAAGTCGTCAGCCGCCAGGCGCGCGCCGCAGGTCACCGCATTGGCCGTGCGGCAAAGGTCTATTCATTTCCATGGATCAAGACCCATCTGGAAAGGAGATATAATAGATGAAGGTTTCCAAGCACAGAACGCTCAAGAAAGTGCTGCTGAATATCATGGCCATCCTGTGCGTGGTGGTCTACACCGGCAGCACCATCGCCGCTGCCAACGCCGGCGAAGTGCATAAGTTCTTCAACACCTCCCCCACCAAGGTCGTCATGAAGGAAGGCGCCGAGGACGAAGGCTACAAGCGTTACTACGAGAGCGCCTACGCCTCCGTTGAGGAGCTGAAGGCCGCCGGCAATGCGCTGGTGCGCGAGGTGGAAAGCGAAGGTATCGTTCTGCTGAAGAACGACGCCAACACCCTGCCCCTGGCCGTCGGCTCCAAGGTGAGCCTGGTGGGCCTGACCGCCCTGGATCCCGTCTACGGCGGCACCGGCTCCGGCGCTGTGGACGCCTCCGACGCCCCCAACTTTGTGGACGTGCTGGAAGGCGCTGGCTATGAGCTGGTTGACAAGCCCCTGCTGACCTTCTACGCCGAGACCGACAAGCGTACCGCCACTGATATGATGGAGCCCAAGTGGTCCAAGATCAAGCGCGAAGCCAAGAACGAGGACGACGAGATGACCCTGGGCAACGGCGAGCACGTCGTGTACGTCATCGGCCGCGTCGGCGGTGAAGGCGACGACATGACCAAGGCCATCGAAGGCGCCTGGACCGGTGAAGACGAAGATCTCGCGCCGGATTACCTGACCCTGAACGAGAACGAGCGCGACACCCTGATGGGCCTGGCCGAAATGAAGGCCGATGGCGACATCGCCTCCATCACCGTGGTGATCAACAGCGCCAACCCCATCTCCGTGGGCTTCCTGAACGATCCCGAGTACGGTGTTGACGCCGCGCTGTGGGTCGGTTCTGTGGGCCAGACCGGTCTGTGGGCCGTGGGCGACGTCCTGACCGGCGCCGTCAACCCCTCCGGTTCTCTGCCGGATACCTGGTGGATCGACAACCAGCTCAACCCCGTGCAGAACAACTTCGGCTCCTACACCTACGAAGGCGCCGCCGCCTACAACATGGGCAACCGCTACGACCAGTACGTCGTGTACCAGGAAGGCATCTACCTGGGCTACAAGTACACCGAGACCCGCTATGAGGATGTCGTTCTGGGCACCCCCAATGCCGGCAACTATGTGTACAACAACGTGGTTGCCTACCCCTTCGGCTACGGCCAGAGCTACACCTCCTTTGAGATGTCTGATCTGACCGTCACCAAGGGCGAGAAGACCACCAAGGAATACCTCACCATCGCCGCCCAGGCGGATATCGACGCCCAGGCAGACCGCACCGAGACCGTCTACACCGTGACCGTGAAGGTTACCAACACCGGCTCTGTGGCCGGCAAGAAGGCCGTGCAGGTCTACGCCCAGAAGCCCTACACCGAGTACGACAAGCAGTGGCAGATCGAAAAGGCTGCCGTGGAACTGGCCGGCTATGGCAAGACCAAGCTGCTCCAGCCCGGTGAGAGCGAAGTCGTGACCGTCACTGTGCCCGAGTATTTCCTCACCTCCTATGACGCGCTGAACACCGGCGTGTATGTCATCGCGGAAGGCACCCATTACCTGACCGTGGCTGACAACTCCCACGAGGCTGCCAACAACATCCTGGCCGTGAAGGGCAAGACCGTGGCTGACGGCATGACCGCCGAGGGCAACACTGCCCTGGTGCATGCCATCGACTACACCTTCGACGCCGAGACCTATTCCAAGGCCTACGGCACCGGCGAGCAGGTCGTCTCCATGTTCGACGAGGCCGACGTGAACCGCTACGAAGGCCGCGGCGACAACACCGTCGTGTACTACTCCCGTTCCAACTGGGAAGGCACCGTCACCCCCGGCTATGTCAAGCTGACCATGAACGATGCCATTGCCGCCGACGTGATGCTGGACGACGCTGACGTTACCGCCATCTCCGCCGCTGCTCCTGCCGCCGAGCAGGATATGCCCACCCTGGGCAAGGTCAACGGCACCCAGCTGATCCACATGATGGACTACGCCTACGATGCGCCCGAATGGGATACCTTCATGGATCAGCTGACCTTCGCTGAGCTTGCCAAGATCTGCGCCAACGGCCTGCGCATGACCTACAACATCCCCTCCATCGGCAAGCCCCAGACCGTGGATCACAACGGCCCCTCCGGCGTGACCCAGGCCTACTCCATCGGCGACAATGGCTATGCCAAGGTGAACAATGATCCCAACATGGGCATGAAGGGCACCTGCTTCCCCTGCAACGGCATCGTCGCCGCTACTTTCAATGATGAGCTGGTCTACCGCGTGGGTCAGCTGATCGGCGAAGACTCCATGTGGGCGGGCTACGCCGGCCTGTATGGCACTGGTCTGAACATCCACCGCTCTCCCTACGCCGGCCGCGTCTTCGAGTACTACTCTGAGGACGGCACCCTGACCGGTCTGATCGACACCGTCGAGACCCTGGGTATCCAGGAGAAGGGCGTGTACGTCTACAACAAGCACTTCGTCCTGAACGACCAGGAGAAGAACCGCGCCGGCATCGGCACCTGGATCAACGAGCAGGCCCTGCGCGAGATCTACCTGCGCGCCTTCGAGCTGCCGATCATCCACGCTGACGCCAAGTGCGTGATGACCGCCTTCAACCGTCTGGGCGCCATCTGGGCCGGCTCCTACCGCGAGCTGCTGACCGACTGGCTGCGCGGCGAGGCTGGCATGACCGGCTTTGCCGTCACCGACATGTACGATACCGGCTACATGGTCAAGGTGCATGAGGTGCTGGCTGGCAACGACATCCCCGACAACCTGGTGGGCGAGGATATCTCCGAGTTCAAGAACTACGAGAACAACCCCGTGGTCGTCAACCGCCTGCGCGAGTCCTCCAAGCGCGTGCTGTACACCGTGCTGCACTCCCGCGGCATGGACGGCATCTCCGCCAACTCCCAGGTTGTGGCCGTCACCACCTGGTGGCAGATGAGCCTGAACATCGCCCAGTATGCTTCTCTGGCCCTGAGCGTGCTCTTCGGCCTGCTGCTGACCCTGGACATCTGCAAGGAAAAGGGTCTGTGCAAGAAGTGCGGCAAGAAGGAACAGTAATCCCAGAAACAAGCAATTCATTCCCCGGCACACGGCTTCACCGCCGTGTGCTTTTTTTGTCTTCCTTCATTTAACGCCAAAAATGCACTTGTCGAAATTGTTCTCATGTGTTATCATATTGTCAATGATGACCGATACAAGAGAGGAGAACATTATGCTGCGGCTTGCAATCGTGGACGACAATCCGAATGATTCTGCTGCCCTTCGTGCGCTTGTGGCAGATTATTTGACAAAGAACAACCATGCCCATATGATCCAGGTATTCAATGCACCGATGGACTTCATCCGCTCCACGGAAAATCATGACATCGTATTCATGGATATCCGCATGGACAAGCTGGACGGGCTGGAAGTCGCACGCATCATGCGCAAGATCAATACGGACTCGGTGCTGGTATTTGTTACCGCCATGGCCCAGCTGGCCATCAAGGGCTATGAAGTGGACGCGCTGGACTTCATCGTCAAGCCCGCCGACCAGGGCTCGATTAACTATGTCCTCTCCAAGGCCCTGACGAGGCTGGAGAACACCTCCTCCACCATCTTTGCCCTGAAGACCTCCGATGGCATTGTCAGCCTCTCCTCCAACGATATCACCTACGTCGAGGTGTTTGACCACAACCTGGCCTATCACACCACCAAGGGCAATTACGAGGTGCGCGGCCGGCTCTCCGACGTCATCCAGAAGCTGGACCAGAAGCGCTTCATTATGTGCAACCGCTCCTTCGTGGTCAATCTGCGCTATGTCTCCAGCGCCTGCAGCGAGTATCTGGTGGTCGATGGCAAAAAGGTGTATATTTCAAAATCCCATTCCAAGGAGATCATGAAACATTTCTCCAATTTCCTGGGTGAAAATCTATGATGACAGATCATTGGTTTATCAGTGCGATCGATCACCGGATTTCCTCTGCGCTGATCTTCTTCCTCCTGTTGCTCCTTACCGACAACGGCAAGAAGCGCCCGATGTTCACCATCCGGGCGCTTATTTCGCTGTGCTGCATGTGCCTGGTCAGCTGGGCCATCCGCACAGTGGTGGACGTCTACCTGACCGGCGTCGTGTGGATCGGCATCGGGCACGGCTTCTACTTACTGTCGCTGAGCCTTTTGTACATGGGCGCCTACTGGCTGTGCTATGAGGTCACTTTCCCCGAACTGATCTACCTGGATCTGCTGGCCCTAACCATATACAAGCTGGCCTGGAACACCTTCAAGGTCTTCGCAGCCGCCGGCAAGCTGATCACGGGCGTTCCACAGCTGTGGACCAGCTACAGCATTATCGGCTCGTTAGTTTCCTACGGCGTGTATACTCTGGTCTGTCTGCTGACCTGCTGGCTCCACCAGCGGATCGTCAAGAAAATCCCCGACGACTCCTCCCCCGGCGCCATGGGCATCACCATGAGCGCCTTCATGGGCTGCCAGATCGTACTGGAGTTCTGCGGCCGTGTCTTCACGGCGGATAACGCAGCCCTCTTCCTGTACTACCTGTGTGCGCTGCTGTACACCCTCATCACCTACGTTGTCATTCTGGCCATCAGCCAGTTGACCTACTACCGCCGCAGCAGTGAGGACATGCAGAACTTCATCCGTAACAAGATGCAGTATTACCAGATGTCCCGCGACGGCATCACCTCCCTGCAGATCAAATGTCACGACCTGAAGCATCAGATTGCCGCCATCCGTACCAAGACAGAGCAAGAAAACTTCAACAAGTACCTGGACCGCCTGGAGGACTCCATCATCGAGTACGGCACTGTGGTAGAATGCGGACACGAAACCATCAACGTTGTGCTGACGGAGAAGAATATCCTCTGCACCACCAGCGGGGTGAAGTTTTCCTACATTCTGGACGGCACGCTGTTCAACTTCATGACCGAGATGGAGATCTACTCCCTCTTCGGAAACGCGCTGGACAATGCCCTGGAGAGCTGCTCCAAGGTGGCTGACCCGGAGAAACGCGTCATCTCCCTGAAGGCCGCCGCCCGGGGCGATATGGTGGTGCTCCATGTGGAAAACTGCTTCGAGCAGGCGCTGACCATGGTGGACGGCATGCCGCAGACCACCAAGGCGGGCAGCGGGCATGGTTTCGGATTACGCTCCATCCAGAATATCGCAGAAAAATACGGCGGCGTCGCCACAGTAAATGCGGAAAATGGCCTGTTCAAGCTGACCGTGCTGATGAAGCCTCATCACCCGAAGAATTGACCTTTTCTCCCCATTTTTCTCCCATTGGAAACAAATATCACACGTTACGCAAATCCAGGATGAGCATTCACGTCATGTTTTTGTCGTGAACACTCATCCTGTTATTTTTTCGCCTTTAATCAATTCTTTCAAGGAAACCCCTTTCCAATGTGGGACAAATATGGTATAATAACGACAGGTTTGGCGGAGAAGCAGCGCGCGCCCATCCGCCCAACAAAAATTCATACTAAGTGAGGAGATTGCACATGAAGCGGTTTCTGAGCCTGGCCATCGCGCTGATGATGGTCCTGTCCCTGGTTCCCGCGATGGCCGAAGGCGTGGAGTACATTCCTGCTCCCTACACCCTGGCTGAGGGCGAGAACATCTTCGACATCTACCTTGAGCCCGTCGTCTACGCCAATGGCGAAGGCGAGCCCACCATCGGTGTGACCACCGTTGGCGTGCTGAAGGTTGACGGCAAGTATTTCAAGGACTCCAACAACAACAAGCAGCTGGACACCTTCGAAGACTGGCGCCTGCCCGCTGAAGAGCGTGCCAATGCCATGGTCGCTACCCTGACCACCGAGCAGATGTCCCAGTTCATCTTCAACAATCTGATGTGCAACCCCGTCGTCAAGACTCTGGCTGAGGCCAAGAAGGAAGACGGCACCATCGATCCCCAGAAGATCGTGAAGCACTCCGGCGATGCCGCCGCCGCCGGTGGCGACTCCATCCCCGGCGCTCCCAAGGGCATGGTCATGAGCGGCTTCTCCGCTCCCGATGACGCTGCCATCCTGAACCTGGGCCTGCGTCACGCTGTGTACCGTGGCAACATGGGCTATGACGCCTCTGTCGTCGCTCTGCTGAACAACGTTGGCAACCAGTACGCTGAGTACGCCGGCGTCGTCCGCGGCGAGACCATGCTGCCCTGGACCCTGATCTCCAACCCCATCAGCTCCGGCCACGTGAACAACATGGCTCTGGCTGCTGCTGTCATGGGTGACGTTGCCAACGGCGGCGATTACACCATGGTTGAAGAGTACGCTGAGATGGACCGCGAGATGTGGGTCACCCAGGGTATCCGTCAGATGTACGGTCCCCAGATCGACCTGGCCTCCGATCCCCGCTGGGCCCGTAACTCCGGTACCTACGGCGAAGTGCCCGAGGTCGTCGCCGGCATCACCACCGCTCTGGTCGCTGGCTACCAGCAGGGCACCGAGGGCGTGAAGCTCGAGGGCGTTTCCCTGTCCATCAAGCACTTCCCCGGTGACGGCGCTGCCGAGAACGGCTACGAGTCC
>SVGL01000047.1 GCA_015056325.1 Clostridiales bacterium | reverse complement strand
CGGACAGCGCTCTTGACCATGCGATTACGCAGGTTCTTCTTCGCAGCAACCTTCACGCGCTTCTTAGCGGACTTGATATTCGGCAACTTCTTTCACCTCCTGCTGATGTGAACTGTATCGGCGGTTTACACCGATTGTGTTGGTACGGATTCAACCGTCAGATACCAGCGCCATACATAATAACACGTTTGGCAGGAAAAATCAAGGGGCAAAAGAAAAAAAGTTGAAGATTTTTCAACAGATGCTGATGATTTATCAGCAGGAACTCACCGGAGCGGATACACCTGGGCTCTGCCTGACGAATCCCGCTCCACCCTATAAAAGCCAATCAGATTTCCCAGCCCTGACGCCTGGTAGAGCGCCTTCACCCGGGGCGCATCCCCTTCCTCAAAACGCACGGACAAGCCGCACCCCAGGGCCACCGCACGGGGCGTTGTCACGATGGACGCCTTCATGCTGCGGCTCTTCAGCAGCTCCTCAAAGGCCATCACCTGCAGCCGTGATGCAAAGGCCGCAATACAGAAATTCTCCCCCATGGTTCTACCTCCCTTCCATCTGCTGATAAGATATGCCGACATCACTTCGCCGTGCAGGAGGAGCCCATGATTTATCTGGACAACGCCGCCACCACCTTCCCAAAGCCGCAGCAGGTCATCCGCGCGATGACGGACGCCCTGCAGCACTTCGGCGCCAATCCGGGGCGTGGCGGACACCAACTGGCCCTCCAGGCCGGACGGACGGTGGAAAAATGCCGGGAAGCCGCTGCGTCTCTGCTGGGTACACGACCGGAGCGGGTCGTTTTCACCCGCAACTGTACCGAATCCCTCAATCTTGCCATCATGGGAACGCTCCGAAAGGGAGATGAAGTCATCTGTTCTCATGGTGAACACAACGCAGTCATGCGCCCGCTGGAACGCTTCGTCAGCCGGGGCGAAATCACCGTGAAGGTGCTGCGCCCGGATGCGCGGGGGCTGCTCTCCCCGGATGTCCTGCGGCGGGCTATCACCGACCGGACGGGGCTGGTGGTCATCTGTCACGCCAGCAATGTCACCGGCGTCATCCAGCCCGTGCGGGAGCTGGGGGCCATCTGCCGTGAGAAGGCCGTTCCCCTTCTGGTAGACGCAGCCCAGACCGCCGGCGTGCTGGACGTCACCCTCGATCGCCTGAACGCGGACATGATCGCCCTGCCCGGCCACAAGGGGCTGCTGGGCCCCCACGGGACGGGCCTCCTCGCCCTGGGAGCAGACATGAACCCTGAGCCGCTGATTCTGGGCGGGACGGGCTCCGCCAGCGAGAGCGTCCGCCAGCCGGAGCTGCTGCCTGACCGGTATGAGTCCGGCACCATGAATCTCCCCGGCATCGCAGGCCTGCTGGAGGGCATTGAATATGTGATCCGGCAGCGGACGGACATCCATCGCCGGGAATCCATGCTGAACGACCGACTGCGCCGTCAGCTGGCAAACATCCGCGGGCTGCGTATTCTTGGAGACGAGTATGCTCCCCGGGTGGCCATCACCTCCGTGGTACCGGAGGGTGGTGACAGCGCTGCCCTGGCCGACGCCCTGGATGCCACCGGCGTGGCGGTGCGCGGCGGGCTCCATTGCGCCCCAGCCATGCACAGCTACCTCGGCACCCTGAAATCCGGCGCGGTACGCTTCTCCCCCGGCCCCTTCACCACCGAGCGGGACATTGACGATGCAGCCGCTCTGGTGGCAAGGCTGATGCGGCGTTAGCTTTACAGCAGCTCCGGCTGAGGCCTTCCCCACCGGCTCATAACCGCCAGCGTGAGGCAAACCATTCCCGGCACAGCATATAGCCGCACGCCGCTGATGATGTACAGGATGAGCATCCCCTGGCCATATAAATGGTAGCGTCGGGCCTTTTCCCGCCGGAAGACCAACCTGATGAAGCCGCCTCGCCCGGCCAGGCGCCGCCTGCGCTTCCCCAGTTCAATCAGCTGCTCATCCGTAGCGGGAGCAAAATGCCCGGCCAGGGCCAGCAGCGTGCTTCGGGGGATAATCCGCAGAGGCACGAGGGCCCCCTCCGCCCTGGCCATTATCTTGGGAGGCGCCTTCCCCAAGGGGCAGAGGACGGCTCTATCCGCATCCAGCCGGCGGACAGCTCTTTGTGCGGCAATCAGATCGCCCTCGGAGAGCTCGCCATCCTCCGGCATGCGGATGCACTGGATCAGCAGCGTCTCCTCCCCCTGCCGGCAAAGAACGCCCTCCTCCTTCAGAGACTGCAGCGTGATGGGCCATTTCTCCGCCAGCAGCAGCGCCGCCCGGAAATGCGCCGCCTTTGGCTCTGCCATCAGCATATCCTCCAGCATCAGCTCCGCGCCAAGACGGCTGCGGAGTGCTTTTTCGCGCCGGTGGACGGTTCGCTTCCGCCACTCCCGCCGGGCAGTGCACATCAGCATCCCCAGTGCTGCCCCCGCCAGAAGCGTAGGCAGATTCAACCCCCACAGCCAGGTGAACCAGCCTGTCGCCAGCAAGAAAAAGAGCGCCCGCAGCCCCAAGTCATCCAGGATTTCTGACAGGCGGTTGCGGCGAAGATATCGTTCCATGCGACCTCCTTATTTACAATTCGCAAGATTTCGGGTATAATAGCAATAGAAGATTCACGCAGGAGGCAGTATATGGCCAAGGAACGCATCGGCATCATGGGCGGAACCCTGGATCCCATCCATCAGGGGCATATCCGCATGGCACAGTGCGCCCTGGAACAGCTGCAGCTGGACCGGGTACTGATGCTGCCCTCGGGCAATCCGCCCCACAAGCCGGACGTCACCCCCGGTGAGGATCGCTACCGCATGGTCTGCGCTGCCTGCGCAACGCTCCCCGGCCTGGAACCCTGCCGGGAGGAAATTGACCGCACCGGCGTGATCTACACGGTAGATACCCTGTCCATCCTGCATGAAAAATATCCCAGGGCAGAGCTGTTCTACATCATCGGTGCAGACACGCTGATGGAACTGCACAAGTGGCGCCGGTTTGAAACCGTGCTGACCCTGTGCACCTTCCTGATCTGCCCGCGCTCCTGGCACTATACGCCCCAACAGCTCACCGAGGAGCGCAAGCGCCTCACTGCCCTGGGAGGACGTTTTATCCTGCTTGACATGGACGTGCTGGACGTATCCTCCACCGAGGTGCGCCAGGCCATCCGCGAAGGTACCAGCACCCCGAATCTGCCGGTCACCGTGCGGGAATACGCCCAGGCCGCAGGGCTCTACGGCGCAGAGATACGCGTCCCTGAAGGCCCCAAGTGGCTGGAGATGCTTTTCACCGACCTGAGTGTCAAGCGCTTCGCCCACACCCTGGCCGTGGCGGACACTGCCCGCCGCCTGGCACTGCTGCATGGGCTTGACCCGGTGAAGGCCGAGACCGCCGGACTCCTTCACGATTGCGCCAAGTGCCTTCCTCTGGCAGAGATGCAGCGCATCGCCCTGGAGAATCACCTGACGGAGGATGAATCCATCCTGGCAAGCGGGGCGCTTTTGCACTCCGTGGTGGGCGCGCATCTGGCCCGGGTCAAATACGGCTGCGTGGACGAGGCGGTCATCTCCGCCATCCTCAGCCACACCACGGGCAAAGCCGGCATGAGCCGCCTGGATATGGCCGTCTGGCTGGCGGATACCATTGAGCCTACCCGCGCACCCTATCCTCTGCTGGACAAAACACGAATGCTCGCCGCACTATCGCTGGAGAAGGCTATGATCACCAGCCTCGAGGGCACGCTCCAGCACGTCCGCAAAAAGGGCGACGCGGTGCATCCCGCCACAGCGGAGACGCTGGAATGGCTCAAGAGCCTACCGTCATGACACAAAAGGGGTGAATACCCCCTGGCCGCATACGCTGGCCTCGATTAACAAAATACAAAATTGGAGGGTCTGCCCTCCGGATAGGAGAAATCTATGACCGATATCGCCATCACCCAGGACATCGCCCAAACCCTGTACAAGAACAAGGCCAACCACATCCTCGCCCTGGACGTCCGCGAGCTGACCGTCATCTGCGACTACATGGTCATCGCCTCCGGCCGCAACGCCAACCAGGTCAAGGCCCTGGCCGATGACGTTGACGATCGCATGGCTGAGCTGGGCGTGCCGATCCGCCGTACCGAGGGTGCCAACGACGGCCGCTGGATCATCCTGGACTACGGCCACATTATGGTGCACATTTTCCACCAGGAAGAGCGCCAGTTCTACAACCTGGAGCGCCTGTGGGAGGACGGCAACAACCGTCTCGTGCTGCCCTTTGATCAGTCTGTGCTGGATTGATCCATGCATCGCTGCGTGATTTCCACGCCCGTTGGTCCGCTCGCCATCTGCGAGGAGGACGGGGCCATCTGCGCCATCGACTTCACCACGGGCGAATTATGCCCACCCGACACGCCACTCTTGCAGGAAGCCGCCCATCAGCTATGCGCCTATTTCGACGGCACGCTGACGGAGTTTGACTTGCCACTACACCTGGAGGGTACCACCTTCCGCATGCAATGCTGGCACGCCCTGCGCACCATCCCCTATGGGGAGACGATCTCCTACGGCGAGCAGGCAAAGCGTATCGGCAATGCGAAGGCTGTTCGGGCCGTCGGCGGAGCGAATCATCACAACCCGATCAGCATCGTCGTGCCCTGCCACCGAGTCGTCGGTGCAGACGGAAGTCTCACCGGCTACGGCGGCGGCGTGGACAGGAAAAAGTGGCTGCTGGAACATGAAAAAAAGCATCAAAAACGGGACTGCTCCCATTGAGCAGTCCCATTCTTATTGGTTTTTGAAACGGGTCAGCAGCCGCGCAGCTTCATCACCCGATCAAGGATATCCCCCGCCAGCTCCTTTTTGGTGCGCAGGGGGCATTCGGTCATACCATCAGCAGTGATCAGCGTGGCAATGTTGGTATCCACGTTGAAGCCCGCACCGGGCTGGCTCACGTCGTTGGCGACAATGAGGTCAAGATTCTTCTTCGCCAGCTTTTTCTTGGCGTTCTCGTGGAGATTCTCCGTCTCCGCCGCAAAGCCGACAAGGGTCTGGCCAGGCTTCTTCGCTGCGCCGACAGCAGCAGCAATGTCCGGATTTTCTACCAGCTCAATCACGAAGGGCTGTCCGTCGTGGGCCTTCTTATGCTTCTCCGTGTAGGTGGTGGCAAACCGGTAGTCCGCCGGGGCCGCCGCCTGGATGACCACGTCCATCTCCGGGGCACGGGCAGTCACCGCGTCGTAGAGATCCTGGGTGGACTCCACGCGCACGACCTCGCAGCCGCTGGGGATGGCCGCCGTCACGCTGCCCGCCACGATGGTGACGGACGCGCCGCGCTTCACGGCTTCCTCTGCAACGGCAAAGCCCATCTTGCCGGAGGAATCATTGGTCATGTAGCGCACCGGGTCGAGCCGCTCGCGGGTGGCGCCGGCGGTCACCAGCACCTTCATGCCCGCCATGTCCCACACGGGGCACAGCAGCTCCGCGATGGCCTCCGCGATGGCAGAAGGCTCGCTCATGCGGCCGGAACCGGTGTCGCCGCAGGCCAGGAAGCCCGCGTCCGGGCCGACGAAGTGCACGCCGCGCTTGCGGAGGGTCGCGCAGTTCTCCTGGGTGATCTCCGCCGTCCACATGCCGGTATTCATTGCCGGAGCGACGAGCACCGGGGCCTTGGTAGCCAGCACGGTGGTGGAGAGCATGTCATCCGCAATGCCATGGGCCATCTTGGCCAGGATGTTGGCCGTGGCCGGCGCAATGGCAAACACGTCCGCCCGCTTGGCCAGGGCGATGTGCTCCACCTCCCAGGTTTCGGGACGGGCGAAGGTGTCCGTCACAACGGGATGGTTGGACAGCGTCTCGAAGGTCAGAGGAGTGACAAACTCCGTGGCGTTTTTCGTCATGATGACGTACACGTCCGCGCCCATTTTGCGCAGGCGGGAAACGACCTCGCAGGCCTTATAGGCCGCGATGCCTCCCGTCACGCCCAGAACCACGGACTTGCCCGTCAGATCACAGCGCATTGTCTTCCTCGTTCACGCGTTCAAAGGCGATCATGCCGCGGTTGATTTCCTCCACCGCAGTCTTCAGGGGCTTCATGCCGGTGTTGTCGATCAGGGGCTGGCTGCCGCCGACGATCTGACGGCCGCGCTTGCTGGCCTCCACCACCAGGGTGTAACGGGAATCGGAATGCTGCAGCAGCTCCAGAATGTTGGGGTCTACGATAGACATATGCATGTCCTCCTTATATCAAATGATCATGTAGTCATTTATATGCAAAAGCCCGTCATGCCGGGCATGTTGCCTTATTCTTGCGGCACTTCCACCGCGTAGTAGGCGGAAGCGTGCTTCTCTGCCTTGATGATGGCGCGGAGGGTGTTCAGGCACTCCTCCATGTCATCGTTGATAACCTTGTACTCGTACTTGTCCTTCTGGCTGATTTCCCAGATGGCGTTGCCCAGACGGGTCTCGACCTGCTCGGGTGTCTCGGTGCCGCGCTCGGTCAGGCGGCGGCGCAGCTCCTTCAGGCTGGGGGGCAGCAGGAAGATGGACACCTTCTCCTTTTCCGACGCGATGACGTTCAGCGCACCCTGGACGTCGATATCCAGCACCACGTTCTCGCCGCGCTCCAGACGCTGGTAAACTTCGCTGCGGAGCGTACCGTAGCGGTTGCCGTGGACAGTGGCGTACTCCACAAAGGCGCCCTCCGCCACCAGCGCATCGTACTTCTCATTGCTGACGAAGTGATAGTGCACGCCGTCGATCTCGCCGGGACGGGGTGCGCGGGTCGTGGCGCTGACGGAGAACACCAGCGTGGGATCTTCCTTCATCAGCTTCTCAATCAGCGTGCCCTTGCCCGTACCGGACGGGCCGGAAATCACCAGCAGCATGCCCTTGCGAATCTCACTCATTCGTATGCTTTCCTCCATTTGCAGTCGGCAGCTTTTTGAATGGGGTCATTGACCCTCTTACACCGCGTTTTGGATCTGCTCACGGGGACTTCGTCCCTTTTATTGCACGGCGTTTTGAATCTGCTCGCGGGGACTTCGTCCCTTTTATTACACGGCGTTCTGAATCTGCTCACGCAGTTTTTCGATCTCGCTCTTCATGTCCACTACGCACTGGGCAATGGACGCGTCGGAACACTTGGAGCCGATGGTATTGGTCTCACGGTTCATTTCCTGGATGAGGAAGTCCATCTTCTTGCCGGTTTCACCCTGCATGTCCAGGTAGCGGCGCAGCTGGGTGATGTGGCTCATCAGTCGGGAGAGCTCCTCGTCGATGGCGCACTTATCGGTCATGATGGCAACCTCCTGAGCCAGGCGGGCAGGATCCACCGGCTCAATGGGGAGCTTCGCCAGGCGCTCGGTCAGGCGGGCGCGGTATTCCTCTACCACCTTGGGCGCGTAGGCCACCACCTGCTCACGGAGGGCTTCCACATTATTCAGGTGCTCCGCCAGATCCGCACGGAGGTTCTCCCCCTCCCGCAGCCGCATGTCATCCAGATGGGCGATGGCGCCATCAAGCGCTTCGTCACACAGGACAGACACCGCTTCCTCGTCCATCGCGGATTCGGTCAGGTTCGTCACGCCCTCCAGCTTCATCAGCTGGCTGACGGTCAGGTCATCCGCCGCGCCGGTGGCATTGCGGAGCATCCGCGCCGCCTCCATGTAGGATGCAGCCAGGGCCGTATCGGCCTCGACCACGCGGCTGGCGCCCTCCGTCTGGCGGACGGTGAGGTACACGTCCACATGCCCGCGCACGAGCTTCTGCAGCCCCTTGCGCACGCCGTCCTCCAGGAACAGCAGATTTCGGGGCAGACGCATCGCGATATCCAGGTAGCGGTGATTCACCGCGCGCAGCTCGACCGTGACTTCCCACTCGCTGCGCTGCATCTGGCATTTGCCGTAACCCGTCATGCTTCGCATGTTGGTACACCTCCCTGAGTATATCATTATAGCACGGGAAAAGCGGCTTTGCAATACTTCCCTGCATGATTTTCCTTGACGGCTGACATGTAAAATCTGAATCCTTCGCCGGAAAGCCTGGACACTCCCCTTGACTTTCCCTTCAAATCGCGGTATCATAATGGTTGCGAGGTGGCAAGGCGATTGCGTGCCATTTGGCATGAGGAAAGTCCGAGCACCATAGGGCAGGATGCCGGCTAACGGCCGGTGGAGGCGACTCCAAGGAGAGTGCAACAGAAATAAACCGCAGGGGGATTGATCCATCAGTCATCCGTGCCACACGGATGGAAAGTGAGATTTCTCCCCTGTAAGGATGGAAAGGCGAGGTAAGAGCTCACCCGCGGCTTGGCGACTTGTCCGCGCTGTAAACCCCATCTGGTGCAAGATACGTATGAGGACACATGCGGCTGCCCGTCGCGTCCTCGGTATCGCTTGAGCCTGCGCGGCAACGCCAGGCCTGGATAGATGATCGACCCTCGACAGAACTCGGCTTACTGTCACGCTCGCGGGGTCTTAGACCCCTTTTTCATTTACATTATAAAGGAGGACTGCCTGATGAAGCCTATTGTCCGCCTGTTTACCCTGATGATGATCCTGCTGCTGTGTGCGTCCAGTGCGCTGGCAGCTATCCCGGATACCTATGTGGTCCGCAACGGCGACCGCGAAGACAACAAGATCGCCATCACCGTCGATGACGGCTGGGAAATCGACATGATCCGCCAGATCCACGATCTGAGCGTGGAGATGGACTTCCCCATCACCTGGTTCATGGTCGGCACCCAGTTCCGCCACGAGGACAAGGAGATGTGGGAGGAGATCATCGCCCACGGCAGCGAAATCGGCAACCACACCTGGAAGCACTCCCGGCTGCTGAAGTTCTCCATCTCCAACGGTCACACCCAGACCCGCCTGATGCAGGAGCGCGTCGATGAGGTGCTGGGCTATCACTACCCCATGCGCCTGATGCGTCCGCCCTATGGCGAGTACAAGAACAACGAAAAAAACTTCCTAAATGTGTTCAAGCAGTACGGGGTGGAGAAGGTCGTCCTTTGGGACGTCAGCCAGACCGATCCCCATAAGGCCTTCAAGGATGTGCAGAATGGCTCCATCCTCCTCTACCATACCCGCAAGACGGATTATGAATGCCTGAAGGTGCTGGTGCCCATGCTCAAGGAAGCCGGCTACGAGCTGGTGACCGTCTCCGAGCTTCTGGGCCTGGAACCCCTGGTGCTGGACAAGCCCGAATCCACCGCTGAAGCCCCCGCCAACTGAGGCAAAGAAATACGCACGCCTGGTATGGACGTATCGCCGTACCAGGCGTGTTATTTTGTCCACGCAGCAGGATTTCCCCTGTATTACGTCGTATTGTATAACCATTACAATGATCGGGAGATTCTCATGAAGCTGGTTACGATCAAGCATTCCCGGATGCTGGCCGGCATTGCCAACATGTTGGAATGCCTGGGATATGACACAGAAGACCGCACCATCGCCTTGGGCATGGAGGCACCCTATCTCTTCCTGCGCGCCACCGAAGGCTATATCGCCGGAACCTCGCTGCTAACACCTGCGTGGATCAATCTGTATCTGCATACCATCGGCTTTCATCTGAATCAAGTCCAGTTAGCCAAGGCCGATGTCACAGATTTTCTGCGCCAGGAAAGAACTGCCATGTTGCCGCTGCGATTTCTGCAAGCCGATTCTGCTATTCAGCCGCTTGTATTCAACGGTTTCACCCGAGGTAGATTTTCCCTGTGCAGCCTTCACCCGCACAGCCCTCAGACCCGCTCCTTCACCCAAGCGCAGCTCATTTCTCGGCTCCCGGAAGAAGCTGCTGTATACACCGTGAAAATGATTCCATCAGAAACCGTTGATTTTGTGCCGTACCTTGGCTCATCTGTGCAGAATCTGCTCGCTTTCCAAAGAGACTTTAAGGAAATCCTGTCCAGATCCGTCACCCGTGCAGAGTATCAATCATTGCAGAAGAGTCATCTGTGTTCACTCATGCATAATCTCCTGCCCCTGACAGAGTTAACCAGCGATCAAATGCTGATCAACGAGTTGAAAATCGCCGGGTACTTCTACGAAAGTGTCTTCTCTGAGCACAGTCCGGAACGGCTGAATCTGAGCGAACACATTCCCGCAACGTTTGTGAAAAACTGCGTCCATTGGCTGATCGAGGATATCATTGACCGCATGTACGAACTTGGCGCAACTGACGAGATGGTGGAGTCATACCGCCGTATGCCTGATATATAATAACCCACCAATAGATCAAACAGACGGCTGCATGCCGTCTCTTTTTCTAACGGGGAACACCATGCAGTCATCCAGTCTAATCTCCCGCACTCGCCATGGCGCGGGCTACTCGCCTTACCACTTATGCAACGAAAAAAGGAAGCCATTCGACTTCCTTTAAGAGGGAACCGGCAGGCAGCGTAACGCTGCACCCAGTTTTTGTACCTAAGTTGACTTCCCGCGCTCGCCATCGCGCAGGCTCCCCACCTTACCACTTATGTAACGAAAAAAGCACCTCGCGAACGAGATGCTTTAAAGGGTAACCGGCAGCGACCTATCCTCCCGGGCCGTGTCCAGCCAAGTACTTTCGGCACTGGAGAGCTTAACTACTGTGTTCGGTATGGGAAC
>SVGL01000015.1 GCA_015056325.1 Clostridiales bacterium | reverse complement strand
TCCTTACGAGCGGTCTCTTCCAGTGCAGTATCGATGATGTAGGTCAGTTCATACCTATTCATCATTTTCACCTCCTCTTGGACGTTTGGCGATGCATCCTTTGTGCATCGCAAGGATGTGCCAATTAGAGATTATATCAGACAAATCAAGTTTTTGCAAGGGGTTGAGCCATCTTTTTTGCAGAAAAATTTGCGATTTTGCGGCATTTTTGCGGCTTGCACCCAGCAGACGGCGGATTTCTCCCATCAGAGGAAGCGGAATACGGATGAAAACCTGCCAATCCTTTGGGGCGATTTTTGTGGCGAAGAAATGCTTGAAAGGGCTTTCACTCCGCGCGCAAACGTGGTATAATGAGGCCAACCCACTTGACGGAGGTAACGTGATGAACATTCGCGAATATGCGGCCTATTCCTGCGGCGGCGCTGACTGGACGCAGGCCTTTATCCATGCCATTGATGACCTGCGGGCCCAGGGCGGCGGCGTGCTGACCGTCCCTGCCGGCGACTACCCCACCGGCTCCATTCGCCTGTATGACAACATGACCCTGGAGGTACAGAGCGGCGCGCGCCTTGCCTTCCACCAGGACGACAAGGCCTATCCCCTCATTCTGGGCGAATACCAGGGCGATGTGCTCATGGTGCACCAGTCCTGCATCTATGCCCAGGACGCCAGGAACATTACCGTCACCGGCTACGGCACCCTCGATGGCCAGGGCGAATACTGGTGGGAGAAGGTCGCCAAGGACGATCTGCCCCATCCCCGTCCCCACCTGGTGTGCTTCCACCGCTGCGAGCATGTGGTGCTGGAGAACCTGACCCTCATCAACTCCCCCGTGTGGACGGTGCATCCCCTGCGCTGCCGCAATGTGGTGTGCCGCGGGCTGAACATCTGCAACCCCTACCATTCCCCCAACACCGACGGCATCGACCCCGACGGCTGCCAGGACGTGCGCATCTCCGACTGTACCATCGACGTGGGCGACGACTGCATCGCCATCAAGTCCGGCACGGAGCTGACGCCCGCCAGGGATTGCTCCGAGCGCATCATCATCACCAATTGCCACTTCATCTGCGGCCACGGCGGCGTGGTGCTGGGGAGCGAAATGTCCGGCGGCGTGCGCAATGTGGTAGTGTCCTCCTGCGTGTTCTACGGCACCGACCGCGGCATCCGCCTCAAGACCCGTCGCGGCCGCGGCGGCGTGGTGGAGGGCGTGCAGATCTCCAACCTGGTGATGGAGAATGTGGTGTGCCCCTTCGTGTTCAACATGTACTACGGCGGCCGCGTGGCCAAGCCAGAGGAGAAGTACTACTGGGACAAGGAGCCCCATCCCGTGGACGAGCGCACCCCCCAGCTGAAGGATGTGTTCATCACCGGTGTGCGTGCCCGGGGCTGCACGGCGGCTGCGGCCTTCTTCTACGGATTGCCGGAGATGCCGGTGCAGGGCATCACGATGAAGGACGTCATCGTCGAGATGGGCGACGGCTATGTGGAGGAGGCCGGCATGATGGCCAACTCCCCCGACCTGCGCCGGGCCGGCATCTACATGCGCAACGCGGTGAATGTGGACCTTCGCGGCGTGGAGGTGCACGGCGCAGAAGGCGACTGGCTGGTGGCCGACGACAGCGTGAAGCTGGTGTAACGACATAAAAAGGCTGTGCTTGCAGTGATGCAGGCACAGCTTTCTTTTATTTTGCGCTCTCCGCAATGCGGATCAGGTGGTCGATGCTCGCGATCTCCATGCCGCAGATCATGTCACCCGTGCCGGAGATGCCCTCCTGGCCGTTGCTGGGCTGCATGAGGATCTCCAGGGGCATGGGGCAGATCAGCAGCAGCCTGCTCTGGGGCTTGTCGCCCATTTCGGGGAAGCGGTAGCGGGGCAGGAGATGCTGGTAGCCGTCGTAGATATCCAGGATGGCCTTGAGGAAGTTGGAATGGGCGCGGAAGATGTACTCCCCGTGCTCGCGCAGGATCAGGGACTTCAGCGGCCACAGGCACCCGAAGAGCTTCACGGAGAAGACGGTCTTGTCCGTCTCAATGGAGAAGTCGGCGCCCTTCAAATACCGGCACCCCAGGAACCACAGCGGGTGATGGGCGGTGAAGCGGAAGCCGTGCTTGCGGCAAAGCCCCTTGACCTTCACCAGCACCATGAGGCGCTTAAAGAAGCAGCGCAGGTACGCCCAGCCGATGATCGCCGCAATGACGGCCAGCAGGAAATAAATCAGGTAGACGGGATTCATAGGGGGACTCCTTCCTACAGGCTTATCTGCCTTCCATAAAGTCGATCACGTCCTGCACGGCCTCCTCGACGCTCCGCGGATGCCAATGATCATGATGCTTCTTCCCTGGGACTTCCACGGAGAAGACAAGAATGCCGTCGTCATACAGCCAGAAGGCGGCAGCGGCATTCCTGCCCACGATGACGGGAAGATCCTCAGTGAAGCCATCATCCAGGGCGAAGGTGTTGGTGAAGGTCAGCGGGTAGCGATCCTTCAGCTGGTCATAAATCTGCTGCAGCTCGCTGGGCATGGCAAATTCCCTCCCAATCACTTGTTGACCGTGATGACCTTACGTCCGCCTTCCCAGATGACCTCCACCTCGATGGGGCAGGGCGCGTCGATGGTGATGACGGGCTCGGCCTGGGCGGAGGCGCGCTCCTCGCAACGCAGGGTGATGGGCGTATCGCCAAAGGGGTAGTCGGCGATGCCGTGGGCGTCGGTCAGGCGCACGTCCCAGCGGAGCTTGGCATGCACGGGGTCGCTCTTAATGCCCATGATGTACTCATACAGCACGGAAATGGGGAAGAGGCCGCTCCAGCCCACGAAGTCCCGGGCGCAGATCAGATTGGGATCGCGCACGCCGGGATGGGGAAATTCGGGGGCGTAGTTCTCCCAAAGGGTGTCGGTCTCGTTGAAGACCTTCGTCACGTGATCCACGCAGGCCAGGGCGATGTCGTGGGCCAGAGCGTCGTAGCCGTTTTGCTCCAGGCCGCGCAGGATCATGTAGTTGGTGGGCGCCCAGATCGCGCCGCGCCAGTAGCCGCCCTTCTCCACATAATAGGGGCTGTCGGCGGACATGGTGGGCACGCGGTTGGGCCGCTTGAACTCGTTTTCGTTGTCCAGGTGGGCGACGAAGCGCTCCATGCGCTCGGCAGGTACGGCCTCCGCCAGCAGCGCCCAGTAGCTCGCCACGGACTTCACGCCGCTGAGCTTGCCGCTGCGCCATTCATCGTAGTAGAAGGCGTCCTCCTCCGACCAGAGGCGCTCGTTGACGACCTTATCCAGCAGGTCGATCTCCGCCTGCAGCTCAGGGATGTCCTCCTCGTGGCCGAGCTCGCGGGCCATATGCACCAGGCAGCGGGCGTCCAGCAGCGCCTGCAGGGTGGAATCGATCCACACCATGTGGGCGTTGGAGTGGGAAACATTGCGACCCGGCTCCACGCGGGGCTGATTGTCCATGCCGCAGCCCCAGCCGGAGGACCAGTAGGTGCCGTCGCGCCAGGTGCGGTACTCGGCCATCCACTGGTGATAGGCCAGCAGGGGGTAGTACACATCCGCCAGGCGGACCTTGTCGGCAGTGGTCTTGTAGTACTCCCACTCGCACCAGGACATGATCTCCGGGCCGGTGGAGCAGGGGTCAAAACGGCTGAAGCTCTCGCCGGGGGCGTCTTCTGCCAGCTGACGGCAGATGAAGCCGTCCTTGTGCTGGCGGGCGTACATGTTATCCAGGGTCTTCTGGAAGTTGAAGGCCCGCGCGCCATAACGGCCGAACATCAGGATGAAGCAGGAATCCCACATGAACAGCATGCCGTTGAAGGCCGTATCGATAAACTGGGATACAAAGCCGCTCTCCTTGACCGGCTTGCGCAGGTTCCCGAAGGCGATCTGCCAGGCCTTGTCGTGGCAGGCAATCACGTCCTCGTGGCCCTGCCAGTGTGGCTTGGGCAGCAGGTGACGGCTGCCGTCGTAGGTGGGCAGCTCGCCGGTCTCCATCTCCCGGGTGATGAAGGGGTTTTTCTGAACAAGGGCATTGGGGATGTAAGCAGCGCCGACGTTGGGAAGGAAGGGTGCGGTTGCCATAAAAACCTCCGTTGCGGATGTATTGCTGAACGATGCTGTTTTCCGACATTTTACCACCCTTTGCGCCGCCTGACAAGGGGATTTTACTTGTAAGTTGGTCGCCGCTGTGCTACAATGAAGGGCGGAAATGATGATGATTCTCCCTGCATCCCGCGCGGTGCAGAGGAAGGAGATACACCTATGTTTGACGAGATTGCATACCTGCGGGATCTGGCGAAGAAGCAGCTGGAGCTGTCCAAGCTCCCCATCATGGCAGAACGCACCCGGCTGTGGTACGCCCACAACGCGGCGGAGGGCGAGCGCCCCATGATCTCCGTGGAGGAGGGCCACTACTGGAAGGAGATGGCCCCGGAGCAGAAATGTACCGATCCCCTGCACCGGGAGATGGAGTACCAGCTGCAAAACCAGATCGCCCGGGTGGAATTGATCGGCGACGACCGAGTCACCCCGGATTTCTACGAGCTCAAGTACGGCGTGTATGACCGCATCTGCGGCCTGGGCCAGGCGGAGGAGGCCGGTCAGGTCCGCGCCAGCGACGGCACCGCCGGCTACCACATCATCCCTCAGATTGAGATCATCGAGGAGGACTTCGACAAGGTCAAGCCCACCCGCTTCTTCTTCCCCGAGGCAGTCGCGGAAAAGGCCAGGCGCATCGAAAACATCATCGGCGATATCCTGCCCATCCGCCTGGTCAACGCCAGCAACAACTGGGGGCCCTCGCCGCTTAGGTCCATCATCGGCTTCATGGGCATGGAGAACGCCTACATCTCCATGGCCACCGAGCCGGAGGAATTCCTGCGCCTGATGGACTTCGTCACCGAGGACGCCATCCGCCTCTACCGCTGGGAGGAGGAGAACGGCCACATGTTCCTCAACAACGGCAATACGCTGATCGGAAGCGGTAACTGGTGCTTCACCCATGAGCTGCCACAGCCGGACTTCACCGGCCATGTGCGCAGCGTGGACACCTGGATCCACATGAACGCCGAGGAGGCCTGCGACATCAGCCCCGCGATGTTCAAGGAGCTGATCCTGCCCTTCCAGAAGCGGCTGGCCAAGGAGTTCGGCCTGATCTACTACGGCTGCTGCGAGCCCACCAGCAAGTTCTGGGACGGCGGCATCGAGACCATCGAGAACGTCCGCAAGGTGAGTATCTCCCCCTGGTGTGACGAAAACTTCATGGGCGAGCGCCTGGCTGGAAAGAAGATCATCTACTCCCGCAAGCCCAGGGATTACATGTATATCGGTTCCCAGGCCGCCTTCGACGAGGCCGCCTTCCGCCAGAATATCCGTCAGACCATCGCCGCCACGAAGGATTGCAAGGTGGAGTACATCTTCCGCGACGTGATGACCATCCACGGCAACGGCGCCAAGGTGAAGCGCGCGGTGGAGATCGTCCGGGAGGAAGCGGGTTCCTACTGATACACAGCAAACAAAAGAAGACCTCCTGCCATATTCACGCGGCAGGAGGTCAATTTCATTCACTTGATCTTATCAGAAGGGATTGTTGCCCTGGAAGAGATCCACATCCACAGCGGGCTCCTCCTCCACCGGGGCGGGTTCTTCTTCCACCGGGATTTCCTTGACGCTCTGCACGCCGCCAACGCCGCCCATCACGAAGGTCACGCCGGGCACGGCAGCCACAGCAACCGCCACCAGCAGGACGAACTTGCAGGCGTTGATGGCGTCCGCCACAGAGGCAGCATCACTCTGGGCAGCAACACCCGCGCCCTGGTTGATCAGCAGCTGCAGTATGGTGGACAAGGGACGCGCGTCAGAGGAGGTAGCAGTTATGTAGCCGGGCATGTAATCGCCCATGCAGCAGGCCGCCGCGATGAAGGCGCCGCCCAGGGTGAGGAACATAGCCTGACGCATATTGGCCGGCCGCTGGAGCAGCAGCAGCACCAGGATCGTCAGGAAGATGGGGTTGCTCAGGGAACCGAAGACCACGCTGAAGACGGTGTTGATCATACCCAGGTTGCGGAAGGCCATGTAGCCGGAGATGAGGTAGTTGCTCATCATCGTCAGCAGCACCAGCATGAGGGCGAAGATAAAGGAGGTCTTGCCGGCAGCGTGGCGGCTGATGGTAATGAACAGGAAGCACAGCAAGAAGGCGAAGAACATCACCGCAAAGCCGGAAGCCACGGTGACCACCGTCCCATTGAGGTAGCGCTCCGTAACATTCATATCACCCGCAGGCTGGCAGAAGAGGTACACCATCGCCAGGGTGAAGGTCACGCCCAGGGCAATGAGCATCTCAAAGCCCCAGCTGTGGCGCTTTTCGCGGATGCGGGGCTTCTTGGCGTCACCCTTGACGAAGAGGCCGATCAGCAGCCAGGGCAGCACGGATGCAAAAATATTCATGAAGCGCACCGTGGTGGACAGTGCCGCGGCATAGGACATCTGCATGTTCTGCATGCCGTACTGGAAGACCAGCTGAGGAACGGTAACAATGACATCCTGATTCAGCGCATTACCCACCAGCCGGGTCACGGCATAGTTGGGGGTGAAGAAGGTCATCATGGGCAGCAAGCCGGCGATGAGCGCGCCCTTCCAGGGAGACATACCGGTGCTGATGGACAGGGACAGCCCCGCAAACACCACCAGCGCCAGCTGAGGAATCATGTTCACCAGCGTGGAGACCATCAAGGAAGCAGTGGGATCTGACATGGCATTGATGGGGAAGCTGAAGCCCATCTGCCGCATCTGGGCAAAGACGCCGTTGATGTAATTCAGCACGCCCTGCTCCAGCACGATGGTGGGGATGAGGGCCGCCAGCAGCGCCGCGCCCGCCACGGCGGACTTGAACTTGCGGCTGGGAATCAGCCCCAGCAGGAAACTCAGCAGCATGCCGATGCCCAGGGCGGGCAGCATGTAAAGCAGCGTCTGCACGGCGGAATTGACAAAGCCGTTCATCACGGCAGGCATGTTGAAGACCCGTTCGTAGTTGCTCAGGCCGATATAATCGCTGCCGGCAACGCCGCGAAGCACATTGTACTTCACAAAGCTTATCATGGCCTCATAGCCCACCATGCCCAGCGTGTAGCACAGCAGGAGCGAGAAGGGAATCCAGATCAGAAATCTTTTTTTGCTCATATGTATAGCCTTTCTGCCGCAGATGCAGCATGTGTTGGCGTTATTATAGCATATATCCCGGCGGATGACAATGGCTGCAGTTGATGATTGCTATGCCCGGCCCGCCAGAATTGATCCATTATTCCGGAAGATAGGGCAGCTGCGCGACCGGAACGAAGGCGGATGAACCCAGGGTATCTGAATAAAGCAGGCAGCAGCAGCCATCGGCGCACCAGCCCTGCAGATACACATATTCCACATGATCCACATGGAAGGGCACTGCTGTGCTGTCATCATGGGCGATGTCGTACCAGGAAACGGCAGGGTCTTCATCTTCAAGGATGATATCACGGACGCCATACAGGAAGCCGTCCTCGCTCCATGCATCGTAGCGGAAAACCTGCTCGCTGCCGGGGATAAGGCTGTTTTCAGCAATCCAGCCCGTATCCTCCCGGCCCAGGAAGCGCACCTCCGCCAGGCCATCTGCAGCAGAAAGCACCTGCACCGCTGCGCCTGCTGCGCCATACCAGCCAATATCGCCGTCAGCTGTATAGACAGGTGTTTGATCCTCTGCAATCAGCCTCCACCAAGAAGTGTCCAGCAGCGCCATTGCCTGATGGAAGGATCGGGGCAGCATGGCCCAATCCACCTGGGTGATATCCAGCGAGATGGTCATGTCGCCAAAGAACTCGTAGCCGCAGTCATCATAGATGCTGTAACGGCGGAATTCAATCACATCCCAACCGGTGTTGACCCCGATAATCCGCCATGTACCGTCTGAATGCAAAGAAACCGCAGCATACATCCAGTCCGAATCCTCATAAGTGTAAGCGCGAAATTCTTCCGGGAGGTAAAGCCATACGCGGATGCCGCCTTCCCCGGCATGGTAGGTATCCAGATCAGCGCTCGTCCATTCCGGTAGGGGCGTAGACAGAGTGACCGTCCATGCATCCTTTTCCCGGACGCACCCGGCGAAGTAGCTTGTGCCTTGCGCGTCCTCCACCAGAAGCATCGTCGTTTCATCAAACTGCACGCCGTCAATGAAGGTATACTCTGGCAGCATCTCCGCCGTAAAACCAGCAGCCAATTCGTCCGGTTCCGCCAACGCAGTTGCAGCCAACATCATCAGCGCAGCGATCAGGGCAAGCACGCGCTTCATACTCCATCCCTCCTTGGAATTCTCTGCCTATACAACGATTCAATGGGCCGCAAACTTCCTCCTGCCTGCCATTTTCTTTGTTACAACGTGAATTGACATCTCCCCCCGCTTGATGTAATATGGAAATACACAGGAGGTGTTCCGAATGAAAAGAATACTGTGCATCCTGCTGATGCTTGTTTGGGCCCTGCCCGTTCTTGCCGAGAAAAATCCACATGCTCCATTCACCGTGACGGCGCCGGAGTCCGTCACCCGCGTGGACAACGAGGGTTCCGTGACCTATGTGTACGGCACCAGCCGGGTGGTGGTCATCCGCATTGAACGCGTGCCGGACGAAGAACCGGCGGAGGCCCTCACCCGTATGCTGGGTCAGTTCGACCCGGACGCCGTCATCGACGAGACGCTCCCCATGGCGGAGGGCTACACCGGGCTGACCGCCTTCACCACCGATAAATTCGGAACAGGCGTCGATACCCTGACCGTCATGCTCCTCAGCCCCGACGGGACGCTGCTCATCCTCACCGGCTACGACATGGCCGGCAGCGAGGAGCATGCCCAGGCCCTCATGGATACGCTGCTTTCGGGCATGACCGTGGACGGCGCGCCCGTTGTACTCAAGACAGAATAAGGAGGATTCATCTATGGCACTGTTTCATCTTGTTTACTTCTCCGAGGCTCTGAACGTGCAGACCCCCGTGGACGTGATCATCCCCGAGGGCAAGCAGGGCATCGGCGTGGACGCCGCCGGCGAAATGGAGCTCCCCAAGGTGCTCTACCTGCTGCACGGCTACTCTGACGACCAGACCATCTGGCAGCGCCGTACCAGCGTGGAGCGCTACGCCGCCAGCCACAACCTGGCCATCATCATGCCCGGCGTGAACCATTCCTTCTACTGCAATGAGGTCTACGGCGAGAAGTACTGGGACTACATCTCCCAGGAGCTGCCCGCAATGATGCACCGCTTCTTCCGCCTGTCTGACAAGCCCGAGGACACCTTCGTGGCGGGATTGTCCATGGGCGGCTACGGCGCGATGAAGCTGGCCCTCAACCAGCCCGAGCGCTTCGCGGCGGCGGCGTCCTTCTCCGGCGCGGTGGATGTTGCCACCTCCAGCAAGCGTCACCCCCAGAACTGGAAGCGCATCACCGGCGGCAAGTCCATCCGCGGCACCGACTGCGATCTGTTCCACATGCTCAAGGTGAACGCGGAGGCTCCCCACAAGCCCCGGCTGTACGTCTCCTGCGGCACGGCGGATTTCCTCTTTGACCAGCACAAGAAGTTCGTGCCCGCGGCGAAGAAAGCCGGCTGGGACGTGACCGCCTGGGAAGAGCCCGACGCCACCCATGCCTGGAGCTTCTGGGATCAGGAGATCAGGAAGTTCATTGCGTTCTGCTTTGAGGGGTAAACTCCCTCACCCGCATATGCGGGAGCTCCCTCGGAGGGGAGCCTTAGTTACTTAGCCTCCCTCTCGAGCCGGGAGCCCCGGTGGCAGGAGGTGGCATCCGCTTGCGGATGACGGAGGGAGTCCCATGCACATGCACCCCTTCTACCGGGAGGGGTCTTCGACCCTTTTCTTTAGGATGGGTATCTCAGTTGACTTTCCGGCCGCTCATCGGCCGGGCTACATGGCTGTGTATGACCGAAGGCTCTCCCGCTTGGAGAGCGCCCGCTTCAACGGGTGAGAGGACTTTATGACCATGCACCCCTTCTACCGGGAAGAAGACCTCTTCCCCCGGGAGTTCACCCAGGCCATCGAGCGGCCCTGGGGCGTTCTCTACCACAACCCGGACAACCCCGACTCCTATGACAGCAACCACGCGCTGATCTACCGCGACCGGGTCGAAAATCTGCCCGCCGTGCTCAGGGAGATCGCCGATTTTTACCTCAGCCGGGGCGGGCGGCCCATCATCTATCAGTCCATCCTGGATGACGGCTGGTTCGGTGACATTGCAGGTGATCTTGCCGCTGCCGGGTACCGCTCCTGGCAGGAGGCGCAGCACTGGATGCTGCTGGACAGCGACAGTGCGATCCGCGCGACAGCCGACGTCCGCCGCGTCACCGCCTGGACGGATGACCTGGCGACCCACCTCTACGAGGCTGCCGGGGAGCCCTGGGAGATCGCCGTGGCGAAGCGGCAGCTGGAGAACCCGAACACCCTCTATTTCGCCGCGTATGAGGACGACAAGCCCGTGGGCGCGATTTACGGCCACGTCAACGATGAGGGCGTCTGCCGCATCGACTACCTGCTGGTGGCCACCGCCCACCGGGGTAAGGGCCTGGGCCGGGCGCTGACCCACGCTTTCGTCCGCCATTGCAGAGAGAACCGTATCCCCTGCGCCCTGTGGCCCGACGGCGACACGCCCCGCCGCATCTACGAGGAGGCCGGCTTCCGCTACGTTTGCACGATGATGGCGGGAAGGGCCTCCTGGAACCAATGACACGCAAAATGCCGGAAGCATCACGCCTCCGGCATGTTTTATTGCCAGCTTTCGCGGGGCTCCATGATGGGCTCTTCACCGTCAATGAACAACCACTGGCTGTCCGGGGAAAAGCGGGCGTCAGGCAGATACTCGCAGGGGAAGGTGAAGGTCTGCTGCCATGTGTCCGTCCGGCAGACGGCGATGAGCGTATCCTTTTCCGGCTCCGGCGGATTCGGGTTGGCGCGGTGCATCACGGCATACTGCCCGTCCTGGGAGAAAACCATGCGCAGCCCCTTACAGGGGACGAAGCCCTGGCTATCCAGGAGGATGACGTCCTCCGCCAGCGTGACGCGCTGCAGATGTATTCCCGTTTCCTGGCCATATTGCAGGTACTGCAGCAGCACTTGCCCATCGGGCAGCCAGGAAGCCGACACAGCCATGTTGAACAGGGGGCTTGCCAGAGACAGATCGATGCGGCGGGGCGGCTGATCCAGCGCCGTGAAGACCAGCAGGTGCTGCTGCTTGACGCTATCCTCCCGGTTATGGATGCTGACCAGCACACCATGGGGGCCGCTGTCCATATGCCAGATATGTTCATCGGGGCCGAATTCGTGCACCATGCGGGCGCTTCCGTCCGCCGTGCTGACGGCCCAGAGCTGCGTCACCGGCGTGCCGGTTTTCCGGTTCAGCGGATGGGCATCCAGCAGGATATATGCGCCATCCGCCGTGAAGCAGGGATAAAAGGGCGGAATCTGGCTCCGTATCTTCACCCGGGGGATGATCTCCTCATGGGTCTCCCCGATCCGCCACAGCGTGACCTCCATAGAATTCCCTGACGTGCTGGGATGCACGCCGCCCAGGAATCGCCCGTCCGGGGACACGAAGGGCACCGTGTTGCCCATGGCAGGCAGGCGCTGCTTTCCGCCCGTCAAGCGGTCAAACACGAACACCGTCTGCCCGAGGCAGTACACATACCGCCCGTCCGGGGACATCGTCATGCAGCAGACTTCCTTCGGGGGATTTTTGCACCATCTGCGCATAGCTGCCTCCTTTTCAGTTACATCCACCCCACGGCGTGGAGCAGAATTCCCCCCGCTCCACACAGGGTCATCACCAGAATGGGATTGATATGCTTGCCCTTCACCTTCACCCGCAGGGCGATAAAGGCCATAATCATCAGCAGGCATCCGGGCAGGGAGAATCCCCCGCCGCTGGCGGTGCAGGCCACCTGGATCAGCGTCACCGCTGCGGAGGCGATCAGCGCGACCACCACGGGCCGCAGCGTCCCCAGGATGGACTGCATCACCTTGCCGGACTTGAACCGCGCGTACAGCCAGCTGAGAATGCTCACGATCAGGATGGAGGGAATGACGCAGCCCAGCGTCGCTGCGATGGCGCCGGGAAGGCCCGCCATGCGCATGCCCACAAAGGTCGCCGCGTTGAGTGCGATGGGACCGGGCGTCATTTCCGCGATGGTAACCAGATCGGCGAATTCCACGGCGGTAAGCCAGGCATAGCCGTCCACGGTGAGGGATTTGATCAGGGGCATGGCTGCGTAGCCGCCGCCGATAGAAAGGGCGCCCACCTGCAGGAATACAAGGAAGAGATCCACCATCATGCGGATTCCCCCTTTCTATTCAGGAGCACCCGCATAGCGCCCAAAGCAATCGCCCCCAGGATGATGAAGATCACGTTCACCTTGAGGAAGAAGGTCAGCAGGAAGGCCAGTGTCAGCAGGGCGATTTTCACCCAATCGCGGCTCTTCACGACCTTGCCGCCCAGGCCGCAGACCACGTCGGTGATCACCGCCGCCACGCCGCAGCTCATGCCGGTGAGCGCCGCCTTGACCCACTCATTGGAGGCAAACTGAGCGTAGATCAGGCTGATGATCCCGATGATGACGATGGGCGGAATCAGCGTACCCAGCACCGCCGCCAGCATGCCCGGCACACCTGCGATGCGCCGTCCCACCAGGATGGCCGCGTTGACCGCAATCGGCCCCGGCGCACTCTGGGCCAACGCCGTCATGTCCAGCATTTCTTCCTCGGTAAGCCAGTGGAGGGTATCCACAAACTTCTTTTTCATCAGCGACACGATGACAAATCCGCCGCCGAAGGTAAAGGCGCTGATCGTCAGCATGGATGAAAACAGCGTCCACAGGGGCCGCTTGTACTGCTTCTTGTCCATCATTCCTCCAGGGTGAAGGGGAATTCTCCGGCCAGATCGCCGCCGATGAAGTAGCGGATGACATAATCGCCCGTTTTCAGCGCGCCGCCGGAGAAGTCCTCGCAGGAATCAAAGATATCCTTCATCGACAGGATGAAGCTGTCATCCGTTTCAAACGACGGATCAAAAATGTAGGTCAAATCAACGAAGTAGAACTGCCCGTCCGGCGCGACGACCTCCACTGAAGCGGGGAAGGATATTTCTTCCTCCACATCGTAGGTGTTGCGGATCTGGAAATAGGGCTCCAGGGCAGCATCTGCAAACATGACACGGGTGATCTTCTCCACCGGCGGAAGAACGGTGGCGCCTTCCTGATCAGGGGCAGCAAAGGTCAGGTAGCATTCCTGCTGGAAGCCATAGGCTGTCAGGGGCTGGGTATCCAGGGTACAGGGAGTCATGGCGCTCCAGACGGGCTCCACCATGTCCGCACCCTCCGGGACCCATTGCACCTGTACATGGTAGGTATGCCCCGGAGGCAGGATCACTGAGCTGGTGCGGACGTCGCTCTCCACCTTATATACGGTGTAGAAATGGTTGTTTTCGCCGCTGAAGGTGATGACATATTCACCGCCCTGGCGCTCTTCATCCGTCCAGGATACCTCCAGGGATCCCTGCTCCCACTCCAGCGTGACAGGACAGAAGCCGCTGACGTCAGGCGCGGCAGTCAGCGCATTGTAGATTGCATCCGGATCCAGGGCGACATACATGCCGATCCCTTCCGCCTGCTGTGCCGCAACAAGACCGATAATACCGCCCTTTTCATCCGCGACAAAGGCGCCGGGCAGCAAGCCTTCTCCCCCGCGGAAGAGCAGCGCCTCCTGATCCCGGTACAAGGTGAGCAGCGCCTGGTACAAAGGAGCGCTGCCCATATCTCCCGCTTCATTGACGCCGAAAATAAAGGGCAGACCCTGTGCATCCAGGGAAGCCAGCTTCAGCGGCGTACCCGTGGCAGGCGTCACCATTTCCATCAGTGCAATACCTGTCCGATTGGCCTTCTCCCAGGCAAGAATCGGGTGCTCGCCATCCTCGCCGATGGCAAAAAGATCGCCATCTTCACAGCAGCTTTCCGCCGTCAGGAGAAGCTTCTGGTCCGCAAACAGCACGCCGCTGCCCAGGGTTTGGTCCCCCGCATCAGTACGCAGCACAATGCGATAGAGCGCACCCGTCAGCAATGTACCCAGGTCGCTCTCTGCATAAGCAGAGACGGAGAGCAGCATCATCGCTGCCAATGCAAAAACCGTCAATCGCTTGATCATCGTCAAGCCCCCTTTATCTACAACATGCAGCATCATTATACCGCATTTGTCCGCCGTTGTAAACAAAGCAGCCCTCCCATCAGGAAGGGCCGCTGAAAGACGATGAAAAAGGTTTATGTAGCATGCTGACGCAATATGTGGGCCGAGAGGATTTCCACAAACTCCGTCACCGTTGGTTCCTGATGCATAGGATATCCCGCCAGCTCCCCCAGGTAATCACGGTTGACGCACCAAGCCCTGTGAATCACGGTACGGATATTACGCTCAATGGTACGCCAATCGCAGTGCTGCTGCTCGGATAAGGGGATGAAAACGCCCTGTTTGATGCACAAGAGGCGGTTTTCATCCAGCAGCACCATGCGCACTGCCTTGATGGTGATGTTGTACCCCAGATACTGCCGCCCTACACCCAGGGTACGAAGGTCGCTGACAATCGTTTTTGTTTCCACTGTATTTCCTCTTTTCCATGATGTATCGCGCAGAAGTACTACTTATAGTATAGAATATACACCATATGAATCTATTTTCCTGCTGCTCGACACATATTTCGTCCAAAACCGACACATAGCGACAGAGGTTGAACAGAGCCGTCGCCAGTTGAAAACTGATTTTCATTGACAAACCCATTCCATCATGTTACACTTTCCACTGTCTCCCATACCATGATTTACCTGATCTATGAGGTTTTTGACAATGGTAATTCTCGAGCTTCTCCTGATTGCCGTCAGCATGAGCATGGACGCCTTTGCGGTATCCATCTGCAAGGGCTTGTCTGTGCAGAAAGTCACGGCAAAGCAGTGCCTGGCGGTGGGCGGCTGGTTCGGCGGCTTTCAGGGCATGATGCCGGTGATCGGCTTTGTTCTGACGACCCTCTTTGAGTCCCTCATCGTGTCTGTCAGCCCCTTCATCACCTTTGGTCTGCTGGCTTTCATCGGCGGCAACATGATCCGCGAATCCTTCTCCAGGGATGAAGATGAAGTGGATGACTCCTTCGCCTTCATGACCATGCTGACCCTGGCGCTGGCCACCAGCATTGACGCCCTGGCAGTTGGCGTAACGCTGCGCCTGGACGGCCACAACATCCTGTTGGCAGCGCCCATCATCGCGGTGATTACCGCTGTGCTGTCCCCCATCGGCCTGAAGGTAGGCAACCTGTTCGGCCTGAAGTACAAGGCACGGGCGGAGCTGGCCGGCGGCGTGGTGCTGGTGATGCTTGGCCTGAAGAGCCTGATCACAGGCCTGGGCATCCTGTAAAGAAAACCACCCGGTATACGGGTGGCTTTTTTCTTTGCTTTGCAATATAGCAACAAAAAAAGTGGCTTTCGCCACTTTTTTATTGGAATGGATTCCTCACATGACGCCTTAGGGCAGCACGTAGAAGTTAGCGGTATCCAGCAGGTAGCCGCCCAGGAACATGCGGAGATCGTAGTCACCGGCAACCAGGTTGCCGTCCAGATCGGCGCGCTCCAGAATCTCGTCGAACACGAAGGCATAACGCCACATGGAAGCACCCTTGTAGGTCATTTCGACGGTATCATTCATGGTGTAAATCTGGCCATTGGGGGTGGTCATCTCAATGGTAAACACCATGTTCAGCGCAGCACCGCGGTCCAGGGAGAAGAACAGGCGGTAAGCAATGTCCACATAGCCGTCATAGCTGGTCAGGGTGTAACGATCGATGGTATCGAAATTCACCTTGTCATTGCTGTCGTTGATATCCTGACCTTCTTCAGCATAGGTCAGGTTAGAACCGGTCAGCTGGAAGTTACGCTCAGAGTAACGGCCACGGCGGGGCGTGACGGGATCATCAGCCAGAGCGGGCAGGGCAACGGACATCAGCAGCATGAGAACCAGGACGAAAGAAACGATCTTCTTCATGAGAGTACCTCCTAAATTTATTTCACGCAAAACGCTTACTTTGATTATAGGCTTTAACTGGGTAAATGTCAAGGTAATACACGAAAAATGCAGGATAATGAATTGATGCCATGAAAACTGCATCCAGATTCCACGCATCAGCCTTCATTTTGCAGGAAATCTGTTCTGTACGACGAAATTTTACGAATATGTCCATTTTATGTGAACATTTCCGGTTGGCTGTACGTCTAAACAGGTGTAGAATAGTGTTACAAATGTGATGAGTCTGGTGCGCCAGTGTGTACCAGCACCGAAAGAATGGGGGTTGAAGAGCCATGCGTCGTGCATTGTGTATGCTGATTGCGCTGTGGCTTTGTCTGCCCTTTTTTGCTTCCGCCCAGGACAATGTTGACATTCCCTACGTGGTGGGCAACGACAGCATCAGCCGTGCGCTGCTGGTGGGCTGCGACCGCTTCCTCAGCCAGCCGGATACAACACCCTCTTCCTTCAACAATGTGAACCGAATGGCAGAGGCCTTCACCAGCAGCAAGATGGACTTTTCCGTACTGATGACCCGCCCTGAAGGGCTGTCCTCCACGGGTGATCTGGCTGCCGCCATCCTGGACGCATTTTCCGCCGCAGATGAAAACGATGTGAGCTATTTCTACCTTTCCACCCACGGCGTATGGGAGGAAGGCATGACTTCCGCTCAGATGACGCTCCTGCTCTCCGATGGAAAACGGGAAACCTCCGTTTCCGCGTATATGCTGCGCACCATGTTCGATCAGATTCAGGGCCGAAAGGTACTGATCATCGACGCATGCCACGCCGGCGCCATGCTGGGCAAGGGAACCGAAAGTCAGCTGAGCAATGTCTTCACTGGCAGGGATTACACGGTCCTCTGCTCCTCCGGCGGCGCAGAGGAAAGCTGGTTCTGGTCCGGGGATATCGACGGCGAACAGCTGGCCGGCGCCGGATACTTCTCCGGTGCGCTGGTCCGTGCCATTTCCGCCGAGGGCAACTTTGCCGCCGATGACAACCGGGACGGTGAAATCACCCTCACCGAGCTCAAACGATATCTGCTGGGCCATCATGGTGCATCCACCGTGCGAACCTACCCGGAGGAAAGCAGCGAACCTCTCTTTACCTACGATGTCAGCCAGTATTCCGGATACCGCCGTGAAGCCCTGGTGGAAGGCATATCCTTTGAATCCGACGTGCTTACTGCAGATGATCCCACCGCTTATTTCACCTTCAACGTGGTCAGCCGGGTACAGATGGCCTACCAGCTGGTGTACCAACGAGGCGGGCGCTGGGATTTCGACAACGCGCAGCTCATCTACGACAACAACGGCGAATTCTCTCCCTACCTGAAACCAGGCGCAACGCTGACCCTTGGCATGAAGGAGAGAGCCATCACCATCAACCGGGCGGATACCGGTACTTCCGGCTATGTGCTGCTGCAGCTGCTGACCATCGAGCGGGGCGTACCCTCCGTGGCAGCGTCCCAGGTGCTGTGCGTACCGCCGAACAGCGGTGACCCGATGCTCAGCATCACAGCCCCCAGCTTTTTTGCCCCGGAAGACGGCGAGGAACTTACCTTCACCGTACTCCACGCCTTCCCCTGTGAGGTAGCCATCACCATCCAGGACATGGAGGGCAAGACCATCCGCCGCATCTGCGCCCGCCAGGGCACCAGACCCGAGCAGCTCGACCCCACCGGCAGCTCCTTCACCTGGGACGGCCTCACCAACACCGGCGATCTGGCTTCCGAAGGCATGTACCGCATTGTGGTCAAGGGCTATGTGGGCAGCGAGAGGTATGAGGCTGTGTCAGATCCGGTCATCCTGCTGGGTGTGAGCGGGTAAAGGAAGGATTCCCCCTCGCCAAGCATGCATCTGCCGTTCTTGTTTGTGTCTTTCCTATGTGCTCACCTCCATCACCGGCGTAAAATAAGTTTTGTTCAAAACCATGATCGTTGAAGGATGGTAGGTTACCATGTCTTCATTGGTTTTTTCACTTGTATATACACGCAGATGGATGGTTTGTTACAGCGTACAGACAAAAAAAGCTCCGCAACAGCGGAGCTTTTTCTATTTACAGGCTCTTGAGATAATTGGCGACTTCCTCGCACTTGCAGTTGGGATAGAAGTACTCCGCGAAGTGCTCGCCGGAGATGGTCTCGCGCAGGAAGTTCTGATCAATGTCGTGGAGGATCTCAATCAGCTTGCGATGAGTGACTTTCTTGACCTCGTCGAGGATCTTCTTGTTGCGCTGCTCGGGGATGACGCGCTCCTTGGGGTAGCCCTGGCCATGACCGAAGCCGAACAGCTGCTGGAAGATCATCTCCAGCTTGAGCTCGGCGCCCCAGCCGAAGTCCTTGGCGAAGGGCAGGGCGACACAGTTGCCGTCGTTGATGTGGGCAAACATGTAGCCATCGGAGGGGTCGCACAGGTGGCCGCAGAGCACGCCGGGGAAGGAGTTGCAAGCCAGCATGGCGCCTTCGCCGGTGCCGCAGCCGGTGACGACATAGTCCGCCGCGCCGGTTTCCAGGAGGATGCAGGCCAGCAGGCCAATCTTGACGTAGGTGAGCTGGCAGGCGTCATCGGCGGAATACATGCCGTAGTTGATGACTTCGTGGCCCATGGGTTCGACGACCTTCTTCAGGGAAGCTTCGATCATGGGATTCTTGGCGGCCTGGGAATTTTCGTTGATCAGAGCAATGCGCATAGGTTTCATCCTTTCGAATGTTATTGCGTGGGTGTTGAAACTATGGTATCATATTTATGGGATAAAAGCAACCCACAAGGAAACAGGAATAAGATTGCAAGGAACGTATTCACCCCTATACACCGCGCCTTTGGCCCGTGCCCAAAAGTGAATTGATGTGGACAAGCGGTGCATTACTTCACCTTTTGGCGAAGAAAGGCAGGTTCAGACGTATTTCCCTATCCACAGCAGGATTTATCCACAGGTTGTGTGTTTGTGGATAACCAAAACGGATGATGATGAAGGAAGTACTATCTACATGTTTTTCCGCCGGTTTTGGCCAAAAAATATGCATCCTATGCACGATGTATGGCAGGAATCCGGTGCTTCAAACGCGAATATAACAAGGAATGGGATTTTCTCCACAGGCATGTGGATGACTCACCCCCTTTACCCACAGTTTATCCAAAGGCGCAAAGCCGGATATTGCATGGGGTTCAGCCGCTTTTCCACAGTATCCACAACACCTACTACTACTGCTGACTATAATATATCTACAGCTACTATATCTTGTTTGGGCGGATATGCATACGGCAAAGAAACGCCCTGACGATTGGAGGTTTTTGCATGCAGTTTACCGTGAATGTTCAGGAGCTCCTGGAGGGCCTGAATACCGTGACCCGCGCGCTGGCGGCCCGTCCTCCCAAGCAGATCCTGGAGGGTGTGCTGATCGAGGCGGACGAAGAGGGTATCACCCTCACTTGCTCCGACGGCAGCCTGACCATCGAGACTGCCCTGTGCGCTGACGTCCGTGAGGAAGGCCGTGCTGTCCTGCCCGGCAAGCTCTTCACTGAGCTGTGCCGCAAGCTCCCCGGCGGCGAGGTCACCATCAAGGTGGGCGACAACCACATGGCTGCCATCCGCTGCATGTCCTTCAAGTCCAACCTGGCGGGCATGAACCCGGTGGAATACCCCGAGATGGCCACCGTGGACGCCGGCACCACCGTCGCCATCGCCCAGAAGGAGCTTCGCGAGATGATCTCCCGCGTGGTCTTCGCCATCGCCACCGATGAGAGCCGTCAGATCCTGACCGGCTGTCTGCTGGAGGTCACCGCCAAGGAGGCCCGCATGGTCGCGCTGGACGGCTTCCGCCTGGCCATCCAGAAGGTCATGAAGGATTTCGAGCTGCCCGCCGGCGTCGAGACCCTCAAGGCCGTCATCCCCGGCCGCGTGCTGAACGAGCTGTCGAAGATCCTCGCCGATGAAGAGGAGGACTGCACGCTGCTGATTGACAAGACCCGCATGCAGGCCAGGTTCGGCAACACCAAGCTGTCCACCGTGCTGCTGGCCGGCGAGTACATCGACTACCGCCGCATCCTGCCCCTGAGCTTCAAGACCGTGGTGAAGGCGGATCGCGTGGGTGTGCAGAGCGCCATCGACCGTGCGTCCCTGATGGCGCGAGAGGGCAAGAACAACCTCATCCGCATGTCCATGAACGGTGATACCCTGGCCATCACCTCCAATGCCGAGCTGGGCGACGTGCTGGAGGAGCTGGACGCGACCCTCACCGGCGACCCCATCGAGATCGCCTTCAACGCCAAGTACATCACTGATGTCATCCGCAACATCACCGATGACGAGCTGTGCATGCACTTCAACTCCAACGTCAGCCCCTGCGTGGTCAGCCCCATCGACGGCGATCAGTACCTGTACCTGATACTGCCGGTGCGCGTTTTCTCTTAAATTTTGGTCGGGCGTCAGCCCGACTAGCGATAGCCAATGCTTGCATTGGCAGAGCGTAGCCAGTACTCGGTCTTGTGCCGAGGGATGGCCGACTTAATGGATACAGGATGAAATAAGCCTGTATCCTGTTTTATTGGTATAACGAATATGATGATACAATCATTAAAATTGAGGGACTTCCGCAACTATCAGGAGCTGGAGATTAATCCCCATCCAGGGGTGAATATTCTCTTCGGTCAGAATGGTTCGGGCAAGACCAACCTGCTGGAAGCCATTCACTACTGCGCCCTGGGCCGGAGCCATCGCACGTCTCAGGATAAAGAGGTCGTCAGCAAGGGCGCAGACTTCGCCGCAGTAGGCGTGCAGCTGCAAAAGAGCAGCACCCGCATGGACATCCAGGTCAAGCTGACCCCGAACGACGGAAAAAAGAAGTCCGTCTTCGTGGATCGAAAGCGGGCAAACCGCCTCAGCGACCTGATGGGCCACGTCCAGTGCGTCATCTTCTCCCCGGAGGATCTGATGCTCGTCAAGGAGGGCCCGTCCATCCGCCGCCGCTACCTGGATATGATGCTTTCTCAGCTGAGCACCGCATATTTTACAGCGCTGCAGCAGTACCAGAAGGCCCTCGATCAGCGCAATGCCCTCCTCCGCGAGGCAAAAAAGGGCGCGCGGCTCGATGCCGCCATGATGGACGCCTTCGAGGAGGCCATGGCTGCCCAGTGCGCGGTGGTCATCCCGCTGCGCCGCCGGATGGTCAGCCATACTGCATTCATCGCTGGAGAGAAGTACGCCTCCATCAGCGGCCGCGAGTACGAGGAATTCAGGATGGAGTACGAGTGCTGCGTGCCTGAGGGAGAGGACATTGCCGCGTATGCCGCCAGCGAGCTGAAGTCCGGCCGCCAGGAGGACGTCTTCCGCGGCAGCACCAGCTTCGGCATTCACCGCGAGGACATCCTGCTGACCCTCAAGGGCCGGGAGATGAAGGTATTCGCTTCCCAGGGACAAATCCGCACAGCCGCGCTGAGCATGAAGCTCGCCCAGCTGGAGGTTTTCCGCGGCGAAACCGGCGAGGCGCCCATCCTCCTCCTGGACGACGTGATGTCCGAGCTGGACATGACCCGTCGCACTCGCCTGCTGGAGGAGATCAGCGGCGTGCAGACCTTCATCACCTGCACCGATGAGAGTGACCTGGAGGGATGCCGTGAGCGCCGCAGCTATCAGGTGTACATGGATGCGGCAGGTTTCGGTCATGTGACGGAGGCTTCTGCCGGCTCTGCTGTACCGACAACTGAAGAAATGCTCGATGATCTCGATTTGTAAGCGATACTGATATAAATATAATAACCCGGAGGACGAAATGCTGCGTCTTCCGGGCTTTTTCTGTATTTGGCAGTAAAATGGCTTCAACGACTTGCTAAATGTGGAAGGGGTCATGTTGTTAGATCTTGCGGCTAAATGAGCAAGAATGAGTAAAAAAGACCGCTGAAATCGACGGTTTCAGATGATATGATAGTGATTAAAATATATATATCATCGAATTTATTGAAAATCATCTCATTGTTTCACGTGAAACATTTACGAAATGAGCGGTCTGTGGTAAAATAGGGGCATGAAAGGGGGCGAGCGCTATGCCGGTCTGGACTACACAACAGCTGCAGGCGATCGACGCCAGCAACAACACCATATTGGTCAGCGCGGCGGCGGGCTCCGGTAAGACGGCGGTGCTGGTGGAGCGCATCGTGCAGCTGATCCGGGGTGGGTTCCACCTGGATCGCATGCTGATCGTCACTTTCACCAAGGCTGCGGCGGCGGAAATGCGCCAGCGCCTGAACAAGCGGCTCATCAGGGAGGCCGCCTCTGCCCCCGATACCTTCGGGCGTGCACTGGACGAGCTGGAGTCCACCGAGATTTCGACGATTCATGCTTTCTGTCAGAAGGTGCTGCGCAACAATTTCCAGGCGGTTGGCATTGATCCGATGGTACGCCCCTGCGAAGATCAGATGCGCAAGTCCCTCTTTGAGGCCGCATGGCTGGAGGCTTTCAACGACCTGCTTGAAAAGCGGGACGATCCGGACTTTTTTGAGCTGGCGTATGCCTGGGATCAGCCTCACCTGCAGGAAATGACTGTGCAGCTGTACGATTTTCTGATGTCGCTGCCGGAGCCGTTTAAGTGGCTCGACCAGGCAGTCAGCGGGGTAAAAACGACGGATTATGATTCACACCCTTGGGTGCAGGTGCTTTTGCAGCATGCAAAACTGCAGCTGCAGGGAATCCCGGCGATTTTGCAGGCCATGCGGAATATGTTTTCCGAGCCCAACGCGGTGGAAGCCCGCCGTGAAACCCTTACCTCGGATGAAATCGTCTGCGAAAAATTGTTCCACGTGGAACATTGCAGCCTGGATGAGCTTCTGAATTTGTTGGATGGCTTCAGCCTCGGGAAGGCAAAATCCATCCGCGGGCTGAGCGATGCAGAGAAGGATTGGAGCGAGCGGATTTCCAGGCAGCGCAAGAAAATCACTGAAATGGTGAAGGAAATCCGGGAGAATCTGACCCTCGATGAGCAGCAAATCAGCCGTGAAATGGGTATGATGGGCCGGCATTTGCGGGGTCTTTCAGCGCTGACGAAGGCAACTCACGCCGCGTTCCTGGCGAAAAAGGCTGAAAAGCACCTCATTGACTTCTCCGACATGGAGCAGTTTACCATGCAGGTGCTGTCCGACCCGGCGCTGCGGGCACAAATGCAGGCTGAGTACGACCATATCTTTGTGGACGAGTGCCAGGATGTGAGCCAGATTCAGGACGCGATTCTGCAGGCGATCCATAACGACGACAACGTAATGTTCATGGTCGGCGACGTGAAGCAGTCCATTTATCGCTTCCGCAAGGCCGATCCGACGCTGTTTATGGAGCGCCTGCGCACGTATTCAGATGATCTGGACGCGAAATACCGTCGGATCATCTTACAGAAAAACTTCCGCAGCCGCTATAACGTACTGGAGGCCACAAATGAGGTCTTCCGCAAGGCGATGCGGCCCAATGTGACCGAGCTGACCTACGAGCCGCTGGATGAGCTGATCTGCGGGCGGGATACGGAGAACGACCCGCCAGTGGAGATGCATCTGCTGGATGTGTCGGCCAATGAGGATGGCGAGGCGGTCGAAGCCCTGGAAGCTGAGGCGCAGGTGGTCATCGAGCGCATTCAGGATCTGCTGAACACGCCTTTCGACGATGGAAACGGCGTGCGCAATTACACCTACCGGGACATGGTGATCCTGCTGGCGGCGGCGTCCAACACCGCGCCGAAGCTGGTGGAGCTACTGAGCAGGGCGGGCATCCCGGTGTTCTACGACGGCGCGGCAGCCTTCTTTGACCTGCCGGAGGTTCGGGCGATGAAGGCGCTGCTGAGCGTCTTCGACAACCCGCTGCAGGATATTCCGCTGTTGTCAGCGCTGAAGATGCCGCCGTTTTCGCTCACGGACAGCGAGCTTGCTGCCATCCGCATGGCAAAAACCGGGCGGAATGTGCCGTTTTATGAGGCATTCAACGAAATCTGCACGCAGGAAGGTCTGCTGCCGGCGAAGTGCCGGAGCATCCGAAGCCAGCTGGAAACCTGGGGGTTCGAAGCGGAAACCATGCGATTGTCGGACTTCATCTGGCGGGTGATGCAGCACGGCGGGTACTACGCGGCCGTCGGCGCACTCCCGAAGGGCGAGCTGCGGCAGGCGAATCTGCGGATGCTCTACCAGCGGGCAGCACAATTCGAGCAGGACGGCGGCGAGACTCTCAGTGAATTCCTGCGGCTGACGGACGAGCAATCCGCCGGGGATGACAAGATGTCCGCGAAGATGCTGGGCGAGAACGAGAACCTGCTGCGCATCATGACGATGCATAAATCGAAGGGCCTCGAGTTTCCGGTGGTGTTCCTGATGCAGATGAGCGGCGGGCTGCATAAGCCCTTCCGCGGCGAGCTGCTGATGCACACGAGGCTCGGCGTCGCGATGCCCTACGTCAACCGGGAGCTGCGCATCAAGCGCAAGACCATCGCCGATGCGGCCTTCAAGGTGCAGCGCGAGCTGGATGAAAAGGCTGAGCGGGCGCGCCTGCTTTACGTCGCCATGACCCGCGCCAGGGAGCGCCTCATCATGGTCGGCTGCTGCAAGGAGAGCCAGCGCGATGTGTGGAATCTGCCCGCGAGCGATTATGCCGTGTGGAATGCACGCTCCATGACCGACTGGGTAATGCAGGCGATTTCCACAGAAAAGAGTGACTTATCCACAGATGATCCACAGGCGGAAAACCCATGGAAAATCCGGGCTTGGAGCGATCTGAACGGCGTGGCTGTGGATAACTCTGTGGACAAACGGGAGGTTACCGGCTACCTGCGGACGATCTTGAACGCACCTGTCGAGGGGAATTTCTCCACCTGGGAGACCCCTGCGGAAAACGCTGGCATGCCCATCAAGACCTCCGTCTCTGCGATTGCCAAGAAGGCTGCGACGGGTGATCCGCTGCCGCTGACCGACGCCGAGGAAGACGAATCCACCAAGCGCGTGGAGGAAGAGATTGTTTCGCCCCTGCGGATGTCCGAACTGCCCAGCCGGCCGGCGTTCATGGAGGAGCGCGTCGTCACCGGCGCCGAGCGGGGTACGCTGATGCACCGGGCGCTGTCGCTGATTCCGCTGGAAAAAATGCGGGGCGCGGGCAGCCTCTACGGTGCGGTCAAGGAGGCCATCCACGACATGGCCGACCGGGAGATATTTACCTACCAGGAGGTCATGCAGCTCTACCTGAAGGGCGTGGCGGACTTCTTCGGCAGCTCCCTGGGCCAGCGGATGCTCCGCAGCCCCCGCGTACAGCGGGAGTGGGCCTTCAACCTGGTGATGGACGAACGGGGCACCATATTGCAGGGCGTGATCGACTGCGCCTTCCTGGAGGACGGCGCCTGGGTGCTGGTGGATTACAAGACCGACCGCATCACCGACGAGGAAGCGTTTATGCAGCGGTATCAGGGGCAGATTGGCTGGTACGCCGCGGCGCTGGAGAGAATTACGGGGCTGCCGGTGAAGGAGCGGTACCTGTACAGCATCAGTCTGACGAAGGCGTTTGCATTGTAAAGGAGACAAAAATGTTTCACGTGAAACAACGGCGCATGGATTATCATCTGCACACCTTCCACTCCATGGACGGGCGGCAGTCGATGGACGATCTCTGCCGGACAATGGTGGAGCGTGGTGTGGAGGAGATTTGCCTGACCGAGCACATCGAGCCCGGTCATCCCGATGAAAATGCCGACATTCCGCCCAACTTTCCCGTATATAAGGAAGAAATCCGGAAAATGCGGGAGAAATATCCCCGTTTGACCATCCGTGCAGGCGTGGAAATCGGGGATAATCCGGTGTGCCGTGACCAGATCAAGGCGGATTTGGCCGCACTGGAGCTGGACTACCACCTGCTGTCGCTGCATCTGGTCAACGGCATCGACCCCTATTACAGTGACCAGTACTTCTCTGGAAAGACCCGCGCCCAGGCCTATCGCGAGTACGCGGAGGCCAAGGCGGAATCCATCCTGGCCTGGGAGGACTTCGACGCCGTGGCCCACATCGGCTACGCGGCCAAGTTCAGCATCTACACCGGGCCGGAGCGGGCGCTGGTTTACGATGATGCGCCGGATGTGTTCGATGAAATCCTCCGGCATATCATCCGCCGGAACAGGTGTCTGGAGGTCAACACCAGCGGCTTTGCGCTGACGGGCCACCCTTTTGCCCACACGACGATCCTCAAGCGGTACATCGAGCTGGGCGGCGAGAACTTCACCTTCGGCTCCGACAGCCACGCGGTGGATCGGAATTATGACGGCATCGAGCGGGCGAAGGATCTGGTGCGATCCTTGGGCGGCAAGTACCAGGCCAGCTTTGACCAGCGGAAAATGACGCTCTGGCGGATTTGACCAAAGTGGCGATACATGTCGATTTTCGGCGAAAAATGAAGTTCAAGTGGGAATGAACCGCCAAATATTCATTATTTTTTGCAAAAACATGGTTTTCACCCCACATAAATCACCCAAATGTTTGACAAATGGGGAAATTCGTGGCATAATACATCTTACCGGGTACGGCTGGTAAAAAAGGAAGAATATCCCTCGCCCGGAAACATAAGAAGTGAACGGCATTCCGGAGGTGCTCATTTATGAGCAAGAAGATGACGGTTACGTATTATTATCATAGCGGATTCTCCGTGTCCAGCGGCGATGTGCTGCTGGTGTTCGATTACTGGCGCGGCATGGGCGGCAAATTCCCCGAGGCCTTCGGGATCACCCCCGAAGTGCTGGCCCGATACAACGAAGTGTATGTGTTCATCAGCCATGAGCACGAGGATCATTATGACGGCGTGGTGTACACCTGGGATCAGTACGCGCCGGTAACCTATATCGTCGCGGACACACTGCCTGAGCAGGCCCATGGTCACCGCGTACAGAAGGGCAGCGAGCTGACCCTATCCGATCGGGTACAGGTGAAGTGCTACGGCTCCACCGACGCCGGCGTTTCCTTCCTGGTGACGGTGGATGGCGTGAGTTTCTTCCACGCGGGCGACCTGAACTTCTGGCACTGGCGGGAGGTTTCCAACGCCCGGCAGATTCAGGAGGCGGATGAGGATTTCCGCAGCGAGATGGCGGATATCCAGGGGGTGGATATCGACGTGGCGTTCTTCCCGGTGGATCCCCGCCTGGGCATGCTCTTTGACGCCGGCGCGAATTACTTCATCCTCACCGGCAAGCCCCGTCTGCTGCTGCCGATGCACTTCTGGGGACGCAGCGACGTCATCAGCGAGTTTGCCCGCCGCAGCCGTACACGTGAAACAGAGATCGTCGCCATGACCAACCCCGGCCAGGCCATTACGCTGGACATTGAGGATGACGGCTTCATGAATATCACCCTGCTGGCTGCTCCGACGCTGCCCCAGTCCAACTCCAGCGTGGGCCAGGCTGTCAGCCTGGACGGCTACGAGGGCGCCGATCCCTTCCATGAGACGGATCTGCCGATTGATATGCGGTAAGCAGATGAGCCTTATATAGAGGCGCTGAGAGCTTTCCCCTTGACAACTTACCCCGCCTGTCGTATCATAATAGGTGCGGACAAACCCAATTCGTCCGCGGAAAGAGGTAATCAAGATGATCCATAAGGATATGACTGTCGGTCAGGTGCTGCGCTCCTGCCGTGAAGAGGCCTTCGAAGATGTTGTGCGCGTGTTCAACAACATGGGTATGCACTGCCTGTTCTGCCCCCACTCCACCGGCGAGACCCTCGAGCAGGCCGCCATGGTGCACGGCAATGACGTGGATGTGCTGGTCGAGCAGCTGAACGAGGTTTACCTGGAGAAGGAATAATCCGTCACGAAATGAGCCCTCTTCTGCACTTCTGCCGAAGGGGGCAATTTTGTTAATGGGCCGCAAAAGCTTGATTTTACCGGGTTTGCAGCCCTTTGTGTGAAACCAAAGGCATACACAACCCATGTGGATAAGCCTGTGGATATTGTGGACAAATATATGGTTTCATAGCGTTTATGTTGTGGATAATGTGGATAACTCTGTGGATAACTGTGGATAAAGCTGCGGATAACGTGGATAAACAGTGAAGACACTGTGAATAGAGGTGTGGATAATGGTCGTCAGGAACGAAGGCCAGGCCCTGTGCGTGGCGGTGGAAATGGAAAGGCGTGCCATCCGCGTGTATGAGCGGGCGCTGATGCTGGCCACGGAGCCGGCGGTTGTTGCGGGCATCAAGGAAATCCTCGCGGACGAGCGGGCGCATCTGCGCCGCTTCAGCGAGATGCGGGAAAATCATCCCGTCCCTGCCGAAGAGGAGAAGATGCTGATCTCCTCCATGGCCGCAGAGGTGCTCTTCACCGGTGGCGTAATGGAGATGAAGCGCGAGCAGGCGCTCACGACCCTCGTCGGGCTCTACCGCTACGCTGCGGAGAGCGAAGCAGGCGCGGTGGAAACCTACGGTACCTTCGCCAGCAAGTGCCAGGACGAGAAGGTCCACGACACCTTCATGGCCATCGTCCGGGAGGAGAGCGAGCATCTCACCGTGCTGCTGGACAAGCTGGAGAAGATGGGTTGACATTTTCTCTGCCATCAAGTAGAATAAATCTGCCCGGCCCGCAAAGGGATTCCTGCGCGGTTCCAGGCACAAAATGAGAAAAACGATCCTGACCCAAAGCGTAAGCTGCGTGAAAGGTAGTGGTTATAGATCCTTGCTGTTGCAAGGTTTATTGCCGTGCCTTTTCGGGGTGCGGCATTTTTGTTGGAACAAGGGTTTCCTGCGTGGATGCCGCGGCATACGCATGCCATACTTCCCAGTGGCCGCTTTCGCGCGTCGAAAGCGGCGCAAAGCCGCCGGGGGGGAAGTAAAAACGAACTTCCCCCCGGACCCCCTCCTGCCCCTTGGGTGTTGAAATGGCGGCTGCATATAGGGGCGGCTCCGGTTGCAGATGGTTGCTTGCATATCTATTTTGAACAGAAGCAACCATCTGCAAAGTCGCCGCATTGCCCCTCTGCAAGTTACGAGGCAGCCGCTGTGGCAGCCAGGATGGGTGGTATGCTATGATGTAGAAAAATACTGACTTTCCGTGAAGAACGTATTATTAGGAGGTGAAACCATGGAGACCCGTGTGGCCGTGATGAGCATTATCGTGGAAGACGTGTCCAGCGCGGAGAAAATCAACGCGATCCTGCATGAGTACGGCGAGTACATCATCGGGCGGATGGGCATTCCCTATCGCGCGCGGAAGATCAGCATCATATCCATCGCGCTGGACGCGCCGCAGAACGTGACAGCCGCCCTGGCCGGAAAGATCGGCGGGCTGAATGGCGTGAGCGTCAAGACCGCGTATTCAAGCGTGATGGGGTAACTCCCTCAGTCTTCATAAGCAGATGTTCCATCTGCTTATGAATCCAGCTCCCTCGGGAGGGAGCCTTTTGGTCTCGTAAAGTATGATTCAATTGGTTTATTCCCTGGTATCATTTGTTTATCATTGGAAGGAGTGTCCCTTATGAAGAAGCTGTTCGCCCTGATCCTCGTTGCCCTGCTGTCCCTGACTTGCACCGCCTGTGCAGAGGGCTACACCGTCACCGCGTCCGCGCCCAGCGGAGCCCCTGCCCTGGCTCTGGCGACCATCGCTGTGAAGGCGCCGGAGAACTTCACCTTTGTTGCGGCGGAGACTATCTCTGCCGAGTTCGCCAGTGCCAAGGCGGATTTCATCGTCGCGCCCGTCAATGCTGGCGCAAAGCTCTATATGATGGGCAAGTCCACCTACAAGCTGGCGGGCGTGGTCAGCTGGGGCAACTTGTACGTCGCCTCCCAGAAGGCGGATTTCCAGCTGGCGGACATGAACGGCGCCAAGGTCGTGCTCTTTGGTGAGAACACCATCAACGCTGCCGTGGTCAACTACGCCCTGGAGAAGAACGGTATCGTGCCTGCGAGCATTGAATACCTGGCCGGCGCTGCCCAGACCCAGGCGCTGCTGCTGACGGACGCCGAGGCCATCGTGGTCACCGCCGAGCCTGCCCTGACCGCCGCCATGATGAAGAACCCCGCCATCACCGCCTACGCTGTGAACGACCTGTACAAGGCTGCCACCGGCTATGAGGGCTACACCCAGGCCGCGCTGTTCGTGAAGGCGGAGACCATCGAAAGCCAGCCCGAGGCTGTGAAGGCCTTCATCGAGGCCGTGGCTGCCTCCTGTGAGCAGGCGACCAACGACGTCGAGGTCGTCGCCAATGCCGCCGTCGCTCTGGAGATCCTCCCCAATGTGAAGGTGGCGACCCAGGCCATCCCCGGCTGCGCGGTGCGCTTCGTGAACGCTTTGGACGCCCGCGAGCAGATCGAATTCACTGCCAACATCGACCTGAGCCAGTTCGGCGGCGCGCTGCCGGCTGACGACTTCTACTATGTCGCAGAATAAAGGAAAAGATATCCTCGCCTTTTGCCTGGGTATCGTGTTGATCGGTGCGGTGATCCAGGGGGCGGGAGCCATCAAAGGGGATGCGCTGGTATTTCCCGGGGTGGATGAAATATTGAAGGCCTTCCTCCGACTGATGGGCGAAGGCAAGACCTATGCTCTCATCTGGACGACCCTGCAGCACCTGGCCGCTGCCATGGCGGTCTCGACGGTGCTCGGCGTGGCGCTGGGGATGGGGATGGGCCTGCTCCCCTTCGTCCGCCGGATGATGCAGCCGCTGATGATCTTCCTGCGCTCGCTGCCGATGGTCATACTGATCGTGATCATGATGGTCATCGCGGACTACGACCATGTGCCGGTGCTGGCGTCGTCCATCGTGCTGATCCCCATGATCGCCGAGGCGGCCTGCGAGGGCTGCGTGCGCATCGACAAGGAGCTTATCGACGTCTACCGGATGAACGCCAGTTTCAACGGGCGGGTGCTCTTCCGCGTGTATCTGCCGCTGATGGCGGGATATCTGCGCCAGGCCTGGGTGAATGCCGTGGGCATGGGTGTGAAGCTGGCAGTCTCCACCGAGTATCTGGTGCAGACGAAGAACTCCCTGGGCAAGGCTGTGCACACCAGCGGCTATTTCAACGAGTACCAGGATATCTATGCCTACGCGCTGGTGATGATATTGCTGGTGCTGGTGGTGAGCGAGGGCCCGGTGCTGATTGGGAAGACAGTCACTTCTAGATTGTTTGAAAAGAAAAAACGCTCATGATTATCATGAGCGTTTTTGGTATGAACATTAGCTGATTTCTGTGACTTGACTTTACAAAGATTCTTCCCAGTTGGCAAACTTCTTGCCCAGATTCCAGGCATGCTTTGCGATGGCTTTGATGCCCTTCCCTGCCCACTTGAAAATCGTTGCAGCAGAGACACCACCAGCAACATTGGCCAGTTCTTCTTCATTCAGTTCATCGGAATCGTGCATGCAGACCATATCTACGATGGTGTCGATTTCATCCATGCTCATTTCCAGACCATTAGCAGCAAAAACAGACTGAAGATCCTGCTTACTGGTGGTATTGACGACGGCATTAAGGAAATCTTCATTTTCAACCAACTGATCCAGCAGAGCGGCTTTATTCTGAGTATTCATATTTTCCTCCTATTTGTTTGTTGTTACTTCTTCTTCTTGCTGTTCTGATACTTCTGGTATGCGTATCCTGCGATGAAGCAAATGGCACCTGCACCCAGGACAAAGCAACCGGCTGCACCAAGTGCAACACCAAGAGAAATACTGCCACCGGTGACGTTTTCCAGCGATACTTCATCGAGATCACGAGGAGCCTGTTCCTGAATCAGGTTAAAGGCTTCTTCTTCGGTAAGATCATCCTCCAACTGAATGTTATGCTGAGCGAAGAGGGCAGAGAGTTCTTCAGGGCTTTCAACCTGAACCAGACCTTCCAACAGCTGTTCATTTTCCAGAATCGTTGTCATTTGTTTGTCCTCCTATTTTTGTTTTACTCTGCAGGAGAGAAGTTTATGTTCTCATCCTTGCTTTCATCTGTATATACACACCAACAATTGGATTGTTACAGCAAAAAAGAAAACTCGAATAATTTTTTGAGGAGTGAAGTTTAATTTCACTCGGTTAAACAATAGTATATGATATATGGTGCCCCATTGTCAGGCAGAGTCTACTATTTATTGTTGCAGCCATCGGAATCGTTTATCTGTATTACTCTTCCGCATGCACGGCATAGAGGTTGATGTATTCCAGCAAATCATTCATGGGCATGGGCTTGCCGATGAGGAAGCCCTGGCCCTTGAAGACCTTCATCTGGTCGAAGAAATCAAACTGCTCGGGGGTCTCGATGCCCTTGGCGCAGACGTGGAGGTTCAGGGTGTCCGCCATGTTCTGCACGGCGCAGACGATGCGGACCATCTGGTCATTGTCGGGGATCTGCGCGGCAAAGGAACGATCCAGCTCGATACCGTCAAAGTGCACGGTGGAGAGCAGGTTGATATTGGCGTGGCCCTTGCCGAAATTGGCCAGGTACAGGCCGATGCCATGCTCATCGTGGAGGATGTTCAGGTTTTCGATGCCCTGGGTACTCAGGTTCTGCGCCTCGCTCAGCTCAAACTGCAGCTTCTTGGGGTTGAAACCGGTCATCTCGATCAGGGACAGCACCTGCTCCACAAAGTTCTCCTTCCCCGCATACTGGGGCAGCAGGTTGACCGACAGCGTCATGTGGGAGTGGCTCTTCTCGCTCAGCTCCGCCGCGGAAATGATCGCTGCCTTCAGGAACCACTCGGAGAAGGTCATCGTCAGTTCCGCATCCCGCTCGATCAACTCCAGCAGCAGCTGTGCCGGGATGGCCGCGCCGCCCGGCATATGCACTTGCTCGGCAAAGACTTCATAGGTGTTGCAGGTGTTCTTGCCAAAGGTCCACTTGGGCTGGCCATAAAGCTCAAATGCATTGGCTCGGATAAGATCAGCGATGAGTTTCCTTGTCATAACGGGCGCTCCTTTCAAAAACAATGTATGCATTTGGATGGATGATTAACAATTAACAAACAATCTGTATATTTCTTTATTCGACGAAAAAACGCCCTCCCCTGCGGAAAAACCGTTTGTTAATAAATAAACTTGCATCCAGGGAGATTCTCTTCCCCCTGGAAGAAATCGGTTGACTTCCTATTCAAAGCATGATACAGTATACAAGATGTGCATTTACCAAGGATGGAGGCCAGAGGATGAAAAAAGCCAATGCCTGGGCGCTGCTGCCCATCGGCGTGTTTCTGCTGATGTACCTGGGGCTGGGGCTCCTGTTTGAATATGGAATGAAGATCCCAATGGGTTTCTACAACGTGCCGATTGTGGGCGCGTTCCTGGTGGCGATTTGCACTGCCTGCTTCCAGAACCGCAAGGTGAAATTCGAGGAGAAGCTCGCCATCATGGGTCAGGGCGTGGGCGACAAGAACATCATCACCATGCTGCTGATCTTCCTGGCGGCGGGCGCCTTTGTGGGCGTCGTGGGCCGCTCCAGCGCCCAGAGCGTGGCGTACTTCATGCTCAGCATCATTCCGGCACAGTTTGCCGTGGCGGTGCTGTTCGTGGTCAGCTGCTTTATCTCCACGGCGATGGGTACCTCGGTGGGCACCATTACGCTGCTGACCCCCATTGCGGTGGAGGTCGCCACGGCGGCGGGCTATGCGCCTGCGCTGTGCATTGCTACGGTGGTGGGCGGCTCCATGTTCGGCGATAATCTGTCGCTGATTTCCGATACCACCATTGCCGCCTGCAACGGTCAGGGCTGCGCGATGAAGGACAAGTTCCGCGGCAATTTCAAGATTGCCCTGCCGGCAGCGCTGCTGACGCTGGTGATTGTCCTCTTCCTGACGGCGAAGGAAACGCCCATGCAGATCGTCCGCGAGTACGACCTGCTGCTGATGATCCCCTACATCCTGGTGCTCATCGGCGGCATTGCGGGTGTGAATGTCTTCCTGGTGCTGCTTTGCGGCATCGTGACCGGCGCGGTAATCAGCATCCTGAGCGGCGCGATCATTCCTGCGGCGGGCCAGACCGTCTTCAGCCAGCTGCTGATGAACGTGGGCAGCAACATGGCCGGCATGTTTGAGACATGCATGGTAGCCGTTCTGGTGGCGGCGCTGTGCGCGCTGATCCGCGTGGGCGGCGGCTTCGATGCGCTGCTGGCCTTTGTGCGCCGGCTCTTCAAGGGCAAGCGCGGCGGTCAGCTGGGCATGGGCCTGATGGTCGCTGCCATGGACGTGGCCACCGCCAACAACACCGTCGCCATCGTCATGGCCAACCCCATCGCCAGGGAAATGAGCCAGGACTACGACATCACCCCCCAGCGCGCGGCATGCCTGCTGGACACCTTCTCCTGCATTGCCCAGGGCGTGATTCCCTATGGCGCGCAGCTGCTGGTGGCCGTCAGCACCGCGGCGGAGATGGGCTGCATCATCTCCTCCTTCGACCTGATCGCCTGCCTGTATTACCCGCTGCTGCTGCTGGTGTGCTCCCTGATTGCCATCTTCGTCCCCATGAAGAAGAAGGCTGCCAAGTGAAAAGACAGAAGGCCGCTCCTACAAAGGAGCGGCCTCAGACTATCAAAAAAGGACACAACCACAAGCAGTCCGGCGCACAGCCGGACTGTTTGTTTCCTGCGTTGTCTGCGACTGCAAAATCGGTCATTTACTGCTGTGTAAACTCCCTCATCTGCAGCCTTGACGCCTTGGCTTGCATCCTTTTTTGAAAGCCTGTAAACCATCGACTTTGTCGATGCTTTAAGGCCGCTCCTGCAAGGGAGCGGCCTTTTGCTGTCGGGAAAATCAGCGGGCGCGCACGGCATCCGCAGGCAGGAAGCCGCGGGCACGGTAAACAGCAGCACCGTCGCGCAGATTGTATTCGCAGTAGATCCAGGTGCGTGCTTCATTGAGGAAGGCCAGGGCGGTGACCTCCACATGGGCGGTCTCGGTCACGCCGCCGAACTGGATGCTGCTGTCCGGATCGTCCGTGGCGTCAGCAAAACGGGTGGTGATGGCGGGCAGGTAAGCAAATTCCACCGGGGGTGTACGCCTCTGGTTTTCCGGAGAAATAGCCTGGGGGATCACCCAGCCATAGCGGTAACCGCTGTTGGCGTCGCTGGGATAACGGATGAGGATCCAGCCATTCTCCTGGCCGTAGATTCGCAGATTGGTGTCGTTCTTGCCGGTGTAGGCATAGCCGGAGCGGGGGTTGTAGCGGCGCCAGTAGCTCTCGCCGGGGCCGGAATACACGTAGGTATGGCTGCGGATGCAGGGCACACCGTCGAAGTAGCTCATCACGGGCAGCAGACCAACCAGCAGCGCATAGTCCTCGGTGTGGCCGGTATAGTCAAAGACGTCGCCGTAATAGTCGACGCAGAGGAAGTTCTCCCGGTCGATGATGTTGAAGGCTTCGCGCGGGGTGGGCGCCGGCGTGGCGGTGGGAGCTGCCGTGGGTACGGGGGTGGGCGTCAGAGGGACGGAAATGGTGTTCTGCAGCTTTTCCACATGGATATAGCCGCGAGCCCACTTGCTGCCTTCCTTGTACTCGCACAGGGCCCAATCACCCTCCACGCCGAAGACCCGCACGGTGGTGTTCTTGTACACGCCTGCCTTGCGCTTGGCATAGTTCGTGCCGGGGCCATAGTAGGCGTCAGCGCCGCCGATAAGCTTGTCTTCCACATAATCCGGGCTTTCCCAGGGAATGTTGTCGGAGGAAACGTTGACGCGCTTCTTGCCGGTATAGCAGCGGTAGAGCTTCTGATTGCGGGTGAATTCCACCTGATACCAGACAGTGCCGTTGGTTTCCGCCTGGGCAATGACGGTGATGCTGGTGCTCTGGGGAAGGGCGCCCAGCTCTTCGGTGTATTTGGTACCGGGGCCGGAACGGGTGGCCATCTGCTGGTTCAGCCAGGCATCCACGCCGGCTATTGCCATCTCGGGCAGCAGCAGACACAGAATCAGCAGCAGGGAAACAATGCGTTTCTTCATCTTGATATCTCCTTTAGTTAGTGAATGGCAGAAAAGTGATAGCCCTTGGACCAGGCGAAGCTCTCCGCCGCAGAGCCCTTTTCACCATAGATGACCAGGGACGCATGGCACTCAAAGAAGGTGTAGTAGGGAATCTTCTGAACGCTGGCAGGAATGGTGACATAGCGCAGCGAGTGACAGCGCTGGAAGGCACGGTTGCCCAGATCGGTCAATCCCTCGGGCAGCACGACCTCCGTGAGGTTTTCGCACCGATAGAAGGCGGATTCTCCGATGGAACGCAGCGTAGAGGGGAACTCAATGTGCATCAGCGTCGGGCAATAGCGGAAGGCGGTGTGCTCCAGATAGATCAGTCCTTCAGGCAGCACGACCCGTTCCACGCTGTAACGGGAGGAGAAGGCGTTGGTACCGATGCCGACCACCGGATGACCATCCAGCTCTGCAGGGACGATGACATTGGATTCTTCCCCCAGGTAGCTGGTGATGACGGCGCCATCCTCTTCCAGGCGGTACTGATAGAGGGGGCCCGCCAGGGTTTCCTGAGGCTTCTGGGGCAGTTCCATTTCGTAATTGAGCTTGCAGGCCTCAGCGTAGGCGAAGGCAAGGCTGTACTCGGTGCCTGAAAGGGTGGTGTTGTACTCGAAAACGCTCTCGCCTATCTCCGCCACGGATTCAGGGATGGAAATCAGGGCAAGGGAGGTACAGCCCAGGAAGGCTTCATCCTCGATGGTTTCCAGCCGCTGGGGCAGCTGAATCTGCTGCAGCTGGCTACAGTTGCGGAAAGCGCCCCACCGGATGATCGTCACGCCCACAGGGAGCGAGACCGTCTGCACCATCGTACCCGCGAAGGCTTCCTCGCCGATCTCGCGGACCAGGTGGCTGTTCAGCTGCCAGGGAAGCTTCACATCCCGGGCTGTGCCGGTGTATCGGGTGATGATGGCTTGTCCCTCGTCGTTGAGGGTGTAGAGCCAGTCGCCGCTCCTGCTTTCTGCCATGGCAATGGTAGGGAAAAGAAACAGAATTGCAAGCAGCACCAGCCCTATGCGTCTGATGATGGACATGGCATATGCCTCCTGAATAACAAATGTATTCGGTTTATTCGCTGCAGGCAGTGGGAAATCCTGTCATCGACGAGCGTTGGGTGTTGTTTTTTGCGATATGACCTACAAATATTTATTTCCGCTTTTCTGATATAGTCGATCCATTGAGCAGATGCATGCAGATGGGAGGTGATGAGGATGCTGTCGGACGTGGATGGGCGGATTTTGTATGTAATTTCCTGTTTATTCGGGTTGACGAATATCAGAAATCAGCATATAATGAAACTACAAAATCCGTTACAAATGAAAGGTGGTTGTTTCATGTATCGATATGGTTTCGGATACCGTGTGCTGTCGGCTTTTACAGGCACCATCGGGAGCATGATGACGGCTGTGATCCTGTCCGCGTTCACGCTTACGCTTTGCATGCGCTGGTTCCTTTTCACCAAGGCGGGTGAGAAGGGCTGGAAGGCCCTCATCCCCTTCTACAGCGATTATGCGCTGTACAAGCTGGTCTGGTCCGGCAGGATCTATCTTGCACTGATGATCGGCTTTGGCGCCGCGTTTGTGACCGGCTTCACCTTTGGCCTGATCAGCGCTGGATTCGGCGGCTTCCTCGCCTTCGTGATTGCGATTGTGGTGGCCAGCGCCTATGCTCTGGCGAGCCTGATCCTGCAGTTCAAGACTGCCCGTGCCTTTGGTCAGAACAATTTCTTTGCCCTGGGCCTGTACCTGCTCAACCCGGCGTTTGTGGCCATCCTTGCCTTTGGCGATTGTGAGTACAAGGGCGTGCCTGAGAATGACGGCATCGGCGTGCCCAAGGTGCTGGAAAACATCGGCAAGAAGAAGGAAGCACCTGTCAACTACCAGCCCTACGGTCAGCAATCTGACTTCCAGGGGTATCCCCAGCAGCAGCCCTACAACGCTGCAAACTATCCTCCGGCCCAGCAGTACCCCCAGCAGCCGGTGCAGCAGCAGCCCAATAACCAGCCTCCCTTCAACGGGTGATCTTCAGGCGGTGCATTCGTGATGAATGTGCCGCTTTTTTTGCTTGCAGTAGAGACGGATGCATGTTATAATGTAAGCACTTACGGAACATCCCCATCAAAGCATAACAAAGGAGCGATACAGCATGATGACTCCCCTGGATTACGCCCGCGCTGCCTGTGATACGCTGATGCGCCGCTATGCCGCGCCGGATCTGCCCCCCAAGCCCCAGTTCCACTACCACCAGGGCGTGTTCCTCTCCGGCATGCACGAGACCTGGAAGCTGTGTAAGGAAGAGAAGTACTTCCAGTACATGAAGGACTGGATTGACTCCGTTTTCAAGCCCGACGGCTCCATCGTCTACTGCCACTTCGCCAACCTGGATGACATCATGCCCGGCATCCTGCTCTTCCCCATCCTGGACCGCACCAATGACAAGTATTATGAGAAGTGCCTGGCCTCCGTGTGGGAGGAGGTCGAGGCCATCCCGGTCAACCCCGAAGGCGGCTTCTGGCATACCACCAGCAACCCCGACCAGATGTGGCTGGACGGATTGTACATGTCCGGCCCCTTCATCGCGGAGTACGCCAAGCGCTATGACAAGCCCGAGTGGGCCGAGAAGGTTGTCATGAACGCCCTGATGATGCGCAACAAGAACCACGATCCCCGCACGGGATTGATGTTCCACGCCTGGGACGGCCGCGGCGAGATGCCCTGGGCCGGCCCCGTACATGGCCGTGCGCCGGAGTTCTGGGGCCGCTCAATGGGCTGGGTGCCCGTGGCGCTGCTCAACGACCTGGATTTCCTGCCGGAGGATATCGTGGGCCGCGAGGAAGTCATCCACATGTGCACCGACCTGCTCAAGGCCCTGTGCCGCTACCAGAGCGAGGACGGCCGCTGGTATCAGGTGGTCAACAAGGGCGGTCAGCCCGGCAACTGGCTGGAGAATTCCTGCTCCTGCCTGTACGTGGCGGCGATGTGCAAAGCCATGCGCTTGGGCTACCTCTCCGCTGACTACGCCGATGCGGCCAAGCGCGGCTATGAGGGCGTCATCCGCTCCCTGGAGTGGAAGGGCGAAGATCTGCAGATTGGCAATGTGTGCATCGGCACCGGCGTGGGCGATTACGACTTCTACTGCGCCCGTCCCACCAGTATCAACGACCTGCACGGCGCCGGCGCCTTCCTGCTGATGTGCACTGAAATGCAGAAGTGGATGGACGCCTGATGTCCATTGTCCCCGTGAAGCTCCCGCATTGCGGGGGCTTTTTTCCTGTATAAGCAGGGACATGCCCGGGGATTTCCTTGACAGCATTTGCAGAAAAGAAGTATAATGAAATAATCAAACAGGATCAGGAAAACAGATGGATTGACCAATCAACCTGCGAAAGAGAGAGATGCGTATGGCATATATCAGAAATGGTACGGTTGGAGGATACAAGGGGTGTCAGCGCTGCGGCGGCATGCTGCAGTACAGCATTGAAAAAAAGAAGCTTGTATGCCAGCGCTGCAGCCAGGATGCGCCGGTGGAGGAATACAACGACGTCATCGCTGAAGAAGAAAGCAGCATGATGGATGTGCTGGAGTACTGCTGTCCTCAATGCGGTGCGGCGGTGCATACCACCCAGACCAACATGGTCAGCTACTGTAACTTCTGTGGCTCGGCGGTGATGTTCAGCCAGCGGATGACCAGCACAAAGCGTCCGGAGAAGATCGTGCCCTTCAAGATCACAAGGGAGAGGTGCGAGGAAATCTACTGGAAGCGCATCAAGGGCGGCCGCTTCATTCCCGACGACATCAAGGAGCCCCGCCTGCGTGTGCGGTTCCAGCCGGTGTATGTGCCCTTCTACCATTACCGCGAGGTATACGAAGGCGAAACAGATGGCTCACATGTCGTCAAGACGACAACTTCGGATTACTACATCACCGAAACCTATTCGGTGCAGTATTACAGCAAGGTGGACGTTCAGGGCGAGCTTCACTGTGCCTCCTCCCAGATGGAGCCTGAGGTGGCTGAGAAGCTCATGTTCAGCCTGGATGGCGCGGTTGCCTTCCAGCCGGGCTACCTCAGCGGATTCTTTGCCGAGGCACCGGATATGGAGGATAACCGGTATCACAGCGGATTGAGGAAATATGCCAGGACGAAGCTGATAGCGCGGCTCTATTCCAAGGTAAGCAATCCCAATCTGCCGAAGAAAGAGATTGATGATGTGGAAGTCGTGCTGCTGCCTGTATGGCTGCTGGCTGAGCGGCAGGACGGCCGCATGGTTTATACGGCCATCAACGGTGTGGACGGAACCATGGTGTGTGATACGCCCGCGGACAAAAAGAAGACGCTGCGCTTTGCGGGCATGCTGGCAGTGCTTTTTGCGCTGCTGTTCTATCTGCTGTTCTCCTGGGTGATCGTGATGCCCAAGCTGGTGGCTGCCATGGCAGCTTTGATGGCTGCGGCGGGCTATTATATGGTTAACCATGCGCTGGAACGCAATGATCTGCGGGAAAGTCAGCGAAAGAAGGACAGGCAGGTAAAAGCTGTGAAGCTCAACCACAGCGAGCTCGTGATGCAGGCGGAAAATGAAAAGAACGGATCGAACGGTTTAGCATCGTTTTTGTTGTCGGCGGGCGGTCTGATCATATCTTTCCTGATCATGCTGGGAGCATTCAAGGCGGAACAGATAGGGTTTGGCTTCCTCATGCTGTGTCTGTCTGTTTTCTGTTTTGTCATGGCGCTGAATAAAGGGATAAAACTGTTCAAAAACAGGGAGTACACATATACAATCAGGGAATGGCTGATGATCTATGGGATCCCCTTTGCTGTGATTGGCGCTGTGATCTATGGCCTATGCGCCATGTTCCAGTATGATGATGCCCTCGTTGCCGGCGCCATCTCCGATCGGGGCTGGCTGGCTCCCTATCTGTTGATATGTTCAGTTTACAGCATGTACAAATATCGATTCACCAGGGTTGATTTCAGAGATCGTGACAATTTGCTCTATTGGGCGGAACTGGCGCTGGTCGTGATGACGGGCGTCCTTTGCCTGTTTGTGCATAATCAGGTTGTGTACTACATCATGGCCATGGCAATGATGTTGCTGCTGGGTGTATCTTTTCTGCGGCTGCTGCTCAGGCATAACGAGTATGTCACCCGCCCGGTTCCCTACTTTGGCAGGAAGGAGGAAACCAAATGAAACGCCTTGTGATGCTCATGCTCTGCCTGGCGGTGCTGTTCGCCTGCTTCACTGCGTGCGCGGAGGAACAGGAAAGCGTGCTGGATTTCCTCTTTTCCCCGGAGAAACTCAATACCCCTACCCCTGTTCCGACGCCAACCCCCGTACCGACGCCCAAGCCTACCAAAACGCCTAAACCTACCAGAACACCCAGGCCGACGCCCACGCCTACGCCGGAGCCCGTCCCTGCGCTCCGGGAGGAAGGGTTGAAGAATGAGTATCCCATTATCCTGCTGGACGAGTGCGATTTGCTGACGGCGGAGGAAGAGGCCGATCTGCTGGAGATCATGCGCCCGCTGAGCGAATACGGCGCCATCGCCTTCTGGACCACATGGGAGAAATATTCGGTGGATTTAAAGCAGGTGGAGTTCTACGATGAAATGATCAGCCCGGAGCGCTCCTACAGCGGTACGATATTCTTTATTGACATGTACAACCGGGAGATCGTTATCTTCAGCCGCGGCGATAATGAAAAGCCCATCAACCGTGCCAATGCCTATGCCATTACCAAGGACGTCAGTCATTTTGCCACGGAAAAGCAATACTATCTGTGTGCTGCGGAGGCCTTCACCCGTATCCATGCTTTGCTGCAGGGGGAGATGATGGCTTCCCCCATGCGGATCATCTGCAGCATCTTTGCCGGTATGATGGCAGGCCTCATCGCTACATTCTTCATCGTGCAGAAGGTCAGCATCGTGCGCTTGAAGGCGCAGCATGAAAAGACCTCTCTGCGGAATCTGAAGGTATCAATCGATTACAATGAGCTGGAGCGCAAAAAGACGGGCAGCACCAGAACGCCCCGAAGCTCGGACAGCTCCTGTTCGTCCTGCGGCTCCCGCAGCTCTGGCGGCGGCGGTGGCGGCGGCGGTGGCGGCGGCGGCGGTTCGTCCGGCGGCAGCGGCGGACGCAGCAGCTTCTGATCGGGAAGGGAGGAAAAATATGAAACGTATATGGATGGCAGCCCTTCTTCTATTGCTGCTCCTGATCACCAGCGCCAGCGCAGTTTCCAGTAAAGATTACAACTACAACTACACCGTGCTGGAGGATGGCACGATCCGGCTGGATTTTATCAACAGGGATCCGGGCGATGTGTTGACTGTGCCGGAAACCGTGGACGGCCTGAAGGTCACGGCCATCGACGGTACGCTCTTCCGATATATGGATTCTGTCACAGAGATTGTCTTGCCGTCTTCTGTCACGCAGGTCTACAATGATCCGGAGGATGGCATGGATCAGGTGATCCTTTTCGGCAGGCAGACCAAGAAGCTGACGATTGTGGGGGAGGGCAGTCCCTTCACGGTCAGCGAGGATGGCCTGGTGTATTTGAACACGCGCCTGGTGGGCTGCCTGAATATCGGCTTCTTTGACAAGGCCGTGATTGCGGAGGGAACCACGGCGGTGGATCTGAACGTGTTTGCCTCGAGCCGGATCCTGACGAGTATTGAGATCCCTGCCTCCCTGAGGGAATTGAAAACCATCACAGAGGAGAGTTACCTGTCGGAATACGCGCCGGAAATGCTGCTGCAGTATATTGTGGCAGAGGATAATCCGGTTTTCCATGCGCACGATGGCATTCTCTACCGGGAGGATACCCTGCTTTCCTGTCCGCCTGCGATCAACAGCGTAAGCCTGCGGATTCCGGAAGGCACCAAGAAAATTGCTTCCACTGCCTTTTACAATGTGGATGGCATCTTCCAGGTGTTCCTGCCGGAGGGCATGGAGACGATTGAAACGTTTGCCTTTTATTCCTGCAAGAATCTGGAGAAGATCAGTATCCCCGACAGCATGACAAGCATCGCCCCGGGCGCCTTCCGGTATTGCTGGAATCTGAGCGTGCTTCAGATGAATCCGGAGCATCCTGCATTCTGGAATATAAACGGCATGATGATCAGCCGCAGTGACAACGTGCTGCTGTTCAGCATCGACGATGGAACAGGCGACACCCTGGTGAATATCCCCTCCGGCGTGACAGGGATTGGTCACTATGCCTTTACCACGAACCCTGTCATGGATCAGGTGAATATTCCGTCCAGCGTCAGGGTTATTGGCGACAGCGCGTTTTCTTCTTCCGGTCTGACATCCATTGTCATTCCCACAACGGTGGAGAAAATGGGCAAGGAAGTCTTTCAATACTGCGATGGGCTGACCCGTGTTGAATTTGAGGCGGACGTCCTGCGGGCGGACAGAACCATTCCCGAGGATACGTTCATGATGTGTGACAATCTGACGGACGTCATCTTCCATGAAGACGCCGGATTGCTCCATGTGGGCATGTACGCTTTCTATGCCTGTTTGAAGCTGGAGAGAATCTCTTTCTGTGACAGCATTGAAAGCATTGACTCATGGGTGTTTTCGGGCTGCTCCGCGCTGAAGGAAGTGAAGCTGCCTGAAAACCTCAAGGAGCTTGGCGACTGCTGCTTCTATGACTGCACCAGCTTGAAGGAGCTCACCATTCCAAAGAACGTTGCGAGGATTGATATGGGGGTTTTCTCCAGCTGCTCGGCGACGGTCTACCTCAGCGCAAATACGCAGGTGGTGGGTTCAATATATCAGCCCAAGGTGACCTTCGTCGTGCCGGCGGACAGTGCTGCGCTGAACTCCTGCAAGAAGCAGAAGGTGGCCTATATCGTTGCGGACCAGCAGGATGCTGTGCCGACCCCATGGGATGAATTGCGTACGTCGGATAAGGGCGACGCTTTCATGCTTGGGCGCGACCTGTATGTGGTCTCTTCCAATGACGCCCAGGTGCAGGCATTGCTTGATGCCGGCGGAAAGATCATCTTCCAGTTCAGGCTGAAGGAAAAACTGTCTGGTAGATGCATAATCAGCACCTTCGACTGGGATAAGTACAGCGCTGCTGAAATGGTTGTAACCTATGTGGGGCCCCAGGGACAGACAGAAACCGTCAGCTATGCCACCAGCATGAATATCATGCTCAAAACGGATGAAGCTGGGGAGTATGTAACGGAAAGATTGCTTGACCCTGAGGGGAGCATCGCTCTGGCTGATGGCTTCATCAGCTATCGCATCAACAAATTGGACAAGCAGATTGAGCTTTCCACCCATGCCTGGAGCATGACCCTGAAGGGAGAATGAGCATGATCTTCAAGCGCAGGAGCGGCACGGCATATATGACCTTCCAATGGCATATTACCGACGCCTGCGACCAGCGCTGCAAGCATTGCTACATCTATGGCGCGGGCGAGGATTTCAAGCCCTGCGCCATGGCGTGGCAGGATATGTTGGACACGCTGGAGAACTGCGAAGTCTTCTGTGATCAGCTGGATATGAAGCCATGCTTGTGCATCACCGGCGGCGATCCGCTGCTGCATCCGGATTTCTGGCGCCTGGCGGAAACGCTGCACCGCAGAAAAATCCCCTTTTCCATCCTGGGCAACCCTTTTCACCTGACGATGGATGTCTGCAGGCGGCTGAAAAAGCTGGGCTGTACCCGGTATCAGCTCTCCGTTGACGGGCTGGAGAAAACCCATGATGCGCTGCGCAGGCCGGGTTCCTTCCGGGAAACGCTGGACAAAATTCCCATGCTGAAGAAGGCGCGCATCGAGACCGCTGTGATGACGACCGTTTCAAGCCTCAATATCGGCGAAATGCCTGGCATTGTGGATGCGGTGGTAGCTGCCGGCGCGGATGTATATGCCTTCGCCCGGTATTGTCCTGTGCGGATGGGCGAGACAAATGGCATCACACCGCTCGCATATCGGGACCTCCTGTACCGCATGGGGGAGAAATTCCGCAGCCTGATGGATGCTGGCTGCAGGACCTGGTTTGCCAAGAAGGACCATCTGTGGACCCTCTACGACTACGAGAATGGTCGCTTCACCCCGCCTGCGACGGAGGAAAAAGTGGTTTCCGGCGGATGCAGCTGCGGTATCGCTCATCTGACCATCTTGCCCAACGGAGACGTATGCGCCTGTCGCCGCGTGCCCGACAGCGTGGTGGGGAATGTGCTCCATCAGGATTTGGGGGAGATATGGGGCGGCCCCATGAATCCATACCGCCAGCTGGATCAGTTTGAAAAGTGTGCTGGATGTGAATTGGGGCCCTGGTGCAGAGGGTGCCCTGCGGTGGCAAAAAGCACCAGCGGAAGCTTCTGCGCCCCCGATCCTCAGTGCTGGAAAACCCTTTAGTACGTATCGTATGATCAGCCCCTGCGGCGTACAGCTGCGGGGGCTTTTCATGTTGCCAGATTGGCATTTCTGCGCTATAATATAAATAGGAACAAAAGAGGAGTGAATACGTTTGAAGGCTGCATTCTGTGAGCGCTGCGGTTCAATGGAACTGGTGGAGAAAAAGGGCGTGCTGATCTGCATGAGGTGCGGCGGTCGCTTTGCATACAGCCGGAATGGCTTGATCCCCCTGGAACCCCTCAAGGTAAAGCCTCCCAAGAAGGCGGCCCCCGGGAAGCCAGTCAAAACGCCCGCGCCGAAAAACAAGAAACCTCTGTGGCTGCTGCTTGTGCTGCTGGGCCTGGCGGTGATCCTGGCTGGTGCGCTGCTGCTGCCAGGTGTATTGTCTCCTGCCCCGGAGGCTGCAACTGCGGCGCCTGTGGTTACCGCGACGCCGACAGCAACACCCACGGCGACACCTACGCCTACTGCGACATCTACGGCAACACCTACGCCCACGCCTACGCCGACGGCAACGCCTACTGCGACGCCTACCCCCACGCCTACGCCGACGGCGACGCCTACTGTGACGCCTACATCCACGCCGACGCCCACGCCCACACCTACCGCGACGCCTATCCCGACCGCTACCCCCACGGCAACGCCGGAGCCCACCCCCCTTCCCCAGGCGGAGATATCCATCGTGCCGCATGCGCGGGAAACTTCCCTGGATGTTTACATGCATAATGGGGAACAGCTTGCGGTCTGGGGCTCTGCGTTCACCATCACCAACAAGAGCGACGTCCCCTTCACGGTGGAGGGTGCGCGTGCTGTCTTCTATGCGGGAGAAGAGGAGGACATGGTGTCCACCTTCAGCGCAGAAGAGATTGAGAATGCGGAGAAGCTGCTGTCCCCCAATGGTAACTTTGTTTTTGCCATTGCCTCCAATCATCTGCAGGATACCCACATGATCATGACCCTCTTCGGCACGGACGCCCATGGCCATGCCATCGAGGCGAGCGCACGGGTGGACTTCCTGCGGGACGAAATCTATGACCAGTACATGAATCCTGCGCCCACGCCGACCCCCACGCCTGCCCCCTGTGCGGAAATCATCATGGAAGCACAGAAAAAGGAAATCTCCCTGGAGATCGGCGAGGAAAACGGGCAGGAAATTCCAATGTGGAACGCTGTGTTCCGCCTCACCAACATGAGTGATGTGCCCTTCATTGTGGAGGGGATACGCATCACCCACTATACGGGTGAAAAGGTGGAGGTCGCATCCACCTTCCCGGCTGAAGACATTGGGAACGCAGAGGAGCTGCTCCATCGCAATGGCATGCTGGAGGTCACCTGTACCTCATCGATTCTGGAGAATACCCATGTGGTTGTCGCGTTTTTCGGCACCGACGCCAACGGCCATGCCATCGAGGTGAGCGACCGGGTGGACTTCCTGCGGGATGAAATCTATGACCAGTACATGAAGCCTGCGCCCACGCCTGCGCCCACGCCGACCCCCACGCCGACTCCCACGCCTGTACCGGAGCAGACAAAAAGCGCCATCACCATCACAGTGATAAACGATATGGCTCGTGTGGTGTATGAGGATGACGGAGAAATCTGCTACGATGTCCACTTTGCCTATGCCAACAGCGGTGATATCCCCATCACACCGGAATATATCATCACGACCTGGTATGAGAACGATTCGGTGATGGCCGTCGCCGAGCTGACACAGAAGGATCTGCATCAATATCTGCACCTGTACCAAATGAACGGCCATGATCAGCCCACCAGATGGAGCTTTGGCATCTATGAAATGAGCTGCACCCATGTGGAAACGGTGATGCGCGGCGTGGATGACAACGGCAGGGTGCATGAGACGGTGCTGAGAGTGCCCTGTGAAAAGTTTGTTCCCGAGCCCACGCCGACTCCCACGCCTGCCCCCAAGGCCGTGATGGCGGTCATCCCCGACCGCTGGGAGCGCCCGGTGAATATCTTCTACGAGAACGGCCAGCGCAAGGCTGACTGGCACACCGATGTGACCATTATCAATAAGAGCAGCATCCCGATTGAGCTGGAAGTCCTGGAGTGCGTCTTCTATGCGGGCGATGTGGAGGATATCCGCTGGGACATGGATCTGGAGTATTTTGATGATTCTGCGCTCCAAAATCCCAATGGCAGCGTGGAGATCGGCTTCCCCACCACCAACCTGGATGCGACCCATGCGATCATCACCGTCTGCGCCAGGGATGCCAACGGCCATCTCATCGAGGAGAGCATCCGGGTGGAGTTCCTGCGGGATAGGACCTATTACGACTTCCTCGGCATTCCCGTGCCCGGCAACGCCACGGCGACCCCGGCTCCTGCTGCAGATACGCTGCCGACAGCCGAAATCTCCGTGACGTCCAGCAAGGAAGTTGCCTATGTGGAGGATCGCGGCTATAAGGGCCTGGGCTATGATGTGCCCTTCACCTACACCAACAACAGCGATGTGCCCTTCACCCTAGAATACATCGATGCCTTCTGGTATAAGGGTGACCAGGTGATGGCGGAGGCAACGACGCCGATTCACCACACCCTGGAGAAGGGCGAATCTTTTGAGTATCCCTTTGGTACGGATGAGCTGAACTGCACCGGCATCAAAGCCATCATGAAGGGCACGGACGCCAACGGCAACTACCTGGAAGCGGAACACACCGTGCCCTGTGTGAAAACCTTCGCTGATGGTCGCGCGCCCTACTAAACAGATACCCCGGAGGAGATGCATCCTCCGGGGTTTTTGCATGCAAAAAGGCCAGCCCCTGCGGACTGGCCCAAATGTGTTGATCAGATGGCGGCGAAGAACAGGCCCAGGATCAGCAGCGTCATGAGGCTGGAGAGGATCAGGCCGATAACGCCGGTGATGCGGCCGGCCTTGATCATGCCGGCAAACTTGGCAGGGGCGCCGTCGCAGCCCTTGGCCAGCACCAGGGCCACGATGCCAAACACCATGCAGGGGATGGAGAAGATGATGGGGTACCAGCCAATGGCCACGGACACGATGCCCATGATCATGCAGGTGATGGCCTTGCCCTTGGGGAAGTAGGGCTGGGCAGCGGGTGCGTCAAAGGTGGCGAAGGCGTTGTCCTGGAAGGAGTTGTTGTCGAAAGAAGTCATGTTGTTGTTCCTCCTTATCTGATGTTGGTGGATAATTCATACACCCGGGCACGGAGGTCCTGGGTGATGGCATCGACTTGTGCGCGGTCAATCGAGGCGGCCTTTTCCACGGGGATGGCCGGACCGATGCAGATGTGGCTGCCGCCCTTGTAGAACGGTGCGCACTTCATGAACACCGGCACCAGGGGCAGGCCTGTTTCCAGGGCCAGCAGGGCAGCACCGGGCATGAAAGCGGACTGGGTGCGGGAGATGGTGCCTTGGGAGAAGAAACCGAACATGTCATTCTTCCCGGCCTTGTCGGCGCGATCCTTGAGGATCTTCATCTCGCTCACGCCATCGATGACGGGCACCGCGCCCAGCTTGCGCAGGAAGGCCTGGCAGATGCGCGGGCACTGGAAGAGCCTCTTTGCGCACAGGAAGCTGATGTGCTTCATCGGGAAGACGATCTGCAGCAGCACGGGATCCAGCATGCTGCCGTGGTTGGCCACCAGGATGCAGGGGCCGGAGGGCAGATGCTCCTTCCCCTGCAGGCGCAGGGCACAGAAAAGCCGCAGCGGCAGGTAGCCTGTCAGTTTCGCAAAGCGCTCAAGCAGCATGGCAATCAGTCCTTATACATATCGTCCTTCATGCGGAAGGCTGCAAAGAAGGCCAGCAGGAGCATGACGCCGGCCAGGGCAGGCACCAGCATGTACTGGCCGCCTTCCAGGCCAAAGAGGGGAATCTCCCAGGAGATGAGGTTGGTGTAAATCAGGTTCACGCCGATGGCGGAGGAGATCTGCGTCACCAGGCCCTGGATGGCGAAGTACATGGAAGAATGATCCTTGCCGGTGGTGGAGATCTCCTTGGCAGCGATCTGGGCGGGGAAGTAGTAGGTCACGCTGAAGATGACGCCCACGCCGTAGCTGCCGATGGTGGAGGCGATCAGGCCGATGATGAAAGGAATCAGCCAGGTGCCGCCCCAGAGCTGCTTCCACGCCGCGGCAAAGGTGAACATGGCCACCGCAAAGGCAAACAGCGAGGTCTGCAGGGCAAAACGGGTGCCCTTGCGCTTGCGCACGATGTTGTAGATTATCAGCATCAGGGGTACGGGCGCGAAGGCGGCGGAGTTCATCACCGTTACCTGCCAGCCGCGGATGCCCATCAGGCTGTCCGGGATGGTGGTGCCGATGCCGGTGAGGAAGAGCATCAGGCCCATGTGCACCAGCAGCAGGGTGAAGAGCCAGCGGCGGAAGGGCTGGCTGGCGAAGGAAATCCTGAGGCTCTCGCCCAGGGGGATGCGCTGATCAACCTTCTCCTCTTCGTCCTTGCCGTGGATAAGCGCGACGGGGATGAGCATCGTCAGCATCAGGGGGGCGAGCATCATCATGGCGCGGGAGATGGCGCCGACCTCGGTGCCGCCCAGGAGCTTGAGCAGCAGGGCCGGGAACAGCGCGTAAGCCACGCAGTACTGCACCGTGTCAAAGAAGGCCTTGTAGTGAGACAGGGCGTTGAGTTGCTTCTCGTTCTCGGTCACGGAGGCGAAGGTGCCGTAGTAGGACACCATGCACAGCGTGTAAGAGGAGTAGAACACCATCAGCAGCAGGGCCTCGATCCAGGTGAAGGCGGTGGCGCCGGCGCCGGAGAAGATGCTGGGGTTCCACAGCAGCAGGAAGGAGCCCACCATGGGGAACCAGCCCATGAGGATGGTGGCCTTGCGGCGGTTCATCTTGCAGCGCAGGCGGTCGCTCAGATAAGCCAGGGGTACATCAATGAAGGCGTCCAGCACCTTGGCAATAAAGAACAGAACCGAGCACAGGCCTACCGACACGATCAGCGAGCCGGTGAAGGTCTTGGCGGGATCAAGGCCCGTGGGCGCCAGCAGCGCGTCGTTGAGGTAGCCAGTCACCAGGGTCATCAGCAGGTTCGGGCCCAGGCCCGCCATGCTGTAGACAAAGAGCTTCCAGCCGGTCAGTTTTTTCATGATCATTGTCCTCCTTTGTTTTGAACAAATTCCACACATTGATATATGGTCTCAAAGCGCTGCTGATCCGGCAGCACAAAGGGAACGTGGTATTCCTCCTCCAGCCATTGAACCAGGCACATGTAGCTCAGGCTGTCCATGCCCAGCTCGGAGAAGAGGTTGGCCCCGGGGAAGACCTGCTCCTGGCTCACATTCATCAGCTCGGCCACCTTGCGGCGGATGCTGATGACCAGCGGAGACGTCAGCTCCACCCCTTCGCTGGGCTCGCTCACGGAAACGGGCGCCGCGTTTTCAAGCCCGTCAAGATAGGCTTTTGCCATGGCGCGGCGGTTGATCTCCCCCTTGGCGGTACGGCAGAGAGAGGGCAGAATCCATGCCTCGTGCAGGTAGTGGGAAGCCGGGGCGCGGCGGTTGACCCGATTGATGGCCTCGGAGATGGCTTCGACGTCGCCTTCGGGGCGGCCCTCCAGCAGCAGCACCAGCTTTTTCTCCCCCTGGATCACGCACAGGCCCGACACGCCGGGCAGCCGGCGCAGACGCTCCTCGATCTCATGGGGATGGATGCGGTTGCCATCGCTGTCGATGATGATGTCATCGTGCCGGCCCAGCAGCATGTAGCGGCCGTCGGGCAGCATGCGGCCCAGATCCTTGGTGGAGAAGGGCTTCTCCAGGGGGATGAGGCCGTCCTCTTCCAGGTAGCCCACAGCAGCGTAATCGCAATCCACCAGGATTTCGCCCTGTTCATCCAGCGTGAAGCGGACGCCGTAGGAGGGCGTGCCGATGGAGGCCTGCATGCGCTTATCCGGCTTGTCGGATTTTTCCACCGCCAGGATGCCCAGCTCGGTCATGCCGTAGCCGTTGCAGAAGTACAGCCCCAGCCGGTTGAAGAAGGCTGCCGTATCCGGGGATAGCATGCCGCCGCCGGAAATCAGGTAGCGGATGTCATGGCCCAGGGTGCGGCTGCACAGCTTCTTTGCAAAGCCTTGATAGCGCTGATAGAGCTCGGGTTTTTGTAGCCGGCCCTCCTTCAGCCAGGCGATGAAACCATCTGCCTGCTTGCCCAAGAGGGCTTTGGCGCCCTTGAGCATGATGCGGGCGAGAATCTCATAGTAGCTGGGGACGGCGCACAGATGGGTGACGCGCTGCTTCTGGCAGGCAAAGAGCATGTCATCCGGATTGAGGGAGGCGGGATAGACGATCTGCGCGCCCATAAAAGGATACCAGGCCACGCAGATGATGAAGCCGAAGATGTGAGAGAAGGGCAGCAGCGCAAGCTGACGCATGACGCCCTGGCTCCGGGGATAGGCGATCGCCAGCGTCTCCCGGTAGAAATACCGGCAGGACCGGATCTGCCCGGCGATGCTGCGGCCGTTATAAACCACCAGCTTGGGTACGCCGGAGGTGCCGGAGGTCATGAAGATGATCTGGTCCGTCCAGCGGGATTCAAAGAGCGCCATATCCACCTGGGTACGGGCGCCCAGCAGCCGCTGGGGATGGATGGCCTGGGGATGCTCATCGCAGCTGATCACGGCGACGGCGCCTGCCTTGATCAGGATGGATTCAAAGGTCTTGAGGGGCAGGGCAGCATTGAGCAGCAGCGGCGTATGCCCGGACATGAGGATACCCCAGAACAGCACCGGCCACATGGCGGAGTTGGCCATGTGCAGCGCAATGACGCCGGTCTTCTTTTCCAGCAGATTGTCCAGCTGACGGGCAGCGCCTGCACAGAGCGTCGGCAGCTCGGCGTAGTCCATCTGGCGCTTCTTGCCGTTCTCCGTCCACAGCGCCAGGCGGGCGTTGCGGTGCTGGCAGATCATCTCAAAGATGGTGCGCAGGGTGATATCATCCCTGTCCAGGGACTCGTATATGTCTGTCAAAAAGCCGCATACGGCCTGCCAGGAAGCGCTGTGCATGGTTCACATCCTTTGTTCAGTCAACGTTTACTTTGGCGCGCATCTCGTCAATCTGGGTGCTGAAGGCCTTGCCGAAGACGCACCGGTTGACGAAGTGCTCGCAGTTGTTGTAGATGATGTCGTAGCCCTTTTCACCCAGGGCGTCCCGGGCGGATTGAAGCACCTTGGCCAGGGGGCGCTTGGTGAGCTTCTCCTTCAGGGAATACTTGCGGATCTCAATGTTGCGGCCATTGCTGAACTGCTCCAGCGCATCGCGGCGCACGGTGACCTGCTCAGGGTCCACCAGATGCTCCAGGCTGGGGCCGGCAAAGTGGATCACCATGCCGTCGCCCTCATACAGCCCGTGGTGGTAGAAGCTCATGTGCTTGACGCGGATGTGGTCGCCGGGCTTGAGCTCCCGGACAATCCATTCCTCATGTTGGGTCATTGTGCCATCCTCGCTTCGATGTATTCGCACACGCTGCCCAGCGTCTTCATCTGCTCGGCGGTGACGGACTCAAACCGGAAGCCGAACTTCTTCTCGATGCTCAGGGCCAGCATCAGCATGGTGATGGAGTCGATGCCCAGATCGCTCTGGAGGCTGACGCTTTCATCCAGGGTATCGGGGCTGAGGGTCAGCTCGGGGCGGAGCTTGCACAGCAGCTCGGCCAGGGTGGAGATGATTTCTTTCCTGCTCATGCCATGTTCCTCACAATCTTCATGGATGCGGTACGGGGGAAGTCCTCCTGGCGGAAGACAACCTGGCGGATGCGCAGCGCCTCGGGCAGGCGGAGGTTGACCTCCTCCAGGATGCGGATGCGCAGGGCTTCCTCGTCAGCGCCGGGTGCAAAGACCTCGCAGGTCACGACCTCTGCGCCGAAACGGTTGGCTGCCATCTTGACCAGGCAGGCCTTCACGCCCGCCAGCTCGTTGACCATCTGCTCCGGCTCCTCGGGGGAGAGCTTCTCGCCGTTGGGCAGGATCAGCAGGCTTTTGATGCGGCCGGTGATGTACAGGTAGCCATCCTCGTCGATGTAGCCCAGGTCGCCGGTGCAGAACCAGCCATCCTGGAAGGAAGCGGCAGTCTCGGCGGGGTTGTTGATGTACTTGTCAAAGATGTGGTCGCCCTTGATCTGAATTTCGCCGTCCACAAAGCGGATCTGCTGGCCGGGATAGGGCTTGCCCACGGAGAAGGGTTTCTTCAGCTGCTCGCCGTTGCCGGAGACGAGGTTGGAGGTCTCCGTCAGGCCATAGCCGGCGCAGATCGTGACCCCGATGGCAGCGAAATCCTCCGCGATGCTGCTGCGGATGGGGGCGCTGCCCACGATGATGGTCTTCAGGCAGCCGCCGATGGCGTTCATGCCGTAGCCCTTGACCATGCTCAGCAGCATCTCCGTCAGGGCAGGCACCAGCACCAGCAGTGTGGGCTTGTATTGCTGCAGATCGCTGAGCAGGTTCATCATGCCGGTGCACATGCACAGCGTGGAGCCGCTCTGGAAGCAGGTGAGCATGTTGCGGATGACGCCGAACACATGGGTGAAGGGGATCAGCGCATAGTAGCGCTGGAAGTAGGTGCCGTTGGGGCTGAACAGGCCATTGTACACGCCGGTCATCAGGGCGCGGTGGGAGAGCAGGGCGCTCTTGGGGATGCCGCTGGTGCCGCCGGTAAAGAAGGCGGCTGCGGCATCGGCGGGCTCCACCTGCACGGCGGGCGCAGGGGTATCCTTGAGCAGCTGAGCGGGCGCGTAGTGCTTCACCGGCGCTTCGGGCAGGTAGGTGATGACCAGCTTGGGCTGCAGCAGCATGCAGGGCTTGACAAGGCCCTCGGGGGAGGTGGCGGCAGGCAGCATCGCCGCGACGCCGCCGGCGGTCACCGCCGCCAGGAAGCATACCACCGCGTCAAGGGTGTTGGGCAGGGCAATGCCCACCATGTCGCCCTTTTGAATGCCAGCCTCAATCAGGCCGGCACGGGTGCAGGCCACCTTGTTCCACAGCTCCTTGTAGCTGGTGGTCTGCTGCAGCAGAGCCACTGCGGGCAGCTCCGCATATTCGGTGAGGCACAGGGGTTCCAGCTCCTGCAGGGTGTTCAGGCGGCGCACACGGGCACGCTCATCGGGCTGCAGCATGTCAAAGAAGTACTTTTCCATTTCTCTCAGCTCCTCCGTTTGTCTTGCTCAGCCAGCATGCGCATTCTGTCCTCTACGCGCTTGGCCTGCTTTTCGATTTCTTCCACGGTCAGGTTTTCCACTTCCAGCTTCATGGGGGTGTCGATCCAGATGTGCAGCTTGTTGCCGAACATCTTGTACTCGCCGCCGATGTAAACAGGCAGCACCTCCACGCCGGAGGAAATGGATGCCAGCGCGAAGCTGGACTTGAAGGGCAGGATCTCATGATCCTCATGCAGCGTGCCCTCGGGGAAAATGCCCACGCTGGCGCCGCGCCCCAGCACATCCTGGATGGCATGGAAGCTCTCCATGTCCAGGCAGTTGCGGTCGATTTTGATGCAGCCCATCCGGCCCAGCAGGAAGGCCAGCCACTTGTTTTGATACAGCGTCTCCGCGGCCAGGATGTGCACCTTGTCCTTGGGGAAGAGGGTGCAGAGCATGGGCGGATCGTAGAAGCTGCGATGGTTGCTGACGATGATGACGTTGCGCTGCAGCTTGTGGGCCTGGACAGCCTTGTCTGTGTAGTGGTAGGTGACGCCAAACCCCATCTTCAGCGCGATGCGGATGCTCCAGCGCATATGGCGGGTCAGCAGGGAATGGGAGCGGTGCTGATCGCGGAGCTTGAGGTTATCGCGCAGCTCCTCCAGGCGGCGGGTGAGGCAGGCCCGGGCCTTTTCCATGGCCTGGGGGGTGGGCTCGCTGCCGAACATGCCCTGCACGTCAATAGGGTTGCCCACCATGATGGCCGAGGACTTGAACACCCCGAGATTGTTGTGGAAGTACAGCGGGCGAATAGGGGCGCCGGTGGTCATGGCCAGGTGGATGGCGCCGTTGCCCAGGGGCAGCAGGGGGCCGTAGTCGCGGCCCTTGGGGTTCAATTTACCTTCGGGGAAGACGCCCACCACATCCTGATCGTAAAGCGCGTCACGCATCTCCTGCATGTGCTCTACATCGGTGCCGTGGCTGCGGTTGACCTTGATGCCCCGCATCCAGCGCATGAACAAGCCGCTGAGGGGATTCTTGAACAGCACCTCCGCCATCAGCACCCGCACCACGCGGAACCTGTACAGATACAAAAGCAGCGCGAAGTCCAGCAGGCGGGTATGGTTGGCAGCGGCAATTTCCGCGCCGCCCAGACGGGGGGTATCCTTGCTCTCGTAGTAGACATGGGTCTTCATGCAGAGCTTGTAGGGGATATAGCCCGTCACCTTGACGAAGTAATAAAAGAAATTCTGAAAAAAGCGTTTCAATGCTTCTTGACACCTCACTGTTTGGCTTCGAGGGCGGCGGTGATCTGCCGTGCCGCAGCGGCGGGGGTGGTCATCTCGGCGGACATCTCATTGGAGATGCGGACGCTGAATTTCGTTTCAATCTCGCTGATCAGCTCCAGGAAGGCAAGGCTGTCGCCCCCCAGATCCACGAAGAAATGGCTGCCGTCGGCAACGGACTGCTCGCTGGGGGCATGCTTGGAGAAGAGCTCCCGCAGGGCCTGGAGCAGCGCGTCGTTGGCGCGGTTCTGCTGGCCGCCGGACTGCTGCAGCGCAGCGAGGGAATCGCAGGGGTAGCTGCCGTCGATGACGCCCTGGCGGATGGCCTGACGGCGGATCTTGCCGCTCAGGGACAGGGGCAGGGGCTGGCGGGAGATGTAAATCTGTCGGGGCCGCATGTAGGTGGGTAATTCGTCGATGGCGGCGCGCACAGCGTCGATCTCGTGCTTCCAGGCTGCATCGGAGATGTAGCACTGCTCGGGCAGCCGGAGCATCAGCGCCAGGGTGCCGTTCTCCAGGCCGAAGACGCAGTGCTCCAGGGTCAGGGCCATCTGGTTCTCGATTTCGTCGGGGCTGAGCCGCTCGCCGTTGGCGCCGTTGACCAGATCGTCCATGCGGCTGATGAAGCTGTATTCGCCCTTCTCGTCCACGGTGAAGATATCGCCGGTGGCAAACCAGGTGTTGGGATTGGCGGGCAGGCGCTTGCCGTCCATATACCTTGCGGTGTAGCAGGAGGAGCCCCGCACCAGCAGCTGACCATTTTCATCCAGCTTGAAATCCAGGCTGGTCATGGGCTTGCCCACCCCCAGGCCCTGACGTTGGCTGGGCTTTTTGTTGGACAGGGAGGCAATGCCGATCTCGGTCATGCCATAGCCGTTCTCCAGCGGGTAGCCGATGGCGTTGAGCAGGGGCAGCGTCTCCTTGGACAGCATGCCGCCGCCGCTGATGCAGTACTTGATCGTGCTGCCCAGGGTCTGCTTGTGCACGGAGGAGAACACGCACCGGGCGAAGAGGCGGCCCAGGGGCGGCGCAACATCCTGGAGCTTCAGGCTGATGCGGGTGAGCTTCTGGAACTTGTCGGTCAGGCCCTTTTCCTCCACGGTTTTGAGGATGCGGGCGGTCATCGTGTCCCACAGCAGGGGCACGGCGAAGACGTGGGTCACCCGGTGGAGGCGGCAGGTGCGCAGGATGGTCTCAGGCTGCAGGTTCTTGAGGAACACGAAGGTTACGCCGAACATGGTGAACCACAGGAAGCAGGCCGTCAGGCCGAAAATATGGGAGAAGGGCAGGAAGGCCAGCATGCGGAAGACGCCATGGTCAAACCTGGCGACCTCCTTGCAGGTTTCCAGGATGCCCTTGCTGTTGAGGATCTGAATGCAGATAGCCTTGCCGTCAAAGGCCAGGAGCTTGGGCTCGCCGGTGGTGCTGGAGGTGGCCAGGATGACCTCGTTCCCCCAGCCCTCCATGATTTCGGGGGCCTCTTCGGCGTCACGACGATACTTGTCCAGCTCCACAGCGGGGATGGTGCAGCATCCCTCGATCGACATATCCCCCAGCAGCACCGTGCAGCCGGTATGGGCAAGGCACCGTGCGGCCACCCGTGCGGGCATCAGGGGGGACAGCAGCAGAGGTTTGCAGCCTGCCTGCAGCGTGGCCCAGAAGCACTCCACCCACAGGGGGCTGTTGGGCATCATCAGCGCCACGATCTGGCCGGGCTGCACCTGCTTGCGCAGCGCCGCGGCAATCTTCAGCGTCGCCTGCCGGGCCTGGGCATAGGTGGTGCGCTCGATGCGCAGATTGCTGCTCTCCTCAAAATACACATGGTCGGCGAAGCTGAAGGCATGCTTGTATATCGTTTGAAAGGAGTGCTCCTCGCTTTTGAGATCCAGGAGGATTCTTTCGTAAAACTTCATGCGAAACGGTACCACACTTTCAGTAGGATTTGCTTGCAGAAGCGGAACAGCCGGCCGTACAGCGGTTCGAAGACCAGGCTGACCAGGAGAATCACCGCCGCTGCGCCCCAGCGCACCGCAGGGGCTGTCATGATGCTCAGCTGCACGATGAACATGGGCGTCCACCAGCAGATGCCCAGCATCCCCAGGAAGGAACCTGCCGCAACGGCAATATACTGCACCATGGACGGGCTCTTGCGGGTGATGGCCTTGATAAGCACATAGGGCGCCATCAGCAGCCCGAAGGAGGCCAGGTACACATAGTTGAAGCCGCACAGAAGCACAGAGAGGATCGATGTGGCCAGTACGCACAGCGCTTTGTCTGCCGTGCGCTCAGGAACGTCCACCAGCAGGGACGCCACGAAGTACCAGAAAAACTCCCCCATCGTCAGCACATGCCCGAAGGCCAGCACGATAACGGCCAGTGTTGTGGCCATGCCGCATTGCGCGACGCGGTAGCTTTTTCCTCGCTTCTGCATACATTCCCTCGCTTTGTTCTCTGCCCGAGTACTGGTACAGGTGTGCTGTCATAAACATACCTATACAGAATATATTATACGACAAGATGAAGGGATTGTCCACAGAAAATGACTTCAAAAGACAAAAATCGCCAGTTCCAAAGGATGGAAAGTGCACGAAAAAAAGAGGGGGACACCCCCTCCCGGATGGCAAGAAGATGGGCATGCAAACGACTTCCGGCAGGCGTCGAACCTACGGTCCTGCTGCGCCCGGTCAGCTGCCATTTCCTCCTGCTGCTTCCGCCGCTGACAGCGCGCGGTTCGACGTCTCATCGATGTGCGTTGACATCTCAGGGAATTAAGGTGCAAGCCATATTGGACATACATAGAAAAAAACCACCCACAAAGGGTGGTTCTTTGGTGGTGCCAGTAGGACTCGAACCTACGACCCCATCGATGTGAACGATGTGCTCTACCAAAGTGGTTCGAGTACATAACGGTTTATACCGTATATTACACTTCCTAACCGGATCAAGCTCACCTCAACCCGATGGATGAATTATAGCATTATCTTACCATTTTGTCAAACACAAAAAAGGGCTGCCGGATTAGGCAGCCCTCACAATTATGATGCGATTTTTGTTATCTCCATAGAATCTGGTTCGAGGAATTGCCGGGCCGATAGCTTCATCTCTATGTGGATTT
>SVGL01000014.1 GCA_015056325.1 Clostridiales bacterium | reverse complement strand
GCGGGCATCATCGGCGCCGCCGCCACGGTCTTCAGCCGTCAGCTGGACGCTGTGCTGGAGAGGTGACCAGAGAGCGCTGCTCTCTGGTCTCTCGGTCAAGGCTCTGCCTTGACAATCTGGCAGAGACTCCGTCTCTGGACTCTACTTAAGGGGTTTCACCCCTTAAGAATCCCGTTCGCGCGATCTTTCTTGAGCCCCTCCGGTTGCGGATGCTCCCTCGTGGTGCTGTGGTGCTGCTTGTCCGGGGCACGGCGCGTGACAGACGCGCCTCGCAATGCAGGGGTCACGCCTCGCAGAAGGCGAGGCGCGACGCACAACCTGACATATCCAAAATAAAAATCTCCGCTGTAGTGAAGATGTGATATCTGCTATCTGCAATATGCAGATACTCACGGATATCCGCAGCAACATACCGGTATTCCATGACAGACGCACCGAACTATATTGAAAGTGTGATGTAATTAGCAAGTTAATAAAAGACTTTGAAGGTAAGCATTCCTTAGTGAATACGCACCCGGTAGGGAGCACTTTCTATACAGACGGTATATTATGCAACATCCAGAGGGCTTTCCTTAAATGCTCCTCCTGCCACGTTTACCATAATTTTTTATATAAATCAAATAACGGACACAGAGGCCAGCTCCAACAAAAAAGAAGGTACGCCTATAAAGCGCACCTTCTATCCCTGTTGTTCTGTTATCTGTTCCACTAGGTCATACAATTCATCCACATCATCGCCAAGAGCATTCAAACACAGGGCAGGGCAATAATAATATACCCCATACTCGCCATACAAGGTCTTCACCATCTCGCCCCAATGCTTTGATGGGGGCAGGTCAGTCTGTTTCAATGTTTCCAGCATATCCGTGCGCCGGGCGCAGTATTCTTTGTAGCGGGCATCATCCAGTTCAACCCGTTCCTGATACTTTTTGCCCTTATCCATGTAAGTATGCCACAGGGCATCCTTCCCGCCCTTTATGACATTATCAGTGGCTATCAGTCTGCTTGCCCAGTTTCGCAGAGTGGCGATTTCTTTATTCACCAGCCCGTTTTCGTGAAGCACCTGATAGCGTGTCTCCCAGGGCATTGTGGCGAAGCCGGGTATTGCGGAGAATGCCAGGATGAAGTATGCGAACTCCACGGGGTTTATCTGGCTATTCATATTCAGCCGATTCACCAACAGTTCCTTCAACCGTATTTCCGGCGTCAGGTTGTGTGCGGAGATGGTGACGCCCCTACGGTTGCGCCACTCGTATTCATAACCCCAGGCATCCAGTTTGCGGGTGATGTCCCTCTTGAACTGACTGCTGGCGCGGTTGCTCTTGGTTGCTTCTGCGATTTCGTCCAAATCGTAGAAACGATTCTCTAACAGTTCCATATCTTTACCTTTCCCGACCGAGGTTTAGCAGGGTATTACATTCATTTCTCTGCTAAACCTTGGTCGTTAGCCCGCCTCGGCGAGGAGGTTTTCTGCGTTCATCTCCTGCGTCCGCACGGCGGACGCAGGGAAAGAGACAACAGTGCCATCCTTGCCTACGGCGCGGGCATGTGCTTCTTCGGCAGCCATGTTATACATCGCCACAACATCCCACTTCATGGTGCCGTTCTCATCGTGCTCGGTCAGCTTGCCGTAGTAGGGGAACTGCTTCTCAAACCATGCGCACACTAACTTGTAGGGGCTCTTGTAGGCGAGGCTGACCTGCTTGATGCGCTGATACTCCTTCATGCGCCACTCAGCCTGGGGCATGATGCGGATGAAGCCTTCCATCATCTCGTAGGAGATGGCATTGTTGGTGCGGGACTTCTTGTGGATCTCAATCTTCATGCCGGGGAATTGCGCCATCATTTCGTTGAGGCTGTTGCATTCGGGCGTGCCGTAGGTCTCCGCTTTCTTCAGATAAGCCTTGGTAACATAGAGGGTGTTGGTGTCAAAATCGTAGTAGTGACCAGCGTTCTTCAGGGAGGCGTTCTTCGTCTTCTCATTAAACATAATTCATACATCCTTTCGTTTTGTCGGGTGAGGTCTTCCCTCACCGTGATTACAGTATATCAGATGGGGTGTCCCATCAGGTGGACAGGCTTGCGTTGGGGTTATAGACGATGCGGTTATCATCGTCCAGTTCGGGGATGGCGTCGTAGCGGGGGAAGGTCTTGCGGAACCAGTCATTCACATACTGCTGGCGATTGCGACGGCTCTTGGCGGTCTCGCGCACGACCTCAAACTCACTCAGCATCTCGTCCGCCACATCCAGCATCCTGATGTAGGCTTCCATCATCGCGTAGGTCAGCAGGGCGGGCTTGCTCTTGTCGGTCTTCTTGGGGGTGCGGGGCTTGCGCGTCTCCAGGACGATGCGCAGACCGTATGCCTGGAACTCTTTCATCAGGTTGTTTTCGGCACTACCCCACTGACTGGCGTTCATCATGAACTTCTTGGTCACAGTTACCGTGTTGGTGGTGAAATCCACCGCGTGTCCGTCGTAACACTTCTTCATAAAATCTACCTTCCTTTCAATGTCCCGTGAGGTCTTCCCTCATCGTGTCTTTATTATAGCAGAGGCGGTGTCCCGTTAGGGGGACAGGTTCTTGTCAGACCGTGTAGAGCAGGTGAGCGTCCTGTTCTTCACGCTTCTTGGCGTCCTGCTCCTCCTGCCAGGCATCAAAGACTTCCTTATACTTACCCAGGAACCACTTCTTCACGAAGATGTAGGCGCCCTTTTGGGTCTTGGAAATCTTCTGAACCGTGTCAAACTCCGCCAGCATCGTCTTGCGGTTCTTCTCGTCGGTTTCGTAGTTGGCGATGAACTTCGCCATCGTTTCGTAGGTCAGCTTGCCGTAGGTCTTCTTCTTGGTATTGCGCTCAGGCTTGTACTCCACGACGATGAAGGTGGGTTGCTTGCTTCGCATGTCCATCAACTGATGGAACTCAGGGGTGCCGAACTGACCGGCGAGAACCATAAAGTTCTTAGTCACCACGATGGTCTTGTTGATGTAGTTGTACCAGGCACCGTTCTTCTTGTTAGTAGTCATAGTTTTTCTTCCTTTCTTTTCTTCGGTAGGTGTTTCCCTTACCGTGATTATATTGTAGCATGTAGGGTGTCCCGTTAGGCGGACTACCTATTTTCTTCTCGACCAAGGTTTAGCACAGTATCTTTCTTATTTTCTCTGCTAAACCCCGGTCGTTTCGTCGGTAGGTCTGACCCACCGCCTGGGATTTCTACTGCTGTGTTTTCAAGGCTTTCAGGTGTGCTTCCCTCAACCTTGTGACTACATTATAGCAGAGGGGGTGTCCCGAAGGGCGTACAGGTTATTTGCCCTTTGCTATTGACAAAATGAACGGGCTTTATCTCACAGACAAAAGAAAAGGCAGTCTGCCGGATAAGCAAACTGCCAGGTGGTAGGATGTAGCTTTTATGTGGCTGATGCTAATGCCAATAGTGGTGAGATGTAAAGATAAATGGTGAGATGTAACTTGTAAGTGCCGGACTGTAATACTTAATCCTCTATTGGTAACGATGTCCCGTTTCACTTGAAACACGATACATCCTATGGTATAATCTGCTTGTAATCGTGTCTTTCGTGCCATGAAGGGAGTACCTCATGACACGAAAACAGAAAGGAATAACCGCCCCACTTCTTCATAAGGGAGAACAACAACGTCCCAATGGAACCTTCGCCTTCAGATGGACGGACACGGAGAGAAAGCGTCATGTTCTGTATGCCGAAACACTGGATGAACTGCGTGAAAAAGAGCGCACCATCACAAAAGACCAGCTTGATAGAATAAAAACTGAAGCCCGCTATGTCACCGTCAATGACATGTATGAACTCTGGCGACAGTTGAAGCGTGGTTTGAAGGATAATACCTTTCAAAACTATCAATACATGTATAGCATGTATGTTCAACCATCCTTTGGCAAGAAACGGATTTCCACCCTTGTCAAAAGCGATGTCAAGCGGTTTTACAACACCCTGGCAGATGAGCGCAACCTCGCCATCAGCACGATAGATACCATTCACACGGTTCTCCATCAAGTGCTTGATATGGCAGTTGATGACGCTTACATCCGCATCAATCCATCACATAATGTTTTGAAGGAACTGAAGCAATCCCACGGTCTGACCACAGAAAAGCGTCGTGCCTTGACCCAGGCACAGCAAGACCTGTTTCTGGATTATCTTCAGCGGACACCACAATACCTGCATTGGTATCCCGTCTTTGCCGTCATGCTTGGCACAGGAATGCGTGTTGGTGAAGCAGTAGGTCTGCGTTGGTGTGATATTGATTTGGTTGAAGAAACCATCAGCATCAACCATACCCTGATTTACTACAATCATGCCACCAATGGCTGTTACTGTAATGTTCATTCCCCCAAGACAAAAGCGGGCATCCGTAGCATCCCAATGCTCGGCATTGTCAAAGATGCTTTCCTCACAGAACAACGCTACCAAGAGGAAAATGGCATCCGCTGCGAAGCAACCATAGACGGCTATACTGATTTCATCTTTGTCAATCGTTTCGGACAGCCACAGCATCAGGGCACGCTGAATAAAGCACTGCGTCGCATTATCCGTGATTGTAATGATGAAGTCTTACAGCAGGGTAAGCGCAATCCTGTTCTTCTCCCACCGTTCAGTTGTCACATCCTGCGCCACACATTTACAACGCGCATGTGTGAAGCGGGCGTCAATATCAAGGTCATTCAGGACACGTTGGGGCACGCTGACGTCTCCACAACCCTGAATATTTACGCTGATGCGACAAGAGATATGAAAAAGAACGCCTTCGCTGGTTTTGAGAACTACCTGAAGGCGCAGGGGCGGGCGCACCTTAAACCAACTTAAACCAAACTTAATCCAATTTTGGTTTAAGCCCCTTGATATAACAGGGTTACAAAGGTGCTGGTGCGGTCAAGTTTTACCCCCCGACATCATCGTTGATGTCAATTCCGGCTTGAAACTCCCCCATCCAGCGCCGAAGGCGCTATGCTGATGACCGACAGCGCCACCATCCGCGACGTGCTGCTCTTCCCCACCATGAAGCCGATGGGCAAGAAGGATGAGGAGCAGGAGCAGTGAGGGAGGCTGTCAGGCCGACTAGCGAGAGGCAATGCTTGCATTGCCCGAGCGTAGCCAGCGCCGGGCTTTCAGCACGGTGATGGCCGATAGCAGAAGGCTTGATTTGACTGGGGTTGACGAAAATCGTCTGATTACACAACGCCGAATTATGCACCAAATGCACCAATTCTGCACCAATTTTCGACATAAAAACACGCCAAGATGGCATGAATGGGTCGAAGCCTTCCACCGCAAGTATTCTCTATTAAGAGAGTGCTGGCGGTTTCTTTTTGTCCAAGAGCAACTAAGTTGTCAGGGCGACGGAGACAAGAAAGGGCCAGCTCACCTCGTAGCAAGCCGGCTCAGGTCTGTTTAGCTGTTTGTGTCTTTTGCCCCTCGTAAAGAATGGTGTTCCCTGTAAGCCTGTGGGAGCATATGAGCAAAAAGGCGTCCGCAGATGAAGCGGACGCCCAATGAATTAAGGAATACTCTCAAGCCAGGGAATCCTCTGACTGACTGCATAGCGGTGTCCCGCACTGCCAGTGGGCGCAACAATCGTCAGATTGCTGCAGCCTTCAAAAGCAGATGATGCAATGCTTGTTACACTGGCAGGAATCTCCGCAATCAGCAATCCGCCGCAATTGGCAAAGGCCCGTTCGCCGATCGTGGCACAGCCATTGTTGACCACCAGGTATTCCATCGGCACATTCATAAACGCCTCAGCGTCTATCGTCCTCAGGTTGTCGGGCAGGGTAAACTTCTTCACCTTTCCGGGATCCAGCACGACAATCCGCCAGGTAGCAGACGTACCGCTGCCGTCCATCGCCTTCACGGTGATCTCCGACACTCCCTGCGCATAAGCCGTCACCGGAACACGCTGTCCGCCGATGCTGTCATCCCAATACGCATCACGCAGCGAGAAATTCGCCACGTTCGTATTGGAGCAAGAATAGCTCCAGTGATCATTGTCGTGATCTTCCGGCTCACAGGCCAGGTAGAAGCCGAGCACTTCGCCAACGTTCATGACGGGTTTGAGGCCGACGATTTCGCAGCTGGTCACATATACGGGTTCCACGACCGTTATCCGTACAGTTTTCCTCAGGCTCAAGTTGCCGTAGCGAACAAGCACCTCTAGCATTGCTGTTCCCGGCACTTTAGCAATACAGGTGAATTCTCCGCTGCCATCGTTGGTATACTGGACATCCAGCATCGAAGACGTGCTGCTAACCTGGCAGTCGTCATAGGTCACACCTTCGGGCAGGATCTTGAAGGAGCCGCCTACGCTCTGGCCCACAACAATTTCACTCGGAACAGTCACCGAGATAGATTCCGGCGCAGCCAGAACCTGCAGCATAAATGTGCCCCTTACACCGCTTCCATCTCCAGCCATGACGTTCAGCCTGGTTGTGCCTGCTGCAAATGCTTCCACAGGAATAACATGTCCCCTTGTCGCGTCCATATAAGCATTTTCCCGGTCAAAATCCGCCACAGAGGGCTTATCGGAAGAAATGCTGAAGGACGTGCAGTCATGTCCCTCAGGCAGCACCGTATAGTACATCTTCGCTGTTTCGCCCACATAAAGCTGATGGGCCACACCTTGAATCCTGATGCTTTCCACCTGGACCCTGTCTCGCACCGTAATCGTGCACGAGCCTCTGACCATCGCATTGCCGCAGTACGCAAACACGGTCAGCGTCGTCGTACCCGTATTCTTTGCGTACCAGACAAAGTCACCGTTTGTGCTATCATACGTCACATTTGCAACGCTCGTATCAGCAACGATCACCTCGCACACGTCAAACAGTGCATCAGGAGGATTGAACGCAAAGAAACCCGAACTGTTGCTTCCTTCCGGAAGTTCCTGGATGGTGTAGATAGTCAGGTCAGTTGGCGCGTCCTGTACAGTGATGGTATGGACGCATTCCGTCCCGCTTCCATCCAGGGCGCGGACTACCAGGTTGGCAGTGCCAGCTGCATAGGACTCCACCGGCAGGACAAGACGCCCCATGTCATCCTCGAACACCTCGCCTCTGAGCACATCAAACACACTCGTATCGGTGGAGTAGTACTGCCACTGTGTGCAGTCATGATCAGCAGGTTCCACCTGGACAGTGGCGAACATCACGTCCTCAGTGCACATTGTCCTGTCAATCCCCCAAATGGACAACCCGGTCACCTGCTTTTTCGCCTGCACAGTAATCGTCAAATATACACCTTCCACTGGAACAGATGCGCGTCATTATACTTCAGCGTATTGACCTCGCCGATCACCTCAATATACTGCACCGGCACAAAAGGATTTCCGACCGTAAAATATGTGGTGACCGGCGTCCTGTACGGCATAAAGAGGAATTCCTCGCCATTGTACTTGAAGCCATGAAGCACTTCCACATAAAACGCATAGTTACCCTTGGGCAGCTTGTCAAAGAGCATCTTGTAATTGAGATTCACGCCATTCACCGAAGCGTTCAGATTGACAGATGCCGCTCGTCGCACTCTGAACCACATCACCACTATTCATATCAAAGATTTTCGCGGTAGCGGAATAGAAAGGCATGCTGGCCTTCAGAACGCCGGTGACATTGAAGACGTCGCCCTTGTCCAAGTCGCCACTTGGCGCGCTCAGCCCAGACACTGTGATATCCTCCTGGAAGGAGTCAAAGGTCAGGAAACGCTCGCCGGATGCCTTGTCGTAGTAAACAATATAGCTTCCATCCGTAAGCTGTGCCCAGATATTGCCGTATTTGTTGGTCACCAGCCGGGTCACCATTACCATCTGGCCAGCTTTGACTTGGGACACGGAAGTTGCATCCGAATATGGCTGGGCCTTGGTGTATCCCGCCTGTTTATTGATGAACACACCCTTGAACGTGCACAGCGTGGTCACATCGGAAATAGATGCGCTGGCCTTATAGTACTGCTTGATCTGGTCAATCTCCTTGTACTTGGCGGAGGATGTTTTCAGCGTCCAGCTATTGCTGTTTGCCGGATCACACACCAGATAATTTCCCGATGAATCCACACCGACCAGGCACACATAATGACCCTGAGCATAGCTTCCGCCCTTCTTAAAATGGACAATCACCGGGCTATACTTGCCGTTGCCATTGATGTATTTGTCCATCGCGCTGCTGACGGAGGAAGGTTCCTGATAGGTTGCATTCCAACCGGTGAAATACGTCACACCATTATTGGCATCCAGAATCTGCTTCGGCGTCGTGCTCACGCCCAGGTAGGACAGCGCCATGGAGATACTTGCCGTGCCGCATTCAATCCCGGCCTGGCTCTTCCAACTGCCCCAATAGTTGTCGTAAAAATACGAACTTCCGCGGATCTGGGAAATATAGCGCACCGTACCGCAGCTGACACTGGTGGTATAGCCGTATTCAATCTTGGTGTCGAGGGTGTCCCCGAAATCGACGTAGCTGCAAAGGCCTGTGAAATCAGCATGCATAGCACAAGTCCGCATGCCAGCAACATGTATTTCATTCGTCCGAACATAGCCGTCGCTCCTCACTCGTTGTAAGCAAACGCTGCATGGTACCTACAGTATATCACAGACCATCCCGCTCCGCAAGGCAATGCCCGTACGATCACGCATCCTTACCACCGCCGAGAGAGACAGAAAAAAAGAGCCAGACGCAGCTGTCTGACTCTTCATTGCTCGCACGCTGTATCCGGCGTGGTATTGCAGGCCGTGTTCTTCGCTTACTTCCACCCATTGCCCAGCGCGGTATTGACCTTTGCCGCATCCGGAGACACAGCCAGAACGATGAACGCGCCGTTCTGCAGCACCTTTGCATTCTCCAGCTTATAGACCTGATCAGGCTGGTAATCCCTGTACTGGAAAATCTGCTCGTCATGGTACTCCTGCACAGCCTGCTTGATGGCCGCCTGATCCGCTTCAGGCTTGACCTCCAGGACGAGGATCATCTCCGGCGTGACACGGCTGCTGTCCCGCTGCCAAGACCAGGAAGCCAGATCTGCCGCCTCAATCAGCAGATACTTTTCCAGGTACTTCTCATCCGCAGCCACCAGCTCGGCAAAATCCGTCGCCTTGGCAACTGCATCCGCAATCCCCTCGGTGGTCAGGACTGCGTCATTCTTCGCAGAGCAGCCCGTCATCACCAGACACAGAATCAGGGACAGGCCCAACAGCATTCTCTTCATCACGGTTGTTCTCCTTCCATATTGACCGCAGGATACGGCACCGTATGCCGGCGCACCAGATTCTCCAGCTCATCGCAGGCATTGCGGCTCAGATGATAGCCATCGCCAGCATCAAACTTGCCAGGCAGATACCCTTTTTCATCCGCCAGCACGTGATACAGATCAAGGTAGTAGAAATTGCGGCGTTCCGCCAATAGCCGCAGTTCTTCAGCGAAGTTGGAGTAACGCTTGGTGGGAATCACATACTCGCCGTGCATGCGCTTGTAAGACATGGGCGGCGGCGCGATGACATAGATCAGCGCATCCGGGAAGTTGGTAATCACCGCATCCGCCAGGCGCTCGTAATCCGCAACGATATAGGAGGTTGCATAATTGTCCAGGCCATTGGCGCCCAGCATGATGTAGATCTTTTTAGGATTATACTCCGCAGCCTTCTCGTAAGTGGTCAAACGGGCATTGGTGCCCTTCACGCGGAACTGCTTGCGGCCCACGGACGCAGGGCTCATTCCCACCTGCCAGACAAAATTGGCCGTAGGGAAGCCGCCCAGCATCTCCATGCGCTCCATCATGGAGTCGCCAATGAAAACCGCATCCGTGAAGTACTCATCCCCCGCGGGGTCATGCGCTTCTACCAACGGCGGGAGAAACTCAGGATTGTAGAACGCCTTCAGCGCAGGCGTCTCATCCTCCGCAAAGGCGGTTCCGCCCAGGAGGAGCATGAGCGCTGCAAGGATCACAAGCCCTCCAGCAATGCGATGGTGCGACCCGTGGACAATGTGTTCATTCCATAAACGCACAGGATCATCTCTCCTTCATATGTGTTGACCAGTTCAACAATGTTACCCGCAAAGTAGCGGGGATCTACCGCAACGACGCGGCGGTAATGCTGCGCCAGCAGCGGTAGCAGCGCATTGGCGTAGGAATCCTTGATCACCAGCAGCGTACCCTCCGGAGCTGCGTCGTTGTTCAGCTCTACCAGGGCATGGTTGCCATGCAGCAGCGCCGCATATTTGTCACGCCCTGCCAGCACATCGGTGTCCAGCAAGGTCGCGTACTCCTCGCCGTTGATCGTCAGCTGCAGGCCCTCCACAGGCATCCAAGCAAAGGTATCACTCTTCACCCAGGGAAGCGGATAGCGCACATAAAAGCTGCCATAGAAGCCGGGATAAACCTCCCGCTCGCCCATTTTCACCGGAGAAAGCCCCAGCGCATCGCATGCGACCGCGTAGCCAATTTGCGCGCCATCCACCGTCCAGTGATGGTCCGTAGTGTAGTAGAGGGGAGCATCTTTGGCTTTCTGCAGCGCAGTCAAAAGGGGCAAAAGCCTGGTTTCCTTTTCAGCGACAGCCAGGAGCGCTGCCTCGTCCGCAACCGGCGCATGGGCTGGCAGCTTTTCCGGGTAGATCATGGCCGCAGAGGGCACTGCCATCAGGCAGACGTCCTTCCCCGTCAGCGTTGCCAGATCATTCAAAGCAGCTGCATTCAGGCGGACATTTCGTTCGCTCCAAACGGCAGATTGGTCAAAGAGCATGCCTTCGCCAAGGATTGCGTCTCCTACAGCGCGGCGTCCAAGGCTGTACTGCATCGTGGAATATACTGCCACAAAGCCATCCCGCAGGGGCAGCTGATCCGCCGCGAAATCCTCCACGTTGTCCGCCAGGGAACCCTCCAGAAAAGCCCGGAAGGATATATGCGGTGATTGCGCCAGCAGTCGGTTCTCCATTTCACTCACCCTGCGGGCCGGCAGCAGGCACTGGCACAGCGCCAACGCGAGCAACATCGTCATCACCAGCAGGAACAGGGGCGCTTTACGCAATGCATTCACCTCATCAGAAACGGAAGTACAGGAACGGGTTATAGGATGATTTGGCCAGCGCCGCCAGACAGAGCAGCATGGCAATCATTACCGCCGCATAGCGGATCAGCGCAAATCGGCGGCACAGCTTCTTCAAGCCCTCCACCACACCCGGGACGCAGAAAACCATGCCCAGGAGGATGATCCCGGCAAACTCGCGCAGCCAGAACAGGGACTGCACCTCCGTTCGGAAGGAAAACAGCGATCCCAGGTATTCCACAAAGCCAGCCAGGCCATCGGATACAAACAGCGCCCAGCCCAGCATCACCGCAAGCAGCGTCAGACAGCGCTGGAGGATCATCGGCAGCTTCACCCTGCCGGCAAAGACGAACTTCTCCGCGCTCAGCAGCAGGAAGTACCACAAGCCCCACAGCAGGAAATTCCAGTCTGCGCCATGCCACAGGCCCGTCAGGCTCCACACCACCAGCAGGTTCCGCACCGTGCGGAGCTGACCCTGGCGGCTTCCGCCCAGGGGGATATACACATAATCCTTGAACCAGCCGCTGAGGGTGATGTGCCACCTGCGCCAGAAATCCGTGATGGACACCGCCGCATAAGGATGATTGAAATTGCGGGGAAAATAGAAGCCCAGCATCCGGCCCAGACCAACGGCCATCACAGAGTAGCCCATGAAATCGAAGTAGATCTGCAGCGTATACGCGCCCAGGGACGCCCATGCACAGAGCATGTCCCCCGTCATGGCATGGAGCTGGGAATAAGCCTCGCCCAGCGGATTAGCCAGCAGCACCTTGGCCGCCAGACCCGCCACAAAGAGCGCCATACCGCTTTCCAATGCCCGGGCATCCGGGCGACGCTTCTCGTGCAGAGACTTGGCCATGTCACTGTAGCGGACAATCGGGCCGGCAATCAGCTGCGGGAAGAGGAATAGGAATGTACCAAAGGCAATCGGGTTCCTTTCCGGCTGCGTCTGGTTACGGTACACATCAAACAGATACCCCGCAGCCTGAAAAACAAAGAAGCTGATGCCCAGCGGCAGCGTCAACCCCGACAGGAACGCAGGCTGGAGCCCCGCAATGCCCAGCAGGAAGCCCGTATACTTGTAGAACAGCAGCGCCCCGAAATCACAGCTCAGCGCAGCTGCAAGCAGCACCCTGCGCGTCACAGGCTTCTGTGTCCTGGCAATCAACCGGGCCGTGCCCCAGTTCACCATCAGCAGCGTGACAAACAGCGGCACCTGTCTGGCGTCACCCCAGGCGTAGAACACCAGGCTGGCCGTGAGCAGAAAGGGATTCTGCCACCGTTTGGGCAGGATGTAGTGGACCAGAATCACCAGAGGAAAGAAATACAGCAGGAATGTCAGACTGGAAAACAGCACCGAATCTCCCTCCCTGCACTTTGTTCAGAAATACTTACCTATTATAGAGCTTTTGCCAGAGGATGTCAACACATGGCAGGGATTTCACACCTGCCGCACCCTTATATGCCGTTTAATCAGGGATTGAAGCACCGCATGAATGCCGATCTGTACGCCATATACCTCGAAAGGCTCCCTTGGCCAACTCGTTTTCGGGTTTCCCGTCACAGCAGAAAAAAGAGCTGCCTCCCTTGCGACAAGGAGGCAGCTGGGAAAGGAAGATGGTTCTGTTAATTACAGACCAGCCTTGACGATCAGCTTCAGGAACGCATCAATCTTGATGGTGCAGGAAGCGATCACGTCGGTCTCAGCGGGGTTGGCGGCGATGGCAATGGCCTCATTCAGGGTCTTGCCGGTGATGAAGGCGCAGAAGGCAGCGGTCTGCTCGAACCACTCCTTGCCGATGGGGGAAGCGCCGCGCATGTTGTAGCCGTCCTTCAGCTCGTTCTTGGTCAGAACGGGAGCGGTCAGATCAGCGGTCAGCTCGCCCTTGTTGTTGAACTTCACCTTGGCCTGCACAGCGTCGATGTAGGCAGAGGTGATCACGTCGCCGTTCAGGGTGAACATGCCAACGTGGCAATCCACCTGAGTCTGGCCGTCGGCCTCAGCGGTAGCGCTCTTGGAGCTGGACATCACGGAGGTCTGCGCCAGCTTCAGCACGTCGCCAGCCTTGGCGCCGCGGTACTCAGCCTTGGCAACAGCGTCCACCACGCTGGGCAGGAACTCGTCCACGGTCAGGGTGCAGGAAGCGGCGATGTCCACAACCTGGTTCTTCTCGTTCAGCTCAGCGGCCTGCAGCTGCTCAACGGTCTTGCCCACGCAGTAGGCGGCGAAAGCGTTGGCCTGCTCGTTCCACTCAGCATTGATGGAAGAGGCGCCGCGCATGTTGTAGCCGTCGCCCAGCTCCTGCTTGGACTGGTACTCGGTAGCCATGTCGGTGGTGATCACGCCGGTCGCGTCGAAGGCAACCTTGCCCTGGATCACGTCGATCACGCACTGGGTGATGACGCCGTTGTCATCCACAGTCACAGCGGTGATGGAGATGTTGGCCTGAGACTGGCCATTCTTGGAGCTGGTCAGGTCGGTAGTGAAGGACAGACCGGTCTTCACGGCAGCGGCTTCTTCAGCCATGGCGGGGATGCAGCTGATGATCATCATCAGGCAGAGCACGAGGGAAAGAATCTTGCGCATACGATAAACCTCCATTTTTCATTCTGCTTTTGCAAGCATTACAGAGGAAGGATATCACATTTGTCTTAATCCAGTCTAAACGTTCACTTAATATATATTAAGAATCGACGGTATCCTCTGAATTCGCCAGCGGTAAGCGCAGCGTGAAGGTGCTGCCCTGACCGGGGATACTCTCCACGTCAATCACACCATCATGAGTCTCTGCCACCTGCCGCACGATGGCCAGTCCCAGACCGGTTCCCCGGCCGGATTCCTTGGTGGTGAAGAAGGGATCGAAGATATGAGGCAGCGCCTCCGGAGGGATCCCGACGCCCTCGTCCCGCACCTGCACAACCGCCCGATCTCCTTGTGTACGAAGGGTCAGCGTGAGGGCGCCACCGTCCTTTTCCATGGCATGATAAGCATTGAGGATCAGGTTCAGCAGCAGCTGGGAAAGCTGCGTCTCGTTACCGGAGACATGGCAGTCACCTACCTCGTTCACCACCCTAGTGGTCACCTTGGGCGGTTGGGCAGGGGCAGCTACCTGAAGCGTTTTTTGCACAATGCCGCTCAGGGACAGGCGGCGAAGGCTTGCCTCCTCATTTTTGCGTGAAAGTGCATTCAGCCGGGAGATGGTGTCCTTGGCCTTGCGGGAAGCCTCATAGATTTCGGTGACATTGTCCGCCAGATCATCGCAGTTCTCCGGAAGCCCCTCCAGGGTGAGGATGGCGTAACCCATAATGGGTGTCAGCAGGTTGTTAAACTCATGCGCAATGCTGGCAGTCAGGGTACCAATGGTCTCCAGCCGCTGATGATGGGCCAGCTCTGTGGTCTTCTCCAGCAGCTTTTGCGTTTCCGCATTGCGCTGGATAAGCCGCTCCAGCTCCATGTCCCGGCTGCGGTTCTGCCGGGCAAGCAATACGACCGTGAGCAGCATCAGCACTGCGCCGGTCACCAGCAGCGCACCGCTGAGCATCAGCCCCCAGGCTGCAGCGTACATGGGCCGGATGATCTCGTCATAATCGCTGGTCAGGCCAACAATAAAATACCCGTTCGTGCATTTTTCCAACGGCAGGGCTGTCATGCGCATCTCATGCACAGCATCATCCCCGGGATAGGTAAGTTCATAGGATGCGGTCAGCTGCTGCCCAGAGGCACGGCTTATCATCATGTGGCGTACAGCCTGCATGTCACAGTTGGTTGGCGTCAGCTCATCCATGATATTCACGCACTGTTGTCCCCGCCAGGTGTGCAGAAGGATTCTGTTCTGGCTGCCCAGCAGCATCAGTTGAATATCATCGCTGGCATAGGACTGCGCCAGTTCCTCGTACCAATCATCCATGCTGAGCAGCACCGCAAAACGTGCATGCTGTCCTTCCTCGATCAGCGCCAGATACATAGCTCCGTCCCCGGAAAAACAAGGCTGCAGCGGTCCCTCCATACCATCGGGGAAATAGTACTTACTGTCCTCTTCGGACGCCAGAACGATCTCGCCCCCCTGGATGACCAGCATGTTGTGAATCAGCGGATTACCCGTATTCAGGTTCTCCTGCATACGGCTGCGCAGTTCATCCGGAGACCCGTTTTCGTGCCACTGCTTCTCGGCGTTGACGAATCCACGCCGGCCAATCACATAGCACAGTTCTTCCCGGAAGCTGCCCAGATCTCTGGTCATGATGGCGTCTGTGGCCTGCGCCATGTTTTCCAGCTGACTGTCCTGCCGCTGCAGGGAAAGCGCGTTGTAATGGTTGAATGTCCGCATCAGCATGATGACACTGATGACAATCAGCAAAACAGCAGCCGTCAGCAACAGATAGAACGGCCTGCGGTTGTGTCCGTTACGGTTCAAGGCAATGCCCCCTTGCCAAACTAGCAGTTTTTGTGTATGATTATCATAGCGAAAAATTCCCGTCCTGTAAAGGAGTTTTATATGGCAGATAAAGTATTGATCGTTGACGATGATGCAGCGGTACTGTCGCTGCTGAACAAAGTGATCCGCTCCAACGGGTTGGACGCCGAATGCACGGAGAGCGCTGAAAAGGCGCTGGAGCTGCTGAACGGGCAAACCTATGACCTTATCCTCATGGATGTGAACATGCACGGCATGGATGGCTTTACAGCCGTGGAATGCATCCGGAGCAGAGGTATCCAGACGCCCATCATCATCGTCAGCGGCCGCAAGGAGGACTTCGATACCCTATACGGCCTGGACATCGGCGCAGACGATTACATCACCAAGCCCTTTAACCCGGTTACCCTGGGCGCAAAGGTCAAAGCGCTCATCCGCCGCAGCCGAAACAATCAGACCGAGGCCGAGCCCACCATTGTGGCAGGCCCCTTCACCTACAATGCATCCACCCTCCGCCTGTACAAAAACGGCGTGGAAATCTCACTTTCTGCCAAGGAAAACGCCATGATGAAGCTCTTCATCGACAATGTGAACCGCATCTTCTCCAAGGACATGCTCTACGACATGATCTGGGGGGAAGCCATCATTGATGAAAATGCCATCATGGTCTACGTCAACCGCCTGCGCCAGAAGATCGAGGATGATCCCACAAAGCCGCATTACATCCAGAATGTACGGGGCGTTGGCTATCGGTTTGTGGTATAACAGACCCCACTCCTTCCGCCCGTTTTTCCACAACATTCAAGCAATGCAGGGGAGCCCCTCATCCGTTATGGTGGGAAGCTCCCCGTTTTCTCCTTGATACTTATGCCTGCTTATGCTACAATGTTCATAACCATTTCCGATCCTATAAACACAGGAGGCATTCTCATGAAAGCTGAATATACCGTATTCCCCCACCCCTCGCTGGACTGGCGTCTGTGCCCGGTGCGGCACACCAACTTCCGCATGGCCGGCAAGTTTTTCTCCTCCCCCGAGGAGATCGAAAAGCGCCGCGAGGAGCTGCGCTTCAACCTGCGGATGGCCGCCAGCCTGTACCCCTGGCCCGAAAAGACCGACCTGAACGTCCAAACCGAGCTAGTGGGCGATTATGAGGGCTACAGCGTCTACAAGATCATGTACGAGAGCATGCCCGGCTTCTGGTCCACGGGCAATCTGTATATGCCCAGACCCCTTACGGGCCAGGCGCCGGCCATCCTGTACTGCATGGGCCACTTTGAGCCCCAGCGTCTCACCCGCGAGCCGGGTAAAACTGACGTTCCCCAGCAGATGGCCAACTTCGCCAAGATGGGCTTTATCGCCCTGGTGCTGGATATGATCGGCAAGGTGGACAGCAAGCAGATCACCCACGAGTACGGCCGGGATGAGAAGGACCTGTGGCAATCCAACGGCCTGGGCGTGCAGACCTGGAACAACATCCGCGCGCTGGATGTGCTGTGCCAGATGCCCGAGGTGGACGTAGAACGCATCGGCATGACCGGCTGCTCCGGCGGCGCTACCCAGACCCTGAATCTCACGCTGCTGGACGAGCGCATTAAGGCCGCGGCCCCCATCAACATGATCTCCCTGGAGATGCAGGGCGGCTGCCAGTGCGAGAACGCCCCCGGCCTGCGCCGCCATACCGAGAACTGCGAGATGTGCTGCACCCTGGCGCCGCTGCCGCTGTTCCTCTCCGGCTCCACCGGCGACTGGACCAAGAACCTCCCCACCATTGAGCAGCCCGTCATCTCCGACGCCTACCGCATCATGGGCGCTGAGGACAAGCTGGAGACCTACTACCAGGTGGCCGGCCATCAGTACAATCGCAAGGTACGTGAGAAGGTGTACGCTTTCTTCGCCCGGACGCTCATGGGCAAGGACATCGCCTGGCAGGAGCAGCCCATCGAGGTAGAAGACCTGCAGGATCTGACCTGGTTCCGCGGCGAAGGCCACGCCCCCGGCTTCGACAGCGACGAAAGCTTCTTCCAGGCCCACAAGGCGGAGCTGGCCGCCCGCACCGCAAACCTGAGCAAGGAAGACAAGCGCCGCATGCTCGCCTGGATCACTGGCGTAAAGGAGCAGGAGGTCTTCCTGGCAGATCCCTCCGTCTTCCCCCAGGCAGACCTGACCATGGAGCACAACGCCGTCATCACCCACGGCGGCGTACAGGTGCCCTTCATCCGCCTGACCCCCGACGGCTGGGACGGCAAGCGCATCTGCCTGGCCCTGAGCGGCGAAGGCAAGGACTGCCTGGACAAGCCTGCCATCCAGCAGATGCTGCAGGACGGCGTCGCTGTCCTCAGCGGTGACCTGTTCATGCTGGGCGAGAGCGCCGAGGGCATCAAGCGTCCGCTGACCGACCCCCAGGGCCTGCGCCACTACAACGCCTTCCACTACACCGACAACGGCTATCGCATCCAGGATGCGGCGCTGCTCTGGCAGGTCGTAAAGACCTACGGCAGTGAGTGCACCCTGTGGGCTGAGGGTGCTGCTGCCCGCGCTGTCGCCTGTGCGCTCCCCTTCCTCAAGGACGTGAAGAACGCCCAGCTGGAAGCTGAAGCCCTCGCTATTTCCGGCGATGCGGCCTATCTGGCACACTTCAACGTACCCGGCATTATGCTCATCGGCGGCATTGAGGGCGCCCTGGCCCTGGCTGATTGCCCGGTGGAAACCTTCTGAACCCTATAAACTCTGGCTGTCTGCAGAACGCAGGCAGTCTTTTTTGCATGCGCCAAATGCAAGCATTCACCTTCCTTGACACGCACCACCCCCATCCATATAATGGATATGATTCCCATTTCTAGGAGCGTGTTTGTATGATCCGCCGCCTGATTTTCCTGCTGTGCGTCCTCATGCTGCTGATGAGCCTGCCCTTTGCCCGTGGTGAGGGCACGCAAACCTCCGATGCTGAGAGCTTCGCCAACTTCTACCGCATCCCAGACACCATCTACTACAAGGGCGGCACGGTGCTGCACGGCTACTTCAAGGGAGCCGATCGCACGATTCCTCCCCTGGAGATCGCCTACGCACTGACCTCCTCCCCCTATATCATCCTGGGCGAGCCCACCTTCTGGGAGCTGTACATCTCCGGAGGCAGCGGCAACTACACCTGTGAGGCGCTGCTGGCCTATCAGGCTGATCTGTCCCTGGATCCCTTCGAGGACGGCTGGGAGACGCTGGATTACTTCCCTGTGGAGGGGGACTCCTTCGAGTATACCTTCACCGAGCCAGGCCGGTACTTCTGGGCATTCTACGTCATGGATGACGAGCAGTTTTTCTCTTTCCAGACCCGCATCTATGAGACCTATGAAGCCACTGAAGAAACGGACGAAACCACGGTTGTGGGCAAAGTCAACAGTATCGTCAGCGAGCTGATCACCGAGGACATGAGCGACTACACCCGTGCCCTGGTGCTGCATGACTGGCTGATCTACAACGCCAATTATGACTACTCTTCCAATCCCAACTATGACGCTTCGGGCGTGCTGCTCTACGGCACCGGCGTGTGCGACAGCTACGCCCGCGCGTACCTGATGCTGTGCACCGCCGCAGGCCTGGAGTGTATGATCGTCGTCGGCGATGCCGGCTCTCCCGGCAACTGGGGCTCCCATGCCTGGAACCTGGTGAAGCTGAACGGCAGCTGGTACCATGTGGACTGCACATGGGACGACCCCGGAGAGGGCGGCTATGAATACCACGATTACTTCTGCGTGGACGACGAAACCATGGCCCGCGACCACCGCTGGAACCGCCCCGATAACATCACCGATGGCGAGGGCTATATCCCTCCAGACGCGGAAGGCGGTGAGTTGGAGAATGATCCGGAAGCATCCGTCGAGTATCACTTCACCTTCTCCGACATGGATGAATTCAACGCGCACCTCGAGGCGATGATTGCCTCCGGCGATCGCCAGGTGATCATCTACGGCAAGTACACGGGCGCCGAGAACAATAACGATTTTTACTACTCCACCTACAAGGACTGGGTCTTTGCCAAGATCGATGAGCTGTACGGGCGCGACCTTCTGGACTCCGCCGGCTATCTTGGCATTCGCAACGGACTGTTCTACATCACTCTGTATTGGAAATCTGCCGTCTCCTCCATCCGCATTGAGGAAGCCAGCCTGCGCCTTTCCGTTGGCGAGCAAGGCACCATCCTTCCCTCCATGTATTATCCCGAAGGGAATGTTTTCACCTGGGAAAGCAGTGATTCCGGCGTTGCCACGGTTTCTGCCTCCTACACAGAGGAAACCGGCCTGGTTGCCACCGTTGTGGGCGTGAGCAGCGGTACTGCCACCATCACTGCAACCTCTGCAGACGGCTACAGCGACAGCGTGGAGGTTACCGTACTGCCCGCCCACCGCCCGGATTTCTCCCTCAGCGCTGCCACCGATGGCAGCGAGGTCATCCTGTCCTGGGAGACCATCCCCGGTGTGACAGAGTATCAGGTCTACCGCCGCTATGAGGGCCAGGATACCCTGATCGGCACCACTGCCGCCAACCGCCTGCGGGTAAGCAGCGAGAAGCTGCCTTCCAGCGTATCCCAGCAGGTGTATGTGGTAGGCAAGCGCATCGTTAGCGGCCAGACCCAGCTGCAGTACACCAGCACGCCCATCTCATACGGCCGGCTGACTCTGAACTACGCCTTCACCCTGCCTGCCGCTCTGACCCGCATCGAGGAGGAAGCCTTTGAAGGCTGCACCTACCTGACTTCGGTGAAAATCCCGGGCAAGGTCACCTACATCGGCGAAGATGCCTTTGAGGAGTGTGTTAACCTGACCACCATCCGCATCCCTGCCAGCGTCCGCTATATTGGTGAAGACGCCTTCGAGGACTGTCCGCTGCAGTATGCGGAGGTTTCCCCCGGTTCCTACGCGGAGGAATGGCTGCTGCGCCACTTCCCGGACATCATCCTGGTCTACTGATTCATCGCACAAAAAGAGGACTGCTACTCTTGAAGTGTTTTTGCTGCCTTCCTGGCTCTTGGTTTTCCCTGTATCCATTCCTTTCTGCGTTCCCGTTCCAGTAGGCGTCTTACCATCATCTTGTCTCTTATGCCGTAGTGTTCCGCGATCTCACGATGCGTCATCCCTTACTTCTCCTTCTTCTGGATCGCTGGTAGTCGTTCCTTTACTTGCGTATAGCTTCGTTTTGACATCATATTACCCCCTATGTAGTTATTATCCTACATAGGGGGCCTTTTTGTCTATTGTCCGTTTTTACTGGGGCGGTCTAGTTTGTGGAGCAGTCCTTTTTGATTAGCGCCACAGCATAGGATCCATGCCGTGATTCAGGTGCCGGAACACGCGGAACTGCTCCGTCATCAGCTCGGTTGCGCGGATCGCCTCGTCTTCAAAGGTTTTCTCCGGGCTGATGGCATTCAGCAGCCACATCATACCCGGCCAGAAGCCCGCCGTCCACCAGCCGTTGCCGCAATTCCAGGGGGATTCAACCCACTTGCCGTCGTCGCTGCGGTAGGGCAGCAGATCGCTGGTTGTCGCCATGGGCACGGTGCGGCGGAATTTCTCAATCACCCGTTGGGTGATCAGCTGAACATCGTTACGCATGGTCGTCCTTCTTTCTCGAGCTCACTCCACGTCAGCATTCAGCCCCAGGGCAGCCAGCAGCGGACGGTTCAGGTCCTGAGGGAACTGGGGACGCACACCGCGGGGCGTCTTGTTGAAGACGCCGAAGCTGGCATAGTAGTCCCAGCTGGTGCGGGCGATGCCGCGCTCTGCCAGCAGTCCTACCACCAGGCGATACCAGTTAACGCGCTCCTCATTGGGCACGGTCCACAGGCAGCCAAACTCGCCGCAGAGGACCGGCGCATTGCGTTCACAGCTGAAGTCCACATACTGGTCGAAGCAGCTTTTCACCGCCTCCAGGGTACCATTCACGGGATAATTGCGGTAATGCATGACCTCATCCGGCGAGGGATTTTCAGGCAGCGCAGGCATCCGCGCAGGGTCGTAGGGGAAGGGAATCCCCTTCAGCTGGCTGATGTGGGTCCAGCCCGCACCCTGATGAGTGAAGGCAAAGGGATCGTAGTAGTGGAAGGTGTAGATGACCTTGTCATCCTGGAAGTCGGGCAGGGCCTTCATGCCGGCCGTGCTGTTCCAGTCCGCGCCGCCCACGATGATCCAGCGCTTCGGATCAATCTCTCGAATGAGCTTGAACACCCGCGCGATGATGCCGTTCCACTTCTCAATATCGATGCCGTGGGGCTCGTTCATGATCTCGAACACCAGGTGCTCCGTGGCATCCTTGTAACGGGCGGCCAGCTGCGTCCAGACGGGGGTGAGCACCTCCTCGATGTTGTCGGGAGTGAAGGTATCCGCAGCACAGTTGTTGTGGAAGTCGAAGATGACGTAGATCCCCAGCTCGCCTGCCCAAACCGCCACATTGTCCAGGATGGTCAGGATCTTCTCATGGATGCGGTAGCCATCTTCCTTGCGGCAGAAGCGCTCAAAGTGGATGGGCAGACGGATCACGTCACAGCCCAGCTTCTTGACATTGACAAAGTCCTGCCGGGTAAACATATCCGCAAAGACATCCTCGGCCGGGCGATGCTCCAGCCAGTTGGAGAAGTTGACGCCTTTCTCAAAGGGAGCGGGAATGATCTTTTTCATTACCATAATGCACCTCACAAACGATGGTTGTTGTCCAATAAATTCGACGTTCTTTGTCGCATTCCTGCCTGGAGGCAAAAAAGGAGCCCTGCATTTCTGCAGAGCTCCTGGAGCAGCTTATTTCACTCAGCGCTTCACATAAGTGGTGTGCAGCAGGTCGTGAGCCTTGTGGCTGCCGGGCTTGCCCAGGTAAGTCTCGTAGATCTTGACGATGTCAGGATTCTCGTGAGACTTACGGATGGTCTTCGCCTCGTCCTCGGCGTACAGGCCAGCAGCGCGGGCCACGCGGGGATCGACGTCCATACGGGTGGAGGCGTCCACAATGGGCTGACCGCCGCCGTTGACGCAGCCGCCGGGGCAGGCCATGACTTCCACGAAGTGGTAGGTGGCTTCACCGGACTGGATCTTCTTGATCAGCTGCTTGGCAGCGCCGGTGGAGTTGGCAATCGCAACCTTCAGATTCAGGCCGCCGACGGTAACCTCGGCTTCCTTCACGCCTTCGATGCCGCGCAGGGCCTTGTACTCCACGTTCTCCACGCTGCGGCCCTCGAGCCAGTCAGCAGCGGTACGCAGAGCAGCCTCCATCACGCCGCCGGTGGCGCCGAAGATGGGAGCGGCGCCGGTGGACTCGGCCACCAGCTCGTCGAAGCACTCTTCGTCGGGCAGCTTAGCGAACTGGATGCCGGCAGACTTGATCATGCGGGCCAGCTCACGGGTGGTGATGGAGATATCCACAGTACGCAGGCCATTCAGTGCCATCTCGGGACGGGAGGCCTCGAACTTCTTGGAGGTGCAGGGCATCACAGCCACGACCACGATCTTCTCGGGATCCACGCCAGCCTTCTCAGCCCAGTAGGACTTGATGATGGCGCCTTCCATCTGCATGGGAGACTTGCAGGAGGACAGGTTGGGGATCAGCTCAGGGAAGTTGTGCTCGCAGTACTTGATCCATCCGGGAGAGCAGGAGGTGAACATGGGCAGGGCGCCGCCGTTCTTGATGCGGTCAACCAGCTCGGTGGCCTCTTCCATGATGGTCAGGTCAGCAGCGAAGTCAGTATCGAAGATCTTGTCGAAGCCCAGGCGCTTCAGGGCCTGAGTCATCTTGCCGGTCACGCGGGTGCCGATGGGCATGCCGAACTCTTCACCCAGGGCAACGCGGACAGCGGGAGCGGGCTGCACGACCACGATCTTCTCCGGATCGTTGATAGCGGCCCAGACCTTATCGGTGTCGTCCTTCTCAGTCAGAGCACCCACGGGGCAGGCGTTGATGCACTGGCCGCAGAAGATGCAGTTGGTCTCCAGAATGTTCTTGTTGAACGCAGGAGCGATCTGGGTCTTGAAGCCACGCTCGATGGCACCGATGGCGCCGATCTGCTGCACCTGACGGCAGGCGGCCAGGCAGCGACGGCACAGGATGCACTTATTGGGATCGCGCACGATGGAGGGAGAGAAGCTATCCAGCGGGTACTCGATGTTGGTACCGGCGAAACGATTCTCATCCACGCCCAGCTCCCTGGAGAGCTTCTGCAGCTCGCAGTTCTGGCTGCGGACGCAGGACAGGCACTCGCGCTTGTGGTTGGACAGGATCAGCTCCAGCACGGACTTGCGGGCCGCGCGGACAGCAGGGGTGTTGGTCTTGACGACCATGCCCTCGGAAACGGGCATCACGCAGGCAGCGGCCAGGGCGCGGGCGCCCACGTCCACCACACACATACGGCAGGCGCCGATCTGGTTGATGTCCTTCAGGTAGCACAGGGTGGGAATATGGATGTTGGCCTTACGGGCAGCTTCCAGGACGGTGGTACCGGCAGGAACGCTGACCTTCACGCCATCAATCGTAACGTTAAGCATATCCATGTCAATTTATCTCCTTCCGGTCAAATCAGCCCTTGGAAATCGCGCCGAACTTACAGCGTTCCATACAGACGCCGCAGCGCAGGCACTTGCTGGTGTCGATCACATGGGCCTCGCGCACCTTGCCGGTGATGCAGCTGGCGGGGCAGTTACGGGCACACAGAGTACAGCCCTTACACTTGTCGGGATCGATCTTATAGGTGAGCAGCGCCTTGCACTGACCGGCGGGGCAGCGATGCTCGTAGATGTGAGCCTCGTACTCATGACGGTAGTACTTCAGCGTGGACAGAACGGGGTTGGGAGCAGTCTGGCCCAGGCCGCACAGCGCGGTGGTCTTGATGGCCTGCGCCAGCTCCTCCAGCTTCTCGATGTCGCCGTCCTGGCCCTTGCCGTCCACGATGCGCTCCAGGATCTCCAGCATGCGCTTGGTGCCGATACGGCAGGGCGCGCACTTACCGCAGCTCTCGTCCACGGTGAAGTCCAGGAAGAAGCGGGCGATGTCAACCATACAGTTGTCTTCGTCCATGACGATCATGCCGCCGGAGCCCATCATGGAGCCAATGGCGGTCAGGTTGTCGTAATCGATCTCGATGTCCAGCTCGGAAGCAGGGATGCAGCCGCCGGAAGGACCGCCGGTCTGAGCAGCCTTGAACTTCTTGCCGCCCGGGATGCCGCCGCCGATGTCATAGATGACCTCGCGCAGGGTAGTACCCATGGGCACTTCCACCAGGCCGGTGTTGTTGATCTTGCCGCCCAGCGCGAAGACCTTGGTACCCTTGGACTTCTCGGTGCCCATGGTGCAGAACCAGTCAGCGCCCTTGTTGATGATCTGGGGCACGTTGGCATAGGTCTCAACGTTGTTCAGGATGGTGGGCTGGCCGAACAGACCCTTCACCGCGGGGAACGGAGGACGGGGACGGGGCTCACCGCGCATACCCTCTATGGAGTTCATCAGAGCGGTTTCCTCGCCGCAGACGAAGGCGCCGGCGCCAAGACGGACGTCCATGTCGAAGGAGAAGTCAGTGCCGAAGATGTTCTTGCCCAGCAGGCCGTACTCACGGGCCTGCTTGATGGCGATCTGCAGACGCTTGACCGCAATGGGGTACTCAGCGCGGCAGTACACATAGCCCTGATCAGCGCCGATGGCGTAGGCAGCGATGGCCATGGCCTCGATGACGGCGTGGGGATCGCCCTCCAGGATGGAGCGGTCCATGAACGCGCCGGGGTCGCCCTCGTCAGCGTTGCAGCAGACATACTTCTTGTCGGACACGGAATTCTTGGCGAACTTCCACTTCAGACCCGTGGGGAAGCCGCCGCCGCCGCGGCCGCGCAGGCCGGACTTCAGGATCTCGTCGATGACCTGGTCGGGGCTCAGCTCGGTCAGGCACTTGCCCAGAGCAGCATAGCCGTCGAAGGCGATGTACTCGTCGATGTTTTCAGGGTCAATGACGCCGCAGTTGCGCAGGGCAACGCGCTTTTGCTTCTTGTAGAAGTCCACCTTGTCCAGGGACTTGACGGTCTTCTCGTCCTCCTCCATGGAGCCCTTGTACAGCAGCTCCTTGACGATGCGGCCCTTGATCAGGTGCTCGTCCACGATCTTGGTGACATTCTCGGTGGTCACGTGGGCATAGAAGGAGCCTTCGGGGTACACAATGCAGACGGGGCCGGCCTCACACAGGCCGAAACAGCCGGTACGAACGACCTTGACTTCCTTGTCCAGGCCCTTCTCGACGAGCTGCTTTTCAAACTCAGCAATGACAGCCGCGGAATTGGAAGAGGTACAGCCGGTACCGCCGCAGACCATCACATGAGAACGAATCAGATCCATGATTATATCCTCCTAACATCAGCAATTACCCAGCTTCTGCCGGGCAGTCGCTTCCTAACTTAGCGGTACAGTTCTCAGCCCTGATAGCCGATGGTGTACTCATCCACGGGGCGGCCGTTGACAATGTGCTCGGTAACCACACGGGCGACCTTATCGGTGTTCATGTGGACGTAGGTGACCTTCTCCTGGCCCTTGACGTACACTTCCACCATGGGCTCCAGGCGGCACATGCCGATGCAGCCAGTCTGGGCGACGGTGACGTTCTCCAGGCCGCGGCGCTTGAGTTCTTCCACGAACTCCAGCATCACGGGACGGGCGCCGGCGGCGATGCCGCAGGTGGCCATGCCGACCACGATGCGGGTATCGATGTTATCATCCTTACGCATGTTGACCTGTTCGATCATCCGATTGCGGATGGCCTGCAGTTCTGCCAAAGACTTCATGTGATATTACCTCCATGCAGTTCATTGATTTCACTTTGCAAACATTCCTGAATCCAGGCAGATATCTCCATCTGATTGAGGGGAATCGGCGCCACCGCAGCCCGGACCTCCCGGGTATCAAAGGTGAACGCCTGCCCGTCATAATCGTAGGTAAAAAGGAAATCCTTCTCCGGATTCATCACCACGAGGCTGAACCATGCACCGGCAACATCCCCCAGCGGAGGACGGTCAATGTGACCAAGACCAAATGTCGCAAGCACCACCGTACCAACGCCTACGGCAGACTGAATGTCCATCGTACCGCCGGTCATCTCCGCCGTCTGTTTGAGCAGCGGCAGTCCCAGGCCGACCTTTCGGGTCTTCCGGGTGGTAGTAAATGGCTCAATCACAGACTTCACCAGCTCCTCATCCATGCCGCAGCCATCATCCTTGAAGGTGAGGGTGATCAGATCCTCCTGATGGCTGATCTTCACATGCACCTCAGTCAGGGCAGCTCCGGCGGAAATGGAGTTCTGGGCAATATCCATGATATTGTCCGCAAGTTCACGCATCATGGCATCTTACCCCATCAGTTGCGGTACTTCTCGATAATGCCGGCAACCTGGTCGGGCGTCAGACGGCCGTACACGTCATCATTGACCATGATAACGGGAGCCAGGCCGCAGGCGCCCAGGCAGCGGGTCGCGTTCAGGGTGAACAGGCCGTCGGGGGTGGTGGAGCCGGCGGGCACGCCCAGCACCTTCTCCAGCTCGTCCAGCACCAGCTGAGCACCCTTAACGTAGCAGGCGGTGCCCAGGCAGACGCTGATGATGTACTTGCCCTTGGGCTCCAGGTTGAACTGGGCATAGAAGGTCGCCACGCCGTAGACGTCGCTCACGGGAATGTCCAGGCCCTTGGCAATGATGTTCTGGACATCCTCGGGCAGGTAGCCGAAGATATCCTGGGCACGCTGCATGATGGGCATCAGGGCGCCGGGCTCGTTCTTGAGCTCGTCAATCACCTGCTGCAGCGCAGCGTACTTGTCCATGTTGTTGCAATCACAACAGCACATTTGATCCATCCTCCTCTAAATTGGGTTGTTGGCTGACACTGCGTTTGCAGCTCTGCCGTTATGCTTCAATCACGCGCCCGCCCGGAAAGCGGGCGATCGTGAGATTTGCCTAAGTTAGCTATCCGTTCAGCGTCCTGCGATGGCATCAAACACGCCCTGTGCGGACTTCTCCCGCACCTCCAAGGTGAAGGTGGGTTCCAGGATGTTCTCCAGGTAGTGGGCGTCGGACGAACGGAGAGTCCGATACCCCGCAATATCAATGGGCGGCATAGCCACCGCGTCGGAAACCTCCAGCGCGTCGTATTTCGCGCCGCCGGGGAGGAACCCCAGGGCGTTGAGCACGCCGTTGCTGCCGCGGTTGATGTGCGCCGGGACGCACAGCCCGCCGTGCAGGTGAATCTGCCGCTCGCACTCCTCAAAGGACCAGTCCAGCGCGCTGATGAGCAGCCGTTCCTCCTCCCCTACTTCCTCGTCCTGACTGTTCATGATGACCTGGCGGCCGAAAAATTCCGGGCGGTTGGGAATGGGCGGCAGGTGCGCATGCACCAGTCGGCTGAAACGGAGGGCACTTTCCACATCCGGGAAGTAGGCCAGCATGTGGACTTCTTCCTTCGTGGTCAGCTCCATGCCTGGGAGCAGCACAACGCCCATCATGTCAGCAGCTTCCTTCACTGCAGGCAGGTTCTCCGCCGTGTTGTGATCGCAGACCGCGATGGCGTCCAGCTGCTTGATGAAGGCCATGCCGACGATGTTGTTTGGGGTCATCAACATGTCGCCGCAGGGGGACAGGCAGGAGTGGATGTGGAGGTCGCAGTAGATGTTCATCCCTTTTTCGCGGAGGGTACGCCCGCATCCGCGAGGAGCTTCACCAGCTCAAAAGCGGTCTGCCCGCAGGAGACAATAATGATGTCCTCAGAGGCGGCCTTCTTGATGATGGTTTCCTCCACCGGAAGGCTCTCGGGAATGATCACGCACGCAAAGTCCAGCAGGGCCGCCACAGCGATGACGTTCATGTGAGCCTGCACGGTGATCCAGGCCATGTCCGCCTGACCCTTGCCCATCACATGGCTGAGCAGATCGCAGGTGTAGCCGCAGACGATCTCGCGATCCTCATACTCGCCGGTGAGCACCTTGCCGCCGGAGAGCTTCACAAAATCGGATACATGCATGGGATTACTCCTCCTTCTGATCGGGCGCGTCATCCTTGCGGTTGGCGCCCACCTTGAAACGGGTGGAAGCCCCCAGGGACACCAATTCGCCAGCCAGCTCGCTGATGCGCTCGTTGAGCTTGAAGATACAGTTCATCTCCGACGCATGGCCGCCCACGATGTCCATCGCCAGGGCATGGCAGGTCGGGGAGCCGCAGGAACCGCAGTCCAGCCCGGGCAGTCCCTTCTCGATCTCGTCAATCCGGGCAGTCTTGATGATACGCTCCATCATCGTGCCGGTCAGCCGCTGGGATTCGTTGGGCTCGATTTCCTTCGTCATGCGGAATTTTTCATGCGCATTGTCGAAAATCTCCGTCTTCTGCACCATCTTGTCTGGCGTATGACGGAGGATAGCTTGCATGCGGCTCTTGGACACATAGCCGTTTTCCACCGTCAGCGGGCCGCCCAGGCAGCCATTGGAGCATGCCAGCAGTTCCACATAATCCAGGCGGTCAAAGCGACTGTCCTCGATCTGCTCAAGGGCGTGCTTGACATTGTCGATGCCGTCCACGCTCAGGTAATGGCGCATGCCCACCGCCTCAGCCTCGCCGGCAGGAATGGCCCATCGTACGCCAACTGCGCTGGCACGCTCCATCTCCGGCAGGGTGAAGCCCTCCTTCACATGAGCCTGGATCTGGGTATAGACGTCTTTGATGGCAATCACGCCGTCCACCGAGGATTTCTCGATGCCGATCGGATTGCGCACATCAGCCAGCTTGGCAGCACAGGGCGAAATGAAGAAGGCGCCGATCCGTTCCACCGGAATGCCGGTTTTCTTCGCGGCTTCCTCTTTGGCAATGCAGGCTGCAGCCTCCATGGGCGACATGATATCGATCACGTTTTCCAGCAGGCTGGGGTACTTCTGCTGAATCAACCGGAGCACCGCCGGGCAGGCGGAGGAGATCACCGGACGGGGACGATCCTCATTGATCAGCGTACGGCTGATGGCATAGGAGATCACTTCCGCCGCACGGGCGACCTCGAAGACCTCGTCGAAGCCCAGCTTGTACAGGGCCGCGATGATCTTATCGGAATAATGCACCTGCGGGAACTGCACATACAGCGCAGGCGCCGGCAGGGCGATCTTGTATTCATAATCGTGGATGATGGACAGCGGATCCGTCACGGCGACCTTGGCGTGGTTGGGGCACACGCGGATGCACTCACCGCAATCAATGCAGCTATCCCACAGGATGGTCGCCCGGTTATTGCGGATGCGGATGGCCTCCGTCGGGCAGCGTTTGAGGCAGTTGGTACAGCCCTTGCACTTGTCCTCATCCAATCGGACTGAGTGGAAATTTCGCACCTGGCTCATTTCGCTGCCTCCTTACATCAATCATCTGGGTTCTGTCAGATCTTGAAGATCATAGTGATGTCGGTACCCACGCCCACGGTGGATTTGATGTCGAACTCGTCGGCGTTGCGCTTCATGTTGGGCAGGCCCATACCGGCGCCGAAGCCCATGTTTCGCACCTCGTTGGTGGCGGTGGACCAGCCCTCGGTCATGGCCTTCTTTAGATCCGGAATACCCGGTCCCTGATCCACCACGCGGATGGTGATGCTCTCAGGTGAAATTTCGAAATCGATCCGACCGCCGTCGGAGTGGATGACCAGGTTGATCTCCGCCTCATAGGTACCCACCGACACGCGGCGCACCACACTGGCAGGGATGCCCAGCTGCTTCATCTGGCGCTTGATGCGGGCAGAAACGTCGCCCGCAAAGGTCATGTCGTTGGCCTTGACAGGGTAGCTTTCCTTAATCATCGTCATCATCGGCATCTCCATTGTAGTCGGCAAGTTTGCAAACGCCCATGCCTGCCGCATAGAGACGTCCGCAGGCTTCAAACAGGGAGCAGGAGGTCACCAGCGTAGGCAGACCGATCTGGCGCGCCCGCGCCACGGCATCCTGATGGGGCATCTTGCCGCGCACGAATACCAGGCAGGGCACATCCAGCATTTCCGCCGTGCGGACAGACTGGCTGTTGATCAAGCCCGTGAGGAGCATGGTATCCTCGCTCACATGGGCCAGCACATCGCTCATCATGTCCGACGCGAAGGCGTAGAGGATTTCTGTATCCGCCTCTTCCTCACAGCAGATCCATCTTGCATTGAGCAATTCCGCGACCTCACGGATGGTCATTTCCGTCACCTCCGCCGGATTGATTGCCACACAGGCATACAGTTTATTATAACCTATCCGACGACATTTGTCAAATTTTCTACAAATATTTGTTTATGAAAATTGCATGCTGAAGGCTGGTTTTTCCGCTCCGCTTGACGAAAACCCTATTCCATGTTACGCTATACAAAGCATTCTTCACTCACACTTCACACAGCCATGTTATTCTCTCTTTGCAAATACCGCGAAAGAAGGTATGCCCATGAAAACGCCCCTCACCAAGGAAAAGCTGCAGAACCACTTCACCTATTCCCTGTGGAAATATGTACTGCTGGCAGTCGTCGCCATTTTAGGCTGGAACCTTGTTTATTCCATGACCGCCTACCATGCGCCGGAAGAAAAAAAGGTCGTCATGGGCGTGTATTCCTTTGGCAGCGAGGAAAACATCAACGCATATATGGAGAAGATCCGCGTTGAGCTGATGCCCGACATGGAGGAGATGTACGCAACATACATCGCACCCGACGCTACCTATGGCGACATGATCCTCTCCACCCGCATCGCCGCCCGGGAATGCGACATCTACGTCCTGCCCCGCACCCAGTTCCAGAGCTATTCCGCACAGGGCGCCTTCATGGCCCTGGAGGAAGTACTCCCCGATTTGATCGCAGACCTGGAAGCTGCCGGCGTCAGCCTGAACCGCGGCTATCGCGCCCTGGAGGAAACCGGTGAAAAACACCAGTATGGCATCCCCTGCGCTGATCTGCCCGGCATTCTGCCCATGCTGAACAGCGATACCAGCGATATGTATATCAGCATCTTCACCGTCACCGGCAATGACGAAAATGTGATCAAGTTCTTTGATCAGTTTATCCGTGACATGATGCTCGAGCCCACCATGGTGGAAGTCCCTGCTCCGTAACGCCAATGCTGCCGGTACGCTGGCAGCATTTTTATTTGGAATAGGACTTGACTCTCCCCTTGCGTCATGGTTTATGCTGAAGATGCGATCGCATTTCCCCTGAAAGGACGTGACTCCTCATGATGAACATCGGCGAGTTATCCGCCATGACCCATGTATCCATCCGGACGCTGCGGCACTATGACAAACTTGGTCTGCTGAAGCCCTCCCACGTGACAGAATCCGGCTACCGCCAGTATGACGAAAGCGCCTTGCAGCGCCTGCACACCATCCTGCTCTTCCGGGAGCTGGAGTTTCCGCTGGCGGACATTCAGCGCATCATCGACGCGCCGGACTTCGAACCCATCGAGGCTCTGGACAAGCAGATCACCCTGCTGACCATGCGCCGCGAACACATCGACAACCTCATTCTCCTGGCAAAGGGAATGAAACTGAAAGGAATGAAGCACATGGACTTTTCCGCTTTTGACGCCCGCAAGATTGACGATTACGCCGCCCAGGCCAAGGCTGCCTGGGGCAAGACTGACGCCTGGAAGGAATTCGAATCCCGGGGCAATACCAGGGAGCAGAACAAGCAGTCCGGCGACGCGCTGATGGCGCTCTTTGCGGACTTCGGCAAGCGCCGCGACATTGACCCGACCAGCGACGAGGCCCAGCAGATGGTGCAGCAGCTGCGTGACTTCATCACCGCCAACTTCTACACCTGCACCGTGCCCGTCCTGCGCGGCCTGGCGGATATGTATGACGGCGGCGGCGACTTCACCCATAACATCGATAAAGCCGGCGGCCAGGGCACTGCAGCCTTCATCGCCAAAGCCATGCGCCTGTACTGCGAGCAGAACAAGTAACAAATACTTGATTTGCATCCGGGGCAAAATGGGTGTATAATGGTTGCACACAACCCAAGGAGGTACCCCGTTATGCGCTATCAGGCCATCCTGTTCGACCTGGACGGCACGCTCCTGCCCATGGAGCTGGAGCCCTTTGCAAAGATCTACTTCGGCGCCCTGGCCAGGGAGCTTGCCCCCTTCGGCCTCACGCCGGAAACCCTGTTCAAGCCCTTCTGGGCCGCGACCAAGGCCATGATGGTCAACACCACCGGCAAGCTCAACGCTGATGTGTTCTGGGAGACCTTCACGGCCCTCACCCAAGTGGATCGCACTCAGGTGGAGCCCATCTGCGACGCCTTCTATGCCGCCGGCTTCCAGGCTGCCCGCGCCGCCACCAAGGAGAATCCCCTGGCGAAGGAAGCCGTCCGCATCGCCCGTGAAAAGGCGGACAAGGTCATCCTGGCTACAAATCCGCTCTTCCCCATGGCAGGCCAGGCAACCCGTCTGAGCTGGCTGGGTCTCAAGCTGGAGGACTTCGACCTGGTCACCTGCTACACCACCGACAGGTTCTGCAAGCCCAACCCGGCTTACTTCCACGATGTGTGCCAGCGGATGGGTATCGACCCCAAGGCTTGCCTGATGATCGGTAATGACGACAAGGAAGACATGTACTGCGCCACCGCCGCTGGCATGGACGCGTATCTTGTCACCGACTGCCGCCTGATGGATCAGGACAATCCCTGGCAGGGCGCCATGGGTTCCTTCGCTGAGATGGTGGAGATGCTCAAAAGCCTGTGAGTTTGTTCCCGAAGTGAGACAGCTGCAGTTCCGAGCAGATTTCCTTGCAATTCAAGGATGAAAACTGCCAGTCGGGCTCCGACCGAAGGTTTACTGGGGGTAAATCGAGGTTTGATGACACAGAAGTGCATGAAAACATGCCGCAAATGCACGCTGACGAATTCGGGAACATACTCCAATAGCAGTTGCAACGGGCGGGTTTTCCTGCTATAATAGGGAGTGTCTTCTTTGAGACACTCTCTTTTTGATGCAACCATCTCGCAAGGAGAAAGATATGCAGAGCAAGAACAAGACCCTCATCCCCGACGAGGAGCTCATCAAGCGCAAGCGCCGCAAGCAGGTGCGCAACTGGATCATCCTGATCGCTGTGGTACTGGCCATCATCGGCATCGTCAACCTGGTTGGCTTCCTGACCCGAACCAGCACGGTGACGGCCCTGTCCCTCCCCTGCTACGCCCATCAGGACGTGACCGTCTTCCAGGATGGCGTGCTGTACTATGACGGCGCATCCATCCACTTTGTCAACGCCGGCGGCGGCATTGAGTGGAGCTACCCCGTGGGCGACGGCGCATCCTTCTCCGTCTCGGAGGATCACCTGGTCATCTGGGCAGGCACGCAGCTGTTCATCGTCAACGAAAAGGGCAAGCCCTCCTTCAACGAGTCCATGGAGGCGCCCATTCAGTTCGCCCGCATCGGCAAGAAGTACGCAGCCGTCGTTACCGGCGATGACCTGAAGTCTTCCCTCATCATCACCGATTTGGAGGGTTCCCGGCTGGACACCGAGTTTGAAGCCTTTGACGGCATGCTGCTGCTGGACTGCGGTTTCTTCGGCTCCAACAACGAGTACATATGGACCCTGGCCTACGATGTGTACAACCCCGCCATTGCCAGCATCCTGCATACCTATCAGGTCGGCCAGATGAATACCGGTGAGGTCAACCTGGGCGAGCACCTGGCTTATAAGGTGATCTTCGCGGACAATCTGATCAACGTATTTACCACCCAGCAGATGTATATCTACGACTACAAGGGCGTGCAGAACGTCAATGACACCATGCTCGTCTACGGCTGGAAGTACCTGGACCACGCTCTCCCCGAGCGCGGCGCTACCCAGTTCCTCCTGGCTCCCACGGCTCAGACCTCCGCAGTTCAGTCCATCACCGAGCTGCGCATCTTCTCCTCCACCCTGGACCGCCGTTATACCCTGCCCTCCTCCTGCGTGGGCGCCGCCATTGACAAAGGCCGAATCTTCGCCTTTTCCGAGAAATACCTCTATGCCGGCAATGTCTCCAGCCAGCGCTTCTATGCCCACGACATGAGGCTTCCCGACGGCCGCCTGGTCACCGACTTTGTGGGGCTGACCAACAACGGCTATGCCGTGGTCATCAGCAACAACGAGGTCTTCTCCGTCAGCCTGCCGAAATAAGTGCATACAAAAAGAGTCCCGACAGGAAAAGGGATGGAAAGGAAGAAGTTATCCTTCGCTTTACCCCAAAGAAATACCGAAACAGCAAGCCCGCCAAGGCTTGCTATTTCTTGTTCTGCGTGATAGAATGAAAGCGATAAACTTGAATTTGTAGGTGAGTATATTTTGAAGTGTTATTATCATGGTTCCTGTACCCCTGGCATTATTGAGCTGGAAGCACGTTCCAAGCTCCATAATACAGCAGAGAAGGTCGTCTACTTAACTGACAATATGCCTTATGCACTCTTTTATATGTGGGATGAAGAACATAATGGCTGCAGTGCTAAGCATGTGACAGGATGGATTAAAAATGATACTGCATATTATGAAGAGCAGTTTCCTGACCAGCTAAAAACCTTTTATCGCGGAGTTTCGGGGTATTTGTATTGCATTCCCGATAGTACAGATATTAAAGTTGTAGAGCATAGAACAAATATGTTTTACTGTTCAATGAATGCTAAAGTGACAGAATCGCTATACATTCCCGATGTGTATGAGGAACTATTGAAATTTGAAGCAGACGGGAAATTGGTAGTTCTTCGGTATAACGAGCAATCAGCAGAAAGACAAAATGAATTAGTGGACTTTATCGCTAAGGGAATTATCCATGAAAAGTTTTATGTGGATAACGAGTCTAAAAAAGAATTTATGAAAAAACGTTTTCCGAAATCATGGGAGAAAGCTGAAATGCTTAGATAAATGTATTACACAAATTTCAATTTGTCGAGCGGCCACAGATCCACAGGAGGGCACAGGAGGGCGCAATTATACGCACCGTTCCGGTGCGTTGCGTTTGTACAGCTACATAAGCAAACGAGCATCCACATACGGATGCTCGTTTGTTCGTTGCAGGATAAATTGTTCCTTAACAACCCTCCCGCCATCGGGACTCTTTTTTGATTTCGTCCATCACCAAGGTCAAGCCCCGGCGCTGGCTACACCTCGGTCAATGCAAGCATTGACCTTGTTAAGCAGCCTATTCGGCCGCCCTCAATGATCAAGATCGCGGGTTAGCTCGTACATCATGATCCCCGCCGCCACCGCGGCGTTGAGGCTCTCAGCCCCGCCGCGCATGGGCAGCTTCACCTTGTGGGTAGCGATGGCCTTGACCTCGTCGGTCACGCCGTTGCCCTCGCTGCCAATCACCAGCACGAAACGCTCATTCAGCGGGCTACGCTGATAGAAGGGCTCGCCGTCCAGCTGGGAGGACAGCACGCTCGCGCCCTCCTTGACCATCTGGGACAGCACGCCCGGCAGATCATCCGTCACCCGGATGCCCATGCGGAAGACGCTGCCCATCGTCGCCCTGAGCACCTTGGGGCTGAACACATCCGCGCACTGTGCGGAGAGGATCACTCCGTCAAAACCCGCCGCATCCGCCGTGCGGATAATGGTGCCCACATTGCCCGGATCCTGCACGCCGTCCATGGCCACCAGACGCGGGCCGTGCAATTCCACCTCCGCCATGCGGACGATGGCAGCAATGCCCTGGGGCGTCTTGGTGTCGCACACCGCCGCCAGCACATGGGCAGGCATCGAGTACGCAGGGACGCCCGCAGGCAGGGTGAACTCGCCCAGTCGAGCGTCATCCACCAGCACCGCTTCCACGGGGAAAGCGGAAACGATGGCTTCCTCCACCATCTTGCGGCCCTCCACCAGGAAGCAGCCATTCTCCTTGCGGCCCTTGCGGTCCTTGAGGGACTTCCAGGTCGTCACCTTGGGATTCTTCAGGCTTGTGATGTGTTCCAGCATGGGGATTCTCCTCTTATCAGATAATGCCTCAGATGGTGCCGCGGAAGCCCTTGCCCACAATCTCGCAGGTGTTGAGGATCAGCACGAAGGCTTGGGGATCTACCCGGCGGACATAACGGCGGAGCATCACGCCCTCGTGGCGCTTCATAACCGTCAGCACCACGGTGCGGCCCTCATGGGTGTAGGCGCCCTCGCCGTGGAGCTCGGTGGCGCCGCGCTTAAGCGTGCCGGTAATGTAGTTCTCGATCTCCGCCGGCTTGGTGGTAATGATGTGGAAGTACTTGTGGGTGTTGATGTTTTCCAGCACCATGTCCACCAGCAGGCTCTTCATCACCAGACCCAGGATGGAGAACAGGCCGGTTTCCATCCCGAAGGCTACGCAGGCCATCAGGGTGATGAACAGATCGGAGCAAAGCAGCGCCCTGCCGATGTCCAGCGAAGTGTACTTTTTGAGCACCATAGCAATGATATCCGTGCCGCCGGAGGACGCGTCCAGGTTGAAGAGGATTGCCGAGCCCACGGCCGGCAGGGACACCGCGAAGATCAGCTCCAGCAGGGGCTGGTTGGTCATGGGCGCCGCCAGGGGAACAGCACGCTCCAGCACTGACGTCAGGACGGACATCAGCAGGCTGACGTAGACCGTCTTGCCTGCGAAGTTCCTCCCGAACACCGCAAGGCCCAGCACCAGCAGGGCAACATTGATGGCCATCATGAAATCCGCACGGCTGATCATGGGGAAATAGCGGTACAGGACGACCGCCATACCGGTCACGCCGCCGGTGGAGAAATTGTTGGGGAACTTGAAGAAGTAGGTGCCCAGCACCATAATGACCGTACCAAGGGTCAGCAGCGCGTAATCCTTGATGATTCGGGCTGCACTTTGCTTGTCAGGAACAGCAATCTTCCTGGCCATGTTGTATCACCTTTTCGTACTTATTCGCCGGGAAACGCGATGGCTTCCGGCGCAACATCAGTTCTGCGAAGTTTTGCGGTGAAGGCCATCACCGCACCGGGAATATCCTCGCCCTCGCCGTAAACAGCACTGGCAGCCCGGCGGATGGTGTCTTCACCCGCAGGCGTCAGATTGCCCCACTGATCAAAGAGGCCGGGATGCAGCGTCCATGCATGCAGGGGATAGCACTGGAAGAGCTGCACCATCAGCTGCCGCATCAGTTCCGAGAAGGACTGGCGGGTACGGATGATGGGCGTATCGCTGATAGTGCGAACCTCCTTGAGGACTGACATGCCCAGCGCCGTGCCCATCGCGGAAAGCGGCACCGACCGGATGGTCAGCATCTTCACAGGGTGCCGCAGGTTCACCGGCTCGTGCGCGATGCGCTGCAACCCATTGCGTAGCTGGGGCGTGAGGGTATCCAGCAGCCATGCGCCCCGGCCCGTCAGGCAGAGGGTCATGTCTTCCGGGAAGAGGTGGCTGATATTGGAATCATTGCCCGCCTGCTCCAGCATCAGACCAACGCTGAACACCGCCGCTGAGTACATCTCCAGCAGCACCGACTGCATATAGGTTGGCCTCTGGTTGGTGAAGCGCGCGTAAAGCTGCTGGGTCACAGCGGAGCGGAAATTGTCCAGCAGCGCATCGAACATCAGCAGCGCCTTGTCTGCCTGGGCGGTAGACTCTCTTACATGGGTCATCTGCTCGCACAGGGAGCAAATGGCGTCCAGCAGCCGCTCGTTTCCACAGTCTTCAAAGTCATGATAGAGCACATCCGGCTTGTCACAGAATGCCTCCACCAACACGGTAGCAGCACCCTCCAGCACCACCGCGCCGCCCAGCGGACGATGCTTGCCCTGCATCCACAGGTGCAGCTTGGTGCTTCCGCCGCCGATGTCCAGCACAGCAAAGGTGCCCTTCATGCCGCCAGGCCCCTTGAGGTAGGCATGGATCGCAGCAGCCTCCTCAGCCCAGGTCACCATGAACTTGCCATCCTTGAGCAGCAAACCGGTTTCCTCTGCCACCGTGACGGACAGCTCGTCCGCCAGATTCAGCAAGGCAGTGCGGCCTTCATCCGCCATTTCGTCGGCAACCGTCAGCCGCCAGGCAATACTCCGCGCCCCAGCGAGCGTCGCCGTCAGGCTCACACCCAGCATCACATGGTGCAGCAATATCCGCCGCGCCCGCACGCTGCGGTCATCGGAGCGCCATTTCAGCGCCGTACAGACACTGCCGGGCGTCAGCGCATCCAGCTTGTCAAAGTCCGTTGTATTGTACACATAGCCATCGGCGAACAGCTCGTCATCAGGGCCGGTCAACAGCACGGAAGAGGGCGTCAGCTCGCCGGGCTTCAGGCTGCCGAGGAAATCATCCTCCGGCATCTCCCGGGATGTCACCAGCACCCGCACATAGCTCTCTTCATCGAAGGGCAGCGCCTTGCCCTCCAGCTTGATCACCGCTGCCGTGGCAGAGGCGCCAACGTCGATGGCCGCGATTGCGTCTCCGGCAGGGGTAATCCGATGCAGGGGCTGCACATTGGGCAGCACGCCCAGGCACTTGTCCTCCCGGAGGACACACAGGCAGCTGGGATAGCACTCTGTACGCAGGCAACGCCAGTCTTCGGCGTCTGCCTGAGGATGAAGCTCCTTCCATACGCCGCTGGAAAGCGCCGCAACCGTGGTACAGCCGCCCTTCACAAACACATGATAGGCATGCCAGGCGTCCAGCGGCAGACAGGGCCACACCGCTACCGCAGGGGATTCCTCCTCGCCCAGCACAAGCATCTCCGCCGGCGCATAGGTGCGTACCATCCGCACTTCGCCTGTGCCGCGCAGCAGGAAGGATGCGATGATGCCGCCATCCTCCTGATCTTCAAAGCGCATCATATCCAGCGCGAGGCCCTCGCCGTCGCGGGCATAGGCAACGCACATGGCCATCTCTTTGGAAAGCGGCGGCAGCAGCACGCCATCAGGACAGGCACAGCCCGGCTGCAGGGTTTCATTGCCCAGCGCATGGCCGGTCAGCTTGGTCAGCACATCGGAGAAGGGCATCTCTGCGCCGCGCATCCAGCCTTCGCCCAGGGCCTCCTGCAGCAGATACTTCACCGCACCGGAGGACGCATCCCAGGGCCAGGTCAGGTTGACCGCCGTCTGTACCTCCCGGCTCCTGGCGCCATGGCGGTGCCGGAGTTCCTCCGCCAGTTCGCGTACCTGGGGCAGAAGCGCCTCATCTTGGTCATCCAGCCAATGCCGGATGCCGCTGGCACAGCGCCCATTCCACCGCACGGAGTTTTCCTCCAGCAGGGCCAGCTCCCGCTCCATTTCCGCCATCGCATCGGCCGCCGCAGGATCCTCCATGCAGCTCAAACCCAATACCGCGCTGGTGCGGGCAAAGGGGATCCCATTCCACAGGCAGGTCGCGCTGGCACGGGGCGCGTCATAGCGCACATCCACTGCAGAGAATACCCGCACCAGCGGGTTATCCGTCTCTACACAACAGGGCTCACGGCGCAGAGTGAAGCCAGCGAAATCATCCAGGGCGCTCATCGCCCGGATGCCGATACTCAGCGCATGCATGGCAGCCTCGTCGCCCGCAGAAACCGCCTCCACCTGTACCTTCCCCTGATCCGCCAGTTCCGCCTTGAAGGCAGCCGCCTCCGGGGCGTCAAGCCCCATCATGGTCATGCGGGCCAGGAGGATCGCGCGCTCATGTTCATTCAGGAAAGGCACCGGATCCAGCCAGACGCCTTTTCCCACATCATACCATCCGGCACGGGCAGGGACAACGCCGTCGAAATCCGTCGCCGTGGCAGGCATCACCAGACCCGCATGGGCATCCGCAATTCCCAGCAGACGACGATTTCCGTCCCTTTCGATCAGCACCAGGTGGAGTTCCTCCGCCTGATCTTCCCGGGCGCCAAGCACCCAGGAAGCAAAGGTGGAGGTCCCGGCATTCACCGTCAGCACACAGATCCTGGCGTCTGTATCCGTCCAGGCGTCGCACAGGAGCGCCAGTGCCAGCACGCCGCGCCATAAGGTCTGGTCTGTATGGGTTTGTTCTTTCGGCGGGAGGACGAGTCGGTCAGCCAGGTGTCGCAGGGCAGAGCCATCCGCACCCACGCGGACAAAGCCCATCTGTGCACCCAGCTCGTCCCTTCCCTCCCTGTCGGGCAGGAAGACCAGTTCCTTCATCCTCACACCTCCTTCATCGCGTTTTCCATCAGCGCCTGCACCAGGCTCATCAGCGGCGCAGCCTTGTCCGCCGGCGCACGGCGGATCAGCTTCATCGCCTGCTTGACGGTGACTGTCTCGGACGGACAAACCATCCGGTGCCACAGGTTTTCGACTTCCTTGCGGCGCAGCTTGTCTTGCTGGAGCAGCATTTCCGCTGCGGACTGCAGGAACATGTTATTTTCCGTGGGAGCCGGCGGCATGGCAGGCTTCAGATAGCGAATGCCCTCCGCATTGGCCTGGGCCACATCATCCTCAATGTGGTGCAGGCGGCTGTCCAGCATCAGCTGATGGCGCTCCATGCGACTCAGCTTGGTGCGGGCGTCGGTGATGCGGTATCGGTCCTTCTCCGCAGCGATGGTTTCCGCATGGTCGATGCGGCGGACGGCCTCGGCATAGCGCTCCCGGAGCTCACCGGACTCCTGACGGGCAGCATCCAGCGCATCCTGGAGCATTTCCATCGCAGATGCACCGCCCATACGGAGGTTCAGCGCCTTCTGCGCCTCGGCACGGCGGGTCAGTTCCTGCTTGGCCGCAGCGATACGGCTCAGGGTTGCCTGAGCCTCCACAGCCTCAGCGCTGTTCTTGCCGCGATAAACCAGGTTATCCTCGTACAGCTCGGCGCGCTGGGCATCGTCATCCATCATCGCCAGGCGGCTGGCCAGGTCGGTCATTTCGGCATAATGCTGCTCCGCCTCCCGGCGGGCCTTGCCCAGCACAGAGGCATTGCGCAGGTCGATGGGCAGCGAAGTGCACACGCCGCCCAGCCAGATCAGGCACACCTTCATCAGTCGGTTCAGGGGGGCAATGAGGGCCAGCTGCTCCTCACGATCCGCCTGCATGCGGCGGAAGAAATGGGCGTACCAACCCAGCAGTTCATCCCGCAGGAAGGAGGGCTTCTCCAGCCGCTTTTCCACCTTCCGGGAGAGCCCCGCTGTCCACAGGGAAGCCAGCTTCATCAAGCCGCCGTAGCACAAGCGGTAGCGCTCCGCCGCCTTGCCGAAGATGCCCCAGGAAAGGGGGCCCTCCGGCGCACGTACAGTGAAGACGCCATTCACCCACTGGGGCCGGTAGAGCAGCACATCCATGCAGTAGACGCTCAGCCAGTCCGTCAAGTGGGCATACTCCGCCGGGGCAGTGGCACGGGCAGCCTTGGGCAAACCCAGCACGCAGGCAGCGTCAAAGAGCTCCTCCTTGGCGCAAGCAGCCAGGGTTTCGTTGGCGTGGGCAGCGTCCTGCTCGTCATCGCTTGCATGGAGGAGCACCGCGCCCAGGTGGATTTTGCCTTCGGTGCGCTTGCGGATATAGCGGGCCAGGGCCGTTATGCCTGCCGCGCCGGTGCCGCCGCAGATGGAGCCTGCCAGCACCACGCGTACTTCCTCGCCCGCGCGCACAGCTGCACCCATGTCATCCACCATGCAGGACAGCACGTCCTCATGGTCCTGATCAGCCTGCTGCAGAAGGCCCGCGTAGGTCACCATGCCCAGCACTCTGCGTCCATGAAAGCCCTCGTTCAGATCCAGTTCCGCATCTCCTGCGTCAAAAAGGGCCTGACAGAGCAGCGCATCCGCCTCCGTCTGCGTGGTAAGTCCGGACAGGTTGGATGCGTCCTCGGGCAGTTGGCGGGGCCACGACGAAAAAGCCACCTCCGTGCGGAAGGGGCCTTCCGGATTTCCCATCGCGCGATGAACGCGGGCATAGTCCGTCATCTTGGCAGCTACCAGGCCTGCGCTGCGCACGCCCCGGCGGTCCGTATCCGCCAGGAGCACCTCCAGCTTTCCCGCCGGGAAGGCGCCGGCACTGGCCGCCACCAGCAGCGCATCCGCCAGACGCGCGCCCGTTCCGCCCACAAGAAGCACATACCGCTTCATGCTGCATCCTCCGTTTCCGAAAAAAGCGCGGAAGCCCGTTTGGGGAGCCTCCGCGCCTCAAAATCACATTAAGAATTGTAGCCCTTGGGATTGTTGCGCTGCCAGTTCCAGGCGTCGCGGCACATGTCCTCGAGGTTCTTCTCGGCCTCCCAGCCCAGCAACTCCTTGGCCTTGCGGGGATCGGCAAAGCAGGCGTCCACATCGCCGGGGCGGCGGGGGCCGATCACATAGGGCAGGTCGAGGCCATTGGCCTTGTTGAATGCCTTGACAATGTCCAGCACGGAATAACCCACGCCGGTGCCCAGGTTGATGATCTCGCAGCCCAGGTGAGTGCCGGCATAATCGCAGGCGGCCACATGGCCCTTGGCCAGGTCAACCACATGGATGTAGTCGCGCACGCCGGTACCGTCGTGGGTATTGTAGTCGTCACCCATGACGGTCAGCTGCTCGAGCTGGCCGGCGGCAACCTTGGTGATATAAGGCATGAGGTTATTCGGGATACCGGTGGGATCCTCACCGATGCGGCCGGACTCGTGGGCGCCGATGGGGTTGAAGTAGCGCAGCAGCACCACGCTCCACTCGGGATCCGCCGTCACCACGCCCATGAGGATCTTCTCGATCATGTACTTGGTCCAGCCATAGGGGTTGGTGCAGCCCTTGCAGAACATATCCTCACGCAGGGGCACCTCGTCCGGCACGCCATAAACGGTAGCGGAGGAGGAGAACACCAGCTTCTTGCAGCCATGCTCCGCCATGACCTCGCACAGGGTCAGGGTGGAATCCAGATTGTTGCGGTAGTAGCGCAGGGGAATGGACACGCTCTCGCCCACGGCCTTCAGGCCCGCGAAGTGGATGACCGCGTCGAACTCATTCTCGTCAAAGATGCGGTTCATCGCATCCTTGTCGCACACGTCAGCCTCGTAGACCTTCACAGGACGGCCCACGATCTCCTCCACCCGGCGCACAGCCTCGGGCTGGGAGTTGACATAGTTATCCACGATTACGGCTTCATGACCGGCTGCCATGAGCTCCACACAGGTATGGGTAGCGATGAATCCGGCGCCGCCGGTGAGCAGAATCTTCATCTTGTCATTCTCCTCCTTGCTGCTGGGGACTTCCTTGGTACCACCTTCTATTGTACCAAAGAAACGCCCCCGGGGCAAGTCCTCCGGGAGCGGATGTGCAAATTTTTCAGTTGTTTCGGCAAATGATGTCCTCACACCAGTGCCGTATAGACTCCCCGTGCATGGAGCTTACGCAGCTCCTCTGCCACATATTCCTTATCCGCCAGGTAAGTCACGCCAAACCATACCGCATTGGTTTGCATCACCTCGACAGTAAGGCCGTCGTTATGCATGAGACGGTCGATTTCCACAGGAAGGACGCATTCCTTCTTCATCGGGTCTCCCTCCCGGGATTGGAGGAAGTCGATCAGATCCCTCTCCGCCGCGCGGAAGAACCAGGGCGTCAGGCCCCAGAAGTTCATAGACACCAGCGCCTCGGGATTCAGAACGACGCCCTCTTCATCATGATGAATATCACGGATGGTACCGTCCGGGAAGGGCTTGATGCCGTAGGTCTCGGTGACCCTCAGCAGGTTGCCGGCTTCATCCTTCTCGCATACGCCGCGGGTGACGGCGCCGTTCTCGGAGACGGTATTCTTCAGACAGTAGGCCACCATGGAGGCAGCGTTTTCCTTGCCCCGCATGCGGCGCAGGCTCTCTGCCATGGTGACGAATGCGTCCCGCCCATAATAGTCGTCCGCATTGATGACCGCGAAGGGCTCGTTGATGACATCCTTTGCAGCAAGAACGGCATGCACCGTGCCATAGGGCTTTACACGGCCCTCCGGGGGGGTGAATCCGCCGGGCAGGCTATCGAACTCCTGGAAGGCATAGTGCACCTCCACGCTGGCAGGGATGCCGCCCTCCAGCAGGGTGCGGAAGTCCGCCTCCATCGCCCGCTTGATGACAAAGACCACCTTGTCAAAGCCAGCCTTCGCCGCATCATGGATGGAGTAGTGCAGCAGCAGTTCGCCGTTGGGGCCGACCTTGGCAATCTGCTTGTTTCCGCCGAAACGGGAGCCCATACCCGCCGCCATGACCAGAAGCGTGGTGTACATCTAAACGCCTCCTTTGTGATGGTATACCAAAGCGCCGGAAGACGAATCTGCCGGCGGAATCAGCTGTTTCAAAATATCGTATATACAGCATATCATAACGCTGGATTTCTGTCAAGGAATGTGAAACAGATCATCCAAGGGCACGAATGGCCATCGCCGCATAAACCGCCGCGCCAATGGGAAGAACCGCTTCATCAAAGCGCGTCTTCGGGTGATGCGCCGGAAAAACATACCCCTTATCCGGCTCCCCCGCTGCCAGGGCCACCATCAGGGACGGCACCGCATGGGAAATATTTGCGAAGTCCTCCGAGCCGGAGGACTTCTTCGCATCGCCGCCAAGCTCATGGGACAGGAGGACACATTGCTCCCCCAGCAATTCCCGCAGGGCAGCCAGGGTGGATCTGCTTAGCGCTTCATCATTGACAAGGGTCGGAGCGCCGCCCAGCATCAGCGTCTCGGCACTGCCGCCGAAAAGCTCCGCCGTGCTGCGTGCAATCTCCTCCACCCGGCGGACGAGGTACTGATGTGTCTCGTCGTCGAAGGCGCGCAGGCTCCCCCGCAGCAGCGCGCTGTCCGGGATGACATTTGCCGTGTCGCCGGACTGCAGCATGCCGATGGTCAGCGCACAGGACTGGCTGAGACTCAGTTCGCGGGTCTGGATCTGCTGGAGGTTCAGCACCGTATGAGCCGCGATGGTGATAGGGTCCACGCCGGTGTGGGGCATGGCGCCGTGACACCCCTTGCCCTGGATGCGAATCTCGAACATCCCCGCCGCAGGAGCGCTCACCCCGGGCGAGGAAACGATCACCGAGCCCGCAGGCAGGGCCAGATTCGTCAGCACATGAATCATGAAGGCCGCGCGAATGTTCATGCCCTCCAGCAGACCATTTTGCAGCATGTCCGACGCGCCCAGGAGGGGTTCCTCTGCCGGCTGGAACATCAGCCGCACCCGGCCGTTCAGCTCGTTTTCCCGGGCTTTGAGTAGCCGCGCTGCCTCCAGCAGCATGGCGGTGTGCAGATCGTGTCCGCAGGCATGCATGCAGCCATTTTCGCTGGCAAAGGGGACGTCCGCGGCCTCGCGGATGGGCAGCGCGTCCATGTCCGCGCGCAGGAGAATGCCGTCCTCCCCCGCGCCGATATCCGCAATGATGCCGCATTGGCCGCACTTTTTCGGCATAAGACCCATGTCCGTCAGCCGCTGCCAGACATAGGCGAAGGTTTCAGGAAGGTCAAAGCCCGTTTCAGCATGGGCATGAAGGTAGCGTCGGTCAGCGGCAACGCGGCTTGCGTCCGCCGCAGAAAGCAATTCATGCATCGGATTTCTCCTTTCAGTCAATGGCAATATCATATTCAGCCTTTGTAACCTGACGGTGAATTATCCGTTTTCATTTATTGATAATTGTGGTATAATATGGCCAGCAAGCCCTGGAGGTTTCCCTATGCTGACCGTGACATTGCTCGGCACTGCCGCTACCCGTCCCATGCCTGACCGCGCCCTGAGCAGCGCGGTGTTTTCCGTGCACGGTCGGCACATCCTGCTGGACTGCGGCGAAGGTACCCAGACTGCCCTTCACCGTCACGGGCTCAGCCCGATGAAGCTCACCCTCATCGCCCTCACCCACTACCATGGCGACCACATTCTGGGCCTGCCCGGCCTTTTGCAGACGCTGGACACCATGGGCCGCCAGGATGCGCTGTACCTGACAGGCCCGGAAGCGGGGCATGACGCCATCCTCTCCGCTGTGCTGACGTTGGCGGACGAATTGAGCTACCCGGTGCATTTCCTGCCCGTACCGCAGGAGGGCCTCTCCCTGCACGCCCTTGACACCCGCTGGCCCGTCGGCACCACGTTGAAGGCTTTCCCCACCGTGCACCGCATCTCCAGCCTGGGATACCGGCTGGACGTCCCCCGCACCCGGAAGCTGGACACCGCCAAGACAACGGCCCTGGATGTTCCCAAGCCTCTCTGGCGGATGCTGCAGCAGGGCCAGACCGTCACAGCGGATGGACGCACCATCCACCCTGATGACGTCTGCTACCCGTCGCGTCCCGGCCTGAGCGCCGTCTATACTGGCGACACCGCACCATGCGAGACGATCATCCACGCCGCACAGGAGGCTGATCTGCTCATCATGGACGCCACCTACCCCGATGACACCCACGCGGACAAGGCTACCCTTTACGGTCACTCGACCTTCACGCAGACTGCGGCGCTGGCTGCAGACGCCGGTGTGAAGCGGCTCTGGCTGACCCATTATTCCGCCATGATCACCGCCCCCCAGGAGCATCTGCCCGCCGCACAGGCTATCTTCCCGCACAGCGAATGCGGCATGGACGGCATGGCCCTCACCCTTACCTTCCGGAGCAGCGAAATGTAACAAAGCCCCATCTTCCCTTGCGAAAACACCGCAAATGTCGTATACTGAAATGTACAGCTCTCATCCCATTCAACCGTATCCGAGGTGCTTATGAAGACACGCCCCTCTTTGACTCGCCTGTTGTGTTATGTCCTGCTGGCAGCGCTGCTGATGGTCATGCTGGTAATGGTGCTGAAGGTTCTGCCCCTTTATTCGGAGGTGCAGCTGGTGCGCTCCCAGACGCCTACGCCTCTGCCCGCCTTTGGCAGCGTGATGAAGGTCACCCCCGATCCCTCCGCGCCCACGGCTGAGCCTGTGATTCGCTCCGGCGCCATGGGCGAGGCGGTTACCAAGCTCCAGCAGCGCCTGAAGGAGTTGGGTTACTACACCGGCTCGGTGGACGGCCAGTTCGGCCCCGGTACCCGCACAGCGGTGACCGCTTTCCAGCAGCAGAACGGCCTCACGCCGGACGGCATCGTCGGCCCGGCCACCACGGAGATCCTTTACTCCGATGCCGCGAAGCCCGCTGTCACGCCCGCGCCCACCGCGACTCCGGCACCTACCCAGGATACCACCTCCATCGCTGCCATCCAGCAGCGCCTGGCGGACCTGGGCTACTACACCGGCACGGTGGACGGCCTGACCGGCCCTGGCACGAAAAAAGCCATCACGCTTTTCCAGCAGCAGCACGGCCTCCAGGCGGACGGCATCTATGGCCCGGCCACCGCAGCGGTACTCTTCTCCGACGAAGCGCATGTCATCGAAACCACCCCCACGCCGGATCCCAATACCGTTCCTGGTCTGACCGCTGATGGCTTCCCCATCCTGGTCAATGACGACCACCACATCCCCGAGGGTTATCAGACCCTCTGCCTGGTCAATCTGCGCGATTACTGTGACAGCAGCATCGTCAAGATCAAGGGCAGCGATATAGAGGCAGAGAAGTACGCCGTGGACGCGCTGATGGTGCTGATCCAGGCTGCCCGCGCCGACGGTCACACCGGCTGGCAGGTCAATGCCGGCTATCGCTCCATTGCCTATCAGCAGCAGCTGTTTGACGAGCGGGTCTACGCCTACCGTCAGGAGGGCATGAGCGGTACCCAGGCCCGCGCCAAGGTGCGGCAGACCGTCGCCGATCCCGGCACCAGCGAGCATCACACGGGGCTCGCCTTCGACGTGGCCATCACGGGCGAGCCGTCCTTCGGCGCAACGAAGCAAGCCATTTGGCTGCGGGAGCATTGCTGGGAGTACGGCTTCATCCTCCGTTATCCTGCGGACAAAACCCATATCACCAAGATTTCCCACGAGCCCTGGCACATCCGATACGTTGGCACGGAGCACTCTATCCCCATGCGGGACGAAAACCTGTGCCTGGAGGAATACATCGACAAATACGCCAACTGAGGTGGATACAGATGGTTTATTACGGCCTAACCTGGCGCCCCGCCACCGATAATCTGGGAGACGACCTGGTAACCCTTGCTGCCCTGCAGCGCCTCCCCCGGATTGACCGCGTGCTGGACGTTGACGCGCTGGATGCGCCCCTGCCCGACATGCAGGACGATGACCGGCTGGTGCTGCTGGCTTCCGGGCTCTTTCTTCGCTCCTCTGCCCACTGGCCGCCCGAAGGGCACATTGCCCCGGTTTGCGCAGGCGTACACATCTCCGGCGAGGACGCCTGGGGCCTCCCCCTTGCCTCGCTGGACGGCTCCGGCTTTGACGCCCTCGCCGCCTGCGCGCCAATTGCTGCCCGGGACGCCCGCACCGCCAACCGTCTGGCCCGTATGGGCATTCCCCACACGCTGACGGGATGTCTGGCCCTGACGCTGGAGCATCCGCCCATGCAGCGCGCTGGCGTGATCTGCTGCGATGTCCCGGAGGAGGTTGTTGCCGTCATCCGGGAGTTCCGGAAGGATGTGAGCGTCGTCACCCATGCCCTGCCTGACCCCGATCCGGATTTCGCCCGCCGCATGGACACCGCAAAAGCCACGCTGACCCGCTATGCCTCGGCAGAGATGGTCTTCACCCGCCGCCTGCATTGCGCCATGGCCTGTCTGGCCGTGGGCACGCCGGTGCTGCTGCTCTACCGCCCTGAATATGAGGATATCTCCCGCTTTGCCCCCATGGACGCCATGGTTCGCAAGCAGCCTGTAGAGGACTTCATCCGGGAGCTTCGCCATCACGGCATGCCCGCTCCATGGAAGAATCCTGCAGACGTGGGCGCCATCCAGCGCAGACTGCTGGGCGAGATCAGCGAGGGGATCCGCCGAGCTGAAGCCCAGCCCCTCCCCCTTGTGCCGTCCCCCATTGCGGACAACTGGAAGCAGGAACGAATCCGCCTGATGATGCGCACCGCCGCCAGCAAAATACAGCGCCTGGAAAATCAGCATTACAACGACCTCCACCAGAAATTCACCCAGCTGATACAGGAGGAAGATGTGAAGGCGACTCTGACGGAGCTTTTTTCCCTGCCCGAAGTGGAAAACGCCCTGCGCGCCGCCTCCCTGCGGCTAAAGCTCGCACCGCTGCCCCCGAAGGATCAAAAAGCGCTGCTGGCCGACCACAAGCGCAGCATGGTGGATGTAGACGATCTGATCCGCAAGGGCCGAGGCGCCCTGGGACAGCTTGGCTGGCCCGAACCCAGCGACGACGAATAACGAAAGGAACGCTTTATGCTCTATGACGTGATTATCCTTGGCGCGGGCCCTGCCGGCCTGTCTGCCGCCCTCTACGCAGGCCGTGCGTGCCTGAAGACACTGCTGATCGAAAAGGCCATGCCCGGCGGCCAGATCACCCTGACCAACGACATCGAGAACTACCCCGGCCAGCTGCTGGAGGGAGAAAGCGGCTTCTCCCTGACCGAGCGCATGAGCCAGCAGGCTGACATTTTCGGCGCAGAACGCGTCTATGACGAGATCACCGCCGTGGACTTCTCCGGCGAAGAGAAGGTGCTCACCGGCATGAATGGCGAGTACCGCGCCAAGACCGTTATTCTGGCTACCGGCGCGCGCCCCCGCCCCATCGGCTGCGAGAACGAAGATGCCTTCACCGGTCGCGGCATCTCCTTCTGCGCCACCTGCGACGGCATGTTCTTCCGCGGCATGGACGTCTACGTGGTCGGCGGTGGCGACAGCGCCGTTGAGGAGGCCATCTTCCTCACCCGATTTGCCCGCAAGGTGACCATCATCCACCGCCGCGACCAGCTCCGTGCGGTGAGGACCATCCAGGAACGCGCCTTTGCCAACGAGAAGATCGACTTTCTGTGGAACACCGTGGTGGAGAAGGTGGACGGCGATGCGGCCCTGTCTGAAATGACCGTGCGCAACGTCGTGACCGGCGAAACCACCGTCATCCGCGCGAATGAGGAGGACGGTGCCTTCGGCCTGTTCGGCTTCGTGGGGTACCTGCCCAACACCGGCCTTTTCGAGGGCCAGGTAGAGATGAAGAACGGCTACGTCGTCACAGACGAGGATATGCGCACCAACGTCCCTGGTGTGTTCGCCGCCGGTGACCTGCGCGTCAAGAGCCTGCGCCAGGTGATCACCGCCGCTGCAGACGGCGCGATTGCCGCCATGCAGTGCGCGAAGTATGTTGAGGAAAACTGAGCACGATAAAGCGTCCCGGCATGCCGGGACGCTCTTTGTTTACCTTGATTGTGAGCCCGGTTTTGAACAACCGAACTCGGCTTGCTGCCTTACCAGCCGTAGCCGCCGTAGGAAAGCACGATGTTGCCAGCGTGCACATAGCCCACATAGCCATCCGCGGTCTTGGCGTAGTACCACAATTCGCCCATGTTGCTGTAGAAGGAGCAGTACAGATACACCTGCTCGTCGTAGTGGACGCTGTGAACCTCGTTGAAGTAGTTATTGATGTTCATTTCGCTGCGCAGCTTGGCGCCGTAGATACCGGCCTTGGCCCACTGTTCCACAGCAGTGCCGCCGACCTGCTGGTACCACTGCTGGATCGCATAATCATCGGGCTGGGGCTGACCGATGACACCGCCGTTAACCACGGTCACGTTGCCGGAATGGACATAACCGCGCAGGTTGCCATAGGAGACATAGTACCACTGGCCGGTCTTGGAGATGACGTTCAGGTACTCAAACTGATGGATTTTCCGGATGATGGGATATGAAGAGCCAGGGCCAGAACGCAGATTGGCACCAATCTCACCGGTCATGACCGTTTCCGCCAGAGCCGTTGCAGACAGCGACAGCACCATCACGAGTACCAACAAAGAAGCAATGATCTTACGCATGGTTCATCTTCTCCTTTTCTTGTATGTCATATTGCCTTTCAAGCGCATTCATTCAACACGCTTTCCTCGGAGCATCTGATCAAGATACCCTTTGGCATATGAATTCGACATCCATCCAGGAAATCCTGCCTTGGCGCAGAGCATTTTCCAAAACCGACCAATTGCGCCAAGATTTTACAGCGCCGCCAGATCCTTGTACAGCTCCTTGTTGGCCTTGTACAGCTTCTTGTACAGGTCGTACACGGCTGCGTACTTGGGCACATTCTCGGCGATAGGCTCCTGGGCGGGATTGCGCTTGATCATCGCGCGGCAGGCTTCGGGCACACTCTTGTACAGGCCAGCGCCCACGCCAGCCAGGATCGCCACGCCCAGCGCGGGACCTTCGGTGTTGACGGTGGTCGCCACCGGCACATTGAACACATCCGCCAGCATCTGACGCCACAGGGGGCTCTTGCCGCCGCCGCCGCAGGCCAGCATGGTCTCGGGAGCAACGCCCATCTCGGCCAGCACGCTCAGGCTGTCCATCTGGGAGAAGGTCACGCCCTCCATGACGGCGCGCAGCAGATCGCGGCGCTGGTGCATGGCGCTCAGGCCGAAGAACATGCCGCGGCAGTCGGGATCCAGGTGGGGAGTACGCTCGCCCATCAGGTAGGGCGCGTAGATCAGCTTGTTGGAGCCGATGGGGCTCTGGGCAGCCTGCTTGTTGGTCAGCTCGTAGGGATCAACGCCCATCTGGGCAGCAGCTTCCTTCTCCGCCGCGCAGAAGGTATCGCGGAACCACTTGAGAGACAGGCCGGCAGCCTGGGTCACGCCCATAACGTGCCAGGCACCGGGCACCGCACAGCAGAAGGTGTGCACGCGGCCCTGAGGATCGATCGCCAGATTGTCGGTGTGGGCGAACACCACGCCGGAGGTACCGATGGTGACGAAGGCCTTGCCGTCTTCCACAACGCCGGTGCCGACAGCAGCAGCAGCATTGTCGCCGGCGCCGCCGACCACCAGGGTCTCAGCGGACAGGCCGGTCAGGGCAGCAGCTTCCGCGGACACATGGCCGGTCACTTCGCAGGACTCATACACCTTGGCCAGCATGGACTTGTCGATATCCAGGATCTGCAGCAGCTCATCGCTCCAGCAGCGGTTCGGGACGTCCAGCAGCTGCATGCCGGAGGCGTCGGACACCTCGGTGGCGTAGTCGCCGGTCAGCATGAAGCGCACATAGTCCTTGGGCAGCAGGATGTGGCGGCACTTGGCGTACACATCGGGCTCATTGTTGCGGACCCACAGGATCTTGGACAGGGTGAAGCCGGTCAGGGCGGGGTTGGCGGTAATGGAGATCAGCTTTTCCTTACCGACCTTCTCGTGGATCTCGTCGCACTCCTTGGCGGTACGCTGGTCGCACCAGATGATGGAGGGACGCAGAACCTCGTTGTTCTCGTCCAGCATGACCAGGCCGTGCATCTGGCCGGAAATGCCCAGGGACACCACGTCGTCCTTGTTGACGCCGGACTTCGCCAGCACGGTCTTGATGGTTTCGACCGCAGCATTCCACCAGTCCTTGGGATCCTGCTCCGCCCAGCCATTGTGGGGCTGGTACATGGGGTACTCCACGGTGGCAGAGGCCATCGCCACGCCATCCTGGTTGAACAGCACCGTTTTGGTGCCGGAGGTGCCAAGGTCAATACCGAGAACGTATTTCATAAGGGACAGCTCCTCTCTATTTGTTTGAACGGGGAAAATTCCACCTACTATAATACATGGAAAACAACCGTCCGTCAAGAGGCGGAGCAAGGTGTGATGAAAAATGGGCAAAGCTTGATCACAGCAGATCGGCTATGCTCCCCAGCACCAGCTGAACCGCCAGAAGAAAAAAGGGAATCGCAAGCACAATGCGCCTCATGCCTGGCTTTTCCTGTAGCGTTTCCGCTGCAATCAGACACACCATTGGTAAAGCCCTGCGGCCACGTCGAAACACACGATCACTTCTACCAGCACATCGTCCATGGATGCGTGCTGCCGATCATGCTCTCGCTGAACATGCCGGACAGGAATCCGAAGAGAGAAAGCACAATGTAAGCCATAATCGGCAGAATCGTGGGAATGGGATTATTTTCATACGATATGTCCACGTCTCACTTGGACAAGCTCACCGGTACTCGGGCTGATGAAACATATACTTCGCCCTCATATCCATGATTTCGAGGCCGACATCCGGACCAATATCAAAACACAAATACAGATTATACGCGAAAGAACCGACCTGTCCACTTCTGGGAATATAGAAGCGCATCGACTTTCCCTCCTCCGTGCTGAATTCAAAATAATAGGAATCAAGAAAGCGCTGATTTTCCCCCAGCAAAGTCAGGTTTGGAAACAGGAAGCAGCCATCGAGCAACTGACGCAGCCGCTCTGTATCAGCTTCAGACAACGGGCGAATGTCAACTTGCATCTCACCATTTTCTCTATATGGATATGCCAGCCAACCCGACGCATCTTCCGGGATTTTCGTTCTACCCAATACTGCCCATAAGAATGTCACAGCTATGAAAATAATTATGATACCAAGGATCATCCTTTTCACTGTATTCACGTCCTCATGCATAACTCGTTTTTCTCATTCTAACATGCGAAACCACGTCTGCGCAAGTTTCCATGGAACTCTTCGAAAAGTTTTACAACTCGCATCGACATATAAAAAGCAAATTCCTCCTTTTTAGGGCTTGACGAATCAATTCCCCCGTGATATAATAATCAGGCTGGTTCTGATTGAGGTCGGGCTTGCCCGACAAGCGACTGCGATTGCTAGCAATCGCGGAGCGCAGCCCAGCACGGTGCTTGCCGCCGGGATGGGCCGAATGGAGAGATGGCCGAGCGGTTTAAGGCGCTGGTCTTGAAAACCAGTGATGTCGAAAGGCACCGGGGGTTCGAATCCCTCTCTCTCCGCCAGCTTTGCCTGAGCAACGAGGCTGGTCAAACCGCATAAGCAGATGTACCCAAGTGGCTCAAGGGGCTCCCCTGCTAAGGGAGTAGACTGGGATAACCGGTGCGAGAGTTCGAATCTCTCCATCTGCGCGTAAAGCATCCTGATTTCAGGGTGCTTTTTCTTTTTGCTCGGCACACACAAAAACGGAGCCTCCGCTGCTGCGGAGGCTCCTTGTATTATGCGTTGATTTCCTTTTCGTACTGCTCCAGCTCAGCCTGATTGCCGTAGACGAAGTGATCGGGGATGATCTCGCACCAGATCGGCTTGTCTTCGGAGTAATCATGGATGGCGGGATCGTACACGAGCAGCTTCTTCTCGCGCTCGAGGTAGGGGTTGGGGTTGGGCACGGCGGAAAGCAGCGCCTTGGTGTAGGGATGCAGGGGGTGGCGGAAGAGCTCTTCGGCCTCAGCCAGCTCCACGATGCGGCCCTTGTGGATAACCGCGATACGGTCGGAGATGAAGCGAACGACAGACAGGTCGTGAGCGATGAACAGATAGGTCAGTCCGCGTTCCTTCTTCAGATCGTTAAGCAGATTCAGCACCTGGGCACGGATGGACACGTCCAGAGCGGAAATGGGCTCATCAGCCACGATAAACTCAGGCTGCATGATCAGGCTGCGGGCAATGCCGATGCGCTGACGCTGGCCGCCGGAGAACTCATGGGGGAAGCGGCTGGAGAATTCGGGCAGCAGACCTACCTCTTCCAGCGCGTTCTTGACCATGTCCTGACGGTTCTGCTCATTTTCGTACAGGTGATGATTATACAGGCCCTCGGAGACGATGTAGTCAACCTTGGCACGCTCGTTCAGAGAGGCCATGGGATCCTGGAAGATCATCTGGCACTTACGGATAACCTCCAGATCGCGCTCCTTGGAGATCTTGCCGGTGATGGGCTCGCCGCGGTAGAGCACCTCGCCGTTGGTGATGGGGTTGATGCGCACCAGCGCACGGCCGATGGTGGTCTTGCCGGAGCCGGACTCGCCCACCAGGGAGAAGGTCTCGCCCTTGTAGATGGTAAAGTTGACGTCATCAACGGCGACGAACTTCTTCTTGCCGGAGCCGAAGGTCACCTGCAGGTCCTTGACCTCCACCAGCGCCTCACGGTCGGGGGACTGATGGGGATGGCTGATCTCACCCACGGTGGGCTGGGGCTCGTTCATCTTGCGGCTGAGCTTATCCACGTCGATGGTCTGGTGGACTTCAGGCGCACGCACGTCCAGCATCCAGGTCTTGGCCTGGTGGGTGGGCGTGACGTCGAACATCGGGGGCTCCTCCAGGAAGTCCACGTTCAGGGCCTTCTTGTTGCGGGGAGCAAAGGAGTCGCCGTGCACCTCATTGAACAGGTTCGGAGGGGTACCGTCGATGGCGGGGAGCTTCTCACCCTTCACGCCCAGCTGGGGCATAGCAGACAGCAGCGCCCAGGTGTAGGGGTGACGGGGGTTGAAGAAGATTTCGTTCGCCATGCCGATCTCAATGATCTGGCCGGCATACATGACCGCCACGCGATCCGCCACATTGGCCACAACGCCCAGGTCATGGGTGATGTAGATGATGGTCATGTGCTTCTCGCGCTGCAGCTTGCGGATCAGCTCCAGGATCTGGGCCTGGATGGTCACGTCCAGCGCAGTGGTGGGCTCGTCACAGATGAGGATCTGCGGGTTGCAGGCCACGGCGATGGCGATGACGACGCGCTGACGCATGCCGCCGGAGAACTCATGGGGGTACTGGTTGTAGCGGCGCTCCGCATCCGGGATGCCCACCAGCTCCAGCAGCTTGATGGCCTCATCCTTGGCCGCCTTGCCGCGCAGGGGCTGATTCAGCTCGATGGCTTCACGGATCTGGATGCCGATCTTCTTCAGGGGATTCAGGCTGGTCATGGGATCCTGGGTAACCATGGCGATCTTCTTGCCGCGGATGGTTCGCCACTGGGCCTCAGTGGTGAACTTGGCCAGATCCTTGCCGTCGTACATGATGTTGCCGCCGGTCACGCGGCCATTCTTGTCCAGCATACCCACAAAGGTCTTGGTGAACACGGACTTGCCGGAGCCGGACTCACCCACGATGGCGAGGGTTTCGCCGTCATACAGATCCAGGGAGCAGCGGCGGATCGCCTTCAGCTTCTGGCCGCGCAGGGTGAACTCCACCTCCACGTCGCGGGCAGAAAGGATGGGCTCGGTGGACAGCACCTGCTTGGCGCGGTTTGCAAATTCCATCTCAACGGAGGAGGATTGCATATTCTTGATGGCTTCAGACATATTTCATCCTCCTTTTTACACATGATTGCGGGGGTCGCACGCATCGGAGAAGGCGTTGCCCACCAGATAGAAGGTAACCGTGATCAGGGATACGATCGCCGCAGGGAAGATCAGCAGATAGGGGTACTCCAGGAAATTGGAGCGGGCGTCGCGCAGCAGGATGCCCAGGGAGGGCGTGGTGATGTCCAGCAGGCCCAGGTAAGACAGGGTCGTCTCGTAGGCGATGATGCCGGGGATGGACAGCGCCAGACGCAGCACGATCACGCTGATCAGGTAGGGGAAGATGTTCTTGGTCAGGATGCGCCACAGACCGGTGCCCAGGCAGCGGGAAGCCAGGTTGTACTCACGGTCGCGGTACATGAACACCAGGTTGCGGATGTTGCGGGCGGTGCCCAGCCAGTAGAAGGCGATCATCGCCACGGCCATAATCAGTGTGGACTTGCCGATCATCAGGGCGATCAGGGTCATGTAGATGATGGTGGGGATATTGTCGATGAAGTTGTACAGCTCGGTAAAGAAGCGGTCCAGCTTACGGACGTAGCCCCACAGCAGGCCAATAATGACGCCCACCGCAATCTGGCCCAGGGACACGCTGACGGACAGGATGATGGACGTGCGGGTTGCACTCCAAACCTGGCACCAGTAGTCACAGCCCAGGGAGTCGGTGCCGAACCAGAAATGGCTGTTGGGGGACAGGAAGCGGGTCTCGCGGTTGGGATGATCAATACGGACGGTGTTGGCGTCGTAGATGCTGATCATGGGAGCGATGAAGGTGAAGATCAGCAGGGCGAAGAACACCAGCGCCATCACCACGGCAACCTTCTTCTTCAGGAAGTTCTGCCACACGCTCTTCCAGTAGGAGTAGTTGGAATAGCCGGTACGCTCCGCATCCTGGGCGCGGTACTCAGCGAACTGGAACAGCTGCTTCTCGGGCATGCGGAAGCGGTTCTTCACATGCACGATGCCGCGGGCGTACTTCTTCTCAGTATCGGTTTCAACAACACTGTAGTCGATGTCCAGCTTGACGGAGGATTTCTCTTCGCTGGCGCCGATGGGATTGACATGGGCGTCATCCTTCACGGGCAGCTCGGTCTGCACCTCAATGCTGGAGTTGGCATAGCGCACATCCAGCGAGGTATCCTTATTCTTAGCCATTAGCGGGTGCCTCCTTTCTCGGTGAGGCGGATGCGGGGATCCAGAATGATCATCAGCACGTCGCCCAGGAACAGGCCCATGATGCCCAGGGAGGCATACAGGGAGACGACAGCGATAACCAGGTTGGAGTCATACTTAGCGATAGCGTCGGGCAGCAGGTTACCCAGGCCAGGGACGCCGAACATCTTCTCCACCAGGATGGAGCCGCCCACCGTCAGCAGCACGGAATAGGGCAGGTACTGAGCCAGGGGCAGGAAGGCGTTCTTCATCACGTGACGGAACATCACCTGCGTGGTGGACATGCCCTTCAACTTCGCCAGGCGGATGTAATCCTTGTTCAGCTCATCCACCATGTAGCGGCGCATCCACAGCATGTAGCTGGCGATGGAACCCATCGAAAGGGCGATCATCGGCAGAATGGCGGAATTGGGATTCGTCACGGTGTACTGGATGGGCAGCCCGAACAGGCGTGAGCCAACGATCATGACCAGGAAGTAGGTCACCAGGTGGGGCACGGCATTGATGAAGATGGTGAACGCCTGACCCGCGCCATCCAGCAGACCATCCTTATAGCGGGCCTGCATGATACCCAGCGGCACGCCGATCGCCAGTGCGATAGCCAGCGCAGCAAGGCCGATCTTCATGGAGATGGCCATCTTGGAGGCGATGATCTCCGTCACGTCCAGACCGGTCTGCACGCGGTGGGACTTGCCGAAGTTCAGCCACACGCGCATGTGGGTGATGTAATCCCAGGTGCCGGTGGCCATTTCATCCTTCATGGCGACGCTCTTGCCTTCCTTGCGGACGGTGAAAGTGCCGTTGTGATCGCCCACCGTCACGCGGTAGTTGATCTTCTTCTGCACCGGGTTATCCGTAGTCAGCACAACGGTGTTGGGGGCGTCCGCCTTGACGGCAACGTTCACCACAGTGATGGCGACGTCCTGAGTCTGGCCGTCGGCACGCTCGAAACTCACGTCCTCGGGCTTGACCTTGGCAGCAGCGCCCTTGTCAAAGAAGGAAATCTCGAAGGTCGCATCGTCCACCAGATTAACGCTGTCAAAATAGTGGGCCTTGTGCTCGGTCTTGACCAGATTCTTATAGAAGTTGCCCAGCTGGACAAAGGGCGGATCAAGATAGCCGTTGGCACGCAGCAGATCCTGCTGCTGTTCTTCGGTCAGCTTGATCAGCTGTTCCTCGGTGAAGAAATAATCCGTGGGCAGCAGTCGCAGCAGCAGGAATACTGCCGAGATGACCAGCAGCACGGTCAGCAGCGACTGGAACAGGCGCTTGATGGTATACTTCAGCATTCAACCATCCCTCTTTCCGTTTCTTGTAAGCCGTTTGATGAAGCAACGACGCCGTTTGCATCATTGCTTCATGAAACGGCTCATGTGCTAATTTGCATGGAGGTCGGGTGCCAGCCCGACTATCGATAGCTAATGCTCGCATTAGCAGAGCTTAGCCAGCACCGCAAACGCAGTGATGGCCGAAAGGGGAAAGGGGCGGCCTCCCTTTCAGAAGGCCGTCCCCAACCCTGTAAGGTACAGGAAATGAATTACTTCACAAAGTCCTTGTACTGCTCAGCAGTGTAGATGTCAGTGCTGGTCTCCCAGTTGACATAACGCTCAGCCTGCACACCGTAGGCAGTGAAGATCTTGGAGTAGTTGTTGACCTTGGTCAGCTCCCACACAACGCTGTAGGACCACGGAATGACCAGAGCATGCTCCAGCATGTAGGCCTCAGCCTTGGCGAAAGCGGCGTAACGGGCATCCA